>OMWB01000024.1 GCA_900314645.1 uncultured Actinomycetes bacterium
CCTCCCGGGGCCGTTTCAGTTCCAGATCGTTGTTTTCGCCCGCTGAGCTGGGCCTATGCCGGAATCTCTCCCACAGAAACCACCGAAGAGCCCATTTTTCGGTACAGACCTCGACGCTCCGCAGAGCGTGGGTCAACAGAGATGGTCGAACTCTAGATGAGCGAGTCGACGACGGCTTTGTTGAGCACGCCACCGGCAACGTCGTCCCAGGTCTCTATGCTGGCAAGCCAGATGATGAACCGCTCGTGGACGAACCAGTCCACGCCGTCGACATGGACCTTCTCGAAGCCAGGCACAACGCTCGGGTCGATCCCCGGATGGAAAGTGTCGGGTTTCGGAAGGATGTAGGGCACGCGACCCGATGCGTCGAAGAGCCCGTTACATGCGATGCGGAAGTGCTTCCAGTCTGCGTTGAAGTCGTTTTGATGACCGAGAAAGCACTTCACGAAGGCCTCGTCGAACGCGTGGTTCACCTCGACGGGTTTGCCGTCGCGGTCGTAGTGAACGAGTTCGTCGCGGCTCAGTATGCCCGCATAGCGTCTGTTGCCGTCGTCGTCATTGTCGTCATGACGCCAGTGCAAGACATCAGGCATTTCTGTGCCGTAGCGTGCGAGCGCCGCGAGCGCGATCTGCGAGGGGTGCATGATTCTGTTGTCGAGCCAAAGCTCGCCGGCTTCTTCGGCACGAGCCTTCTCGCGGGCGTAGGCGCGATCGCTCATGCGGCCTAAGCGCGAGTCTGGTCTGAGCGTGCCATCTTTGCCGCTGGAACGTCGGAACTCATCGTTAAAAATCTTGATCGGATTCTCCTTCGGCGCGATGTCGGTGCCGCTGCCGGTGAGGTAAGCAAGTAGGCAGAAGGCGCAACGCTCCGACGCGTTGGGGAAAGCATCGACAACGGTCGGGTGGTCGGTGTAGAGGTCGATGCGACCGGCTTTGGCGACGGGCGTCGCGCGTTCGTAGAGAGCGTCAAGCTCCGTTACGAGCTCGTCGATGACAGGCTCGGCGCACCTCTTGGCGATGATGTCGCGCGTGCGCTTCTCGACGTCGCGCAGACCACCTGCGCGGTATGCCTCGACGAGCGCGAGGCGCAACTGTGCGGTATGTTCGATTTGGCGAGGGTCAGGACACATAGGGTTCCTTTCTATGGTTGTGCCGTAATTACTGCGTACTGAAGAGCGGACTACGCGTCATCGTCATGCCAGGGCATCATGGCTTCGATTTCCTGCCAGGAATAGAGGTCCTCGCGCGGGTAGTCGCATGCTTGGTCGACATAGCCGTCATCTCCCAGCGCACAGTCCATCGCTTGTGCGCGACCATACGCCTCAAGATCGAAGTAGTCCTGAGTATTGGCGGCTCCGAGTGCGTCCCACCACTCGGTGTACTGTGCCAAGGAGTAGCCAAACTTCGCTTCCGGGTTGTCGTTCTCGCACCACTCGGGGATGTCGTAGGAGTACACGGGCAGGTCGTCTGCCTGAAGGATGAAATTGCAGATGCCCAGTAGTGAGTCAGGCTCGTCGCCGCTGATTCCGATGAAGCGGGCGACCGTTTCGGCTTCGCTCGGGTGGTCCTCGATGAGCTGCGCGAGGACGTTAAGGTGTTCGAGTGAGGTGTACTCCGAGAACGCACCACCGTAGGAACAGCCGAGCGGTACGCCATCGTAATCGGAGATATAAGTCTCTTCATGACGACGGTCGTAGAGCTTGTGTTTGATGAGCCACGGACGGATTTCTGACGGTTCAACTGGGAGGTCAATCCAGGCGTCGTGCAGCTCTCCTTCCGCGTAATAGCCGTGATTCCCGACGCAAACTGATATTGTTGCCATGGTCATTCGCCACCTTCGCTGGATTCCCATTCCTGAATGACTTCGGCGAGGTTTTCGAGGTATGAGGTGTAGGTCATCTCGTCGCAGTCCCACATCTCCTCTCGGCTACCGTCATCCCATGCGACGCCATAGATTGCTTCTGGATCACCGACGAGCTCTGCTCTCGGGTCGCAGGCGAGCGATATGAGCCGACCCCACGCCGTCCGTCCGGAGATGTCGTCGACGCAGACGGTCTCGCCGCGCTCGTCGATTGACGTTGCTTGAATCAGAGCGTCTGCACCGAGTCGCCAGTCGGACATCGTGAACGTTCGGTGCTTCTCGGCGAGCTCTTTCTTGTATGGTGTGGCGACGGGAATAGCTCTGAGTTCGGTTGGCCCAGGTGCCGCATAGCCGCAGGTTTCGTATTTGCGATTCATGAGTGGCACCGTGTTGTCGCCCTCGAAGAGCAGGTCGGCGCCTGCGCTCAGGATGTCGACGGCATCTGGTCCAGAGCGCCATGCGATCTCGACGCGGCGCGAGTCGTGGTGATACTCGGCGAGGGCTATGGTGCGGTTTGGAGCCCACTTTGGCAGGATGATCGGCCCTGTGTGCGGGCGGTAGATGCTCATAGTTGTGACCAATCTCCGCCCTCGTCGCAGAGACCGTCGTAGTCGACGTACGCGAGGTTGTGGTGCTCGACGATGTGGGTGCGCGTCGGCGTCGATATGACGTCGACGATGACGCCCTCAATCGACTCCGTGTCGTTGATGTTGAGCGAGAGGCGCATGTCGGCGACGTACGCGTCGACAGTTTGCCTGAGACGCGAGACGAGTTCTCCATCGAGCGTGGGGTCGTGCCGTGCGCAGGCGAGTGTCGCGTCGGCGTCGCTCTCGGCATCGTAGGTGCGCATGATTATGAGCAGGATCTCGTCATGGCTTTGCGCGATGATGTCAAGCTCTTGCGCAAGCGGGTTGGACCACTCGTGTGTCGGTTCGAGGGGCTCAAGATAGCGGATGAGGCACGCGTCGGCGACTATGCTCTTGGCGCGCTTTCGGTCGAGTCTCTTTGTGCTGCTGTCGTGGATGGTGAGCGCGTCATGGCTCACGACGGTGAGGACTGCGTCGCTCATGGGCGGGCTCCTTTCGAGGGCATACGGAGCTGTTTTGGGCACACCGCATCCCTGTATGCATGGTGCGATTGAGTCGCACCATGCACGGCCCGCTTTGTGATGGGGATGCGAGAGTTTTCGCACATCTTCGTGCAAGAGTAGGGACCCTTATTTGTCCCGAAACGCAGCACGGGATGTCGGAAACTCGGAGTGCTTCGATGGCGGAGTCGGCGCTACTGTGGCGATACCTGCCATCGGTTTTGCGGCGCGGAAGTGACAGAGCCGCGACGCGGTTCGTTGTCACGTCGCGGTGTTTCTCGCGGGTGGGAACGCTTGCGTTCATCACCAACGCGAGTGCGAGGGATTGGCACCAGATGATGACTTTGGCAGCATCGTTGGTGGCAGCTCTCGCTTCGACGACACGCTGCAAGTGAGTGACAAAACTCGAAGAGTTTGTTGTCACGAACGGGTCGCGTGGAGGAGCGGACATTGCGCAGAAAGCTCGCACGAAGTGCGGCCAAACTGTGCGCAATGTCGAGGCGCGAGCGGAACCAGATGACACACAGGGAGCGTAGCGGATGTGCGTCGGATGGTGCAGCGAGCGCTAGCCGGAGGATCCAAGGGGCGCGCAGCGGGCCCCTTGGCAAGTGTTACGCTGAATAGTCACGAGGCCGAAACGTAGTGAAGGCCCGTGTACGTATGAAGCGTCTACTTGCTTTTTTTCTTGAGGCGGCATCGTGCCGGGACAGAACACGCACCGCAACAACAGTGGTTTTACCACTTTTGGGGGCGTGTCATGGCTCGGCCTGGGGCGCTCACGTCACTTATTCTGTGACGGGAGCGAGCGCAGCGGACGTGTGCGAAATGGCTGTTCCGTGGTTGTGCCACGAAGGCCATGGAGCGCACGGCAGCGCAGTGTCCCCAGAGGCGCCGCCCGATCCGTTCGAGTATTCTCGAACGGACAGAGCTCTTCATTTCCGTCGGGGTGAGCGTGCTCGCCCCGACGGGCATTCGCGCACATGCGCGACACAGGTTTTGCTTCGATTTGTGCTCTTGGTTTCGTGTCGCCGTGTCGCGACACGCGCTCTGAACTGCTTCGATTTGGATGCACTTCGCCCTTCGTCGCGGCACCTTCCGTGACGCGCGATGCGGCTTGCCGCACCTGTGTCCTGTGGCACGCTTTTGTGCTACAGTCTTTTGTTGAGAACCGAATAGATGACGTTTGCGGCTCAACCAAAACTGTATGCGCAGACGCGCGTACGCACCCGAAAGCTTTCTTGAATAAGGCGGCAAGCAGACAGCGACGTTTCAGTCGCGTTGTCTGCGGTCGCCTTTTCTCATGACCCGTCATCGTTTTGAGACGGGAGTCATGTCATGAGCAAGGCGAGCATAAGTGATGGGGCGAACATAGTGCAGATGCCTGCAGACGTCGTCGCAGGCTTTCTCACGGGCGAGCACGAGCCGAAGACGGAGCGCCTGGAGATACGCTTCAGCAAGAACCAGATGGCGGCCCTCGCGTATGTCGCCGAGCGTCTGGGCGTGACCGTGAGCGAGACGGTGCGCCGCACGATCTTCTCTCCGGAGCGCCTGAGCCAGATGATGACGATGCGCGAGTGGCGCTCGGTCGGCGACTACGCGATGTACCGTCGTGCGGTCGGGGCGCTGACAGACGAAGTCTTCCGCACGCACCAGGGCATCGCGCGGGTCGGCAACAACGTGAACCAGATCGCGAGGAAGCTGAATCGCGGCGTGCGCCCTGCAGGCGGCGAGCTGAAGCAATTCATAAGCGAGTTTGCAGAATTGAAGGAACAGCTCGCCGCGATCGAGGCGAAGCTTGACCGGCTGCTGGTCTGCTACGAGTCGCTGGAACCCCTCGAAGGTGAGTGATAGCGATGCCGACCACTTACGTCGAGGGCCTGCCACATCTGGGGGGACGACTGAACTACGTGACGTATGGCTCTGGGACCGAGGGCACGAGGAACCGCAACGAGCGCAACGCGGTGCGCCCGCTCGACTTCTGGTGCGACTTCGGCACGCGCGAGGAGCTTGCGAACTACGCGCGTGGCGTGTCCAGGCACTTCGGCAATCGCAAGTACGAGGCCTACGAAGTGCGCGTCTCCTGGAGCCGCGACGAGCTGAAACCTGAGAACCCCGAAGACGTGCGCGCCGCGATGGAGTTCGGTCGCGCACTCGTGGACGAGCTCTATCCGAACTCGCCGTGCGCGATAACCGCACACGGGGATGGCGTCGGCAAGTGCCTGCACCTGCACATCGACATCGTGAACGTCCGCGACACGGAGTCATTGCTCGCGATACGCGGGCGCGGTCGAAAGAACTGGGAGATCCGCGCAGTCACCGACGTGCTCTGCAGGCAGCGCGGGATGCGCGTCGTGCGTCCGGCGCCGCACACGGGAACGTGGGCGGAGCGCAAGGAGGAACTCGAGGCGAAGGTGCGCGACACGACGACGCAGTTGAAGCCTGGCGACACGTGGCCAAGGTCGCTGCGTGATGCGACGGTGGCCCTCAGGATCGGCACGCTGATTGACGAGACGATCGCCGCGGACGCGCGAAACATCAGAAGTGTCGAGGACTTCGAGTCGGCATTGGCGAAGCGTGGCGTCGGCATCACGAGAAAGCCCTTGCCCGACGGCGGCGAGGGTTGGACGTACACGGCTGAGGTGGAGCTCGAGGGAAAGACGCGCCGCCGACGCTGCAAGGCTTCGAAGATCCTGCGCCAGTTCTCCGCGCCGCATGCCCTCGACACGATACGCGCAGAGGCCGAGCGCCAGGCCGAGGCCGAGCGCGCAGCCGAGGCAGAGGCACAGGCACTCGCGCAGGCGAGCCGTGACGCGGAGCTGGCTCGCAAGGAGAGGGAGCGAAAGGAGAAGGAGAGCAAGCCGGATGAGCGTGGGCCTGGCAACTGGGTCGGGAAGCTGAAGTATGGCGACGACGGGCGTGCGACACTGAACAGCTTCATGCAGCCCGGCGACCTCATTCGACTGAGGTCCGAGCCAGATGCGGTCCAGCGCGACCTCGAGACGCGTCGCGACGCCTTCGAGAGGGCGCAGAGGACGGCTGCTGAGCGCTCCCAGCGCGAGGAGGCCGCAAGGGTCGCGCAGAGAAGGTTCGAGCAGTCGCGGACGCAGGAGAGCCGCGATCTCATTGCCGAGATTGGCCAGCAGGCAGCGGCTGAGGCGGAACTTGAGCGCGAACGTGCGCGCAGACGGCGCGACGACGAGACAAAGCGGCAGCGTACGGAGGCGCTGGAACGCGCCGTGCAGGTCGTGCCGAGGATGCGCAATGCCACCATCATCGTCAACGCCGCGCTCATCGGCGCAGAAGAATCGCCATGGTCGCTGAAGGTCGACGAGTCCATGGTGTCCATCTTCGTCGACGCCGCCGTCGAGAACATGCCGAGAGAGGTCTCGCCAAGGCTTAGGCGCGAAATCATGTCCTGGCAGGGCGAGGAGCCGCAAGGCACAGACGGTACCCCTGCGGCACATGTGGTTGCAGAGCGCGTGGCGACGCAGCTGCGCGCGGGAATCGGTGGCACGTGGGAGATGCCGACCGAGCAGATGAAAGGCTTTGCCGCAGGATTTGACCGCGCGATGCGGGAGGCCGAGGCTGACGGCAGCTATGGTGCCGCGCAATTCTTGTGCGGCATGTTCGGCAAGTTCTGCAAGTCGGTGTACGGCGCCGCGATATCGATTGTCCAGATGGCGCGACAGACTTTCCGCGATATTGCCGACCTGAGTGGCACAGGCGTCTCGCAGCCGAAGCAGGAAAGGCAACGCGCCGTGGCCGAGCCCGCACCGATTCGGGAGGAGCCGAAGCCGCTGTCCGATCTGGATTTGAGCGGGCTCACGAACTTCGGCGAGTAGGAGCTTTGAACAAAAAGATGCCCCCAAGCCGTGAGGCCTGGGGGCACCTTGTTACCGTTCGAGCCGGGGGTGTCTGTTGTCGTGGCACTCGTCGCCATGCCACCACACCACGGGTCGCCCGGGCACGATCTCGGCGGCGAGCATGATGGCGTAGTCGTGTGTGGTGCCGTCATCGTCGACGATGCGAGGAGAGACGTCGACAGAGATGCCGTCTGAGTCATCAAGTTTTACGAGGTAGTCGAGGATGCTGCGGTGTGTGGTGGTGAGCCCGTCGACAGCTGCGCATGCGTTGTCATAATCGTCGAAGACGGCATGCTCGTATGCTGCGTCGAACTCTCGAAGCTCACCTTCAACGAACATCGTCGTCGACAATACGAACTGTACGCTCATAGCATGACCTCGGTGAAGCCGAGGCGAGCGAGACCGCGCAAGAGCTGTTCAGACGGTGTTTTCGTTTCTGTCGTCGTTGCGACCACGAGTGCAGGTTCGGCAGGCATGGTCCATGCACCTTCGACGCGCACGACGCGTACTTCGCGCTCTTGGAGAGGGCGCGTCATGATGTCGAGCTGTGATTGCGACCAGCGCTCCACGTCACTGATGAGCAGGAGTCCGTGCGTCGCGAGCGTGAGCTCGCCCGGCATGACCGGACGTCCGCCACCGATGAGCCCGGCACAGGAGATTGAGTGATGTGGGCAGCGGAAGGGCGGCTCACCCGTGAAACTGACACGGCACGCGCTGTGGATGCAGGCGAGCTCTGTGCACTGTTCGGGCGCGAGCGATGGCAACGCTGCGTGCAGGGCACGCACGGCGCGTGAGACAGGCCCGTCTGCGCCACGAAGCAGGATGATGGAGTGTGACTCCATTGCGGCCTGGAAAGCGCCTCTCAGAGCATCTGGTGGCGTCTGTGGCGTGCGAGGGACGGGGCTTATGCCCGCCGACAGCGTCGGTGTCCAGTCGAGAGCGCGAAGGTCACCGAGGGTAGGCACAGGCACATGAGATGTGAGTTGAGATGTCGGAGCGCAGACGAGCATTGTGTCATGCTCTGCACACCAGCGGTCATAGCAGGCCATGCCACGCACGTCGACAACGTCGCCGCGTAGCGTGAGTTCGCCGACGAGGACAGCATCATCGGGCACAGGTGGAATCTGGCCAGATGCGGCAAGAATTGCAGCGGCAATGGCGAGGTCTGCCCCGGTGCCACGGACGCGGACCGACGAGGGATGCGTCTGCACGACGATGGACGCCTGCGGCATCTCGAAGCCAGTGGCGCGAATTGCTGTACGGACACGGCAAGCGGCCTCCGCACCGAGCGCATCGCCAAGGCCGAGGATAGTGAGGCGCGGAATGCCGGGCGCAATTTGGCAGTCGAGAGTGAGCGGTGTCACGTCAAGCCCAGCGAGGTATGCGGAGCGGACGGAGGCTGTTTGGGGCATGTGGGAATCCTTTCGCGCGTATGTACGGCATACAGAAGGGCACAGTGATGCGTACATGGGGCTGATATCAGCCTGTGACCCTGTATCGCCCGCCGATTGCGTCGGCAGGCGCAGCGGGACACGTCGACCAAAAGAGAGATGCCCCGCTCGTGAGCGGGGCATCCTACGCCATGGGAAAGGGTGCTAGTTCTTGGCGCGGGCCTTGAGACGGGCCTCGGTGACCGACTTCGGCTCGAGCAGGTCGACGCCGGTGATGCGCAGCGTCACGTCGAAGTGCTGGACGCCCTTCGAATCAGTGTAGTTGTCGTTCCTGAGCTCGTAGGTGATGCTGACGAGGTCGCCCTCGTGCATCATCGAGTAGACGTCGCCCTTGGCGTCTTTCGGCACGAAGGCCGTGAAGTCGACGAATTGGGCGCCGGTCTCGCCGTCCTTGCCCTTGAAGTTGTCGCGCAGCGCGAGGTTGACGACGATCTTCTTGGAGCCGTCTCCGTTCGTGAAGGTCACGGGATCCTTAACGAGACGACCGGTCGCGGTTCCGAAGTTGCGAGAGTTAATCGTTGCCATGGGCTTGAGTCCTTTCGTTGTGACTTTTGGCACGGAAAATCTTGTGTGTGAGAGACACGCGATGTGTCCCTCACTGGCTCTTGCGCTAGACGGTGCCTGCGACGGTGCAGGCTGCGAGGACGGTGTAGATGCAGATTGTGACGATGATGTACATGGGCAGGTCCTCTCTGTTGCGATTTTGGGTGTGATTGCGAGGCGTCGCGTCTATGCCGCGACCGGGTCCGCGGTGACGGTCACGACGAGTGTCCCGTTCTCGTCGGTGTCGACGTCAACGTCGGAGACGCCGAACATGGTCTCGAAGAGAGAGATGGCGTCGTGCATCCAGGCATTCTTGGGTGCGATGAACTTGTCAAACGCGTCGTTCTTGGTCTCGTTCTCAGACATGGCGGTCCTCTCTATTTGGCGAAACTGCCTTTTCGAGAGTGGAACCTGTGTGGGATAGCGCCGTGATGGCGCTATCCCCATGCCCTTCGCGAGTAGAAACCTGTGCTAGAGAACGCGTCGTGCGTCGTGGTAGAGCAAATGTCCGAAACCACGGGCTACGTCACGGTCGCCGTGGAAGTGACCGAACCACCAGCCTTCGAGCGTGTCCTCGCAAGCTTCGAGCACGTCGTCCATCCATGCCTCCATGGTGTCGTCTATGGGTGGAGCAAGGTCTGGCGGAAAGAACAGGTCAGTGAGCTCGTTTTCCCAGGAGAGCGGACAGGTGTGGCTGAAGACATGCTCGATTGGGTGTGCCTGTGCGAGGGCGAGAAGCTGGTCCATCTCGCTTCCCGTAAGCTGTTCCTCTGGCTCCCAGGGGTAGCCCATCTCGCGCCGGTACTCGCCGTCGATGGACCAGGCACCGGGGATGAAGAGGCACGGGTGGCCCTCGATGGTGACGAGGTCGCCGCCGTCAGGCACGTAGAGCGTGTTGGGGTAGCGAGAGTCGCGCATGAAGACCGAGCCTGACCAGTCGACGAATTCCGCGCGGCCATGGGTGAGGATGCCGAGCTGCATGTCGCGCCAGTAGCGCACGTCGTGGTTGCCGCGCATTACCAGGACGGTGCAGGGGAGGCTTGCGAGGTAGCGGCGCAGGTCTCCGTGGACGTGGTCGCCGTAGGCGATTCCGACGTCGCCGAGCATGACGATGGTGTCGGACGGGGCCAGGGACGGCGCGATCGGCTCGATGGCGCACATGGCGTCGGTCGCGCGACCGTGGACGTCACCGATTGCGTAGAGGGACATCAGCTCGCCTCCTCGTAGACGACCTTGCCTGTCTGTGTGGTGACCGCGCAGTCGGCGACGTGGATGCGCCACAGGTCGCGCGGCTCTTCGCCTGCTACCTCGATGTCGCCGTTGATGTCGGCGGCGCCGTGGGCGTTGAGCCACTGCACGAGCGCGGTCACGTCCACAGATGCGGTGTTCCACTTCTCGTACACGTCGACAGACGCGACGATGAGCGCACCGTCACGCTGGAAGTTGGGCATGATGGCGAAGAGTGGCTTGTCGACGACGGCGAGCTTGCGGAGCTCGTCGAGGGCGGCACAGGCAGCGTCCACGTCGGCGAAGGTTGCGCGGATCTCGCCTTGGAAGTCGGAGTAGTAGCCCACTTTCGGTGCTCCTTCCCATCGGGGGTGCTTCTTTGCGAAGGTTGGCTTGTCGAGGGGCAGGCGCTTTTGCGTCTGCCCCTGTTTGCGTTGGTGGAACCTGTCTTGCCGTAACAACGGCATACTAAAGGGCCGAGTGCGGTATGGACGCATAGCGACCGTCTGGCAGACGCTGGACGCGGCCATCCATCTCGTATGACGCGAGTCTGCGCAGGACGTCGAGCACTGGCACGTCGAGGGCGTGCGCGAGGTCGTCGGGGCGCATGGGACACGCGACGAGGGCCGCGAGGAGCGGGTCGTCGACGTGCTCCGCACGCGGCGCTCGCTCGGTCACGCAGCCAAGGTTGCGCTCGAGGTCCGACGTCGACGCGAGCATGGTGGCGCCGTGGGCGATGAGCGCGTTCGCGCCCTCGGAGGTCTGGCTGAAGACCGAGCCGGGAAATACGAGCACGCGTTTCTCGAGGTCGAGCATCTCGTCTGCGAGCGAGAACACGCCTGAGGGCATGCCCGCCTCGCACACGACGAGTGTCTCGGCGACGTGCGCGAGCGCATGGTCACGTGCGCGGAACGCGGCGGGCGTCGGCGGCGCGTCAGGTATCGCGAGCGAGATCGTCGCTGCGGCACGCTCGAAGACGTCGCGTGAGGTCGACGGGTATGGGTTGTTGCAGCCCGTTCCAGCGAACACGATGACGTCGCCGCCCGCGTCGAGCGCGGCTCTGGCCGCAGCCACGGAGCAGCCGAGCGCAGCAGTCGTGAGCAATGTGTGGCCCGACTCCGCGACGATTCTGCCCGAGGCCTCTGCCAGGGCGAGCCCGTAGGGCGTCGCGCGGCGGGTGCCCGTGACGCAGACGAGGTGCGGGGCCATGACGAGCTCCGTGTCGCCCGCACAGTGCAAGTCGAAGCCGTGGCGGGTGAGATTGAACGTCGGTCTATCGAGCATCGTCGCTCCTTTCGGCGTAGAAAGCCTCGCAAATGCGAACAGGTGCGCCACCACCGCGTGGCACGAGGAAGCGCTGGCCGCGCGGGTGTGCTCCTTGCGTGTGGAGGATATCGACGAGGTGGTTGATCGAGACATGCTGCGTCGCACGATTGATGACGACTTGCGCGACGTCGAGCGACGCGTCCCCGACCTCGTCTGCGAGAGTCTCGCGGTCGTCCTCGTTGTCTAGCAGCTGCCGCACGTAGGCGTCGAGCTCTCGCGTGCGGCGCTCGTAGCGCACGAGCGGGACCAGGAGCACGAGCACGACGTGACGGACGCCTCGGTAGGAGCAATCGATCGCGGGGCCTAGCGTCTCGTCGTCGAGGACGCCGATGCCCTCGTATCCCGCGTGTTCGAGCGAGTCGACCAGGCAGTCGAAGGCGCGTACGATGCGCACCGCAGGGACGGTGCGCGAAGACTCGGCGAACGTGCGTGAGATGAGCGTGAGCTGGCTCATGGCACGCCTCCTAGACAGCCGTCATGACGCGGTTGAGCGCGAGCGGCGAGCCCATCAAGCTGTCGTCCCAGTCCTCCGCCGGCACGGGAGTGTCGCCACCAGCGGGGATGAAGAAGTGCACGGGCGCTTCAGCAAGATGGCACGTCTCGAGGATGTCCTGGGGGTGGTGGATCCTGCATCTGGCCTGGACGGGGTCGAGGCACACGCTCGCGACGTCGAGCACCGAGTCGCCGAGCTCGCGCTTGAGGTCGTCGAGGTGCTCGTCCGCGTCGAGGATGGCGTGGGCGAAGGCCGACACCTCGTCCTGCGTCATCTCGTAGGCGTCAGGCGAGAGGACGAGCGCCAGCACGACGTGGTGGTGCTCGAAGCGGTCGCACTCCACGGCGATGCCGAACGCGGGGTTCTCGCTTACGGCGGCATGCTCGAAGCCTGCGGCGTCGAGCGTCCGGCACAGGAAGCCCATGCAGATGTCGACGTGTGGGGCGGGGTAGCTCAGGGTCGCGGCGGTAAGGGTCTGAACGAGCAAAGACGTCGGAGCATTCATGGCTGTATCCTCTCTGTGACAGGGACTCCAGAAAGTGTCTCTGTCACTCGTCGGGCGCAGGTGCGCACGCGAGAGGGGAGAGGAATTCAGGGAATTCGCAAAACCTGATAATGGAAACCGTCAAAATCAGGTTATGAAATAACGCAAAACCAGAATATGACAATTCGCAAAACCTGATAATGCAAGTGTTGCAAAATCAGGTTATGAAAATTGCGGGGATGTCACTGGCTCTGCTCGTCGGCATGCTCGGATGTGCGCTGGCGCTCGGCCTCGGCATTCAGCCATATCCTGACGACCTCGACGCAGTCGGGGTTGTGTGGCCAGGACCTCGCCGCGGGGCTGTTCGGGATGATGTTCGAGCCAGGGACGAGGGAGATGATGTCGTTCCCACTTTGCTTCTTGAGGAAGGCGAGCCGTTCGTCGATTGGGTCGACGGGAAGCTTCAGGTATTCGGCTTGAAGCTCCTCTATGCGCTTGCCATGGCGCCATTCGGGAACGCGACGGTAGACGGTCGAGACCGAGACGCCCATGGCACGGGCCATCGCGGCGGCGCCGTGCTTCTCGAAGAATGCGACTCGATCGGTGTACGACCTTGCCTGTTGCCATTCGCATGCGAGGTCCTTCTCATCGCCATCTTCCATCTTGGCGATGTCGGGCGTCTCGCCCTTTGTCTTTGGACGTCCGCCACCACGGCTGCGTAGGCGCTTGGCGTTGCTCGCGGAAGGGAACTCGATGTGCAGTTGTGACTTGTCACGTTCCACGACAAGACCGAGCGCACGAAGGGTGTCGACAAGCTCGTTGAGTGCAGCCTGTTTGTCGCACTCTTCCTTTGCGAAAATCGACGGGCCCTTTTTCACCGTACCTCGCTGCAAGCTCACGCGCATATCGATTGAGCAGGTGTTTTCCACTGGTCCACGACGCATCTCATACCTCCGAACAACGAGTTTTTCCAACTCTGAATATACGGGATTTCGGCGAGAATTGCAATACCTAATTATGAGAAATTGCAAAATCAAGTTATGAGAATACGCAATAACAGGTTATGAGAAATCGCAGAACTAGGTAATGAGAAGAGTCGCAAAACTAGGAATAGAGAATTCCCTCGTCTATCTCCTTGCAGTAGCGGTAGAACGCGCTTCGTCCGATTCCTGCCAGTCGCCACGTCTCCTCGTTGGTGAGCGTGCCGCCATAGCGCTTGCAGTGCTTGCGGATGGTGGCCATGGCCGGTGCCTTTTTCTTCGGGACGCGCGGGCGTCCGGTGACGCCGCCGATCTGCTTGCCGTTGGCACGTGCCACGCGTATGCCCTCGCGCGTGCGCTCGCGGAGGTCGTCGACCTCTTTCTGTGACTGAGCGAAGGCGAGCTCGATCTGTCTGGTCGCGAGGTCACGCAAGAGCGTGTTGATGCCGTCTGTCATGGTCGCGAGGAAGCGGTCGTAGATGTCGTCGCCGACAGACACGGAGGTGTCGATGGCCTTCCTCGACGCCTCGCGGTAGACGTCCGTGTCTATGTGGTGCTCCTTCAGGAACACGAGGTTCACGCCACGCTCGAAGAACGACAGGTAGTCAGAGACGCCCTCGGCAGCGTCTCGGCTCATGCGCGAGACCGAGTCGAAGACGATGGTGTCGCCCGGCAGCACGCGCCGTTTCAGCTTGACGTACTCTGGGCGCTCCGAGACACGGCCCGAGTACTTTTCCTGGTAGATGCGGATCGCAGGGTCGTAGGCGCTCAGGTTCTCGACCTGGCGTGTCAGGCTCTGGGTTGGTGTCGACACGCGGGCATATCCGTAGGTGGTCATGGGGCCCCTTTCGTCATAGGTTGGACGCCCGTCCAATGGGTAACTGTCGGCACAGGGGTGGGCAGTGACGGGCGGACGGCTTATCGAACACTTTTGCCATAGGCATCCAAAAGAACACTGAGGCGGGCAGGAAAAAGGGCAGGGCGCCGAGTGGCACGCCTGCCCTGGGTGTGGCTACGCTATGCCGGGCTTGTTGTTCAAACGTTCCTCGAGTCGTTCATGTATTGTGATGAAAAGGCGGCGGTACTCGTTGTCGCATGAGAGGCAACCGATTATCTCGTTTAGTGAGGGGAAGAGCGTGAGATCACGAGTGAGCCGCCGTGGTGTGTAGGCGATCATGACCTCGCCACCACTCTCAAAAAAGACATATGAGTATGACACTAGCACGGAACCATCTTGAGCAATAAATGTGTCCCACATCGGGACGCAGACGTATGGTCCAATTTCCGTTTCGTCGTTGGTGGGACACCAGCCGACTTGCGCTGTCGGCAGATGGGCGATAACGGGCTTGCTGCTTTCGGAAGCGAGGAGCCGTCGGATACCGTCAAGCTTCGTATCGTTTTCACACAGGCGTTGTATCTCGTCGACGATGTGAGGCTTCGCCACATCAATCGTTGAGCGATAAGTCATATGGTGACTAATACTTGAAGCAATGACCGAGCAGCCGTTTTCACGCTGATCGAGGAGACCAGACACTAGTTCGCTGATCACTGCATCAACGGTACTGTTGCCGATGGTGCCTGGCCCGAGCTCTCGGACTATTCCAACGATGTTCGGGTGCGAGAGAACCGTGGTTAGTGCGTTGCGTAGATCGCGTTCGGTGATGGATGTGCTGGGTGCGTACATGGGAGCCTTCTTTCTGCGCCTGTGATAGCCCCATTCTTTTTCGCCATAGGTAGGACACAATTAATTATGACGTAAAAAGTGAGCTTTGGCAATGCTTGAATGAGACATTGTTAAATATGTCAGTCTGGTGTGTTCTATGCTGTCGCTGGTCACCGTTCTGGCCGTATCATGGGAGCAGTCGCAGGCAGCAGGGAGGACTGACACATGGCGCGAGTCGAATGCATCGTCACGGGCAGGGGAGCCATGTCGAACGCGGAGGCGCTGGCCGACGTGTTCGTGTCGGCTGGCGCGGGCGAGATCCAGCTCTATGAGACCGAGTCAGGCCTCTGTGTGACGGCCGAGGTTCGCGTCGACGGGCTTCGCCGCGTCGCCGCGATGTCCGCCCACAACGCGCGTGGAGCCGGAAGGGAACAGAACGCGATCCACTCGCGCAGGTGGTGCGACGAGCGGCAGGCGAGCTATAGCGACGTGACGTGGGGCGAGTTTCGTAAGCTCGTCCATGAGCTGGGGCCGCGTGCCGTGCAGCGCGAGGCACGGTTCTGGCGGCGCGGGACCGACGCCGAGGGCAACGAGGCCCGCGTCGAGATCTCCGCGCGCACGCTGGCACGCAGGTTCGCGAAGGCGGAGGCGAACAGCACGGAGGCCGACGCGGGCAAGCGCGCAGTGGACGTGCTGAACCGCGCGTGAGGGCGCGCGGCGGGGACCGTTGCGAGAGTTGGAACGAGACTGGGAGGAAGCGGGCCCGCGAACGCGGGACCCGCTCCTCCCTTTTTCGACGGGCGTCGTCGGTGATGGTGGCGAGGGCCACCTATATATGTATGCGCGGGCTTCGCGACGGGCGGGTCCGCTGGCACAGGGCAGGGTGGGCGATGGGTCGCGAAGCGTTTTCCGGGTCGTCGGGCATCGCGCGGGTTTCGGCCACGGGGCCGCGCGGGATCGCGCCCAGGCGCGAGGGATCCGCTCCGAGGAGTACAGCGGCACGCGGGAAAGCGGGACAAGGATTGTGCTACGTGGGGTGTGTTAATGGCACGCGTAAAATGGGTGCTGCTATGGATTACTACAGTTCGCTACAGTTTCTGTAAAAATCAATCTGTATAAAGTGTAGTAGCAACAAAACACGAGGTAGATGTGGGTATCGACAGTGTTTTGACCTGATTTTGCCTGTTTTTGGGTGTTAACAAAACCGCAGGTAGATGCCCTACTACAGTATTTACAGTATTTTTAGGGCATCTCTATAGGATTACGTTTTGAGGTACCAAAAACCTTGAGTTGAGATTTTCGGGGCAAAATACTGTAGTAACTGTAGTACGGGCCGCTGAGCAGGCCTTTTCCGTTTTGCGCGTGCCGGTTTTGGGCGGTTTCGCAACTGTAGGCAGCTGTAGCAAACTGTAGAAGCGCCCGGGGGAGCGATCACTCGTTGGACCCGCGTTCTTTCGGCGCGGTCTCCACTATGCCTCTTAGCAGCGTGCCGAGCGTCGCATCCTTGTCATCTGTAGGTTGCGACGTGATGCCTCCGATCGCAACTGCGTCGCCTGTGAGCGGGTCGGTCTCTGTCTCCGTTGCGAAGACTGGGCGCTGCTCGTCATCGCCGTAGGGCGCTATCAGGTCGTCCACGCGTGCCTGCACGGCGGCGATGAGCGCAGCGTGTGCCGCCTCGAAGACGAAGTCGGGCGCGTTTCTCAAGTCGCGTGCCCAGGGTGCGAGGTCTTCCTCGTCAATCGCGTCGAAGTCAAGGTCTGCCCAGAACGCGCCTTCCAGTAGCCGTGACGCGTACCTCTCGCGGTCCTCGAGGCCCATTGCCATGTGCTCCGGGCTCGGCAGAAGCTTCCAGGTAATTCCGACGTCGCTCACGAGCGAGCTTGCATCGTAGCGCTTGCCTCCCGGGTGGGCATAGAGTGTCACGTCCATCATCTGGCGCAAAATCGCCTGCACCTGGCTTATCTCTTTGATGCGCATGAACGCTGTGGCTGGACTCTCGGTCTCGAGCATGGTTGCGAGAGGGGAGACGGCAGGCGAGGCGAGGTTCTGCACCCTCGACTCGAGTCTCGAGATGCGCTCTGTCAGGCGTGTCGAGGCGCGCGTGTACATCTCGTCGTCGATGTTTCCCGTGCCGTCGACGAGCCATTGCTCATAGCCGGCGCGCACGGACCTGAGACGGCTACGGGCGTCGGAGATCTCTCTGCGCAGGGCTTCGACCTCATCGTCGTTGGCATGGTCAGAGAGGTCGAACGTCTCTGGCAGCGACAGGCGCAGGGCGGCTGCGGCAAGCACGTACTGGTCTATGTGTTTACGCATGCGACTGACATGGTGGACGCACTCGTAGCGACCATCGCCTGCCCTCACGGGACGTCCGCACACGTGGCACAGGTAGAAACCAGAGCCGACGTGGCGGATCTTCGCGCCATTGTTGTCGATCCTGTGTCCGTCACCAGCGTACTTGTTCTTTTCGCGACGCGCTTGCACCTGCCACCACAGCTCTGGCTCGACGATCGCTGGCCATGCGGCCTTCACCGGCTCTCCAGTCTTGTCACGGACGATGAAGTCGGTCCAGTGCGCGTTGGTCGGCTGGCACTTGCCATCGATTGTCGGCACGTAGCAGACGTAGCCTGCGTAGCGTGGGTTCTTGAGTATCTGCTGCGTGACGGCCAAATCGAACTTTTTCTCTGGCTTGGCCTGTGCCTTGGCTATCGCTCGTCGGTCTTCCGCTTTGTACTTTTTGAGCTGTGACTCTGGAATCTGCGCGAAGAGCTCGCGTGGCAGCATCATCACCTGGCGTGCTGTTAGATTAGCGCGCTCCTCGTCTGTCATGCGCTCCCATCGCTCACGTGCGAAGATGACGGATGGCGCGTCAAAGTGCGGCAGGTCGAGCGTGTCGGCGTCACCTGCGATGTTGCGAGCGATGGCGCTCATGGATGCGCCCTGGGCATATACCTCGTATATACGGCGAATGCACTCGGCCTCTGCCTCGACGACTTGCAGGTCGGGTCCGAAGCCGAAGCAACGCGTGCCGCGCTTGATGTAGCCGAGCTGGGCACGTTGCACGTTGGCGCGCTTGGAGCGCTCGCTCTTGCGGCGTGATTCGAACTGCGCCGTTGACACCATCATGTTGAGGATGAATTCGCTCCCCGCGTCTGAGAGGTCTACCTTGCCGATGTCGCTCGTGCAGATTCTGAGCCCCTGGTGTCGGAGCTCGTCGACCATGTCGGACCACCCGCGCACGGAGCGTGTAAGGCGGTCCAGCTTCCACGCTACGATCACGTCGATGCGGCCCCGTTTGTAGTCGCGTATCATCTTCTCGTATTCGGGTCGCGTCTTGCCGGAATAGGCGCTGATGCTGTTGTCCGAGTAGACGCGCGTCACTTCCCAGCCGTGTATCTCGCATATCAAGCGGCAGTCCTCTTCCTGGCGCTCCACTGCCCTGTGATTGCCTGAGAAGTCTCGCGATACGCGTGTGTAGATTGCCGCCCTCAGCGGGGGCTTTTCGGTCTGTGCGTCTTTAGGCATGGGACACTCCTCGTCGACCAGTCGACTAGATACGAGACTATCACAACCCTGCTCAAAACATAGTGTCACACTGACTACGCTGCATGCGGGCACGCCCGACGAGGCCATCATGCGCCTGGTGCTCATGGCGCGCTTTGGCATGGACCTGCCCACCGACATCATCGAGGAGCAGATCGCGAGCGCGCTTGACCTCGTGGTCATGTCGGTCCGCCTCGAGGACGGGGCACGTCGCATCACCACGCTCTCCACGGTGTCTCGTGCGCCAGCCGGTGGTGTGCAGCTGGACGAATGCGTGACCTTTGACGCCGTCTCGCGAAGCTGGTCGCTCGCGCGCGAGCCGGCCTACGTCGAGGAGGGTGTGCGCCTTGGGTTGCTCGATGAGGAGGAGGTGCGGGCATGGAGGCAGGCCGTGTCGTGACCTGCGCGGCGTTGCTGTGGGCGGCAGGCTTCGTGGGCATTGGTGCCTTCCGAGGCACGACGGTCGGTACCCACGCGCTTGCGATTCGCCTCGTGGGCATCGCTGGGAACTTGGTGCAGCGGATGGGCAGCTCAGAGCTGGTGGATGGGCTGTTGCATTTCGGCTCAATCTCACGTGTCTCAGATGCGGCGTCCCGTTGGCTGGGCGAGCGAGGCGTGCCATGGTCGCGCGAGGAGTGCTGCGGCCTCCTTGCGGCCTGCGTGCCCGCATCGCTTGTGGTGAGCGTGCTGGTGGCACGCTCACCCCTGGGAATGCTTGCTCCTGGCGTTGCGTGGCTTGTGGGCGTTCCGCTCATAGATGGCTCGCTTGCGCGGAAGCGTGCGCAGGCACTGTCCGAACAGATGCCGGGCGTCTTCAGGACGTTGGCTACCGCCATGGCGTTCGGCGAGACGCTTGCGCAGGCTGTGACATACGTGGGCGACCACGAGGGCGGGGCTGCAGGGTCCGCATTTCGGTCCGCTGCGCTCAAGCTGCGCTGCGGCGTGTCAGTCAACGAGGCGCTCGACGCGCTGGTTGACGAACTCGACACGCCAGGCATCGGACTCATCGCCACCGCACTGACCATCTCCCAGCGCACGGGCAGCCCGCTACGTAGCCTGTTCCAACGCTCCGCGACGCTGGTTGAGCGGCAAGGCGAGTTCGAGCGGATGCTCGCCGTCAAGACGGCCCAGGTTCGGCTGTCGGTGCGCATCGTCTCGCTCCTGCCCGTGGTGATGGTGGGAGTGCTCGCACTCATTTCGCCTGACTTCCAAAAGGGCCTCACCACGGCGCCCGGGGCGTTGAGTCTTGTGGTGGCAACCGCCCTAGATGTGGTCGCGTTGGGCATCATTCGTCACATGATGCGTGGGGTGCTGTGATGGACGCGCGCGTGATGCCGTGCCTGGTGGTGGCGCTCTCCACGTTTGCAGCCGCGTTTGAGCTCATGGGAACCGATGGTGTGCGTGCACTTCCAAGGCATCCCTACGCGTCTGAATGGAAGGTTGCTGCTGACATCGTCAAGCGCCTGCCCATGGTGCGCGAGGTGCGAGCCGCCTCCCAGCGGGCCGAGCTTCGCTCGTCTGCGATCAAGGAGCTGCCCACGCTTCTGGACGTCGTGACCTTGGGGCTCTCGTCCGGGCTCTCGTTTGACGCGTCCCTTGAGCTGTATTGCCAGCACTACGACACGGCGCTTTCGAAGGCCTTCTTTGAGGCCATGCTGTCGTGGCGCCTCGGTATCCAAAGCCGCGCCGCGGCCTTGGACAGCCTCGCACGGAGCATGGACGTGGCGGCGCTGAGGCGCTTCTCCGCAGCTGTGTCGCAGGCGCTCGAGTTTGGCTCCCCCTTGGCCGAGGTGCTTGAGCAACAGGCACAGACGATTCGCGACGAGCAGCGCTCCGAGATGGAGGCGGAGATAGAGCGCGTGCCCGTGAAGATGCTGATCCCTCTGGGGACGCTCATCGTCCCCGCCATGCTCCTTTCGATCCTGGGGCCCCTGCTGGGCTCGACGCTCTCGTTTGGTTAGGTCAGGAGTCCCAATGGTGGGACTCACGATAAGAAAGGCAGGTTTGGCTATGAACGAACGACAGAACGACATGTGTGCCACGCTGGTGAGACGTGTTCCCGGTACCTTCCGCAGGCTTATGGGCAGCGAGTCGGGGCAGGGCACGACCGAGTACGCAATTCTGGTTGGCGTGCTGGTGGTAATAGCGATTCTGTCCATCGTGACGTTTCGCGACAAGGTCCAGCAGCTGTGGGACGCAATCGCGAACGGTATGGGATCGCTGTAGATGCGCGGGCAGGCGAGGCGTGGATCCCCCCTCAGCTTAGTGGTGGTGCTGGCTGCGACGCTGGTCGCAGCTAGCCTCCTCGGGCTTGCCGCGAGCTGGGTATCGCTTGCCGTTCTTGGCGAGGGAGGCGGCCCCTTGCGCGCCGAGGGAGAGGACGACGTCCCTTCCGGGCGGGCGGAGGCCCCTCAGGTCTCGCTCGAGGAGACGCTGCGGACAAGCCTTTCCGAGCGTATGCCGCTGGCTGGGGAGGACGTGGTCACGTCGTACCAAGGAACGCCTCTTCCTGAGGCGGCGAAGGATGTGCTTGCGCGGTACGAGGCGCAGGGCGATTGCCTGCTTTGCGAGGCGGGCTACCTCGACTTGCAGGGCAACGTGTGGGGATGCGTGGTGCAGGGAGACGGATGGGTCGAGGTACAGGTGGTGAAGTCGGTTGATGGCGGAACGGGAAGCGAGCTCAGCGTCGTCCACATGGATGCGCAGAGCTGGGCGCAACAGCTGGAGAGGCTGGGCGAGGAGGGATCGTGACATGAGGATGAGGTTGTGGCGCATGAGCGACGCGGAAGGGGAGTGTGGCCAGGCAACGGTGGAATACGCGCTCGTCCTCTGCGCCTTCCTGGCGACGGTCGTAGCCCTAGGGGTCATGTGGCATGCCGTGAGAGACGGGGTGCTTCTCAGGCGCTGCATGGAGGCGCTCTCGCATAGGCTTGCGGCCTCCGGTGCCGTAGGGTCGGCGCAAGATGTCTCGCTCTATTAGCCTCATCCCACGTCGCGAGGCCAGAAGGCCTCTCTCGTGCCTCGAAGGGGAGGGTGGGCAGTCTACGGTGGAGGCGGCGGTGCTCCTGCCCTCGGTGATGCTCCTGCTTGCGCTCCTCTTGCAGCCGGCATGCCTGCTCTACACGCGCATGGTGATGTGGTCTGCGGCGGCGGAAGGAGCCCGCACGATTGCGACAGCGGCGACAGCAGACAGCGACGCATGCAAATGCTTCGTTTTGCGTCGGCTCCAGGCGGTGCCCGAGGTCTCGGTCTTCCATGTGGGCGGTTCGTCGGCTTGGGACGTCTCGCTCGATTACACGGAGGGCGCCTCCACGGTGACGGTCGCGATCGAAGGGAAGCTCCGGCCGCTGCCCCTTCTTGGTGTGACCGCCCATGCGTTGGGCAGGAGTGAGGGCGACCTCGTCGTGATCGAGACAAAGGTGACGGAGCGGGTGAGGCCCGCATGGTTGGGAGGAAGCTATGGCGACTGGCAAAAGATCTGGGGATAGGTCGTGCGGGCCGCGCGTCCTCTCCGTCTCGCTCTTTGTCGAGGATGATGGTGGATACACCACGGTGGCCATGGCGGTCGCGCTCTTGGTGAGCCTTACGCTCGTCTTCTCGGCGGCTTCCGCGGAGTGGGCCATGGCGCGTTCGGCGGAGGTTCAGGAGGTTGCCGATGCCGCCGCGCTGGCTGGATCCAACTGCGTTGCCGCCTTTTCCACGGTCTATCAGGTGCTCGACGCCTGCGTCCTGAGCCTCGGCCTCTCGGGTGTCATGGTCATGGGCGCCGGCATGGTGGTGTCGTCGATCCCCTTTGTGCAGGCAAAGGCTCCCGCGATCCTCGGGGTTGGACGGCAGCTGCTCACTGCGCGCAAAGGCTTCGCCACCTCGGCGGCCACGGGCCTCTCGCGACTAGAGAAGGTGCTACCGGCGCTCATCATGGCAAACTCCGCCTCGTGTGTCTCGGCCAACTGTCGGGGTGGCTTGGAGTACGTTGGCTGTGCGGTGCCGTTCCCGCAGACGTCTGAGACCGACTACTCGTTTCTGGACGACGGCATCGATGGCTCCGAGCTCGAGGAGTCTGCAGAGCAGCTGCGCGAGGCCACCGCGAAGAAGGAGGAGGCGCTCAAGCGGGCTGATGAGGCCAAGCGCCGCGCGTGGACGGCAGACTGCGTGGACAACCCGATGTGCATGCGCAGTCGTGCGCAGACCCTGGCCGGCCTCGGCGGCTCCACAAACCCCAACTATCCCACGGTCGAGTCTTGGAAGTTTGAGTACGCGCGGGTGCGTGCGCTCAACTACTACCGCACGCGTGTGGTGCAGGAGGCCCCGGAGAGCTCGTGGCCTGAGGAGCTCAGCCGCTCGGCCGCCCGTCTTGCCTTCTACGAGTACGCCTCCGACGTCATCTCCCGTGGCGTATGCATCGAGGGTGACGAGCCCTACCTCGATCTTCCCGAGCTTCCGCGCAAGTCTGATATGGTCCGTGGCACGAGGCTGTACACCGATGTGCGTTGGCCCTGCACTGACGAGCAGGGGGCGAGGACCCTCCATTCAACGCTCGCCTGCCCAGGCGCGACGGGTGCTGCCATCGGATATGCCTCTCTTCTGGATTTGGAACAGGGGTCGGTTGCGTGGTGCGAGACTTGCCGCATGGACGTGGGCGTCATGGGAAGCGTCGCGAACGCCTCGACCGTCATAAACAACGGGTTTGAGCACTACTGGCGCATCGTGGTCGAAGCCTCGAGGGACTACGTCGCTGCGCGTAATGACGCCCGTGCGGCTGAGGAGGAGATGCGCACGCTCGCAGAGAAGGGCTCCAGCTTCTTCGAGGAGGCCATGAAGCAGCTTTCCGTCGATCGTCCCAAGGTCAAGCCAGCCGGGGCGTTTGGGTGCGTGAGCGTGGTGATGAGGAGGCAGGGGACGTCTGTCCCTCACGAGCTGACCACGTCGTTCATCAGCGGGTCAGAGCTGCCTGCGGGTGTGGCGATCTCTGCGGCGACGCTGGCTCCCGACAGCTCGACTGACGGAGGAACCATTCTCTCGCGTGCCTTTGACGGTCTCTCTGAGGGGTGGGGAGCTCCGGTGGAGCTCGTCGGCAACGTCGCCGAGCTGTGGGGGAGGCTGCTGGTGGGCTATGGGTCGTCGTACGAACACGTCTCTGGCATCGCGGACGGCCTCTTCGACGGTGTGGGGTCCCTCTTTGGCGAGTCTGTGGCCACCTGGCTCAAGGGGAAGGTGCAGAGCCTCGTTGACATCAGTGGCCTTGCGCCCTCTGACATGCGCCTCAGAAAGCCGGTTCTAGTGCGCTCTCAACTGGTGCTCGACCAAGCTGGCCTGACGACGCTGGGCCAGGCTCGCAGAGTCTTGCAGGAGCTTCCCGCAAGCGCGGACCAAATATCGTCAACCAACTGGGGAAAGATCGTCGGAGAGCTGGGCGGCGGGGACTTCAAGGTGGCCGAGCTGCCCATTCCTGGCCTCGAAGGGGTCTCCATCCCACTCACCATCGACCTCTCGAAGTTGGCGGGCGCGCTATGAAAGGCAAGGTGAAAGCCGTGCGGCGTGCGGAGTCTGGCCAGATGACGGTCGAGCTGGCCGTGATGGTGCCGGTGGTCATCGTGGTGGGGCTGACCGTGTTCAACCTCATGCGATTCATCGAGGTGTGTTCCGTCTTTGACCATGTGGCGCTCGACGCGGTCCTTTCGCAGGGAGTGGCGCCCGGAGGAGAGCAGGTTGAGTCTGTGGCGGCAGCGTCGGTCCGCTCGTGCATTGAGGACGCGTTGGGCTCCGAGCGCTGCTCGGTGAGTGTCCAGACGAGGGACGTAACGCCTGCGCTGCACGATGCGCAGGGGCTGGTGTTTCCTATCTCGCCCTTGCTTACGGACTTCGTCTGCACGCTCTCATATCGGCCGTGGCCAAGCTCGTTCGTGATAGCGGGGGTTGCGTACGACAGCCCAGTCGTGCTGAGGCATACGCGTTCGATTGTGGTCGACCGCTTTAGGCCTGGGGTGGTGGTGTAGGTGGAGATGCGGTTTCAAAGCCTGACGGTGCGGCCGCTCGTCTCGTGGTGGCAGCGGTTGCGCGGCCTTCTGGGTACGGATCGCTCCGCAGGAACGGTCGCCCTCATGGATTGCTTTTCTATCCATACGTTCTGGATGAGCTATGCGATTGACGTGGCCTTTGTGCGCTCCGATGGCTACGTGCTCAGAAGCTTGAGGAATCTGCCGCCATGGCGCGTGGCTTCGTGCCGTGGTACGTCGTACGTGCTCGAACGGCCCTCGCGGGGAGCCCCTTGGCCCCAGGCGGGCAGTTGGGTGCACTGTGTGGACGGAACAATACGCGCCGGGAAGGGGAGTGCGCAATGAGTGTGCAAACGTTGGATGGTCGCTCGGAGCGGAGCCGAGAGTTGTGTTCGGCTGAGAAGACGGAGGAGCTTGCAACCAAGGTCTGCCCACAGTGCGGTCAGGTGCTCTTCAATGACATGGCTGTCTGCTATGGGTGCCTCTACGACTTCACGCGGGCGGGGGTGCGGCGCGCGCCGACGCTGCCCGAGCCTCTGCTGAGGCGCGAGGTTACGGTGTTGGGGAGCGAGGTGTCCAGTAAGGAGGCCCCGGCGGATGCCGATGCCGGCGGTACCCCACGTATCATCACGCAGTCGCGTGCGCGCGACCCAGAGCTGGCAATCCTTGTCCAGACGGGAGACGTTGACCTTGTCGTGCCCCTTCCTCCGCGCGGGCTTATGGTGGGCCGCCTCGCCTCGAACGACATCGTCCTGCATTCGCGCGCCGTCTCGAAGCGACACGTCTTCCTCGTCCCCAACGGTTGGACAGCTATCGTCCAGGACCAGGGGGCCACCAACCCCGCCATCCTGAAAGGAGAGGAGATTGTCGGCGGCAAGACCATGTGCTTGGGCGACACGCTCAACGTCTGTGGGTCGCTCCTGACGCTCGTTGAGGCAAAGAAAGCGCCTTCTAATGCTTCATGATGGCATCAAAGACCTTTGGTATCCTTATCCCTGTCTGTGCAAAGTGGTTAGTACGTATGACAGGAGATGCACATGGCCCACATGAAGGCTCCGACCAGGCGCGTGCTCTTTGTCGTGGTCGCGATGCTCTTGGCTTTTGCCCTGAGCCCGCGGACTGCGCTTGCACGCGATTACAGCATTGACCAGGTGGACATCGAGGCGACAGTCGGCTCGGACGGATCGCTCTCGGTCAAGGAAGTGCGCGAGTTTGACTTCAACGGCTCGTTCCACGGCGTCTACTGGCGTATCCCCACAGGTTCTTACCAGGGGCGTTCCATAGACACCACCATCCTCTCGGTGGGAGAGATCATCGACGGCAACTACGTCGAGTTCAACCAGTCCACCTCGGGTGCAGAGCATACGTACGAGCTCGACGAGTACTACTCGTATGTCCAGGTGAAGCTGTACTCGTCCCACGAGGACGAGTCGGCGCAGTTTGCCATCGTCTACCACGACAGCAATCTCGCGACGCGCTACGATGACACCGCGGAGCTGTACTGGAAGTTTGTGTCCGACGGCTGGGACGTGGAGTCCAAAAACGTCAACTGCACCATCCACCTGCCGGTTCCCGGTGGGGAAGAGGTTGTGGGCGGAGACAATGTCCGTGCCTGGGGCCATGGCCCGCTCGACGCGAACGTGGGCTTCTCCAACGGCGACGTTATCTATCAGGTTCCCGGTGTGGGTACGAGCGAGTTCGCCGAGGCGCGCATCGCCTTCCCGGCGGAGTGGCTCTCCGAGGTGCAGTCGGTCGGTTATTCCCAGCTTGAGTACATCATGTACGAGGAACAGGCGTGGGCCGACGAGGCCAATGCCAAGCGTCATCGGGCACGCATCATGATTGGTGGCGCGACGGTGATCTGCGCTGCCGTTCCCCTTGCCACGGCCGTCTTCGGGTTCATCTCGCGTAGGCGGTATGCCAAGCTGCACAAGCCCCAGTTTGATGACAAGTACTTCCGCGACGTGCCCTCTTATGACCATCCGGCCGTGCTCGGTGCCCTCCTGAACGGAGGTAATGCCACCAATGAGGGACTGACGGCGTCGCTTATGCGCCTGACGGACCAAGGCTTCGCGAAGCTCGAGCTCGTCAAGTACGAGGAGAAGAAGCTCTTCGGTACCAAGGTCACGGAGGACTACTGCCTGACGCCACTCCGGTGGCCGGCCAATAGGTCCTCTAGCGATACCGCGCGCATCGACTACAAGACGATGGATTTCCTCTTCCAGGATCTCGCACCCAAGGCCTCCAAGATCACGGGAACTCGCGATGCGCTGTACTTCAAGAGCATTGAGAAGGTGGCGAAGAAGTATCCCGAGGAATATGACAACTACCGCAGGTCGTGGGAAGGCACGGTTGAGTCCGTGTGCGAGAGCCGTGGCTTCTTCAAGGATGACCACAACACGAGCGGCGTGCCGGTGATCCTTGCGGGCATCGTGGACGTCCTGGTGGGTGTTGCTGGGTTCTTTGCCTTCTCCTTCATGGGTGCAAACTTCCTCATGATTATCGCCCTGCCGCTGTTCGCGGTTCTGGTGGGTGTTGGCCTGGTAATCCTTGGCTCAAGCTTCGAGAAGCGCTCGCAGGAGGCGCTGGAGCTGACCGCCCAGCTGGAGGCCCTGAGGCGCTGGCTGAAGGACTTCACGCGCCTTGAGGAGGCAGTGCCCCGCGACGTGGTTCTGTGGAACCGCCTGCTGATTATGGCCGTGGTGCTCGGCGTGGCTGACGAGGTCATCAAGCAGCTGCGCATGGTCGCTCCCGAGCTGCTGAATGACGTAGCGCTTGCTTCCACGTACGGCTGGTACTACGGGCACGGTCCGTCCATGCCCATGCGCTCGTTCAGCGAAGCTGCCGCAACTGCCCACTCGGTGAGCACGGCTGCGCTCTCGTCCTCGTCTGACAGTGGCGGCGGCGGAGGCGGCGGTGGCTTCTCCGGAGGCGGAGGTGGCGGCTTCGGCGGCGGCGGAGGCGGCGGTGCCTTCTAGTTACGTGTGACCTTCCTTCACAAATCGCAAATTGTTGTTTGACGTGAGGGAATAGTCTGCTATAGTAACTACTCGCTGACGCACTCGGCTGGGTAGCTCAGTTGGTAGAGCAGGGGACTGAAAATCCCTGTGTCGGGGGTTCGACTCCCTCCCCAGCCACCATTTGAACTCTGAGAGACGCTCCTACCGGGGCGTCTTTTCTTTTGCGGAAACGTCCCGCGGGGAGGGAGGCGAACCCCTAAAGCGCTTGTTGACACTGCGGGGTCCCTTTCGGTCAACATCAGCAGGCTGAGGCTGATGTTGACCGAAAGGGACCCCGCAGTGTCAACAAGCGCAGAATGATTCCGCTACCACGAGCGGAAGCGCACGGTGAAGTCGTGCTCGTCCTCCACCACAGGGATGCTTTCCTTCTCGGCAATGACGTAGTCGATGGGGTAGCGCGCATACGCGCGGTTGAATCTCCCAAAGAACTGTGCTATTTGGTCGTCCGTCCCCTGGAGCTCCATACTGACGGTGCCGTTCGCCTCGTTTCTCACCCAGCCCGTCGCGCCGACACTGTGTGCCTCGCTCCGCGCGGTCCATCGGAAACCTACGCCCTGCACTTCGCCTATAAACGACATGCGCAAACGTCTTAACTTATTTTCTTCTTGATGTGCTTCACGTATGGAGGGATTCTCACCAAAGCTGCTCATGGGTACCTCTCGGCACGTAGGCTCCACAATCTTGCGTACAATGTAGCATCAAACACGCCTTTCTTCATCTTTGACGCCTTCGTCATGCCTTGGAGGTCCAAATGCCGGCACTGTTCAACCTTCTGTCCGACTCCACGTGTGACTTCTCGGTTGAGGATTCCACGCGCATGGACGTCACCATCCTGCCGTTCACGTATACCGAGGCGGGCAAGGCGGACGGCGGTTTCCACGGTGTGGATGACCAGTTCCAGTCGCGTAGCGCGCACGAGTTCTATCAGGCCATCAGGGACGGTGCCGCGCCCATGACGTCGCAGCCCTCCCAGCTGGTGTTCGAGGAGGCCTTCCGCTCCGCGCTTGAGACGGGCTTGCCCAGCGTGCTCTTCTGCATCACGAGCGCGCTCTCGGGCGGCTACAACGGCGCGTGTACGGCGCTTGACCGCCTGAAGGAGGAGATGGGCACGGACGACCTGCCCATCTACATCGTCGATTGCGGCGTCACCTCAACGGCGCAGTATCTCATGGTGGAGCAGGCCGCACGCATGCGCGACAACGGCGCGACGGCGCAGGAGGTCTACGAGTGGGCGCTTGAGGCGCGCTATCATGTCCAGACGCTCTTTATGGTCGACAACCTCGACACGCTGCATCGCGGCGGGCGCGTGCCCAAGGGCGTTGCCGTGGTTGCCGGCGCGCTTGACGCCAAACCAATGCTCACCTTCAACCTTGACGGATCCCTCAAGATCGTGGGCGTGAGCCGCGGCCGCAACAAGGGCATGAAGCGCCTCGTGAAGTTCTACGAAGAGAGCCATGATTCGTCGCAGTATGGGTCGGTCGTCGCGATCGGCAACGCCGACTGCCCCGAGGACCTCGAGCGCTACATCGAGCTGCTGAAGAAGGCTGATCCGTCCGTCCGCATCATGACGTCAAACATCGGCCCCACCATCGGCTGCCACGTTGGACCCGGCATGATGTCATGCGTATGCTGGGGCGCCGACCGTCGTCTCAAGAAGGGCAAAGGCCTCCTCAAGTAACGGACAACGACGCACAAGAAAACGAATGACTCTACGCCGGATGCATTCTTTGTGCAACTAGCAATCGATGAAAGTACCAAAATCGCTCCCCTTCGTGATAGAATAGTGAAGGTGTCACGAAAGGGGAGCCTTATGTATGAGGTAGGGGAGTACATCGTTCATCCTGGCCAGGGCGTCTGCCGTGTTGACGAGGTGGTGGATTCTCCGCAACAGACGTACATGCTCATGCCCGTCGGAGTACGTCATCCCATCCGCATCAGCTTCCCCGTGTCCAGCGAGTCCCGCCTGCGTCCGGTGGTCAGCTCCGAAGAGGCCCAAGCCCTCATCAACGACTACGCTGACCTGCGCATCATTGAGTATCAAGGTCGTGCGGGCGCCCTCGAGGAGGAGTTCTTCCGGGGAGAGATCAAGAACGGCACCTGCCGTGACACGGTGGCGGTTGTCAAGACCTTCCGCGAGCGCATCGCCGAGGTCAGGGCGCGCAACAAGAAGCCGCCCGTGGCCTACGAGCGCATCCTCAAGCAGGCGCGCGACCGCTCGCTTGCGGAGCTGTCCGTGGCGCTCGACATGTCCCCTGAAGACGTGGTGGCGCTTTTCCAGCAGCAGGATCCCACGTTTTCCGCAGAGAACAACTAGACGCGCGGCCCATGTAGGCTTTGCGTGAACGCCGCGGCGTTTGCGCTGCTGCACGTTTCAAATCGCGTTCAAATGCTGCGCTTTTTGGAACATAGTTGATGCACTTCGGTAGAATGGGCAGACACGCCTTGAGCCCGATTGGAGATTGCCATGCCCATGCCACTTGATCAGTCAACGAACCGCGCCATCATCACGGTGCTCGGATCTGACCGCTCAGGCATCGTCGCCGCAGTCGCGGGCACCCTCGCAGAGTACGACGTGAACATCCTGGACATCTCGCAGACCATCCTGCAGGGCATCTTCACCATGACGATGCTCGTTGACCTCGAGTCCGCCAAGGTTGAGTTCTCGGTGCTCCAGGCACAGCTCGACGAGCTGTCGCACACGTTGGGCGTGCAGATCACGATGCAGCGCGAAGAGGTCTTCCGGTACATGTACCGCCTCTAGCGCTCTTCCCTAAGGAGGCACAATGTCAGAGTCGGCCCTCCCGAAGCGGTTCCGCAAGCTGCTCTCCGCCAAGGAGACTTCCGCGCTCATGCGTGTCATGGACGCCTATCCCATGCCGTCGGTTGGCCTGGGCATCGACAGCGATGCCCAGCAGCTCTATGACGGCATGAACCATGCAGACCATGTCCCCACCGAGCTCTATGAGCTGTACGACGTGAAGCGCGGACTGCGCAACGCTGACGGCTCGGGCGTGCTCGTCGGCCTGACCACGGTCTCGAGCGTTCATGGCTACAACAAGATCAACGGTAAGGTCGTGCCCGACGAGGGCCGGCTCACGGTGCGCGGCTACGATATGGCCGACCTCGTCGCAGGTGCCCAGGCGGAGGACCGCTTTGGCTATGAGGAGGTTGCCTACCTGCTGATTGCCGGCTCGCTGCCCAACAAGGACCAGCTCGCGGACTTCTGCGAGCGCGTGGGCTCGCGCCGCGAGCTCCCCGAGGGCTACCTCGCCATCTTCCCGCGCATGGCGTATCGCCCGTCCATCATGAACGTCCTGCAGCGCGCGACGCTCCTGCTGTACGCCTTTGACCCCACGCCTGACGACACCAAGCCCATCCACGAGGTGGACGTGGCCCTCTCGCTTCTGGGTCGCTGGCCGCGCGTTGCCTCCATTGCCTACGCGGCGGAGAACTCGGAGCGTTACGACCAGAAGCTGCGCATTCCGCCGGCGCGCACGGACTATTCCATTGCCGAGAGCATCCTCGACGTGCTGCGTGGCGACGAGGGCTTCACGCGTGAGGAGGCGCTGCTGCTTGACGTCATGCTCATGCTGCACGCGGAGCACGGCGGCGGCAACAACTCCACGTTCACCACGCGTGTGCTCTCGTCCTCGGGCACCGACGCGTACTCGGCCTACGCTGCGGCGCTCGGCTCGCTCAAGGGCCCCAAGCACGGTGGCGCCAACTACAAGGCCGGAGAGATGATCGAGGACATAGCGGCTCACGTCTCCAATTGGGAGAGCGACGACGAGGTGGCCCTCTACCTCACCAAGATCCTGCAGCGCGACGCCTTTGACCGCACGGGCCTCATCTATGGCCTGGGCCATGCGGTCTACACCGTGACCGATCCGCGTGCCGAGATCGTCAAGCGTTACGCGGCGAAGCTTGCGGCAGAGAAGGGCCAGGCAGACAAGCTCGAGCTCATCAAGCGCGTGGAGCGCCTGGGCCCGGAGGTCATGCGCAACGTGCGTGGTATCACCAAGCCCATCTCCACCAACATCGACATGTACACGGGCTTCGTGTACCAGATGCTGGGCGTTCCTCGCGAGCTCTTCACGCCGATCTTTGCCATCGCGCGCATGGCAGGCTGGGCGGCGCACCGCATGGAGGAGCTGTATGGCCCGGCGCGCATCATCAGGCCGGCATACAACGCCGTGATGAAACGGACAGACTACACCCCGCTGGCAGAGCGGGACTAGGGCATCCGTGGCGGCAGACGGTGACATTCGCGTTGTCCTGACGGACCTGGACGACTCGTTCCTTGCGCGGGACAAGTCCCTCCCACAGGAGAACCTTGCCGCGCTCGACCTTCTGGCCGAGCGCGGCATCGTGTTCATTCCCTGCACGGGACGGCCGGTGGCCGGCGTGCCCGACGTGCTCATGCACCATCCTGCCACCCGTTATGCGGTGGGTTCTAACGGTGGCGTGGTGATCGACGCGCGCAGTCGCGAGGTGCTGCATCGCTCGGTCATGCCCATCAGCGTGGTCAACGCCGTGTATGAGCAGGTGCGCGAGCTGAACGTGACCTTCGATGTGTTCGTGCCTGGCCATGTGCTCGCCGAGCGCGCCCGCTACGACGCGATGGACGGCTTTGGCATTGACGCGGCAAACCTCAACACCATTCGCTCCCTGCGCGAGCCGAGCGACGTGCCCATGCCTGAGCGTTTGGTTGGCTATGACGGTGCGGAGAAGGTGACCATGTACTGGGGCGACGAGGCGTCCCGTGATGCGGCGGCGCAGGCCTTGGCGCGCTTCCCTGAGATTGGCGTCACCACATCGCACCCGCGCAACTTCGAGTTTATGGCGGCGGGCACCTCGAAGGGGAGCGCTCTGAGCTGGATCTGCGAAGACCTCGGCTGCAGTCCTGCGTGCGCCGTGGCGTTTGGAGACTCGGCAAACGACATCCCGATGCTCGTGATTGCCGGGGACGGCGTGGCCATGGACAACGCGGGGCCAGACGTGAAGGCCGCGGCTGACCACGTATGCGGCTCATGCGATGACGCGGGCCCTGGCCGCTACCTGCAGGCCCTTCTAGGGTAACTGTGGCTTCGCGGCCTGCATGGCCGCTGGCTACCCTCATTCTGGGATAATGAACCCGTTAGCTGGTTTACGGGCGAAAGGTGTCCCGACATGGAGTTCTTTGCGACGTGCCCCAAGGGGTTTGAGCGGCTGTTGTCAGACGAGCTGGTGAGGCTCGGGTGTGCGCAGGTGCGCCCGCTGAGGGGCCAGGTGAGCTTTGCGGGAACCGTTGCGGATGCCTATCGGGTGTGCCTGTGGTCGCGCCTTGCCTCGCGCGTGATGCTCGTGCTGGGACGCGTGGACGCGTCCTCGTCAGACGCGCTCTACGAGGGGCTCCGCGGCATCGCATGGGAAGACCAGCTGGAAGTGGGCGCGACCCTCTCCGTGGATGCCCACGGAACCAATACCGCGCTGAGAAACACGCAGTTTGTGGCCCTGAGGGCCAAGGACGCCATCGTTGACACGCTGCTGGCACGCCGTGGCGCCCGCCCGCAGGTTGACGTGCGCAACCCCGACGTGACGGTTGCCGTGCGGGTCTCGCGCGAGCGTGCCATGGTGGGCATCGAGCTTTCGGGCGAGCCGCTTTTCCGGCGAGGCTATGAGTCGCTGCCGGGCCGGCGTGCCCCCATCGCGCCCCTTCGTCCTGACTATGCCGCCGCGCTCCTGGCCCTTGGTGGTTGGGAGGGTGTCTGCAAGGCGGCGCACGAGCGCGGTGCTGCTCCCCGGCTCTTGGCGGTCTACTCGGGTGCTGGCACGGTGCTTGCCGAGGCCGCTGCCGTCGCGCTTGACCGCGCGCCCGGCCTCTCGCGGCACCGCTGGGGCTTTGAGGGCTGGGCAGGGCACGACGCACAGGCGTGGGAGGCGCTGCTCGCGGACGCGCAGGCGCGTGCTGCCGTGGGCGCTTCTGGTGCCGAAGGCCTTGACCTCGTGGCCTTCGAACCACGTCACGGTGCCGATGGGGCGACACGGCAGTTGCTGCACGCGGCAGGCATCGAGGCGCCGCTCCGCTGGGCAAAGGAGCCCGAGGAGGCGGACCTTGCGGTCGTCGACCTGTCGTGGCTGGGCGAGGACGAGCTGGCGCTGCAGGCGCAGTCCCTCTCCGATGCCGCGCGGCTGCTCTCCGCGGTCTTCGCCGCTCCAGCTGTCGCCCTTGCGAAGGACGCGGTCATCGATGCAGCGCTCGGTCGAGATGCCACCACATCCCTTGACGTGCTGGTGGGCAGGGACGACGCCACCATGCGCGCCTACGAGCCTTGCGCGGCGCCAGAGCGTCACGCGGTGCGCGTGGGAGACGCCGACATCCCGGTGTACGTGCCGGCGAGCGATCAGTTTGCTGCCCGACTTGCGAAGGTGGCCAAGCAGCGCGCCAAGTGGGCCCGTCGCGAGGACGTGACCTGCTACCGCGTCTACGACGCCGACCTGCCCGACTACGCCGTGACCATCGACCTCTTTGAGGAGTCGCTCGTGACGGCTCGCGAGAAGCCGCGCACGTGGCTTCAGATGTACGAGTACGCGCCTCCCAAGGGCGTTGACGAGGAGCTCGCGCGCAAGCGTCTGCTCGACGTGCTCGCGCTCGCGCCGCGCGTGCTGGGCGTGGACGCGCGCAACGTCTTCCTGCGGACGCGTCTGCGCGCCCGCGGCGGATCGCAGTACGCCGACGAGGCCACGCGGCAGGCGCCGCAGGGCAAGCCGCGCCTGGTGGAGGGAGCCGAGCTCGCACGGGGCGCCCACCTGATTGATGAGGGCGGCCTCACCTTTGAGGTCAACTTCTCCACCCGCCTTGACTGCGGCATCTTCCTTGACCACCGCGATACGCGTGCGATGCTGCGCGAGATGGCCAAGCAGACGTTGGGCTCAAAGCGCTTCCTCAACCTCTTTGCGTACACCGGCACGGGCACGTGTTACGCGGCCGACGGCGGCATGCGCCACACCACCACGGTGGACCTGTCGAGGCCGTCGCTTGACTGGGCGCGCCGCAACATGACGCGCAACGGCTTCACGGGCAAGGAGCACGAGTTTGTGCAGGCAGACGTGCTGGCCTGGGTGAGCGAGCAGCGCCACACGGCCAATCGCTGGGACCTCATCTTCTGCGACGTGCCGACATTCTCAAACTCTCAGCGCATGCGGAAGGGCTCGTTTGACGTGCAGCGTGACCACGTGGAGCTGCTCATTGGCGTCTCGCGCCTGTTGACGCGCGGCCGCGATGGGGCTGCGGGTGGCACCTGCGTCTTCTCGTGCAACCTTCGCACCTTCAAGCCCGACGTTGCCGCGCTTGCCAAGGCGGGCGTCGCCATTGAGGACATCACGGCCAAGACCATCCCCGAGGACTTCTCGCGCAACCAGCGCATCCATCGCTGCTATCTGGTGCGTCGCACGTAGCGGCCGTGCCCTCCCTTGTGCGAATGCCGACGTTGCTGAGTGGTTTTTGGTCAACATGGGCAGAGGGAGGCACCTGTGAGAACGTCATTGCGTTTCGTGCCGCTTGGAGGGTCCCAGCTGGAACGTCATTGCGTTTCGTGCCGCTTGGAGGGTCCCAGCTGGAACGTCATTGCGTTTCGTACCACTTTCCTGGCCTAGATTCGTGCCACCAAACCGAATAGCGTTCCAGCGCGGCACCTGGCGTTGCCACCAAACCGAATAGCGTTCCACCCCTTCGCCTTCAGCTACTCCACACCCCTCGCCGAATGCGCTCGCCGTACACCTAACCGCGTGAAGTTTCGCCAAGGCAACCAGATAGTATGGCTTATCAGGTATGGGTATTGGTTGCCGGCAAACCAGCCGGCAATGAGCTGAAGGGAAAACGCTATGGATAAAGACGTTCAGGCCATCATTGACGTTTGGCACGAGAAGGTCACGATTCCCGATCTGAAGGAGGAGCTCGACGCCCTTATCGCCGCTGGCGACGAGGACAAGCTGTTCGACGCCTTCTATCGCAGCCTTGAGTTTGGTACCGCTGGTCTGCGCGGCACGCTTGGCGTTGGCACCAACCGCATGAACGAGTACGTCGTGGGTCAGGCGACCAAGGGCGTCGCTGACTACCTCAACGCTCACTATGAGAACCCGACGCTGGCCCTCGCCCGTGACTCCCGCCTGAAGGGCGAGGAGTTCCAGAAGGTCGCCGCCGGCATCCTGGCCGCCAATGGCGTCAAGGTCTTCCTGTTCCCGCGCATCGAGCCCGTCCCGACGCTGTCCTTCGCAGTCCGTCACCTCGGCACCTCCGCAGGCATCGTGCTGACCGCCTCCCACAACCCCGCAGCCTACAACGGCTACAAGGTCTACAACGACAATGGTGGCCAGATTACCGACGAGGCCGCTGCCGAGATCAGCGCCAACATCGCCGCTGCCGACTTCTTCGGCCTCGAGTGCATGGACTTCGACGAGGGCCTTGCCAACGGCATGATCAACTGGATTGACGACGAGGTCATCGATGCCTTCATCGCCGCCGTCAAGAAGGTCTCCATCCCCGGCTTCAAGGCCGACGAGTCCTACTCCGTGGTCTACACGCCGCTCAACGGCACCGGCATGGAGTGCGTCAGCAAGATCCTGAAGGAGATCGGCGTTGACAAGGTGTCCGTGGTTCCCGAGCAGGCCAACCCCGATGGCCACTTCCCGACCTGCACCTATCCCAACCCCGAGTTCCGCGCCGCTCTCGAGCTTGCCCTCAAGCTCGCTGAGGAGGTCAAGCCCAACCTGGTCGTCGCTACCGACCCGGACGCTGACCGTATGGGCACCGCCATTCCGCATGCTGGCGAGTACAAGCTGCTCTCCGGCAACGAGATGGGCGTCCTGCTGATGGACTGGCTCATCAACATGGCCGAGGCCAACGGCGAGGATCCCAAGACCAAGGTTGCCGTTACCTCCATCGTGTCCTCCACCATGCCCGACGCGCTGGCCAAGGACAAGGGCTTCGAGCTCCGTCGCGTCCTCACCGGCTTCAAGTACATTGGCGACCAGATCGACCAGCTCAAGGACGCTGGCGAGGAGGATCGTTACCTCATGGGCTTCGAGGAGTCCTACGGCTACCTCGTCGGCACCCACGCTCGCGACAAGGACGCCATCGTGGCCGTCGAGATGTGCGTCGAGATGGCTTCCGACTACGCCTCCAAGGGCATGGACCTCTATGAGGCCATGGACGCCCTGCTCACCGAGATCGCCGGCCTGAAGGTCGTCGGCATGACCGACTTCTCCAAGGGTCCCGAGATGCCGCGCGTCTCTGGCCTCCAGAAGGAAGCCCCGCAGTTCCTGCCGCCCGCAAACGTCATCGAGTACGCTCTCGAGGGCGACAACAAGATCATCTTCCGTCCGTCTGGCACCGAGCCCAAGATCAAGGCTTACCTGTTCGCCAAGGGCGCGACCCGCGCTGACGCCGAGGCCATCGAGGCCAAGCTCCGCGCTGCCGCTGAGGAGATCTTCGCGTAAGAGCGAGTGCACGTCGCATATTGCCTGAAGAGGGGAGGGCTCGGACGCGTCCGGGCCCTCCCTTTTTGCGCACGTTCCCAGCGAATGTTGACATGGGCGGGCCCCTCTACGTCAACATCAGCACTGTTTCGTAGCTGATGTTGACGTAGAGGGGCCCGCCCATGTCAACATTCGCAAGTGGGGGGAGGGGAGGCTCGAAGCTACTCCTCTTCCTCGACGGGGGCGAGCTTCAGGATATAGAACACATCGGCGCCCGAAGCGATGGTGTTGGGATCCCACGGGTGCTCGCTCACAGCGGATGACGTGGGATCATATAGGTTGATGGATCCATCCAGGTTGCGGCCCACGGCAAGCGCCCAGTGGGCGTCATCCGTCAGCGTGCGCTCGCGCAGCTGCACCAGAACGGCGGTACCGCTCTGAAGGTTCTCGCTGATGTTCTCGCTCGTGGCAGAGAGTTCCTCGACCTCCAGGCCCAGCTCCTCGGCCGTGTTGACCATGAACTCGGCGGAGGTGTCATAGACCTTGTCGATGCCCTCGTTCTCAGTGGCCTTCTTGGCGATGACGTCAGGCGTCTGGTCGGTCTTGCCGGTGAGACCGATGTAGGCCATGGACAGTGCGGTGGGACCGGAGCCCGTCAGGCCCATGGGACCCTCACCGTAGGTGACATAGCCCCAGCGCGTGTCCCAGTTGAAGAGCTTGGGATAGTAGCCCTTGGTCGCGGAGTCGCCGTAGGCCGAGGCGCCCTTGGGAGCGTTCTTGCTGGCGTAGCCGGCCACATACTCGATGGCGTCGGGCTCGCGCAGGGCCAGCTCCAGCAGGCGTGTGTCGCCAACGGCGTCGGCGTTGAGCGCGATCTTGGCGAAGAGGTCGTTGCGGTCAAGGATGGCGGAGAACTTGTCGGCCATGTCGGCAGAGATGGTCATGGAGACGCGGGTATCGGTGTCCTCAGACTCGGCGGCCTTCTTGGCGGCGCGCTCGTTGACGCAGCCACGAATGAGGGTGGTGGCGCCAATGATGAGGGCAATGAGCAGCGCGATGCCGATCAGGAGCATCACAAGCGTGCGCGGATCGTCCAACGCACGGTTGATGAGGCCGCCACGACGCCTGCCACGTGAATTGAGCTGATAGCCAGACTTTCCACGCGAACGACGGCTCTTGCTACTGCGATACTGTGACGAGCTGCCTCCACGCGCCTGGACGCGGCGAGTTCCCGAGCTGGTGATGCTGCCCGTGCTAGAGATGCGGCTCTCACCGGCGCGACCCGTGTACCTGCGCGTGGTGCCGCGTTGGTCATCAGGTGTCGAGTATGCCATGGACGATCCTCCGAAATGTATAGGCGTGAGTAGTCAACCCACCATCATATTGCACCTTGGCGATTTGCGCTCCCTGAAAGCGGGGAATGGTGGCGGGCCATGTCCCTTGGCGACGCAACGTCATGCGTGACAAAGAAGGGGGCACCCACAGGTCGTAATGCATCAATGTGAAAATAGATGCTATGGTGATACACGCATCACTACCAAGAACGCAGGAAACGTCTGGAGGCTATCCAATGGTAACGCAGCGCAACAGCAGGCAGGACGCCATTCGCGAGATTGTGCGCAACAAGGCTATCCGCACACAGCGCACACTTGTTGACGAGCTCCTTGCTCTTGGCTACAACTGCACGCAGGCGACGGTCTCTCGCGACATCACGGATATGGGTCTGCGCAAGCTTCCCGAGGGCATCTACGTGCTCTCTGAGGACCTACATCTGCAGCGGATGGTGTCGGAATTCGTGACGAGCGTGGAGCGTGCCAACAACCTCGTGGTGGTGAAGTCTCATCCAGGTACGGCGCCTGGCGTGGCCGCTGCGGTGGACGCCGCCGACCTGCCAGAGGTGGTGGGATCTGTGGCAGGAAACGATACCATGCTCGTCATCTCGCAGACCGACGAGACCGCAAGCGACCTCGTCACGATGCTCGAGAAGCTCCGTGTCCAAAAAGGGTAGCCCCCCAAGTGCAAAAAAGGCGCCTCCGGAACTATCGCGGTTCCGGAGGCTCCCTCCTCGTGTACTTAGGGTACTACCCCCTTTGGACGCGGGGGAACTGGTCTTCAGTCATTACCAGGTCTCGTCCTCGGAGTACTCATCGTAGGAGGTATCCTCCTCGGAGTAGTCCTCGGAATACTCCTCCTCGTAGCTAACCTCTTCTTCCGGGAGCACTTCCTCTTCGACTACTTCCTCCTCCGGAAGCTCCTCTTCCTCCTCCTCGTACCACCAGTTGTAGTTGTAGTAGCCAGAGTTGAGCGAGTCATCGGTGTTGGAGAAGTGCCACTCGCTGTTGTCCTTGTAGTTCGGCGTGATGCCCGAGTTGGGGAAGTCCTCCCACCAAGAGCCCGCGTACAGCTTCTCGGCAAAGCGGCCCCACACCGGCACGGAGGTCTGATAGCCGTGGCCCTCGCCGCCGTACACATAGATCATGGATTCCTCGAGGTAGCCGCACCACACGGCGCAGGCCATGGAGGGCGTGTAGCCGACAAACCAGAGGTCGCGTGCGCCAGAGGAGGTGCCAGACTTACCGGCCATGTCCACGGGAATGTTGAAGTTGTAGGACAGGATTGCCGCGGTACCGGCGCCACGGACCGTGCCCTTGAGGACGTCCGTCACGGCCTCGGCGACCTCGGGGGCGAGTACCTGCTCCGGGGCGTCCACGTGCTCGTAGAGGATGTTGCCGTTACGGTCCTCGATGCGGGTGATGGCCACGCCCTCGCGGTGCACGCCGTCGGCAGCGAGCGTCGCGTAGGCCTCGGCCATCTGCACGGGCGGGATACCCACCGAGCCCAGGGCCACGGAGGGATAAGGCGGAAGGTCGACGTCAACGCCCATGGCGTGAGCGGTGGCAATGACGTTCTCGATGCCCACGGCGAGCGCCACCTGCGCGTACGGCGTGTTGAGCGATTCCTCGGTGGCGAAGCGCAGCGTCACGGTGCCGTAGCTCGCGTTGCCGTAGTTCTGCACCTCCCAGTCGTCGGTGATCTTCAGCGGCGAGTTGGCGTTGAGCATGATGGAGGGGTTCATGCCCTGGTTGATGGCGGTGGCCAGGGTAAACATCTTCATGGACGAGCCAGGCTGGCGGCGTGCCTGCGTGGCTGTGTTGAACTGGCTGATGTTGTAGTCACGGCCGCCCACGATGGCCTTGATGTAGCCGGTGGACGGGTCGATGGCGGCCAGGCCAAACTGCAGGTCGGGATCGCCCACCACGTCGAGCTGCTCGGCAACGGCCTCCTCGGCGTACTGCTGCCACGTGCGGTCGAGCGTGGTGTAGACGCGCAGGCCGCCCTGGAGGATGGTGTTGTAGTCAAACTCCTCGAGCAGCAGCGACTGCACGTAGTCAGAGAAGTACGGATACTGGCCCACCGGGTCAGGATAGGCGCCGTGGTTGAGCCACAGCTCCTCCGCCACGGCCTCGTCGTACTGCTCCTGCGTGATGTCGCCGGCGGTGAACATACGGTCAAGCACGATGTTGCGGCGCCTCACGGCGAGGTCGGGGTTGACGGTGGGGTCGTAAGCGGAGGGCGCCTGCGGAAGGCCGCACAGAAGCGCTGCCTCGGCAAGCGTCAGATCGCTTGCGTTCTTGTTGAAGTAGTTGATGCTCGCTGCCTGGATGCCGTAGGCACCGTCGCCGAAGTAGATGGTGTTGAGGTACATCATGAGGATCTGGTCCTTGGTGTACATCTTCTCCATCTGGATGGCGATGTAGGCCTCGCGCACCTTACGCTTGAGCGAGTAGTCAAACTGCTCGTCAGACAGGACGGTGTTGCGCACCAGCTGCTGCGTGATGGTGGAGGCACCCTCGGAGCCGCCCGTGAGCTGCGCGACGATGGCGCGCACGATGCCCTGCGGGTCGATGCCGTTGTGCTTGTAGAAACGGATGTCCTCGGTGTCGACGGTTGCCGTCAGGACATACGGGGAGACCTCGTCCATGTCGATGATGCGACGGTTCTGCAGGTAGTACTCCGCGATGACGGTGCCATCGGCCGAGTAGATGGTGGTGGGCTCCGGCACGAGGTATGCGTCTGCCGACTGGTAGTCGGGCAGGTTCTCGAGCCAGCTGTTGACCATCATGGTAAGCGAGATGAGCAGTGTGGCCATGAGCAATGCCATGAAGCCGATGAAGCCGGCAATGGTGAATGCGACCACGTGCGTGCGTGAATGTAAGTGAGCCCTGCGCTGGCGAACGCCCATACAAAACCTCCTAAGGCGCGGTACAGACAGACACCATTATACGTTGGGTTGGGCAGCTACCATCAGGCGCTACGCAATGAGCACATGTATGAAGGTCTTTGGTAGCCGGCCAACGGTCGGCGTTTGAGCGTGACGCCATGCATGGCAAGGGGTAGTTGCCGCGCTAGAGGTCGATGTGGTAGAGGCGGAAGGGGCCCTCTGCCAGCACCAGCGTGAACCCGGGCGTCTCGTCGTTCACCGAGAGCATCCCCTCCCACGCCGGATAGGAGAATGGGGCGCCAAGGTAGTTGCCTTGGCCGTTCTCGTCAGGCGCGTAGGTGCTCTCGAGCCGCAGGAAATAGCAGTCGCCCAGCTCGCGAAGCGCGCTGCGGACCGTCTCGTCGGTCGCGACGTGGTCAAGCCTCGTTCTGCAGAGCTGGCTTGCGAGCGTCTCCTGCTCGGGGCTCTGGTCGTAGCCGCCAATGTAGCGGTACAGCACCCGCGTGCCCAGCGCGCCATAGGCAAAGTTACTTCCGTCGAAGGGATAGTTGATCACCACCGCGTCATGTGGCACGACGTCGTTCACCTTGGTGAGGAAGGCAATCTCACCGTGATCAAGGACGTCCTTTCTTGCCGTGATGATGTCGGCAAGCATGCGGTAGTCGCCAAAGGACGTCTGATAGCCACGCTCGTAGAGGGCTGGAATCTGCGGGAAGTAGATGACGACCAAGAAGAGTGCGCTGAGGGCTCCGAGGGGAATCCTTCTGCGCCGGGGGTTCTCGCCTGCAGTCTGGGCGTCAGTATGCAGCACGACGTGGTCAAACCACCTCAGGCAGGCGGCGAGGCCCAGCGTGACGAGCGGCAGCACGCAGATGGTGGTGGACGCCGCGACGCGATACGGGTCGGTGTACCAGAAGCCCGCCAGCAGGTGCTTGAGCACGTTCTCCGACGAAAGGACCAGCTCGCCGTAGAGGATGGTGGAGGCCAGCGCGAAGGCCCCGATGGTCCAGCGGCCGCTCTTGGCCTTCAGAGCTGAGATGCAGCCAATCACGGCAAGCGCGGTCAAGAGGTACTGTGGCTCGTCCAAATCCATGTGGTACATGTAGCCCATGGTCAGCACGTCGTGGAGGCCGTCCGTCAGGCTGAGATCGGTGCCCCAGTTGTAGTCGACGATGCCCTGGAAGGCGGGGGAGAGGTAGAGGAGCAGCCAGACGCAGCCGCAAGCCACGCAGTAGAGGGCCGCGAGCGTCCAACGAGAGAGATGGCGTCCGCGGAAGGTGATGCCCTGACCAGCCAATATGCGGCCGCCCAAGAACGGGAAGATGAGCACGAGCAAGGTGAAGACCGCGTTGGGGTGGGTCGCCGCCACGCCGATGAGGGAGAGCGCGAACACGAGAGCGTAGAGCATCTTTTCGCGTCCGGACTTGTCACGTACCCCCACCACAAAGAGGCCGACCGTGGCCGGTACCAGGGCGAGGCCCAACGAGTTGGGGAAGAGCGGCCAGAGCAGGACGAGCATCCACGGGAAGCCGGTGGCAGCCGTCGCCACGAGCGAGCCGGCGAGGCGCGCGTGGGGGTCATCAGGCGTGACCGCCTCGTTAAGCAGGGCCATTCCCAGCGGGAAGACGGCGCCGCACATCACGTAGTTGACGGCGTTGGAAGCCAGGGCCATGGACTTGGAGCTCATCTGCAGGACGAGCGCGCACACGAAGTGCCAGCCATACGGGTAAAAGCTGCTGCTCGCCGGCCACGGGGCTATTTTGACGTCGGCGGGGGTGGCGTAGTAGCGCAGCGCGTGAAGCAGGGAGTAGTCCCCAGACTCGGCAATCGCCCTCACGTTGTTGAAGTGAAAGACGTTGTCGTAGTACTCCATGAGGAGCGCGTCGAAGGGGATGTGCCGGTAGAAGATGATCCAGAAGGCCGCCAGGCTGATTGCCGCGTAGCGCAAGGCGGCAGCCACGCTGATTCCCGACGGCTCTGTCCCTCTCTCCCGCAGCGAGCGCCACACCGCGACCGCGCCCAAAACGACGCTCGGCCCCACCAGCAAGGTAAGCGGTCCCGACGCGACGCCAAGCAGGTGGTTGACCTCACCCAAGAGGGTGTAGAAGGCAACGCCCATGGCCGGCGCGGCGCAGAGCGACGTTCCGCGCGGCATGCCAAGTGCCCGCATGAGCAGAAACCCCGGAACAAACAGAACGACCGCTGCGCAGAGAATCGTCAGTGCCACATCCATTGAACCCGCAAACCCCTCTAGGCAAACTCGGGGTGCGTGGCGGCAAAGGCTACGGGATCGGCCAAGAGCTCTTGGATGAGCGCCCAGTCCTTGGGCTCGAACATGGACTCGTCGAGCAGGCCCTCGGCGTCCGCCTCGCGGTACTCCTGGGCCCAGCGCTCGGCAAAGGCTTCCTGGTAGTCCGCGGAGATGCGGTTGTAGTTCCAGCGGTAGGTGCCCAGCTTGCAGACCTGCAGGATCTTGCCGAAGTCGGCGAGGCGCTCGGGCGTCTCGTGGATGAAGGCGTTGCTCAGCTCGTACTCGCTGCAGACCTCAAACACCTTCTTGTCGGACTTCACGCTCGACTCGTTGCGGTTGACGCGATAGCGCAGGTAGGCCTCGGGGAGCAACGCCACGCGACGCGAGGCGACCCAGCACCGGAAGACGAACGACGTGTCCTGGAACGAGGCGCCTGGCGTCTCGTTGAAGCGGATGCCGTTGTCCACAAGCATCTCGCGGCGGTAGAGGGCGGCCCAGATGGCGGGCAGCATATAGGTGAGCACGGGCTGTGTGCGCACGTCAAACACCTTGTTGTACGGGAACCAGCCCAGCAGGTCCTGGAAAGTGTCGCCCTCGTCGTCGTGCTCGAAGTAGTTAGACTTCACGATGTCTAGGTGGCGCCGGTGCGCATAGCGGTACAGGCTCTTGAACATGTCGGGCGCGGCGATGTCGTCAGACTCCAAGATGCCGATGTACTCGCCGCGAGCCTTGTCCAGGCCGCAGTTCATGGAGGCGCCGTAGCCCGAGTTGGGCTTGTCGATGATCACAAAACGCGGGTCACCCTCGGCGTAGCGCTTGAGAATCTCGAGCGAGCCGTCCGTTGAGCCGTCGTTGATGCAGATGAACTCAATCTCCTTGAGCGTCTGGGCCTTAAGGCTGTCCAGGCACTCCGGGAGGTAACGCTCCACGTTGTAGATGGGCGTGAGGACCGAGACGGCAATCTTGTTCTTCTTCTGCCAAGGGAAGACCATACATACTCCTAACCGGGTGGTGACAACCCACCATTATACCTTGGGAAGCGCTGTGGTCCCTATCGACGTAGCGTTGAGTTGAGCACGTCTCGCGCGAGGCGTGGGGCCTGCGTGATCATGCGGCCGAGCCTGAAGCTGACGGACTCGAGCGCCTGCATGCGCCACTCACGCTCCAGCGAGAGGCCACGGCGGTACTCGGCGTGCCGTGAGCGATGCTCGGCGCCATCTTGGTAGCGGCGCGCGAAGGCCGCGGCGCCGCCTTCGCCCAGGTACGCGGCAGCGCCCTCGGCACGGACGGCCTGGAGCGCCTCGTAGTCGGCCGAGTTGGTGGGCCACCAGGTCTCGTCGGTGGTGAGCACCTGCTGGCTCAGGCTGTAAAGGCTGAACCCGTCAAGGTAGGCCACCGCGGCGTCGTGTCTCGCGATGCGTTCGCACGTGCCCATGCAGAGGGCCAGCGCGGCACGGCAGAGCGTCTCGTGGCTGACCTCGCCCTTCAGCGCGACGAGGGAGGCCACCTGCGTCTTGGAGAGGTCGCGCGCCTCCGCGGCCGAGATCTGCGCGATGACGCCCTGCTCAAAGTACGGCTCCGAGATGGGGCAGAAGCTCTGTGCGGCAAGAAGCGCCTTGCCCACCGCGCGCGGGTCCACGCCCTCCGCGAGATGCACGGCGGCAAAGGCCGTGCGCCACAGCTTGTTGCTGGCGGAGAGGGAGAAGAGCTCGGCGGGACTCTGCGGCAGCTCGTCAAAGGCAAGGCGCGTGCGCGTCCACGTCGTCTCGCGAAGGCTCCCGTCCTGGGAGGTTGCGTGCAGGAAGGCGGAGAGGTCGGCCACGCGCAGGCTGCCCCCACGGTCCTGGATGGTGACCACGTCGGCACACTCGTCGCCCTCGCGGGCGGTGTCGGCCATGATGCGCAGCGCATAGGCCTCGTAGGCGTCTCCGCTCTCCGCAAGAAGCGTCAGCTCGCCCCGTGCCTGCGCAAACGCGTCCGCAAGGCTCGCGGTGGTGCGGACGCGCGCGTCGTCGGCAAAGGCCTCGGGCACGCCGCTCTCGGTGCCGTCCACGCAGATGACCTCGAGCTGCGCGAGCTCCTGCGTCAGGAGCGATGCGATGCACGCCTCCTGCCCCGGCCGCCCTGGAGAGGGGACCACGATGGCGCTCACCTGCGGCTCGTCCTCGGCGCTCACACAGAGGCTGCGATGGCGCGAGGCGGCTGCCGGCGTGGAGAGGATGCTCTTGGTCAGGTCAAAGCGCTCGACGAGCTCCTGGTAGGAGGCCGCGAACTGGACGCGCTGCTCGTACGTGAGCTCGCGCACCGTGGAGAGCAGAAACTCGCTCATCCACACGGAGAGCTCGGCGGGCTTGGCGTACAAAAGGCCCGCCTCGTCCCAGCGGGTCAGCACGTAGGAGACCATGGCCAGGTGCTGGTTGGCGCGACGGGAGCGGTCTGTCTCAGAGGTCGAGAGGGCCGAGCCGGCACGGCCGCAGCGGTAGTGGTAGATGTGATCGCGCACGGAGCTGACGACCTTCGCCTCAGGGAACACACAGAACTGGAAAGCGTGGTCCTCGCCCAAGGAGAGAGTCGTCTCAAAGCGCTGGTGGTCCTTCTCGAGGAGCGAGCGGCGGTACAGCTTGTTGCACATGAGCGGGTAGGCGCCCCGGGCGAGGAAGAGCGCGTCGAGGCCGCCCTCGTGGTAGGTGGCGTCGATGGTGGCCATGCTCTCGTCGATCCAGGTGACGGAGGGGAAGGTCTCGCCGCCAAAGATGACGATGTCGGCGTGGTCACGTCGGGCCACGTTGGCAAGTTTCTGGCATGCGTAGCGGTCGATGTAGTCGTCGGAGTCGACGAACAGGACGAAGGTGCCCTCTGCCTGGTCAAGGCCCGCGTTGCGCGCGGCCGAGACCCCGGCGTTGGCCTGGTGGGTCACCTTCACGCGCGCGTCGCTGGAGGCGTAGGCGTCAAGCGCCTCGGCCGAGCCGTCGGTGGAGCCGTCGTCGATGCAGATGACCTCGATGTCATCGCACGTCTGGCCCAAGAGCGAGTTGAGGCAAGCCCCAAGGAAGGGGAGCGTGTTGTACACCGGGACAATGATGCTGATAAGCGGTTTGTGAGCCATGGGGCAACCATTCGTCAGGGTTTGCATACAAGTGTGACGTGACCACGATTCTAGCCGATGCCGCATGATGAGCTCGTTCTGACCGGGCCGCATCCTTGGTCTTTCGGCTTTTATATGGTGAAACGCCTACCCCTGTATAATTGACACTCCAATGATTGATAGACGACGGGAGTAGCTTATGACCACCGTTCGTACGCGAATCACCAGAATCGCGCTCAGCGCACTGCTCGTGGCGGGCCTCGCGCCTACCGCCGCGCTGGCCGACGACTACACGGAAGGCTCTGGCGTCAACAGCTTCCGCTTCCAGGATGGCTACCGCATCGAGCAGGAAGAGCCCATCGAGGAAGTGGATCCTTCCGAGATTGACTGGGACGCGCTGCCCCAGGATGCTGACGAGCTTGAGCTGGACGCCGCCGCGGGCTTCGTGATGTGGACCCGCAACGGCAAGGGCAACTACGTGAGCAGCAACGGCAAGGAGATCCCCGGGGCGCTGCGCCGCGGCATCGACGTCAGCGAGTGGAACGGCGACATCAACTGGGCCAAGGTCAAGCAGGATGACGTGAGCTTCGCCATCATCCGCTGCGGCGGCACGTACATGTCCTCGCGCAAGCAGTACGACGACGACACCTTCGAGTACAACGCCAAGGAGTGCGAGCGCCTGGGCATCCCGTACGGCGTGTACTTCTTCTCCACGGCGAAGTCCGCTTCCGACGCCAAGAAGGAGCTCGCCTTCACGCTGAAGAAGCTCGAGGGCCTGAATCCCACCCTGCCGATCTACTATGACCTGGAGTGGGAGGACATCGCCTCCACCAGCAACCGCAAGATGTTCGCCGATATCTCCACCATCTTCTGCGAGGGCCTCGCCGCGGCCGGCTACATGCCGGGCGTCTATGCCAACACCACCTGGTGGGAGAACTACCTGACCGACCCGTGCTTCGAGCGCTGGAGCAGGTGGGTGGCGCAGTACTACAGCCGCTGCGAGTACGGCGGGACCTACGACATCTGGCAGTGCACCTCGGTTGCCACCATCAAGGGCATCAGCGGCTCCAACAACGTGGACCTCAACTTCGACTTCCGCGCCAACTGGGGTGTGAAGGGCGCTTGGGAGAAGAGCGGCTCCACGTGGAAGTACCGCTACGATGACGGTACCTATGCCTCCGGCAGCCTCGTCGACATCGATGGCGCCATCTACACCTTCAACTCCAGCGGCAACGCGCTGAGGGGTTGGCAGAAGGTCTCTGGCTCGTGGCGCTACTTTGACCCCGACACCCGCGCCATGGTGCGCGGCTGGCTGGAATACGACGGCATTTGGTACTGGCTCGACACCACCTCGGGCGCCATGGCCACCGGCTGGGCCCTCGTGGGTGACACCTGGTACTACTTCGATGCCGAGGGCCACATGAAGGACGCCGAGATCTTCAAGGTGGACGGCGTCTCCTACATCGCGGCCGAGGGCGGCGCGTGCCCCGCCAGCTCCTGGGTGAAGCTGGACGGCAAGTGGTATCTCACGGACGCCTCCTGTGCGCTGCGCAAGGGATGGGCCACCGTGGGTGGCGTGAAGTACTACTTCGATCCCGTCACCTTCGTGATGAAGGCGGGGGAGACCTTCACGGTGAACGGCACCACGTATACCGCCAAGGCATCCGGTGCGGTGAGCGGCGGCTCGAACAGCTCGAGCAGCTCGTCAAGCTCCAGCACGACGGCCAAGGCCGGCTGGGTGCAATCGGGCAACCGTTGGTGGTACCGCAACTCCGACAACACCTACCCCGCAAACGAGTTCAAAACCATCGGCAAGTCGACGTACTGGTTTGATGCCAACGGCTGGATGGTCACCGGCTGGCAAGAGATTGGCGGCAAGTGGTATTGGTTCGCCAGCTCCGGCGCCATGAAGAAGAACGGCTGGAGGGGTGACTACTACCTGGGCTCCGACGGCGCGATGCTCACCTCCACCACCACGCCCGACGGCTACTACGTGGGCGCGGATGGCGCGTGGGTGCAGAAGGGTGGCTGGAAGCAGTCTGGCAGCCGCTGGTGGTACCAGAACTCTGACGGCTCGTACCCCGCCAACGTCTGGAAGAAGATCGACGGCAAGTGGTACTGGTTCGACGCGAGCGGCTGGATGGCCACGGGCTGGAAGGAGATCGGCTCCAAGTGGTACTACTTCGGCAGCTCCGGTGCCATGGCGTCCTCGCGCTGGGTGGGCAACTACTACCTGGGCTCCGACGGCGCGATGCTCACTTCCACCACCACGCCTGACGGCTACAAGGTTGGCGCTGACGGCGCCTGGATCAGGTAAAACCCGTCTGAGTGCGTCCTGGGGGTAGCCCCCGGGACGCACTTTTGTGTCTTGGTGCGTCTTGGGGGTAGCCCCCGGGGCGCACGCTTTTTCTGCATCTTGATGGTCTACACTAGATAAGTTGTCCACCTAAAGGAGCCGCGATGATTTCCGACCGCCACTATCCCCCCGGAGTGCTCGAGCGCCTGCAAGAGACCCTCTTTGACATGCTCGTCCAGATGGATGCCTTCTGCCGCGAGCACGACATCACGTACTTTCTTGATGGCGGCAGCTGCCTGGGCGCCGTGAGGCATGGCGGCTTCATCCCCTGGGACGACGATATCGACATCGGCATTCCCTACGACGACTTCGTACGCTTGGTGGAGCTTGCCGACCAAGGCATCTTCCCCGAGGGCCTGTCGCTCCACACCATGGACAACACCAAGAACTTCTATGTGTTCGGCGCCAAGGTCTTCAAGGACGGCACCCGCTACATCGAGAACGACAGCAACGAGGCGGGCCTCGAGCAGGGCATCTTCATCGACATCTTCCCGTACTACCAGCTGCGCAAGTCTGACGACAAGGGCATGAAGCAGCTGCTCGTGCCCATGTTCTGGCAGCGCCTGTCCTACGTCTACTACATGAAGCACCCCACCGTGCTTGAGAACAAACTCCACAAGGAGTTCTACGGCGCGCTGTGGATCGTGTGCCACGGCATCGCGCGCGTGCTCTTCCGCCCCAAGTTCATGCGCAAGCGCTACATCGCGTCGGTCACCAAGAAGCCCCTGGGCGACTACTGGGCCAATCCGTCGGCCCCGTCGCGCCGCCCGTACATCCAGTCCACGCTCTTCCCGGTGAAGCCCACCAAGTTTGGCACGCTGGACTCGTTCATCCCCAACGACGCGGACGACTACCTCAAGATCAACTACCACGACTACATGGTCATCCCTGACCCAGAGCATCGCCACGTGCACACCCCGCTTCTGCTTGACTTTGGCGACGGCGTGGACGCGATGGTCGAGAAGTAGCGGGTCAGGCAGTAACGGAGTAAGCGTTGGCGTCACATAAGCGGTTCGTCAAGAACACCTTCTATCAATACGCGATACAGATCGCGAAGTACTTCTTCCAGTTCATCACGCTGCCGTACCTCACGCGCGTGCTGGGGCCGGACGCGTTTGCCGTGCGCGTCTACGTCCTCTCGGTCATGAACTTCCTGCAGGCGTTCTTGGACTTTGGCTTCAACTCCTACGGCATCAGGGCCATCGCCGAGGCGCGCGGCAACAAGGATGCCGAGGAGCAGGAGATGAGCGCCATCGAGCTTCTGCGCGTGGTGTTCTGCCTCATCGGCGCTGTGGCGCTCGTGCTGCTCATCCAGATCATCCCCATGCTGAAGGCCAACCAGCTGTACACCTGGCTCGCGTACCTCACCATCTGCGCGAAGGCGACCATCCCCGACTTCATCTTCCAAGGCAAGGAAGAGATGGAGGTCATGACCAAGCGCTTCGTGATCTCTGAGTCCGTGGCGACGGGCCTCATCCTCCTGGTGGTGCACTCGGCGGCCGATCTCGTGCTGGTGCCGAGCTTCGAGCTCGCGGGCTCCGTGGTGGCGCTCGTGTGGTCGTGGCACTACGTGTTCAAGCACTACGGGCTCTCGTTCAAGCGCGTGTCGCGCGAGAAGATCAACGCGGTGGTGCAGAGCTCGTTCATCTTCTTCATCGCCACGGCGGCAACCACGGTGTTCAGCTCGCTCACCACGGTCTTCCTGGGCCTGAGCATGAGCCATGCCACCCCGGCCGAGATCTCGTACTGGTCCATCGCGGTGACGGCTTCCGGCGCCATCCAGGCGCTGTACGCGCCCATCGCCAACAGCCTGTACCCGCACATGGTCAAGAACCACGACTTTGGCCTGCTCAAGACGCTGCTCCTCATCGGCATGCCGGTGGACATCATCGGCACCGCCGCCTTTGCGATGCTCAGCAACCTGGAGATGTCCATCCTCGGCGGTCCCGAGTACCTGCCCGGAGCCTACGTCATGACGCTGATCGCGCCGCTCTTCCTGTTCTCGTTCCCGGCGACGCTCATCGGCTACCCCGTGCTCGCCGCCTTTGGGGAAGATCGCAAGCTGACCACCTCATCGGTCTCCGCGGCCATCTTCAACATGGTGGCCATCACGATCCTGCTCTTCACCGGAAACCTCACGCTGCGCTCCGCATGCATCCTGAGGTGCTGCACCGAGGCCGTTCTGCTGCTGGTGCGCGTGTACTACGTGGTGGGTCTCTGGCGCGAGCATCGCGGTGACGCAAGCGCGGCGCGGGCCTAGACTGACGATCGGCAAGGGGTGAGCGCAATGCAAGAGATGACGGTCGACGACATTCGTCAGCAAGAGCTGCGCATCATGGACGAGATCCATCGCGTGTGCGAGGCGCACGGCCTTCGCTACTACCTGGCGTACGGCAGCCTGCTGGGCGCCGTTCGGCACGGAGGCTTCATCCCCTGGGACGACGACATGGACCTCCTCATGATGCGTGAGGACTACGACGTCCTGATGGAGCATTTCGAAGAGTGGAAGACGGACCAGACGCTCAAAATCATCTCGCCGATTGCGGGAGACTCGCCGTTTGAGTTCGCGAAGGTCTATGACACCACGAGCGTCATCCGCCAGCCGCACGTGCGCGACCGCTATGGCACCGGCGCCTGGGTGGACATCTTCCCGCTGGATGCCTGCGAGGAGAAGCCTGGCCTGCGGGAGAAGCTGCTCCTGGTGCTGACGACACTGCGCTACCTCTCCACCACCAACCCCAAGAACAAGGGCATCAGCCCGGCCATCACGGCCGTCAAGCGCATTGTCTGCCCCATCATGGGGCTCATCAGCCCATACGCGCTCTCGCGCGCGATTGACCGCATTTCCGCGTCAAAGCCCTCTACCAGCTCGAAGTGGGTGGGACTCCTGGCGACCTACGACCCCAAGGGGCGCTACCGCTACCTGCGGTCATGGCTTAAGGATGTGACCGAGTTTCCGTTTGAGGACCGCCACTACCTGGGCCCAGCGGATTACGACGAGATTCTCACCAAGGATTACGGTGACTGGCGCGAGCCGCACCCCTCACCCATGCATACGGTCGAGGCATACCGACTCTAGAAAACTCCCCGTTGGGGCCTGGCCCCAACGGGGAGTTTTGCGGGCTACCACTTGATGTTGATGCCTAGCGTGGTGATGGCAAAGCGATAGGTCTTGAGGAAGGGCACCATGAGGCCCATCTTGTAGGCGAGCCATGCGATGCGAAGCCGCTGGTACGAGGCCCCGTGCGCCGCGGCGTAGCGCGCCGTGAGGTAACGGGAGCGTCGCCAGAGCGGGCAGGTGGCATCCAGAAAGGCCGTGCAACCCTTGATGGCCTCGCCGAGGTTGACGTCTGGCGCCCCCGAGAGCGCGTGGTTGAGCGACACACCGAGGTGCAGAAACACAGACGTGTCAAAGGCCTCGATGAACTCGCTGGTGGCATGTCGCTCGGTAAGGATCTGCCGCGCGTCGCGCATGGCGCGGTACGTGGGCTCGATGGTTGCCTGGCCGATGTTGGTCATGAGCGAGTTGGGGTGCACCAGGTAGTTGACGAGCGGCTCGGCCACAAAGGCGATGGGGCGCGTGGACTCGAGGAAGAAGAGCACCTCGAAGAGGAAGTCCTCCGCCACTGGCGGCGGAGCGGGGAGCGAGGCCATCTTCGCGAGCACCGAGGTACGGTAGATCTTGTTCCACATCGCGGAGTTGACGGCGATGGTGAGGCCGGGGTCGTCGGCGACGCAAAACGCCTCGCGCTCCACGCACATCTCCTGGGCCAGCACCTCGCCGGTCTCCTCGTTCACGCGGGAGTACCCGCAGACCACCATGTCGGCGTCTAGCTCTTCGGCCTTGGCCAGCAGGTGCTCGGCGAAGGTGGGCTCGACGTAGTCGTCGGAGTCAAGAAAACCCACGTAGGCGCCCGTGGCCGCATGCATGCCCGTCATGCGTGCGTTCCAGCTTCCGCCGTTGGGGATGTCGATGCAGACGATGCGCTCGGGCTCGCGCTCGACGTACGTCCGGATGATGGCGAGCGTGCCGTCGGAAGAGCCGTCGTTCACGCAGACCACCTGCAGGTCGTCTGCGGTCTGCGCAAGGAGCGAGTCGAGGCAGCGCGCGAGCGTGCGCTCCGCGTTGTAGCAGGGGACGACGACGCTCAGCGCGGGCGTGGCCTTACCTGCGCTCATGGCGCTCCAGTGCCTCCTCCTGCGCAAGCTCGGTCACCTTGTGCTTGAGCATGGAGATCTGCATGGTGTTGTGGAACTCCTTCACCAGAAGGATGGCGATGAGCGCGCAGAAGACGAAGTTGCTGGTGGCCTGGAAGCCCAGCAGGTGGGCGGCAAAGCTGGCGATGCCTGGGACGATCGCGATGAGCAACAGAAGGCCCGAGAGCAGCACCCAGAAGATGGAGTCCTCGATCTTGATCTTTGCCTTCTTGATCTGCCGCGCCATGCCAAGGAACGTGATGGCGGCTCCCACGACGCACAGCAGCCTAAGGGTAATGGTCATCCCTCGCTCCTATCTGAACCACTGGAACATGAGGATGGAGAAACAGGTGCGCAGCATATAACGCATGCTGCTCGTGAAGTCGAGGTAGCTCGTGCCGCCCTGGCGGTCTTGCATGTGGGCGGGCACCTCGGTCACCTTGGCGCCCTTGCGTATGAGCATGGCCACGGTGTCGGGCTCGGGGGAGAGGTCAAAGCCGGTGGCGAAGGCCTCGATCATCGAGCGGTCGTACATGCGCATGCCCGAGGTCGGGTCGGTGATGAAGGTGCCGGTGGTGCCCTTGATGAGCCCCGAAATGAGCTTCGAGCCCACATTGCGCGCCCCGACCGGCGCCTCACCGGCGAGGATGCGGGAGGCGATGACGATGTTGGCGCCCTGTTCCTGCATGGCGCGCGCCATGTCGGGGATGTACTGCGGCAGATGCTGGCCGTCGGCGTCAAACTGGACCACGGCGTCGTAGCCGTGACGCTTCGCGTACTTCATGCCGGTCTTGAAGCCTGAGGTCAGGCCGCAGTTGACCGGCAGCGAGACGTAGTTGAAGCCCCGCGTCTGGCAGATTTCTTCCGTGTGGTCCCGGGAGCCGTCGTTGATGACGACGTAGTCCACGTCGGGACAGGTGGCCACCAGGTTGGTCACGGTGCCCTCGATGCAGGCTTCCTCGTTGTAGGCGGGGATGACAGCTAATACTCTCATGGTTACCAGCTCAATCGCGTGGTGGTGGGGGGATAGGCTAGTCCTCGTCAACCAGGCGCTGGATGAGGTCGCGCATGGCGGCGGCGCTGTTGAAGTTCTCGGGGATGACGTCCTTTGCGGGGATGGAGACGTCAAACTCGTCGTTCAGGGCGCTGATGATGGAAAGGATGTCGAAGCTGTCCAGGATGCGGTTGTCGACGAGCGCGGTCTCGTTCTCGTAGTCAACGTCCTCCTCGACGTCCTGAAGAATCTCGATGATGTCGTCAAGCTCGATGGTTTCCATGGCTCCTCCTTAGGGCGGCGCGACATAACACTTAAATGATAGCGTCTTTGGGCTCGCTTCACGAGGTTACCTGCTTGTAAGATTATTGACCGTCAACGGATGCTCGGGGCAGGGCACCTGCAGCCTTTGCTAGTATGTCTATGATTGCTTTGAAGGCTCTGTATTTCAAAGAAGGAGTGATTGGTATGTATTCGAAAGATGCGCACCTTGCTCGCATTGCCCGCACGGTGGCCTGCGCTTCCGTCTCGGTCGCGATGGCTGTCTCTGTCTTCACCGCGCTGCCGCTGTTTGCGCGCGCTGAGGAAGAGGCCGCCGAGCCCGAGGCCACCGTTGAGGAGCTCGCGGTCGTCGAGGACGAGGCTGAGGAAGAGGTCGTAGCTGAGGACGAGGCTACGCTCGAGGACGAGGCTGAGGTCGAGGCTGCGCCTGAGGCCGAGGAGGAGATCGTCGAGCTGACCGTCGAGGCCGAGGAAGAGACGGTTGCGCTCGAGGCTGCCAACGAGGAGCTCGTCCTGACCGCCGCCGCCCCGTCTAACGTGGGCTGGGTTGAGGTCGACGGCCACTGGACCTACTACAACGACAAGGGCGACCAGGTCTTCGGCTTCTATCAGGTGAAGAGCAAGTGGTACTACTTCGATCCTGACAACTTTGGCTACATGGAGGTTGCCAGCGTCTTTGAGGTTGCTGGTGCCAAGTACGTTGCCGATGACGACGGAGTCTGCCAGACCAACAAGTGGGTCAAGGTCGACGGCAAGGACTACTTCACCGGCCTGAAGCACGGCGAGGTCTGCACTGGCTGGATCAAGGTCGACGGCAAGAACTACTACATGGGCAACGACGGCGTCATGCGCACCGGCTGGTTCGCGGTCTCCGGCAAGAACTACATCGCCGACGACAAGGGTGTCTGCCAGGCCTCGAAGTGGGTCAAGTATGACGGCCAGTGGTACCTGACTGACGCCAACTGCGCGTGCCGCACCGGCTGGGCGCAGGACGACGGCACCTGGTACTACCTCCGCGAGGATGGCTCCATGGCCACCGGTTGGGTCAACGACGGCAAGAACATCTACTACATGGCTGATTCTGGCGCCATGTGCACTGGCTGGAAGAAGCTCGACGGTGACTGGTACTTCTTCAAGGATTCTGGCGCCATGGCCACCGGCTGGGCTCAGGACAAGGACATCTGGTACTACCTCGATCCCAACGACGGCGCCATGGGCTCCGGCAAGATGGTCTCCAACCAGGTCTTCAGCGACGGCAAGAACGAGTACGTTGCCAAGGCCAGCGGCGAGTGCCCGGCTGACGGCTGGGTGAAGATTGAGGGTTCCTGGTACCGCACCAACAGCTCCTGCGCCATCCGCACCGGTTGGTACAAGGTCGACGATGTTTGGTACTTCTCCAGCCCCATGAACGGCAAGATGATCGAGAGCACCCTGTTCTCCTACAACGGCAAGGCCTACATCGCCACCGCGAGCGGCGCCTGCCCGGCCAACACGTGGGTCAAGCTCTCTGGCTACTGGTACGTCACCGACGAGAACTGCGCATGCCGCGGCGGTTGGGTCAAGTACAAGGACGACTGGTACTACATGGACAAGGAGAGCTTCTACATGCTCACCGACACCACTACGCCTGATGGCTACAAGGTGGACAAGGACGGCAAGTGGGTGAAGGAGTAACTCTCCTGCAGGTCATAAGCTCATAGAGCAACGGGCCGCCTCAAGTGAGGCGGCCCGTTCTTTTGTGGTTCGGCTGTTAGGCCGGCCAATACGCTTGCCTGGTCGGTTAACGCTTGATGCGGCAGACGGCCTCGAGGGCGCGACGGTCGATCTTGCCGTTCTTGGTGAGCGGCATCTCGTCGATCTGATGCGTGCGGTTGGGCACCATGTACTGAGGCAGGGTCTCCTTCAGCTGCGCGGTGACCTCGCCCTTGTCGAGCTCGCCCACGTAGACCAGATGCAGGCGCTTGCGCTGGCCGTCATAGAGGCAGCAGGCGCGCAGCACGCCGTCAACGGCCTGGGCCGCGGCCTCGATGTCGCCCAGCTCGATGCGCTGGCCGAGGTGCTTGATCTGGTGATCCTTGCGGGAGGCATACACCAAGTTGCCGTCCGCATCGTAGGAGGCGAGGTCGCCAGTACGATAGATGGGCTCGAGCCAACGCGTGTTGAGCGGGTTCTGCACAAAGGCGGCGGCGGTGAGGTCGGGACGACCGAGGTATCCCAGTGCCAGCGCCGTGCCGCTCACGCAGATCTCGCCCTGCACGCCAACCTCGCTGACCAGCTGATCCTTCTCGTCCAGGAGGAAGACCTTCTCGTTGGGGAAGGGCTGTCCCATGGGGATGACCTCGTCTTTTGCGTAGGCGCGGGTGATGACCTGGTAGGTGCAGTTGCAGGTGATCTCGGTGGGACCGTACAGGTTGACGAAGGTGGCCTCGGGCAGGGCCTTCTGCCACACGGCGAGCTGCTTGGGCGGCATGACCTCGCCCGAGAACATGACGAGCCTGATGTCTGAGGGCATGCGGTAGTCAAACCCGTTCATGATGGAGACGAAGCACATGGCGCTGACGGCCCAGATGAGAACGGTCGCCTTGGTGTCGCAGAGGTAGTCCATCAAGAGCGTGGGCTGCGAGAAGTACGCGCGCGGAACCAGCTGCAGGCGCGCGCCGGTGCGCAGCGCGGAGTAGATGTCCTTGACCGAGACGTCAAAGTCGAACGGCGCCTGGTTGGCGATGACGTCGTGCTCGGTGATGCCAAAGAGCTCGTCGAGCTGCGGGATGAAGTCGATGACCGAGCGATGCGAGACCACCACGCCCTTGGGCGTGCCCGTGCTGCCGCTGGTGAAGTTGCAGTACAGCGGGTCAACGTCGGTTGCCTGTGCGCGTCGGCTAGCGAGCAGCGCGTCGTCAGCTTCTGCCGCGAGCGCCTCGTCTATCAGGACGACCTGCCACGGCGTGTCGGCGAAGAGCTCCTGCGCCTGGGCGAGGTTCTCGGCGTCGGTGAGGACTACGGCGGGGGAGAGCGCGTCGGCGATGGCGCGTACGCGCACGTCGGTCTGGCGCACGTCGATGACCGAGTAGAAGCAGCCGGCCTGAACAGCGCCCAGCATGCAGGCAAAGGCAGCCGGGCTCTTCTCCAAGAAGAGCGCGACGGCCTGACGGGGCGTCGAGCGCTCCGCAAGCCACGTGCCCGCGCGACGCGACGCGTCGAGCAGCTCGTCGTAGGTCAGCGCGCCGTCTGGATCTGCGACCGCGACCTTGTCAGGCAGCCGGTTGGCTGTTGCCTCTAGCCATTCGAGGACATTCGTTGCCATGGGATTCCCCCTAGAAGTGTCTTGAAAACGTTCCGTCTATGCTAGCCCATCCAGGAGCGCTTGTTGACATTGTGGGGCCGGTTCCGGTCAACATCCGCTGGGACTACGCATTGAATTGCATAGTCCCAGCGGATGTTGACCGGAACCGGCCCCACAATGTCAACAATCGCAATTACAGGAGCGTGACGGTTTGGTAGTGAGAGCGCTCGGGCTCGGTGGCACCGGCCTGCCGCGCAAGGATCCGCACGTTGAGGAAGCGGTAGCCCTCGTCCGGAAGCGTGGCGACGGGGTCGGATGACCAGTCGCGCACGCGCGTCCAGTTGCCGTCGTCCTTCTGCATCTCAAAGGCATACTCAAGCTGGCAGCGCGAGCCCGCATAGGCGATGGCGGTCAGCTGCACCTTGCCGTCAACGTGCTCATCCTCAAAGCAGACGTAATAGATGCCGTCGAGTGACGCAAGGTACTCGTCGTAGCGGTCGTACGCATAGAACTGCGCGCTCACGTCCTCGCCGCTCTCAGCCCGCTTGACGACGTCCACGAAGACCGGGGTGAAGCGCTCGGCACCTTGGCGGTTGAGGTGGGTGGCGTCGATGAAGTCGCCCTCCCAGATGTCGTAGAGATCCTGATGTGCCATGTTGAAGTCGAGGTAGAGCGCGCCGTGGGACGTTACGTACTCCTGCACCTCGGCCATGCCCGCGGGATAGGCCTCGCCGATGCTCAGCACCTCAAAGCGCGGGTGCGGCGCCACGAGCACCACCAGCTCCACGCCCTGTGCCTCGCAAAGCTCGCAGATCTGACGTAGGCCCCGAAGCTCGCTCTCGTTCAGGCCCTTGCCGCCCAGGCCCAGGTAGTCGAGGTGATTGACGCCCAGCAGGTTGGCACCAAGCGTCTCGGGGTTGACCTGCCCCTCATAGTTGGCATAGCCGTTGCCCAGCGGCACCCACGACCCGTCGATGCGCGCCTGGGCTTCGAGCGGCGTGGCGCACTCCAGACGGTTGTGGATGTTGCCCAGAATGGCGCTCGGCGTGTAGCTTACGTGGCTCAGCGTGAAGGGCATGAGGAACGAGAGCGAAGACACCGTGCCCACGTAGTCGGGGTTGGCGAGCAGCCGCAGGTAGCGTGCCACCTGCTCGCCGAAGGGCTGGCCGTTGCAAAGTGCCTGCACAAAGGCCATGTTGCTGTTGGCCCAGGGCTCCTCGGCAAGCTGCGTGTACGACGTGCCCAGGATGACGCGGCGCACGGGATGCTCGTCAAGGGCCACCTTTAGGGCCTCGTAGGAGCTCTCCAGCGACTGGCCCGGGCTCGCGAGACAGAACGAGTTCGCGCCCAGCGCCTCGTCGATAGGCCCGGGCTGCAGCGAGTCCTGTGCCACCGAAGAGCCGATGACGACGGTGTCAAACTGTGCGCCCTCGGCCGTGGCTTGGCGATACTCGTACCACACGGAGTCAGAGTTGGACCCGTACGGCTCAAGCGCCCACGTGAGGGCCACGTCAAGCGCCACGAGCGCGGCCAGCACGCAGAGGGCAGTCAGAATCCAGCGCAGCCAGGAGGGGCGGCGGGCATCAGAAGTTGGCATACAGGAACCCACCTCCTCCGTTGGTCGTGAAGTCAAAGGCGTACAGCACGAGCGCCGCCATGCCTAGGTAGAGGCAGCACCTCAGGACGGGGTGCCAGCCAAGTACGCGTTCGCGCACGTCAACGCCCTTCTCGGCATGCCAGCTGACCACCGCGATGACGATGCAGGCAACCAGCGCGATGCGCGAGATGCCAAACATCTCCGCACCCTCGATGTTGGCGAGCGCCAACGCCTGCCTGAAGGGCACCGGAGCGAGGTTGAAGAGCGTGGCATGGATGCAGGTGAAGGAGTCAGAGAGGCTCTTCACGCAGTCAAAGTAGCGCCCCACGTTGACCACGCAGAAGGTGCGCACCACGGCAAACACATGGAACCACGTGGCGTCGTCGGCAATGCGCAGCCGCTCCTTGAGCGAGCGAAACGCCGGCGCAAGCAGGTCGGACACCGCGACGATGATGCCGTTGTACAGGCCCCATCCCACATAGTGCCAGTCGGCGCCGTGCCAGATGCCCACCATCAGAAAGACGAGGATGTTGGCCACGCAGGCCGGAAGCGTGCGGCCCGCATGCGTGCCCAGCTTGGCCTTTGCCCACTTGCCAAAGCGCTGCATGGGCTTGGTGAGCGCGATGGGATAAAAGATGTAGTCGCGCATCCACGAACCCAGCGACATGTGCCACCTGCGCCAGAAGTCGGCAAGCGAGACCGAGAAGTACGGCTGGCGGAAGTTCTGCGCCATCTGGACGCCAAAGAGCTCGGATACGCCCTCCACGATGTCGATGCCGCCCGAGAAGTCGGCGTACATCTGGATGGAGTAGACGAGCACGCCGTAGAGCACCACCGAGCCCGGGATTCCGGGCGTGACGTTGCCAAAGACCATGCCCACGTTGTGCGCAAGCACGTTGGCGATGGCGAGCTTCTTGAAGAGGCCGTACCCCAGCCGCAGGAGGCCCTTGCGCATGCCGTGCGCATCGGCGTTCCGCGTGGCAAAGAGCTGGCCCGACAGCTGGTCGTAGCGGCCGATGGGCCCCTGGATGATCTGCGGGAACCACGAGGCAAAGAGCAAGAACCGCAGGTAGCTCTGCTCGGGCGCGTACTTGGCGTTGTAGGCGTCAATCAGGTAGCCGATGCACTGGAACGTGTAGAACGAGATGCCCAGCGGAAGCAGGATGCCCAGGCTGGTGGGGGAGTCTGCCGCGCCAAAGTTGAAGAGCAGCACGTTGAGGTACTTGAAGAAGCCCAGGATGACGAGCGGCAGCACGAGGGCGATCCAAAACGCGTGCCAGCGCTTCTGGTGGTAGCGCTCCTTGAGCGCCTTGCGCTCGGTGCGGTCCTTGGTGGCCTTGCGCGCGGCCTTGGCCTCGTCGTCAAGCCGCGCGAGCCACCGTGCCCCCGCCCAGATGTCGGCTGAGGTCAGAAGCAGCAGAAGGAGCGTCTGCCAGCTGCCGGCAAAGACGTAAAACGCAAGGCTTGCGGCAAGCAGCACGTACCACTGCGCCTGGGGCCGCGTGCGGCCGAGCGTGTAGTACGCGGCAAGTGCCACCACCAGCAGCAGCACAAACTGTAGGGAAAGCAATTCCATGAGCGAGGGGCCCACCAAAGGACGATGTGTGCATAACTCATTAATGATAACGAATTGTAGTCAGACGCGCCGCTTGACGGGGTTTCTGCGCTATTCTTATACCTTGCGCGACTGGGTGCCGTGTCTGGCCGCCCTCGATCGCGAAGTCCTTAGGGTCCTCGGGCCCCGACCGTTGGAGGTAAGTTCGTTGCTGCCAGTCGAAGAACAGCTGAAGGTCATCACGTCCGGCACCATGCAGATCGTGCCTTTGGACGAGCTCAAGAAGAAGCTTGAGAAGGGCGTGCCCCTCAACATCAAGCTGGGCGTGGATCCCACCTCGCCTGACCTGCACCTGGGCCATGCCGTCCCCCTGCGCAAGATGCGCCAGTTCCAGGACCTCGGCCACCACGTGACGCTCATCATCGGCAACGGCACCGCCCTCATCGGCGATCCGTCCGGCCGCGACTCCACCCGCCCGCCCCTCACCGAGGAGCAGGTCGAGTCCAACGCCAAGACCTACGTCGAGCAGGCCATCAAGGTGCTGGACCCGGAGAAGACCACCATCGTGCACAACGGTGACTGGCTCAAGCCGCTCGACCTGCAGAAGATGCTGCACCTCATGTCGCAGTTCAACGTGGCGCGCATCCTCGAGCGCGAGGACTTCCACAACCGCTACGAGAACCAGCAGTCCATCGCCCTGCACGAGTTCATCTACCCCGTGCTGCAGGCGTACGACTCGGTGGTCATCAACGCCGACCTCGAGATGGGCGGAAACGACCAGATCTTCAACCTGCTCGCTGGCCGCGACCTCATGCGCGCCGAGGGCATGGAGCCCCAGGTGGCGCTCACCGTGCCCCTGCTGGTGGGTCTGGACGGCCACAAGAAGATGTCCAAGAGCTATGGCAACTACGTGGGTCTCACCGACGAGCCCAACGACATGTTCGGCAAGCTCATGAGCATCGCCGACGAGATCGTCCCCCTGTACTTCCGCCTGTGCTCCACGCTCACCATCGATGAGATTGACCAGATCGAGGCTGACTTCAAGGCTGGTACGGCCGACCCGTACCAGATGAAGCGCAAGCTGGCCCGCAACATCGTCGACCTGTACCACGGCGAGGGCGAGGGCCAGAAGGCCCAGGACGCCTTTGACGCGCAGTTCAAGAAGGGCGAGATGCCCGAGGACACGCCCGAGTTCGCGGCGGCTGCCGTGGTCGAGCTCAACGACGAGGGCCTCATCTACCTGCCCAAGCTGCTGGTTACCGTGGGTATCGCCAAGACCGCGGGCGAGGCTCGTCGTCTCATCGACGGCGGCGGCGTCAAGATCGCCGGCCAGGCGCTCGCGCCGAAGGTCTATAACGTCGATCCCGAGCCGTTCGTGGCGGGTGCCGCGCTGCAGGCTGGCAAGAAGCGTTGGGCAAAGCTCGTCTAAGGCTGGGTCTGAGACAGTCTCTTTTTCGTAAGGCAAACTCGTTTTGATGAAGTGCTTGCGTGACAAAAAGATGCTGGTAGGAAGGGTCGTCGCTCTGGTGGCGACCCTCCTTCTTACCTGCGCGGTGTTCCCCCGTGTGGCCCGGGCCGACGAGGGCTCGGTGCGGATTCACGTGCTGAACTTTTACGAGGATGAGGACGCGATCCTCATTGAGAGCGACGGTCGCTTTGGCATGGTGGACTCCGGCGAGGACGACGACTACCCCAAAGGGAACGACGCGCGCTATCCCTATCGCAGCGGCACGCGCGTGCGCAAGGGCCATCAGGACGAGGTCATCGCGTATCTCGAGCGGATGGGGGTTACCTCCGACAACTTTGAGTTCTACATCGGTACGCACCCGCACAGCGACCACATTGGATCGGCCGACGACGTCATCAAGACCTTTAAGCCCCAGCGCGTGTACTCGCCCGACTACAAGGACTCGTACCTGTCTGACCCCTGGCGCCTGTGGGATAACCTCTACATCTTTGACCAGATGAAGGCCGCTGCCAAGAAGGTTGGGGCATCGTTCATTACGAATCTCTCGTACGACGCCCCGGTGAGCCCTGGCAAGAACGGGGTGGCAAATCCTGCCTTTACGCTCGGGTCTGCGCAGATCGAGATTGTGAACTGGGATAACCACGAGCTCACCGCAGGGTCCTATGAGGACTGCAACGACTTCAGCTGGGGCGTCGTGGTCTCGTGCGGCGGCAGGCGGGCGTTTCTGGCTGGCGACATCAACAACTACGGCGGGGACGAGGACTATCTCTCGGGCCTCGTGGGGGCTGTCGATGTGCTGAAGCTGGGACACCATGGGTGCGTCGGGTCGAACTCCGAAGGCATCTTGTGGGCACTTCAGCCCAGCTACGCGGTGGTGACGGGGCCCTTCGACAACATGCCCATCACGACGGTGGACACCCTGCTTGAGCTGGGCGCGCACATCTACTGCACTCCCGAGAGCTGCGGTGCGGGCAAGAGCGCCATCGTCGTCACGCTCTCCTCGTCAGGTGTGTGGGCCGACGCGCTCGCTGACCCTGACGAGATGACCTTCCGCGTGAACTGCGGCTCGTACGACGCGGTGGCGTTTGTGGATGGCGCGCCTGCGAGCTATAGCGGGACGTGGACGACGAGCGCGGACAACTCCTTCACCTTTAGCGGAAGCCCCTATGGCACCCTGAACGGTTCCATCAAGGCGGGTCCCGGCAAGTGGATGCACAACAGCATCGGCTGGTGGTGGAAGAACACCGACGGCACCTACCCCAAGAGTTCGTGGCAGACCATCAAGGGTGTGCAGTACTACTTCAACAGCAAGGGCTACATGCTGACCGGCTGGCTGCAGGACGGCGGGAACTGGTACTACTTCGATAACTCCGGCGCGCTGGCAACTGGTTGGCGCCGCGTGAAGGGCGAGTGGTACTACCTTGACCCGTCGAACTACGGAGCCATGGTCACGGGGCTCTTCACGGTGAAGTCCACCCGCTATGTGGCACGCCCGAGCGGCGTCTGTCCCACCTCGGGATGGGTGAAGGTGGGGAGAAGCTGGTACCTGACCTCGTCCTCGTGCGCTCTCTGCACTGGCTGGGCCAAGCACGACGGCACATGGTACTGGCTCGACACCAAGACGGGCATCATGGCGACTGGTTGGAAGAAAGTCAAAGGCGTGCACTACTGGCTCGACTCGTCCGGAGCCATGGCCACGGGCTGGCGTCAGCTCGACGGCACGTGGTACTGGTTCAACAGCTCTGGCGCCATGCAGACCGGCTGGAAGCAGATTGGCAAGTCGTGGTACTGGTTTGACGAGAACGGCGCGATGTTGGCTAGCGACTGGACGCCCGATGGCTGCTACGTGAACAAGAACGGCGCCTGGGTGAAGGGCAAGACCCGCTCGTAGGCTGCTTCCCCACGCCCTGCCCGGAACTGGGACACCCAGCCCGGAGGTTTCTGTCCCACTTTGTGGGACAGAAACCTCCGGGCTGGGTGTCCCAGTTCGTAATGATCAAAAAATGGGGCCACCCCAGGTGCTCCACATCACCTGGGGCGGCCCTGTCACGTTCGCTCACGCTCTCAGAAGCTACCTGAGCGCCTTGTTGTTGTACCAGCCCCACTTGGGCGTCACGGTGTCGCCGTACCACCAGAGCCATGAGTCGAGGTCCACCACGCGGATGGTGCCCGCGTTGTCCATCACCTTGCCGTCGCCGATGTAGATGGCGACGTGGCCCCAGATGCTGCCCGCCCAGGTGTGCGAATGCTTCTTCACGGCAATGAGCATGCCCGGCTTCAGCTTGCTGAGGTCGGAGCTCTTGCAGAAGTCGTTTGCCATGTCGCATGCATCAAGTGCAAGGTATGCGTGACCACAGTAGGCAAACACATCCGAGACCCACGCGGCGCACAAACCGGCACCAGGGGAGGGGACCTTCCAGCAGGCATTGATGATGGCACGCTGCTTGGCGTTGAGCTTCTCGTTGCTCAGGTCATAGCTCTCGCCATAGTGGCATCCGCCCGAAGCGTCGAAGGCGTAATACAATCCGCCGACGGACTTCAGCTGGTTCTGCGCAGCGGCGCCGCTGCCGTCCATCCAGTACCAGACTCCGCCCTGCTCAAGCCAGCCAGTCTGCATGGCGCCGCTCTCGGGGTCAAGCCAGTACCACTTTCCGCCAGCCTTCTGCCAGCCGGTGACCATCGCACCCGAGCTCTTGAGGTAGAACCACGCGCCGTTCAGCTTCTGCCAGCCGGTGAGCATGGCGCCCGACGCATTGAACCGGTACCAGGACGCCGAGATCTGCTTCCAGCCTGTCGCCATGGCACCCGACTTCTTGTCAAGCCAGTACCACTTTCCGCCGAGCTTCTGCCAGCCGGTTGCCAGCGCGCCCGAGCTCTTGAGGTAATACCACTTGCTGCCGAGCTTCTGCCAGCCAGTGAGCATGGCGCCCGAGCGGTTGAAGAGGTAGCGTACGCCGTCGGCGGTGGCCCAGCCGATGGCCATCTTGCCCGACTCGGGGTCAAGCCAGTACCACTTTCCGCCGGCCTTCTGCCAGCCGGTGGCCATGACGCCCGTGCTCTTGAGGTAGTACCACGCTCCGTCGGCCTTTCGCCAACCCGTGAGCATGACGCCCGTTGCGCTGAAGAGGTAGCGCTTGCCCTCAGCTGTGGTGACGCCCGTAGCCATCACGCCCGTCTCGGGGTCGAACCAGTACCACTTCCCGCCCAGCTTGAGCCAGCCGGTGGCAAGGGCGCCGTTGGCGTTCTTTGCGTAGTACCACTGGCCGTCAACCTCGTGCCAGCCCTTGCCGGTGAGCACCGTGCCGTCAGCGTAGCGATAGTACAGCTTGCTGCCCTTGGTGAAGACGCCGGCCTGGGATACCTCGGGCTCCTCAGGCTCGGCAATCACCTCGGTAGGAGGCTCCTCGATATCCTGACCGTCTTGCCCGCCAGTATCGGTGCCACTACCGTTGCCGGCGCTGTCGGCTCCCTCGCCTCCATCTCCCTGGTCATCGCCCGTGTCCGTCTGTCCGTCGCCGGAATTGACGCCACCTGCATCGCCGGACGGATCGACGTTTCCGTTCTCGCTCTGGCCCTCGACATCCTCTTGGGCTGCGAGGTCCGTACCCTCGCTGTTGGTTGCCTCCGTGGCCTCCTCGACGTCTGCTACAGGGGAAACCGCCCCGTTTGTCGCAAATGCGGCGGTTGGGGCGGTTCCGATAAGCAGCGCAAGGGAGAGGCCAAGAAGTCTACGTGCAGAGACTTCCTTCATATGTGGTGGCCCTCCTGCCTTTCGCCTTAGAAGATGTATACGCGCGAACCCATGGACACGTTGTCATAGATCCACTTGGCGTCCTCGATGCGAAGACGGATGCAGCCCTGGGAGATGTGCGCCTTCAGCGTGCCGTTGAGGATGTTGAAGGTGTTGGGCTTGTAGAGCACCGAGTGGAAGAGATAGTCTCCCCACGCGAAGCACGAGGCGTAGTAGCAGGTGTGGTCATCGTCGCCAAACGAGTACTCCTTGTAGACGATCTTATGCAGGCCCTTGGGGGTGGGGGTGTCCTTGCCACCCAACGAGCACGAGTAGATGTGCACGGGCAGCCACTCGCCGTCCTCCCAGTGATAGACCATAACCTTGGTCTTGGAGTCGCTCACGCAGATGAACCAGTTGGTGTTGCTGGAATAGCGGTCGGCATACTGCCAGCAGCTCACGGCCAGCTCGTTGGCGGTGTACCACTTGCCGGTGTTCTTGCTGAATGCGTTCCACTTGCCGTCGATCTTGAACCAGCCGCTCACCATCTTGCCGCCGTTGTTGGGGTCGAGGTAGTACCAGTCGCTGCCGTCCTTCAGCCAGCCGGTGGCCTTCTTGCCATCGCCTTCGTACCAGTACCAGTTGCCGTTCTCCTTAGTCCAGCCCTTCTTCACGGCACCGTTGGCCAGGAACTCGTAGGTCACGCCGCCGATGGTCTTCTTGCAGTTGGCGGCCATGACGCCGTTCTTGTCAAACCAGTAGGTCTGCTTGCCAATTCTCTGCCAGCCGGTTGCGGCAGCACCAGAGGAGGTGAGATAATACTTCTTGCCGTTTTCAGTCTTCCAGCCGGTCTGCATGGCGCCGTTGTTGTCCATGAAGTACTTCTTGCCCTTGACGGTGACCCAGCCCGTGGCCATTTTGCCGTTGGAGTCGAGCCAGTACCACTTGCCGCCGGAATAGATCCAGCCGGTGCGGCAGGCGCAGGAGCTGTCGGTGTAGTACCAGTTGCCGTTGACCTGCACCCACTGGCTGGGCAGGCACGCGCCGCCGGCGTTGGCGACGTAGGGGGTGCCGTTCACCTTGAACGGGCCGACCGCCATCTTGCCGCTGCCGGGATAGAGGTAGTACCAGGTGCCGCTGACCTTGGCCCAGCCGGTGCGGCAGGCACCGTTGGAGCCGGTGAGATACCAGTTGTCGCCGTCCTTCACCCACGAGTTGGCGGGGCAGACGCCGCTCGAGTTGGCAACGTAGGGCTTGCCGCCCGCCTTGAAGGCGCCCGTGGCCATCTTGGCGCTGCCGGGGTAGAGATAGTACTTCTTGCCGCCAGCCGTCAGCCAGCCGGTCTTGAGCGCGCCGCTGGTGGAGTTGACGTAGTAGTAGTCGGAGCCGAGCTTGGCCCAGCCCTTCGTGGTGACGATGGAGCCGTTCTCAGAGGCCAGGTAGCGCGTGCCGTCCACCTTGAAGGTCTGGGAGTGCTTCATCACGCCGGTCTTGGGGTCAAGGTAATACTTCTTGTTGCCGACCTTCACCCAACCGGTCTGGATCACGCCGTCCTTGTCGGTGTAGTACGTCTTGTTGGCAGAGTTCTTCACAAAGCCTGCCGCGTTGTGCAGCGCACCGGTGGTCTCGTCCAGGAAGTACTTCTTGCCCTCGATGGTCTGGATGCCCTTGAGGATCTCGCCGTCCTTGTAATAGACCGTGGCTTCCTTGCCGTCGATGGTCTCGGTGGTCCAGCCAGCCGGCTGCTCCTCTTCGGGATCCGCTGCCTCAACGACTTCGGGCTCCACGACCTCGGCCGGCTCGGCCTCGATGACGGGCTCGTCGCCGTCGGTGGTCTCGTCCGTGATGACCTCGCCGTCGATCGGCTCGTCAGTGGTGACCTCGTCGCCCGTGAGCTCGTCCGTGGTGGCCTCGGCATCGGTGGCCTCGTCGCCTGTGCCGTCGCCGTCCGTCGTGGTGAAGTCGCCAGCGGGCTGCTGGTCGTCCGTCAGCTCACCGTCGGTGGTCTGACCGTCGCCGGTGGTTCCCTCGGTTCCGGAACCCTCGCCGATGCCGTCCTCCTCGTCGCTCGCACCCTCAGGCATCTGGTCGCCTGCCTCGTTGAGCATCTCAGCGATGATTTGGTCGTCAGGCTGGTTCTCCGTGGCCTCAGATGCCATCGCAAGGGCAGGGCTGAAGGCCATGCTCAGCGAGAGGACAACCGCGAGCCAGCTCGAACGGTTACGCAAATCCATACTTCCTCGATTCCCCTCTAGATACACATAAGCGCGTTCCATTGTATATGCGTTTTGCCGATGCGCAGACTTGTATGCAGTTTCCACACCAGAATCCTTACGAGCCTGAAATGGTACGTTTGTTAGGCGTTTTGCGGTGCGTTGGGAGCGGCTATCATAGGTTGCTGAAAACGCGAGAGGACCAGACCATGCAGCACCAAGCAGAGCACGAGCATCATCACGAGCATAAGCACGAGCGGCTCACGCCCGTGCCCGAGCTATTGGCACCAGCCGGAGGCCCCGACGCCTTCGACGCCGCCCTGGCGGCAGGCGCCGACGCCATCTACTGTGGCTACGGCAACGACTTCAACGCGCGTCGCAGCGCGCAGAACTTTACGCCCGAGGGCTTTGCGGCCGCGTGCCGTCGGGCGCATCTGGCCGGCGCGCGCGTGTACGTCACCGTCAACGTGGTCATTCGCACCGAGGAGCTTCCCCAGGTGCTGGCGCTTGTCCGAGAGGCGTGGCTCTTGGGAGCGGATGCCTTCATCATCCAGGACTGGGGCCTTCTGGCCGAGATACATCGCCGCTGGCCAAAGATCGAGTGCCACATCTCGACACAGGCCAACGTGCATGATGCGCGGGCAACGGCCTGGTGCGGCCGCCTGGGCGCCCAGCGCGTGACGCTCTCGCGCGAGCTCTCCCTGCCCGAGCTTCGTACCATCGCTCAGACGGGCGTGGAGATCGAGGGCTTTGGCCACGGTGCCCTTTGCTTCTGCTATTCCGGCATCTGCATGATGAGCTCGCTCGTGGGCGGACGCTCGGCCAACCGCGGCATGTGCGCCCAGCCGTGTCGCCTGCTGTACCTGCTGGTGGACGAGAACGGTAAGGTGCTCACGCCCCAGGGGCTTGACCGGCCGCTTTGCCCCAAGGACTACTGCACGGTGGACGACCTCCCGGCGCTGGCGGAGGCGGGCTTGGGCTCGTTGAAGATCGAGGGCCGCATGAAGGCCCCCGATTACGTATATGCGGTGACCTCGGCGTATCGCGAGGCGCTTGATGACGTGGCGCACGGCCGTACCGCCGACGAGGTGGTCTTGGCGGCCCGCCACGAGCGGTTGCGTCGCGCCTTCAACCGCGACTTCACCAATAGCTACCTGAGCGGTGCCTCAGGCAACGAGATGATGAGCTACGAGCGCTCCAACAACCGCGGCGAGCTGGTGGGGGAGGTCGTCTCCTCGCGTGACCTGGGTGGCACGCGCGTGCGTCGCGGCGGCAAGGACGGCGGCCGCGAGCGGTTCCGCCACATCACGCGCGCCGAGGTGACCATCGCGCTCGACAAGCACGTGGACAAGGGCGACCTGTTGGAGATCCGCCCGACGGATGACCCGTCGCAGTTCCTGACTGCCCTCGTCGAGGCCGACGCCGCGGCGGGGGAGCTCATCGTGTGCAAGACGGTCCGTCCGATGGCGGCGGGCTGCCCCGTGCGCGTCATCCGCTCGCAGCGCGCGCTCGACGCGGCGTCTGGCGTGTCGGGCGAGGTCCCGCGCAAGCGTCCCGTCGCGGTGAACGTCGTTGCGCGCGTGGGCAGGCCGTTTGTGGTGGAGCTCAGCACGTTTGGCCCGCGCGGCGGGCGGCCGATCACGGCCCATGCGACGGGCTTTGTGGTTGAGAAGGCCCGTACGCGCGCCGTGACGCCCGAGGAGATTCGCGAGCACGTGGAGCGCATGGGCTCGACGCCCTTCGAGCCGGTCGGCTTCTCCGGGATGTTTGACCCGGGCATCGGCATGGCGTTCTCGGCGGTGCACAAGGTGCGTGCCGAGGCGTGCAAGGCCCTTGAGGCGGCCATCCTTGCCGCGTACGAGGAGCGTGAGGAGGGCCTTGCCTCGGTGCCGGACGCCGAGGACCTGGCGCTGCAGGTCAGGGGGCGCGCGGGGCATGCCGCGAAGGATGCGGAGCCGGTGGAGGTCTGCGTGCTCGCGCCGTCCGTTTCCGTGGCCGAGGCCGCTGTGCAGGCCGGGGCCACGCGCGTCTACGCCACGGCTGACGCGCTCCTCGCAGAGGACGGCTGGCCCGAGGGCACCGTGCCTTGGCTTGACGAGGTCTGCCGCGAGATTGACCACGACCGCCTTGACCCGTGGATCGAGGAGGGCCGCGCCGTGGGCGTGGGCAACGTGTCCGAGCTGGTGCTGGCCGCAGAGCGCGGCGCCTTTGCCGAGGTCAGGCCCTGCATACCGGTGCACAATGCCTCGGCGCTTACTGCCCTTGCGGAGGCCGGTGCGGCGGGCGTATGGTTCTCGCCCGAGCTGACGCTCTCCGAGGCATGCGGTCTGGCACGCATCTCGCGTGTGCCCACGGGGCTTGTGGTGTACGGGCGCCCGCGTGCCATGACGAGCGAGCACTGCGTGCTGCAGGTCGCCGGTCGTTGCGTGCATGACTGCGCGAGCTGCGCCTTGCGGCGACAGAAGCTGTCGCTGCGTGACAAGGACGGCAACCTCATGCCGGTGCGGACGGACTTGCAGGGCCGTTCGCGCATCTACGCGGCCAAGCCGCTCGACGCAACGCCGCAGGTAGGCGAGCTGCTTGAGGCCGGCGTGACCCGCTTGATGGTCGACGCCACGCTGCTTTCGGAAGAGGAGGCCGCTGCGGCCGTTCGCCGCGTGGTGGCAGCCCTCGAGGCCGTGCGCTCCGGACGCAGGCCCGCCCCGCGCGAGGCGGGAGCCACCTCGGGCCATCTCTTCCAGCCTATCGCGTAGCCCTGCGTGAAGGCGCGATGCGGTATGTATGAACCAAAACGGTGAACTGGATGCCGTCCGAAATCCTAGTCGGCAATGGGGTAGTATCTTACGAGTGACAATTCACGCCGCCTGCGGGTGGCATCGATAGCCGCCCAGCGGCAAGGAGTGAGTGAACATGGCAGAGAGCAAGAAGACGCCCGTCAATATGGAGCTGCTTGAAGCAACCCTCAACATCATCCGCCAGAGCCTGCAGGCCGATGGCGGCGACGTTGTGCTGGTCAACTGCGACGAGGACGGTGTGGTTACCCTTGAGATGCAGGGCGCCTGCGCGGGCTGTCCGCTTTCGAGCTTCGACATGAGCGAGGGCATCGAGCGCATCCTGCGCGAGCACGTGCCGGGTGTCACCAAGGTGCAGCCGGCCATGGCCTGGTAAGCCTAAGCGTTTCCTTGTAAGCCTAAGCATGTCCCTACATGAGCAGGCAGAGGCTCTATCAATATGACGTGATTCGTGCACTCGCGATCATCATGGTGGTCGCGGTGCACTGTCTTCCGCCGGAGTGGGCTCCGCTTGTGGGCCATACTTCGTGCAAGAGCTTCGTGCGCCTGTCAAAGGCCCTGCTCCTTACGTGCAACCCACTCTTCTTCATGATGTCGGGCAAGTTCAACATCCGTCCGCTGGCAGATGCCGAGCTTGACCGCTACTACTATCGCCGCGTGCGGGGTGTGCTCGTTCCCACGCTCATCTACATGGCCATGTATACCGTGTGGTATCGGTTCCCCAACGTGTTGCCTGCTGGCGCGCTCGCACTGAGCTACCTCAGAAACGTGCTGGGCGTGCTCAGCGACAAGATCTTCTGGTTTGTCTGCACGCTCTTTGGCATGCTCTTGGTGGCGCCGTATCTCGCTCAGGGTCTGCGATCCATCGGGCGGCGCGGGCAGATGTGCCTCATGGGCATCTGGCTGGTATGGTCAACCTGCCATTGGCTGGGCGCCAACCTGGACTTCTACTACAACTGGTCGTTCCCGCTGGGCGGGTTCTTTTTCTTCTTCTGCCTCGGGGCGTTTGTCGAGGACTCGTTCCTGAACGACCTCAGCACCCGCACGCTGGCGGTGGTGGGCTTCTTGGCCTGGTTTGTCAACGGTACGCTTGCCTACTTTGGGTGGGAAGGCTACGCGTACGACCGCTCGCCGCTGTACGGCATTACGGCCATCTGCCTGTACCTCTTCCTGATGAGACGGCCTTGGAACCATTCGGAGCGCGTGCGCGGCGCGGTGAGCTTTGTGGCGACCAACTCCTTTGGCATCTACCTCATGCATGCGCTGCTCGTGTGGCCAGTCACCGATTTGCTCGAGCCCCTGCTGGACGTGTGGGGGCCACTGTTCTTTGCATGCCATTTCCCGCTTACGCTTTTGGGTGGGCTTGCGATGGCACTTGTCTGCGACAATCTGTTGGTTCGTCCTGCGCAGGCGCTCATGGACAAGGCGTTCCTCCAAAAGGTGGAGCTCCACGCCGCGGGCGAGTTGCCGGCGCACGAACGGTAGACACAACGAAGGGGCTTGAGTCACATGTGGCTTAACGAGCTGTATCAGCATCTTGATCCGGTGGCCGTGTCGTTTGGGCCGTTTGCCATCCGGTGGTATGGGCTGGCGTACCTCGCCGGCTTCCTCTTTGCGGCGATCATCATCTATCGCACACAGCGCCATTGGGGCCTTGACCTCGTCGTGGACGACTTGGTCTCCATCATGACGGGCATCATGGTGGGCGTCATTCTGGGCGGCCGGCTGGGATACGTGATCTTTTACGGAAAGGGCTGGTACCTGCAGCATCCGCTTGACATCCTCAAGCTCTACGAGGGCGGGATGAGCTTCCATGGCGGGCTCATCGGTGCCGTGCTGGGAGCCTACATCACGTGCCTCCAGCTGGGGATTTCGTTCCCGACCATCGCCGACCTGGCCGCGTGCGGCGCGCCCGTGGGCCTTTTCTTGGGCCGTTGCGCCAACTTTGTCAACGGCGAGCTGTGGGGCAAGGAGACCACGCTGCCGTGGGGCGTGATGTTTGCCAACACCGGCGGCGGCGAGGTGTACCGACACCCGTCGCAGCTGTACGAGGCGATACTTGAGGGCCTGGTCATCTTCCTGGTGCTGCGCGCGCTGTCGCGCAAGGTGCCGCCGCGGCCACAGGGATTCTTCCTGGGCATGTTTCTGCTGATGTATGGGTGCTTCCGCTTCCTCATCGAGTTCGTGCGCCTGCCCGACGCGCAGATGGGCTACCTCTTGGGTACCGACTGGCTGACGATGGGGCAGTGCCTCTCGCTTCCGCTGGTGATCATCGGTGGGGTGCTGGTGCTGTACGCGCTGCGAAAGAACCGCGCGCAGTGCATCTACCTGTAGGGCGGTGTGGCGCCGAGCTGCAGGCGGATTGATACGGTCACGTTGAGGCTGCAGGTGGATTAGTACGGTTACGTGCGATTAACCGTACTGATTCACCTGCAGCCTTTGGTTAACCGTACGTATTTGCCTGCAGTCCCGCGCTCGGCGAGAACGCTATGCCGTTTGGTACCACGAGGCAGGGTCTGTCTGGAACGCTATTCCGCTTCGTACCACTCCGCGGGGTCTCTCTGGAACCTTATTCCGTTTGGTACCGCCGTTTCGGGGCCTTGACCGTGGTACCAAACCGAATGGCGTTCCAGCCGGCCCCCTGGCCGTGGTACCAAACCGGATAGCGTTCCTGGCCGACCCTCCGCCCGTGGTACCAAACCGGATAGCGTTCCAGACAAGCTTCCGCCCGTGGTACCAAACCGGATAGCGTTCCAGCCGACCCTCCGCCCGTCCCCCAGCCTGTGGTACCAAACGAAATGCCGCTCCAGCCGGTCTCTCGCCGCCCAATCGATATAAAATCGGCAACAAAAATGCTGTCTTTGAGGGAGCAATCTGCAACGCTTTTGTTGCACTTCCATTGTTAAAATAAACGCACCTTTAACAATTGCGTCTCGGATGGACAGGCGGTTGAACGGACAGCGACTGCAGCGCGCACTAGCAGTGCTGCTTTCACTTGCATTGGTAGCGGGATGGCTCCCGATAGGGGCACTTGCCCTTGAAGAAGGAGCTCCTGTTGTCATGTCGCAGGAAGTCGCTGTTGAGGAGCCTGAGGCCGAGGTTGAATCGCCTGATGCTGTGGACGAGGCCGCCCCTGATCCAGAGCCTGCAAACGAAGACGTCGTGGAGGCTGTGCCCGCAGACGTGGCGCCTGAGGAAGTTCCCGCCGAAGTGCCTACCGACAACGCAGATGCCTCCGATGTCACAGAAGAGGTCGTTCCGGAAGCCGTCGTTGAGGCACCCACCCCGTTGGCACGTGTGACCATCCTCGGAGACCAGTTCACGCAGGAACCGGGACCGGTTGACGCCGCAACCCTCGCGGTCGGCAACACCCTCTGGGTTCGCGCTTATGACGCGGACGGTTCGCGCGTCTCGCCAGATGCGCAAGACCTGTCTTTCCGGTGGCTCGCTGCCGCTGAGCCGTCAACCGACGTGCACGACTACACCGAGGTCGTTGGAGACGAAGAAAGCCTCACGCTGACCGCCGAGCTTGCGGGCCGCTCCGTGATCGTGGAGGTCAGAAGTGGAGGCGAGCCCTGCGTTTACGGGCCTCTTTCCGAGAACGACGCCCCGCGCCTCGCGCCCGTAGTGCTTCCCGTTTGGCCCACAGAGAGCGAGGCTGTCGCGACGGAGGCTGATGCCGGATCGGATGACGTCGACGAGGGCGTTGCGGCAGAGGCTGTCGCAGAAGAGGCTGACGCTGCCGTCAACATCGAGCCGCAAAGCGAAGACGAGGCCCCCGAGAACGCGACGGAGCTCTCCGCGCAGTCCGTGACGGCTGCCCGCACGCCCACTTCCGATATCAAACCGGCGTGGTCGGCTCGCACGAGGTCGACTGTCGTGTCAGAGGACAGCATATCGGCACAGGTCAGCGAGCCAATCCTGGTACACGAGCACCTCGTGGTGTTCTCGGGAACCGACGCGCTCGTGCTTTCTCCGAAAACGGGTGAGGTCGTCGCGCGCTATGAAGACCTGCTACCTGCAGACATCACCACACCGTGTGAACCGCTCCTCTCCAGCGGCATCATCTACGTACCGCTGTGCAACGGCAGCGTCGTTGCGCTCAACGCCACCAACTGGTGGAGCAACCTCTTCGGCCATGGTTTCCTGACCACCCTGTGGACCTCCGAGCCTCTGGTCGACGGCACGAACGCCTCGTGCACGCTGGGCACGGCGTGGTATGGCCTGAAGGAGTACCTTGTTGTTGGCGTTTCCGCAGATGGCGCAGCAGGTGCTTTCGTGACGCTTGACCTGCGTACGGGCAAGCGAGTCGCCGGCCTTAAAGAACCTATCGCTGGATATGGCGATGTGGCTCCGCTCACGTCGTTGGGCATTGCTTACGTGGGGGATTCCTCTGGCGTGCTTCACGCGATCAACGTGCGGACAGGTAAGGAAATCTCGAGCATCACCCTCTCGACGAGCCCCATCTGCGGCAGAGTTGTTGCCTACGGCACCTCGGTCCTGGCCATGGACCGCGATGGCGTGCTCCACAAGGTGGGCCAGCGCCTGGACAGCAAGCTGGTGGAGCTTGGTTCCGTGCGCATCGGCAAAGGCAGCATGTCGGCGCCGATGGTGGCGGGAAGTCAAGCGGTATGCGCGGCGTGCGGCCCTGTGGGCGACGAGGCGTCAGAGGGTTCGCTCGTTGTGGTCAACCTTGACAGCATGAAGGTTGCCAGACGGGTCACGCAGGCCGATGGCAAGCCGCTCGCAAAGGGTGGCGTGACGTCCGAGCCGCTGGTATCGGTGCGACTGAGGGGCACGTGGTGCTACTTTGTTACGAGTGGCTCGAAGGACACGGTGTATGCGTACCGTCTGGGCGACGAGCACGCGCAGAAGCTGTATGTTGCCGCAGGTATGAAGACGGGCGAGGATACTCACCCCCTGATGACGGATGACGAGGGGTCAATCTACTACCTCAGCGTCGACGGGCTGCTCACCAAACTTGTTGTTGGTCAGAACGCAGGCGATGACCCGCACGAGGGTGGGGACAAGCCAGACCCGCAGCCGGGCGGAGACAAACCAGACCCGCAAGACGGCAAAGAAGATCCCAAGCCAACCGATCCCACCAAACCGAGCGATCAAGACGGCGATGACGTCCCTCCCGATGTGCAGCAGGACGATCCAGGCGAAGGCCCGTCAGGTCAGGGTGGTGGCGCCGCGACGGGAGTGCGCCCGGACGCTCGACGGTTCGGTCAAACGGAGGCACCAGAGGGGGCCGAGCTTGATGCAGCGGAGGCCGCAGTGGCTGGTCCTGCCGACGGCTCCGAGTCTGAGGCCGGGGCGGCTCCTGGAGCTGCCGAGGAGATCGCTGACGACGAAACGCCGCTTGCATCCGGGCATCGTGGAGCTCCGTTGAATGGCGTTGCGCAGGTGATCGCGCAGCCCGTCCCACCCCTTTTGATCAATGGCAGTCCGTCGGAGTTGGCGGCCAAGGCCGCCGCGGCGGTAGCCCTCACTGCGCTGGCCTACTTCGTGCTTCGTCGGCCCAATGGCTCCCTCAAGTAGCGGGCGGCGCGTGTCACACTAAGCTCAATACGTTCTTTCCTCGGTGAGGAGGGTCCATGGGACGCTTTGCCAAGATCAAGCAGTTCCTTCCGCCGTCGTCGCGCTCCTTTCACGGCATGTACCAAGAGATGGTCGAGTCCAACTGGATCGTGAAGGACACGGGCCTCAAGCTCTACGAGATGGACGCGCGCCTCAACGAGCGCCTCGATGAGCTTGAGCGCCGCCTCGACGCGCACGACGCGCATATGAAGCTCTTGGCCTGGGCAACGTATCGCAAAGAGGGGGAGAGCTACGACGACGCGCGCAAGCGCTTCTTCCGCGTGCTCCCCGTGGCCACCGGCTCGCTGCGGCTGCTGCAGCTGGGCTGCACGCAGCTCCTGCACGAGTTTGACGAGCTCTGCACCAAGGAGAGCCTCACCTACTGGCTGGCGTACGGCACGCTGGTGGGCGCGCTTCGCCATCAGGGCTTCGTTCCGTGGGATGACGACGTTGATCTGGGCATGATGCGCGGCGATATCGAGCGCCTGGCAGGGGCGCTGGAAAGGAGCGACCGTCTGCGCATGACCGAGGTGTACGACGCGTACGTGCGCTGCCGTCAGCTGCGGATTCGCTACCGCGACGAGACCAACCCGTGCTTCCTCGACATCTTTGTGTACGACTACACGCCGTCCTGCGAGCGCGCGCTGTTCGAGCGCCACCAGGCGTTACGTGCCGCGATGGTCGAGGAGATGGCAACGAGCGAGGCGCTCGCCTTCTGGAAGGACAACGACGCGTGCGTTGACGCGGGGCGTTCTGACGCACGGCCCATCGCCGAGACCTTTGCGCGCTATGCGGCACAGGCGGCCGAGGCTGGCTGCTACCTTCCCAACGAGGAGGGTGCAGAGGGCGTCATCTGGTCGCTTGACAACATGGACGACGAGCTGGGCCTGGGCCAGCGCATCGTGCCGCTTGACACGTACTTCCCAGTCGAGCGCGTGCCCTTCGAGGGCCTGATGCTGCCCGTTCCCCACAAGGCCACATGGCTTGCTGAGGTCGAGTACGGCGACATTCTCGACCTTCCGAGCGACATCCACAGCCACTTCAGCCACGTGACCGAGGAAGAGCTGGATTCGCTTTCGTAGAGAAGCGCTTGTTGACATCCCGGGGACCTTTTCGGTCAACATCGGCTGGGCGGTGGCTTACCCCGCCCAGCCGATGTTGACCGAAAAGGTCCCCGGGATGTCAACAAGCGCACTACCCGCTGACGCCTCAGAAGGTGATGAACGGCTCCTCGTCAGCGTCAAGGGCGTCGCCTGCAACGTCGACGAGGTCATCGCCAAACAGGAAGTCGAGCGCCTGCGTGATGGCGTCCGCCAGATCCTCGGGCTCGAGCTCCTCGTCTCCGTCAAAGCCCTCGGCGTCCTCGTCCTCATCCTCGTAGTCCTCGTCAACGAGCGACACGCGCTCGCCCTCGTCATCCTCGTCCCCCTCGTCGTCCACATCGTTCTCGGGTAAGTTGCACACCCGGGCGATTTCGTCGCCACCCGGCAGGGGAACGGTGTCGGTGTACAGTCCCTCGTCGCTCGCGACAAGCTTCTGCCACTGGATGAGCACCGGCTCCGTGGGCGCCTCGCTCAGCTCGACGATGGAGTCAAGGTAGATGCTCTCGGCACCTTCAAGCAGCGGAGACTCGTCATGGAGCTTTTCCAGCAGGGCACGGAAGCGCTCGGTGGCGGTGTCATAGTCCGGTGCGTCCACCACGGCGGGCATGAGGCACGCGTTCTCAAACTCATCGTCGTAGTTGGAATAGCTGAAGTTGGCAACGTACAGCATGGCGACCTCCTCGCGCAGCGCGTTTCGCACGTACAATGGATATCGAAAGCCTAGCACGGAGAGGTGGGCAGCTCATGCAGAATCAGGCACGGCGTTCCCGAGTGTGGTCAAGAAGGTCGGCGGTGTTGCTGGCCTCGGGTGTGATGGGCGCCCTGGCGGAGGCCGCCTGCGGTCGCAGGAAGGACCCTGCGGAGCAGCCTGCGGAGGAGCAGACGCCTGAGGTGCCCGTGGTGAGCGACGCCATGCCCGCAGAGCCCGAAACGCAGGAGCCCTCGGCACCCGCATCGGAGTTCGCGCGCATGCTGCAGGCGGGGGAGGTAGGCTCCATCCGACTCATCGGCGACAGCATCACGGCGGGCTTTCTGTGCGACGGGTATGACCCCGAGGCCATCACTGACACGCTCATCTACGACGGGGCGTACGGCGCGTTCTACGAAACCGCATACGAGGTGGGCTGCTGGGCTAACGAGTTTCGCGCGTACGCCGCGGGCAAGGGCGTGGGGAGCTTTGTCAACGCGGGCATCTGCGGAGCCAAGATGCGCTGGCTTGCCGAGGATGCGGACGCGTGGATCCGCGAGGCCGCTGACGTCATCTTTGTGATGCTCGGCACCAACGACGCGGTGTACCACACCACGGACGAGTACCGCGCGTTTGCGGAGGAGGGCCTCACGGCCGTCGAGGCGGCCTGCTCGCACATGGTGGTGCTCGCCCCGCCCGACAACGCGTGGACGGACTACGGCAAGGAGATGTCGCAGGCAGACGTCGAGTCTGTGCTGCGCGAGGTCTGTGACGCTCACGGCTGGTACTTCGTGTCGCTCCTGGATGCCGTGGAGCTCCACACGGATGACCTCAACGAAGACCAGTGCCACCCCACCACCAAAGGCTCGCATGCCCTGTGGGAGCGCCTCAGGACGTCCCTCGGTCTGTAGCTGCACCGCGAAGCCCGAGGCCTGACACCAGCTTCTGCATAGAAAAGCTCCCCGTGAAACCCGGTACTACCACCAGTTTCACGGGGAGCTTGGTCTTACTTCGTGCGCGCGTTACTCGCCGCCGGTGCCAGCCTCGCCGCCGCCTTCGCCGGTACCACCAGCACCGCTGTCGCCGCCGTCACCGCCGCCGTTTTCGCTACCCAAGAGGGAGTTGATCTCGATGATCTCGGGCGGGGTATCGCCGCCGCCTTCGCCACCGCCATCACCGCCGTCGCCACCGACGTCGCCACCAGGGTCAACGGTTCCGCCGGGATCAACGATATCCCCGCCGCCATCTCCGCCGCCTTCGCCACCGTCGTCGCCGGTGCCTTCGCCGCCCTCAGGATCGACGATATCGCCGCCGGGGTCAACAATCTCCCCGCCTTCGCCGCCGCCGTCTCCGGTGTCATCGCCCTCCATCGGGTCAATGATCACGACCGGCCCCGAGGGCCCTTCTTCGCCCTCACCGGGGTCTCCCTCGTCGACGACGATGACCTCGGGCTCGTCCTTCTCGCCCTCAGCCTCAGCGTCGATGAACTCCTGATACCAGGTGCTCGGGGACTCGATCTCGATCTCGCCGTCGTACCAGTAGCCGGTGTCGTCGGTGTTCTCGGAGGTCTCAGGCAGGCCCACGTTCCACATCTCGTCAGGCACGGACAGCCAGCCGGTGCACACGATGCCGTTGCCGTGGATGTCGCACGGCGTCTGACCTGAGCGCGGCGGAATGCCGGACTCGCGACGGCTGATGGCCACATAGATGGTGTCGCTCAGCACAAAGCCGTCCGCCTGCGGGAACAGGTCGAGCGGACGCGTGGCCGTATAGGCAACGTCACCGTTATCTACCAGCGCAAAGTAGTTATTGTCATGGCCGTCGCTCAGCACCCACGTCACGCTCTGGAAGTCAAAGACGTCGCCCGAGGTGTTGGCCACGGTGCTCCCGTTGAGCGCGCATGCCAGCGCCAGGCACCTGCGGCTCTCGCGCTGCATGACCTCGGGCACGTCCTCCCAGTTGGGAATCTCGTAGCTGTGCCACACCACCACGCGTCCGTCGCGTACCTCAACGCTCACCTCGTCAAGCGAGACAGCCACGTCCACGCCGGCATAGCTCAGCGAGCCGAGTAGCTGCTGGACGGCCGCGTTGTCATAGCTGCCGTCCTCGGTGGCGTAGGCCACGGTGGCCTTGGCGGCCAGCGCAGACCTGCCAGCGGCATGAACCCGGCTTGCGCCAAGAGGTACCGAGCAGCCCGCCAGCGAGATCGAGACGAGGCCCGCAACGAGGACCTGTGGCGTGTTTGCAGTGCGCTTCTGCGGTCGTTTCATGGTCACGCTCCAACAACGGGGCCCATGGCTAAAGCCTGAATACCCTATTCTACCTCAAGAAGCTCCTCGTAGTTGTCCACCAGGATCTCCGGACGGTTCTTGCGGATGATGCGAACGGCAGCCATCAGGGCCTCGTCCGCCTCGCCCTTCTCGATAATGCTCTGCAGGCGCTTTGCCGTTGCCTCGGCCTTCTTCTTGCGCTCATTCTGCGTGCGGACATCCCAGCCCTTGGCCAGCTTCTCAATGTCCTCGCGCGTCTTGGGAAGCTTCTTGGTCTGGAGGAACTCCTCGTATGCGTCGCAGTACAGCTCCACCTCATCCGTGAAGGCAATTTGGTTGCCATGATCAAGCCACAGCACCTTGTTGCACATCTCGCGAATCTGTGAGACCGAGTGCGACACGAGGATGCCGGTTTTTCCACCTGAGAGAATCTCGCGCATACGGTCGCCACTCTTCTTGCGGAAGGCGCCGTCGCCCACGGAAAGCACCTCGTCGAGGATGAGGATGTCGGGGTCAACCAGACAGGCGATAGAGAAGGCCAGACGGCTTTTCATGCCGCTCGAGAGCTGCTTGAACATGTAGTCCTGGAAGTCCTCGAGTTCGGCGAAGGCGATGATCTCGTCGTACTTGTCGTCAAGGAACTGCTTGGTGTAGCCCAGCATGGCGCCACGAAGGTAGGTGTTCTCGCGCACCGTCATCTGCCCATCAAAACCGCTGGAGAGCTCGAGCAACGCCGCGATCTTCCCGTGGACCGTGACCGAGCCGCCCGTAGGCACCATGATGCCCGTGATGGCCTTGAGTAGCGTGGACTTGCCAGCACCGTTCGAGCCGATGATACCCAGCATGTCCCCTTCGTCGATGGCAAAGGTCACATGACGGTCCGCCCAAAACTCCGTGATGTGATAGTTGTTCGTCAGCTTACGCATCACGTACTCCTTGAGGCCGATGGCCTTCAGGTCTCCCGTGATGTAGCGGATGCTGACGTCGTTGCACTCAATCTTGCTCATATGGTTCACCGCGTTCGGACGTGAGTATGGTGCGGACTCTTAGAAGAAGTACAGGAACTGATGGTTGTACTTCTTGTACATATAGGCTCCGAGGGCCAGGAAGCCCAGGGCATAGAACGCCATGAGCAGGTGGAACTGCAGGGAGGGAATGGTCGCGTCAATAACGATGGTGCGCCAATACTTGATGATGACGTAGACCGGGTTGAGCAGGAAATAGCGCTGTGCCGAGACCGGGAACCGGTCCACGGTGTAGAAGATCGCCGACAGGTAGTTGAGCAGCGTGAGGAAGATGTCGTAGAGATACTCGGTGTCGCGGAAGAAGACGAACACAGCCGAGAGGAACATGCCAATGCCGATGTTCATGATGGTGAGGCACAGGATGGGATAGACAAGCAGGAGCATCTTTGGCGTAAAGACGATGTGGTCCAGGATGCAGAAGAAGAAAAAGACCAAGATGGTGAGGCCGAAGTTGAAGAGCGCTTGCACCTCGCGCGAGAGCAGGAAGAGATACTTGGGTACGTTGATCTTGGTGATGATGTTGGCGTTGGCGTTCAGGCTGCGCATGCCGTTTTTGGTGGCTTCCCGGTAGTACGACATGTTGATGTTGCCCGCGAAGAGGTAGATGACGTAGTGGTCGATGTTTCTACCAAAGAGTTGGCTGAACACAAGCATCATCACGAACAGCTGCAGCAGCGGCGAGAGGATACTCCACGCCATGCCGAGCACGGTGCGCTTGTAGCGCTGCGTGAAGTCGCGGTGCACGAGCTGCTCAAAGAGGAATCGACGCTCGTGAAGCGTGGTGATGACTCGCTGGATGGTAGAGGCCATGGCTCACAACTTTCCATCAAAATCTGGTGCTTTTGCTCTGCGTTTGTGCGTGTCACATACCGTTAAACCTTAGCACACGCTCGTTTTAATGGGCGCCGCGCGCAACTATTAGCAGGTAAGCGTCACATGCTATAGTGGCGTCATGGTCTCAACGGAGCGGGAGGGGCGCACATGGGCGAGGCACAAACCGTCAAGATACTGGTCGCTTCCCATAAGCCGTACTGGATGCCGAGTGACCCGCTGTACCAGCCGGTGCAGGTGGGCGCGGCCCAGCATGAGCATCTGGAGGGCTTTGCGCACGATGACGAGGGCGACAACATCTCTGAGAAGAACCCGCGCTACTGCGAGCTGACGGCCCTGTGGTGGGGCTGGCGCAACCTCTCGTGCGACTGGTTGGGCCTGGTGCACTACCGTCGGCACTTTGCGGGCTCCGGCGAGCGTGGGGTGCTGACCTCTGAGGAAGCTGCCGCACTGGCCGCGCAAGGCAAGGCGGTGGTGGCCAAGGCGCGCAACTACCACATCGAGACCATCGCCTCGCACTACAGGCACACCTTTGACCAGGATGGCTCGCAGCTGGGCGCCCTGCGCGAGGGCGTGCGTGCGGTGAGCCCGGAGCGCCTGAAGTACCTGGACGCCTACCTCAACCAGACGCGTGGCCACATGTTCAACATGTTCATCATGCCGCGCGACGTGCTGGACCCGTACTGCACCTGGCTCTTTGATGTGCTGGAGGTTGCGGAGGGGCTCATCGACTTCCGGGATTTGAATGACTTCCACGCGCGTTGCGTGGGCCGCATAAGCGAGCGCCTGCTTGACCCGTGGCTTCAGAGCGAGGGGCTTGACGTGCAGGAAGTGCGCGTGAAGGGCATGGAACGTACCAACTGGCTGAAGAAGGGTGGCTCGTTCCTCGCGGCCAAGTTCTTCAACAAGCGCTACGAAGCCAGCTTCTAACAAACAAGCGAATGTTGACGAAGGCGGGCCTCCCCATGTCAACATCAGCTTCATTTCACTGCTGATGTTGACGCGGGAGGGCCCGTTTCGGTCAACAATCGCTTAGGAGAGGCTCTCTTGGGCGTTGCTGAGGACGCCGCGGGTGGGGGTCAGCAGCAGGATCTTGATGTCAAACAGAAGCGTCCAGTTGTTGATGTAGTACAGATCGTACGTGACGCGCTTCTCGATGGAGGTGTCGCCGCGCAGGCCGTTGATTTGCGCCCAGCCCGTCATGCCCGGACGCACCTGGTGGCGCACCATGTAGAGCGGCACGCTCACCTTGAAGTTGTCCACGTAGGTGGGGATTTCGGGCCGCGGGCCCACCAGGCTCATGTCGCCAATCAGCACGTTGAAGAGCTGCGGAAGCTCGTCGATGGAGAAGCGCCGCATGAAGGCGCCCCACTTGGTCTTGCGCGGATCGTCGGTGGTGGTCCACGCGGTGTCAGACTCGGCGTTCACGCGCATGCTGCGGAACTTGTACATCTCAAACGGCCGCTTGCCACGTCCGATGCGCGTCTGCGTAAAGATGATGGGGCCTGGCGAGGAGAGCTTGGTGCCGATGGCCGCCACCAGCATGATGGGCGAGGTTAGGATAATGAGCACAAGCGAGCCCAGGATGTCCATAGACCGCTTGATGAACGAGTAGCCCACGTTGTCGAGCGGCACCTTGTTGACGGTGACGACGGGCGTGGAGCCCTCAAGGCCGATGTGCGACCGCCTGGAGAGAAACTCGTGGTAGTTGGGCATGATGGAGACGCGGCTGCCGCTCTGCTCGCAGGCAAGCAGCAGGTCGTCCAGGTTGTCGTGCTCGTGCGCGTCGAGCGCCACCACCACTTCGTCGGGGTTGAGCGCGTCCAGCACCTGGTCAATCTGCTGGTAGGTGCCCAGATGCTTGATGCCGCCACCGATGGGATACGCGCCGACGCTGCCCGCGATGCGGTAGGGGCTGGCCTCCTCGGCGTCGATGCCCGCGGCGTAACGCACCGCGTTGTGGCCCGAGCCAACCAGCACCACGCGACGCTGGCCCACGCCCTGGCGGTACATGCCCTTGAAGTAAAAGCGGAAGAAGATGGTCTTAAGGCAGGCAAAGAGCGTAGAGAACGTCCAGAACAGCACCAGAAGCAGGCGCGACATGTCCACGAGCCTGAAGATGAATACGATGACGATGAGTATCATCACCGACACGGTGGAGACCACGATGGTGCGGCCCAGCTGGGTGGTGAGGTCCGTGGCGGAGGGGCCGTAGTCGCTGGCGCCGACCAGGCCATACAGAAAGACGAACACGGGCGAGATGATGGCCGCCCACATGATGTGCGTGTCAAACGTGCCCACGTTGTCGATACCGGCGAGCACGTTAAAACGCAGGAAATAGGCTACGGCCATCGCCAAGAGAACGAGCGCGATGTCAATGACGGCTGACGTCATGGCCGATATGCCGCGGTTATGCTTGATCATACTGATCCCAAGAGAGTTGACGCGTCACAGCTACGTTTAACGCATCATAGCACGAAACAGGCTATGACTGCCCACATACGCCAAGGTCAAGCTCCTCATAACCATGAATCTCGCGCTCTTCGGGGGCGGGAAGGTCCTTCCAGTTGCCGTACAGGCGCTCGAGATAGGCCTCGGGATGGCAGGGGATGTAGTACGCTCGGCCCTCAAAGGGCGCTAGCACCGGGGGCAGAAAGTCCTCGCGTCGATACAGCTCGCCAAAGTAGTGCAGCCGTCCGGACGGACACGAGATGTACTCGCTGTTGGGCAGGCGGTACTTGCCGTACAGGCGCGCCACATGGTGGGCCCACCATTCCAGCGAGCGCACGGAGGCGAGCTTGCCCAGCGCGATCTTGACGGCCGTGGTCCGCGCCAGTGAGGCGTTGCCCTCCGCGAGCTTGCGATAGTACGCAGCATCGCGGGCAAAGCGGCGGCACGAGAAGAAAAGCCCCGCGGCGAGGCAGCGAATGCCGTGCAGGTAGCGCAGCGCTGGCTGATCGGGCACGTCCTCAAGCACAAAGATGTCGACGCAGACACCCATGTGCTCGCTCGGCAGGTCGTTGTACAGGCGCGCGACGGTGCCCTCCCGGCGGATGCGCGCGATGGGGATGCCCACCTCGGGCGTGTGCTCAGGGCTGTCGAGCCAATACTTGCCGGGATAAGCGCTCGCGAATCCCTCAATAAAGCGCAGGTAGTCGGCCCGAGGCATAAAGAGGTCCGCGTCATCGTCCCATGGGATGAAGCCCTGGTGGCGTACGGCGCCCAGTACGCTGCCGCCCGACAGCAGGTAGGTGAGGCCGTGGGCCTCGCAGTACGCGTGGACGTCGTCGAGCATCTCTAGGATGATGGCCTGCAGCTGCGCGTGCTGCTCGTCGGTGGGGATGACCATCGACTCGCTGCGTGCTGACTTGAGTGCTTCAAACGTGGAGAGGCCCATGTGCCGCGCTTCCTGCTGGCGTTTCGTACACGCAAAGTATGGCATAAGGGCCCTGCGGAGGGGCCAACGTCGCGTTTTTATCACCAAGGCTACTTTTGAAAACACCCACATTTTTCGGGGACCGAATACGAATCCTGCGGTTCTGTGGGCAGGACCCATGTTTTTTGCCTTCTTGCGCGAAATTGTGGGTGTTTGCAAAAGTAGCCGATGGTGCCAAGGGCCGACGAGCGTCGCGTTTCTGCACTATACTGGGCACGTCGACGAGAGGATAGCTATGCCGCGCATCACCAAGCTCATACCAAAGCCCGTCCGCGAGGGAATCCGCGCGGCCGTGCGTGACGTCATCTTCTTTGGCGTGCTGCCCGTCACGTACCGCGTGGCCCGTCTGCGCCACGTTGACCAGGGCCGCGCCCTCTTTGTGGAGGAGACCAAGACCACGCCCTCCGACAACTTCACGCTGATGATGCGGGAGCTTACCGCACGTGGCCTGACCTGCGATTTCTACACGCTTCGGCACTATCGCGTGGGGACCATCCCGTACTATGGGCGCTGCATGGCCATGGTTTGGCGCGCGGCCCGGGCGCGCTACATCTTCCTCTGCGAGGCGAGCGCGCCCATCAGCTGCCTGCGCCTGCGCCCCCAGACCAAGGTGGCCCAGCTGTGGCATGCGTGCGGCGCGTTCAAGAAGTTTGGCATGAGCACCGCCGAGAAGCTCTTTGGTGACTCGCGTGCCGAGAAGCAGCGCCACCCCTATTACGAGAACCTCTCGCTGGTGACGGTGAGTAGTCCCGAGGTCGCGTGGGCCTACGTCGAGGCGATGGACCTGAAGAAGACGCCCGAGGTGGTGCAGGCAACCGGTGTGAGCAGGACCGACGTATACTTTGACGAGGCGTACCTTGCGGCGCAGCGCCAGGCGGTACTCGACGCGGTGCCCGCGGCGGCCGGTAAGAAGGTGCTGCTCTACGCGCCGACGTTTCGCGGCCGCATCGCCGAGGCGATGGCGCCCGACACACTCGACCTGCGCCTTTTGCAGGAGCGCCTCGGTGACGAGTACGTCCTGCTCATCAAGCACCATCCGTTCGTGAAGCAGCGCCCGGCCATCCCGCAGGGCTGCGAGGGCTTCGCGTTTGACGTGACCGACCAGCTGGGCATCGACGCGGCCATGGTGGCGGCGGACGTCTGCGTGTCGGACTACTCCTCGCTCGTCTTCGAGTACTCGCTGCTGGACAGGCCGATGGCGTTCTTCGCGTATGACCGCGCCGACTACGACGACTGGCGCGGCTTCTACTACGACTACGACGAGATGACGCCCGGTCCCATCTTCTCCACCACGGAGGAGCTGGTGGACTGGGTCGAGCACCTTGACGAGCGCTTTGACGCGTCTGAGGTCGCTGCCTTCCGCGAGCGGTTCATGAGCGCCTGCGACGGCCACGCGACGGAGCGCATCGTCGCGGCGATGCTGGGGGAGTAGCGCCATGGCGGATACGTGCTCGTTTTCCTACGACCTGTCGGTGATCGTGCCGGTCTACAACTCCGGGGCGTACCTCGCGCGTTGCGTGGAATCGCTTGATGCACAGACAGCTGCGCGGGGCAGCTTTGAGGTTGTGCTCGTCAACGACGGCTCGCCCGATGGGAGCCTCGCCATCTGCCAGCAGCTTGTTGCCGAGCGCTCCAACTACGTGCTGGTTGACCAAGAGAACCAGGGCGTCTCCGCGGCGCGAAACGCAGGCATGCAGGCGGCGAGCGGCCGCTACCTCATGTTTCTTGATCCCGACGACACGCTCTCCGCGCCGTCCATCGAGGCGATCGTCAAAACGTTTGATGCGTGCGGCGACGCCGTTGACCTGTTGACCTACCCGCTTTGCTACCACGAGATCGAGACGGGCAAGCAGCACCGAAACCAGCGCGAGCGGTGGTTTGCCGGCTCCGGCGCGTACGACCTCGCGGACGTGCCGCAGGTCGCCCAGTCAACCATCAACGTGGTGCTGCGCAACGTGGGTGACCAGACGCCGCGCTTTGACACCAGCCGCGAGATCTACGAGGACCAGGTGTTTGACACGGCCCTGCTTGAGCGCAAGTGCGCCATCGGCTGGTGCGCGGAGGCCGAGTACCGCTACTACCGGTCCGCCACCAACACGTCATCGCGCCGCGACCGCCCGGAGCTGACTTTTGGTGACGTGATCTCGGCCTTCGAGCTGTTCCTGCAGATGGCGGAGCGCACGCCGCGCTTTGCACCGTACGTCCACGCGCTCATCCTGTACAACGTGGGGTGGCGCTTCCGCGCGGGCAAGCTCTTCCCGGTGTTTGGCAGCGAGGAGACCTGCCGCAAGAACTGCGGCCGCCTGGCAGCCGTGCTGGGGGCCATCCCGGCCGAGAGCTGGGCGGCAAGCCCGTACCTTTCCGAGCTCTGGCCCGTTGACCAGGCCATTCTTCAAGACCGCCGCCTGCACGTGGCGGGCCATTGCCTTGCCGCGCCGTCGCTGCTTACGCAGGGACTGGTTGTGACGGCCAAGGGCTCTGAGCAGCCCGTCTCCCTTGAGCCGGCGTTCCCGCAAGGGGAAAGCGACGCCGACGTGTGGTGCTGGAAATACTCCTTCACGCTGCCCGTGAGGGGCGGGCGTCCCTTCGATGCCGAGCTCAGGCCGCATGGGGAGGGGCTGCAGCCCGACCTCATCTTCCGCGTAACGCGCAGCAACGGGCGAAAGCTCAACAACCATCTGCGCGAGTTTGGGGATTGGCGTCTGGAGCTGAAGGGTGCGGGGCTCCACGTGGGCACCATCAAGGATTTGCCGCTGTGGACAATGCCACTCCTGCGTCCGGTGATGTGGCTGCACGACCGCCGCCGCACCGGCGACTACGACGTGAAGCGCGTTGACGAGCTGCGGAAAGCCTTGCCGCGGGCCGTGCGCAAGCGCCGTGGCGAGGTGAGCTGGCTCTACGATGACGGCTCTCAGGCCGGCTCCGAGCAGCGTGGCGCGCTCGCGAAGCTGCGTGCTGACCACGGTCGTACCGCGGCCGACAGCATCGTGCAGCGCTACGTGGTCAACGGCCCCGAAGACGAGGCCGCCGCAGAGCTTGGGGCGCGCGCCATCCAGCGGGGGAGCTTCGAGCACATCGTCTGCCTGCTGGCTGCGCAGATGGTCGTCACCTCGTGCGCCGACGTAAGCGAGATTCTGCCCTGCGAGGACGCGGTGTTTGACCGCGTGCGGGACTTTACGCGGGCGAATCAGTGGTACGAGCTGGTGAGGGACACGTCCGAGGTGGTCTTCGCGCCCGCGTTTGACAAGATTTTTGCACCTTAACGTCGAGAACTGCGTGTGCCCGCACTTTTCGACGTTGGTGCCTCGGCGCACCGCCGCGAGAGGCTACTCGCAGGCGCGAATCAAGCCAATCCAGCGCTGGTCAGACCCATCGTGAATGATGACCTGGTCAAAGGTGGCATCGCCAAACGCGCGGTGCCGGTCAAGCGCGAAGACGGCGGCCCCCTTGCCCAGCTTCACCAGGGCCTTTTCGGGCAGCGTCGAGAGCAGCTCGCCCTTGAGCGGTACAAACGCCACCTTGTCGGCAGGCAGCTCGTACAGGAAGCGCTCGTGCCCGCGACCCTTCCCCCACGGGAAGGCCAGGAGCGGCAGATGGGTCTCGCTCAGCTTAAGCAGCTCGCCGCGCAGCGCCTCGAGGTCTCCACCAAGCTCGCTATACACCAGAGCCAACGGCTTCTCGGCGCGCGCCACGGGGTGCTCTCCGGCCAAAGGCGCGCCATCCAGCAGCAACCGCTCGCATAGGACCTTCGCCGCACCCTCGGTCGGGCTTGACCAACACGTGCGCACAAAGGCCTCGTTGTCATAGCCGATGGGAGCACGCAGCTCACGGGCCAACTCCTCCACCGACTGCACCTGCGGGAACGGTAGCGAGTCCAGCGGATCGTACAGCCCGCGCTCGGCCAGATAGGTTTCCTCGTCGTACGGGAAGAGCACCACCTTGCCACCGCCGAGCGGGAAGTCGAAGAGCACGCTCGAGTAGTCTGTGACCAGCGCGTCGCAGGTGGCGAGGAAGTCGTACAGCTCGCAGTCTGTGGGGGAGGGCAGGATGTGCTGATACCGGCCGAGGTCAACCTGCTGCTGCTCCACCAGGTGCAGCTTCAGATAGAGCATCTCGTCGTCACGCAGGAGCTGGTCGAGCTCGTCCAGCATGGCCACCAGCGCCGAAGCGCCCTGTCCGCGCTGGTCACCCACGCCTCGGAAGGTGGGAAGCCACGCATAGCTCCGGCAGCCGTCACCAGCGGCGCCCCGCGCACCAAGAAACGCCTCGTTGCGGGGGTACCCCAAGGGGACAACCGTGCCCTTGCTCAACCCGCGCAGCATGTAGTCGCGCACAAAGCGCTCCTCCATCACCGGGTTGGGCATGAGCAAGAAGTCTGCCAGCGCCAGGTTGCGTTGCACGTTTCCCACGTTGATCGCGCCCAGTACCTCGCTTCGCCCCAGCGTCTTCAGCGGGATGCCGTGCCACGTGTTGAGGAGCGTCTGGCCCGGCCGCTTCACGTAGTAGGGTGGCAGCGCGTTGTCGGTGACGAGCACCGAGCTAGTGGCAAGCGCGCGCATATACTCGCTGGTTCCGCGCACGACGGTGCGCACGGCAAGCCCCCGGGAGGCAAGCTCGCGCGGGAATCTTTCCGCGCGAGCCTCGTTCACAACAAAGCGCACGTCAAAGCCCGCATACCGCGCATCAGAAAGCAGCTCGCGCAAGATGCAGTACACGCTGCCGTCCAGTGTGAGCCCGTTTTGCTGCTCCAGCAGCACGGCTCGCGGGTCAAGCGGTAACTGATCCACCCATCCGCGGTACGCGCGCAGCGCCCGCTGGTGGGGAGCAAAGAGGGACGTGAGCTTTCGCGCAGGGTTGGGCACTACGCTTCGTCCTCGTCCGTCGCGTCGTCGGCAGCAGCGTCATCCGCCGGAGCCGCGGGCGCCGAGCCCGGAACGCTCTTGTTGAGGTTCTGCTTCACCTGCGTGGTGGAGATGCCCGGCGTGCGGTCAAGATACACCACGTCGCAGTAGTCGCGCAGGTACTCGAAGCGCTCAGAGCCAGCCCAGTCGCCGCCCATGACCACTACGTCGATGCCATACTTCTTGACGTCATCAACCTTCTGTTCCCACGAGTACTCAGGAATGACGAGGTCGACGTAACGGATGGACTCGAGCATCTCCTTGCGGACCTCGTAGGAATAGAAGCTCTTCTTGCCCTTGCCTGCGTTGAACTCGTCGGTGGAGATGGCTACCACCAGGTAGTCGCCCAACTGGGCCGCGCGGCGCAGCAGGCGGACGTGGCCATAGTGCAGCAGGTCAAACGTGCCATAGGTTAGCACGCGGCGAAGGCCCTTGTATGTGCCGTCGGAGGGCAGGGGGAAGAGGTCGTCGTTCTCATTCATATTGGTTCTCCCTTAAGGACTAGTGCTAGTGGAGTGGATGGCTGTTAGATTACCGCTTCTTGGCGATGACCTGCTCGAAGACATCGTGCGAAGCGTGCCCGGTCTCATACGGCAGATAGGTCTGGATAAACGAGTCGAGCGACACGTTGGCGTCTTCGCTCTCCAGCTTTCGGAGCTCATCGATGATTTCTTCGGTTGTCTTTGCCAGTGGTCCAGGCGCCTCGGTCTCGAGGTCGATGTTGAAGCCTCGCAGCTCGTCGCGATACGCCTCGAGGTCATAGACAAAGAACAACATGGGCCGATGAAGCAGCGCAAAGTCAAACATCAGCGACGAGTAGTCAGTGATGAGCACATCGGTTGCAAGCAACACGTCGTCAATGCTCTTCTCAAACGTGAGGTCGACGGCATCGCCCATGCGGAACTGGTGCGTGAAGCCCGGCATGGCTAGATGGTGGCGCCTCAGCGCAAAGGTGTAGCCATCCCCGAAGGCGTCCGCCAGCTGGTTGAAGTCGAGCTGCAGGTCAAAGCGCCCGCTCGTACGCCACGTAGGTGCGTACAGTACGAGTTTGGTATCGGGGTCGATGCCCATGGCCTGCTTGAGGCGTCGCTGCTCCTCGGTGGTGTTCCTCAGCATCAACTCGTCGTTTCGGGGGTAGCCGGTGCGTAGGAAGGTGCGGTCAAAGGCATAGCAGGATTTGGTGATCTCTTCCACCTTGGGGCTCTGCACGATGAGGTAGTCCCAGCGTCCACAACGCCTCAGGAAGGACTTCACCGACTCCTCGGTGGGGAAGTCGGCCTTTACATCGAGGCCCAACGTCTTGAGCGGGGTGCCGTGCATGGTCTGGATCTCGATCTGCCCACGGCGCTTCTCGTAAGCGTCGACGAAGTTGACGTTGTTCACAAAGAAGCTCGCTCGAGCCATGTAGTAGAAGTAGGGAAGCGAATTGGTGAGGACGCGCTTGCCCTTTCCGGTTACAGGAATGCGCAGGTCATTGACTGACCAGATGCACTCGTACTCAGGATGGTTGGCGTCAACGTAGTCATACAGAGCGCGCGGATTGCAGCTGGCCTGCCTGCCCCAATATGACTCGAAGACGATGGTCTTCTTCTTGAGGGGAAGCAGCCTGAGCGCTGGGTACACATAGTGCTCCACGAGCTTCCGACGCTGGGCCGTCTTCTCGTAGAAGCGCTTCACCCTCTCCACTCCCACCACGGCGCGGGTGTCGGTACGATTCACGTCATACGTGTAGCCGTCGCACTCGATGAGGTCGGCTGCATCGACGCGCTCCTCACCGCACAGCAGCATCATCTCTCGCTTGACGCCGTCGGATTCAGAAATGACGAACAGCGCGTAGGTGTCGTCGCGTAGCTGCTCGACTATTGCCTGGTCGCTGAAGTCCAGCACAAAGGTCATCTGCGAGCCCTCGGTTACGCGAATAGGCGCGACCGCAACCTCCACGCCGTTGCGTTTTCCCACCATCAGCAGATGCGCGTCTCCCAACGGCTCGGAATACGGGTACGTGATGGTGAACGTCGCCACGGTACCGTTGATGGTGGTGTCTGTGAGGATGACGCCAAACGGAAGACGGCGTACGCTCAGGCGCAAGTCCTTCCACGCGCTAATGCGCCAGAGCTCCTCCTTCTCGTACGAGTCCTCATGCATCGTGACATCTTGGTTGTTTTTCAGAGCCTCGAGGTCTTGCAGCGGCATATCCGGGTCAAGCGGGTACGTCGCGTGACGCACGAAGTACATGGGCTTCGAGGTGGCAAGGCGCAGCTCATCTACGACGAAAGCCTGGCGGTTGAGCTCGTCGTCGCCGAGGTCAAGCGTGTTCGCCTCGGAGGATTCTGAGAAGAGACGCAGCGTGTGCTCGTCAAGCTCGTAGCGCGCAAAACGCTCATAAGTATCCTCAACACGCAGGACAAACTGCCAGCCTGAGTTGTAAGTGACCGAGCAGATGGCATGCCCGACCTCGGTGGCAAAGGGCCGCGGCAACGCACCCTTGACAGGTCCAGACAGAATGATTGGCTTGCAGGTCAGAGGGCCGTTTTGGTACTCAATCAGGATGCGATAGTCGCCCGCGGCGAGCTTCGAGAGCTCGGCCAGTGGGAACGTCAGCTTGAACTTGGTTGCGGACTGATGCAGCAAACGCACCTTTCGGGAGAACGCGTTGTACTTCTTGTTCCACGTGTCCCACAGATTGGCCAGGGGGATCGTTTCGACGGAGGCCGTCGCCACGGGGTTTTCGTCGTTGTCGACGAGGGTGGCCTTGAGGCCAATCCTGGTTTGGGCCAGACAGTCGATCTTGATGAGCGTGGAGACTTCGAGGGAGCTCTCGGTAAAGACTGCCTGTTCAACCTTGGTCTTGAGCCAACGTTCCTGGAGCTCTGCGGTCATGTCGAAGTCTTCCCTGGGTAGGTCCTTAAAGGGGAACTTGCCATAGAAGCGGCCGTTCTTCTCGTAAACCGAGAGCGTCTTCATGCCGTTCTTCTCAAAGTCGCATGCCGCGATGATGCCATCAAGGTTCTTGCGTTCGATGTAGCGGTACTTAATGCGGTCGATGGCCCGCAGCCGGTCCATGCAGTGTGGGCCAAAGGTCTTGAGATAGTCGGCGACGGTGTCGATGACCTCGGTCTGGTAGTCGGGGTCACCTTCGGGAATCGCGTTGACGTAGAGCTTGAGGTCGAGGTCGAGCCACTTGAATTCCTTTGCCTCGATGAGCGCCGGCTCGGTCACGTGTGCCGCGAAGAACTCGTCAACGCGCTGCAGCGCGTAGAGGCGGTCACGGAAGTTGCGAATCTCGTTGCGGTTCTGCGTGATGGAGCGCGTCTGTCCGTCGCGCACGCGCCAGCGGTAGACGACCTTGTTGAGGAAGGCGATGCGTCGTGCGTTGTAGTGCGCGGGGATGGTTGCCGGAATGTCCTCGTACAGGTGCCCTTCGACCCACTTGACATGCTGCTCGAGGTAGAAGCTCCTCCTGAAGAGCTTGTTCCAGGCCGTGGTGTCATAGATGAGGTCGGTTTGCTTGCTGATGTGCGCCACCGTGGGCATGTTACGGAAGGCGAGGCGATGCAGCGAACTGTCGTACACGCGCTTGGTGTTGAAGCGCACGGCATCGCCCACTACGATGTCAGCATCGCATTCCTCGCCAAGCTGAGACATCTCCTCAAAGGTGTAGGGCTCCACGAAGTCGTCGGAGTCAGGGAACATGAGCCACTCGCCGCGGGCGAAAGGCACGCCGTAGTTTCTCGCGTGGCCCAAGCCTTGGTTCTCGATACGGTGATACTCGAAGTTCTCGTAGGTTCGGGCAAACTCGAGGGCGATCTCGGGCGAGCTGTCAAGCGAGCCGTCGTCGATCATGACCACCTGCATGTCCTGCAGCGTCTGGTTGGCGAGGGACTCCAAGCACTCCCTGAGGTCCTCGCTCACGTTGTACATGGGCACGATGGCCGTGACTTTGGGGTGCTCAATCGCCGATGAGTAGGGGTCGTACTCAACCACGCTGCCCGTCCCCGCGACGGGCGTGTCAGCGGCAAGCGGGCCGTCTTCAGCCAGGGCGTTGTCCATCATGGGGGAGTCATCCGAACTAAGCATATCCACACGTCCTTTCGTCATGCTAAGCCGTCGCAAGGGCAACCGGCCACAGGCTCTGTGGGACAAAACCAGAGTAATACTCCCATTATGACGGTTTCCGTTGGGTTGGCGCAAGCGAGCCCAAGGCTGACGTTGTCACTGCATCCCTTGTCTGTCCTCTCGCTCAGACACGAGGAAGTTCACACGACTATGAATCGGTACGATCTTTTCTGTGTCGTTTGGCATACCCGAGGAGAACCATAGCGGCAGCACTTCCAATCGTTACTATTACCCCACTTTTGAATCCTGGGGAACAATATGTCAGGCAGATCTCATGCTCGCCAGGCCCGGTAAGCTCCAGGGCGATGAAGCCCGTGTCACCCTTCAAGACCTCCGCCTCTTGGCCATCAACTGTAGCGCTCCATCCAGAGGAGTAGGCGGTTGTGAAGAGGGCATACTCAATCTCAGATGTCGTGCGCGCCACGGCCGTGATCTGATTGTTGCCCTTAACGACGTCCGACAGCCCGCGTGACTGCAGTGCGGACAGTTTGCTTTTGATCGGTTCCATTGGCTGGCATACAACAGATAGGTCATCAAACGTGTAGGTGCCGGCGCGGTTGAAAGCGAGGGTCAGTTCAGAGAGTCCGTCCTCTGAGTAGCCGGCGTTCACTGCCCAATCGGATCTTCCGCAATAGCGGAAATCCATAGGTGTATACGACAGCACGCTTGTCTTTCCAAGCTCTGATGAAACGCTGAAGGTAAAGGAGGAGGGGTAGTAACCCTTACGGAGGATCTCTATGGAATCCTCAAGGGACTCAGCATCGCTGAGGCTTGGTTCTTCTGGCACGTACTGAAGATTTGAGAATGTGAGATATGTCTCAGCATCGGCGAGTCCATCAAACAACAGAGTGAGCTTGCTTCCCCGCTTTGAGACGGTAATGGTTCCTTCTTCCAGCTGAATGCCCTCTTCTGCATTGTGGGTATAGGGCACCCTCACTGAAGTAATGTCCAGATCACTCGAAGAGAGCGTTGGGCTGCTCGGATTCGCATTCTCCAGTACACAGCCATTGAGGAGTGCTTCCTGCTTCTCAATCATGCTCAGACTGTCATAAACGTCTCGCTCAATAGTGTTCTTGTAGATAAAGCCAGCTGGCAATGCATACTCCGTCTGATAAAGCTGGCTACCCGTATCGCCGCTCTCCCCAACGGCGGCATAGGTTGCGGGAACCAACCAAGCATTGTCCTCATCCGCAAAGAAGTACTTTGCGCCGGCAAACGCCTCGAGGGCAAGTCTGCTATTGGAACCAGTCATGATGGCACTGAAGCTGCTTTCGGACAGGCCCATCTCGTCCCTGAAATCATTGATCGATTGATTGTACAGTGACGTATAGGATGACAGGCCAGATCTATCGTGGATGAGGGAGTCATTGAGGCGATAAGAGAACGCATCTCGATCCGGATAACTATATCGGTAGGACCGCCTCTCATCTTTCGGCAACGTGTCCATAGCTTGGAAGGGATTGTTCTCATAATAGAAGTCGTGCGCACCACCAATAGGTTTGAAGAACTGAGTGACGTCATCGCCGCCCATGGGAGCGACACTACAAACTGAGAAGCTGGCAAAAGCGGCGCTTAACAATACGACTGCGATTAAGGTGCTATTTGGGTGAGTTGCGTCACCGTTCAGCGTTGTGGTCATGAGCGCAAAGTAAGAGGAACACAGCACCAGCGCTGCAAAGACGATCGATACATCATTCGTCTGCGATGGCAGAGGCGCAAGCGAAAGCAGGGAGTAGGCAACGACCAGGAGAAAGCAGAAGAACCAGTCGCGTTTTGAAAGGTTCGGAAGTATGGGAATCGTGATACACACAATATAGGAAATAACAAAGTTCAGAATAAAATACCAACGGTCTGTGGTGTAGCTGAAGCCATTGAAGACTCTGCCGAAAAACGGAAAGAGCGTGCAGATTACTACGAAGGCAAGACCCAAAGCCCATGCTGTGTGCTCGCGCTTCGTGAAGTTGGATCGACAACGAAGGAAGAAGAACAGCAAGATTACTGAAAGCGGTCCAATGTACCTAACACGACCGTTCCATGCGGCAGCTCCGCCAATTGAGTTCGTAAGCGCGGATAGATACGTGCCATATCCGTATAGCTGGGGGATTACTCTCTTGACAGCAAGACGGTCGACGGACACCACGCTTACGATGTAGGGAAGAGATGCCACGGCTGAAAGGCAGACTCCTATGACCCCGTAGAGCAGAAACTTGAGCACTATCGAGATGAAAGCCTGTACAGTTCGGGGGCCTTCTCTAAAGGCGAACTTAAACAAGCAGTAGATGAACACGGCCAGGGATACCATGTAGGTAAAGTAAGGGGTTAACAGGCAGGTATACGCTAAGGTGAGCACGAAAAGCAGCGGCTTGTTCTCATCGAAGAGTTTGTCAGTTCCGAGCATTACGAGAGGGAACGCGTAGACTATGTCCAGATACTGGGGATGTCTCAAGAGTGCCCAAAACAACGTGAAACCATTGAAGGCATAGCACAGCGAAGCGACAAGCGCCGCATCACGTTTGTAGCCTCGATGATGACAATAGGCAGAGAAGGCGAGAGCTGCGAGTACGATACGAATGTAGATTACAACATAGTAGAAGTACTCACTGAATCGTGTGGGGACAAAGCAAAAGAGCCATGACAAAGGGTTCCAAGCCTTGGCGACTGAGGAGCCATCGACGCCATATGCAAGGCCAAAAATGAATTGATCGAAGGCGAAACCTTTACCCGCAAGAAGAGATCTGAATGCTCTCCGCAACTGCTTCCCAATGTAGATCTGCGAAATGAGTTCTTGTTGGAGGCCGTCAAATTTCCAGATAAGAGCATATCCACGAGTCAGGACTGGAGCCACTACGAGGGCGTAGCCCAAAAGGCAGAATCCACAAAGAGCCAGGACGTAGCGCCAAGTTGTGTCCCTTTCTTCAGGTTGATAAGCTAGGTGGGCTCCCTTTGTCATCACACCGCTCCGTTCACTCTCATCCCGTCTTCTGTCTGTCTCCGTGAGGCCTAGGCCCATGATAACACCATCGCGTATTGGGGCCCGTCCTTCGCTTGTGGCGGGCATGCCGCGCGTCGCGTCAGCCTCTTTGTCTGAAGGACGGTTTGGTCATTTGGTGGCACGCCAAAACGTGTTATCTTGATGTGGCGGCTCATATTGGTTTTCACGAGTAGAGGTTCGTATGATTCCCTTCAACATTCCGCCTTACGTCGGCACCGAAATGGACTACGTCCGCCAGGCTGCCGAGGGGCACAAGATCTGCGGCGACGGCCCCTTCACCTTCCGCTGCCAAGAGTGGATGGAGAAGCGCTTCGATGCCAAGAAGGTCCTGCTCACCACCAGCGGCACCACGGCGCTCGAGATGGCCGCCATCCTGTGCGACCTTAAGCCCGGCGACGAAGTCATCCTTCCGAGCTTCACCTTCTCGTCCACGGCCACGGCCTTCCAGATGGTGGGTGCCACGCTCGTCTTTGTGGACGTGCGCCCCGACACCATGAACATCGACGAGAACGTCATCGAGGCCGCCATCACCGAGCGTACCCGCGTGATCGTGCCCGTGCACTACGCAGGCGTCGCGTGCGAGATGGACGCCATCATGCGCATCGCCAAGAAGCACAACCTGCTCGTGGTGGAGGACGCCGCGCAGGGCGTGCTGAGCACCTATCACGGCAAGGCATTGGGCACCATTGGCACCTTCGGCTGCTACTCCTTCCACGAGACCAAGAACTACTCGATGGGCGAGGGCGGCGCCGTGGTCATCAACGACCCGGCCTTCATCGAGCGCGCCGAGATCATCCGCGAGAAGGGCACCAATCGTCAGCGCTTCTTCCGCGGCCAGGTGGACAAGTACACGTGGGTGGACCGCGGCAGCTCCTACCTGCCGAGCGACATGAACGCTGCCTACCTGTGGGGCCAGCTTGAGGTGGCCGATCAGATCAACGAGGATCGCCTCACTACCTGGCACTTCTACAACGACGCCTTCCAGGACCTCGCCGCGGCGGGCAAGATCGAGCTGCCCACCATCCCCGAGGGCTGCGTGCACAACGCCCACATGTACTACCTGAAGTGCGCAGACCTGGCGGAGCGCACGGCCTTCATCGACCACCTGAAGGCCAACGGCGTGGGTGCCGTCTTCCACTACATCCCGCTGCACAGCGCGCCCGCCGGCCTCAAGTTTGGCCACTTCGCGGGCGAGGATGTGTACACCACCAAGGAGAGCGACCGCCTGGTGCGCCTGCCCATGTACTATGGCCTGACGCCGGAGGACCGCCAGACCGTGGTGGACGCCGTGCGGGCGTTCTACGCAGGGTAGTTAGCTTCGTGAAGTAGAAGGTTGATTGGATGCGTAACTTTTTGGTTGTCGGTGCGGGGGAGTTTCAGCGCCCGCTCATCGAGTGTGCCGCTCAAGACTACCAAGTCGTGGTGGCTGCCCCCGTCGTGCCGGACGAGTTCCGTCAGTATGTCTCCGACGTGGTTCTCTGCGACGTGAGGGACAAGGAGACCATCCTTCGCTTCGCCCAAGAGCACGACATATGCGGTGTGATGACTGACCAGACAGACATCGCCGTGCGCACGGTGGCCTACGTTGCCGAGCGTATGGGCCTTCCTGGCATCGGAAGCGAAACTGGCGAGCTGTTTACCGACAAGGCCCTCATGAAGAAACGTATGACAGAGCTGGGGATTCCCATGCTCGCGCATATCGTGACTTCGGATGAGGCCGAGGCAATCAGTTTCTATCGCTCTTTGGGAAAGCCGGTGATCCTGAAGCCGCTTGACACCCAGGGCAGCCGTGGCGTCTTTGCCTGTTTGGATGAGGATGCCATAAGGAACCACTTTGCCGAGTCGGCAGGCTGGTCTTCCGATGGCCAGGTCATCGTGGAGCAGTATATCGAGAACGGCCGCGAGTTCTACATCGAGGGCATGGCCTTCGATTACCAGTTCACCAACCTCATCATCGGTGACTCGGACCCCTTCGACATCCCCGACGCCTTCGCTGCTAGGACGCGCATCAGCCCGTCCACGGCGCCCTCAGAGCTGGTCTCGAAGGTGCTCGAGCTCAACAAGCGCATCATTACTGGCTTTGGTCTCAAGCAGGGCATCACGGAGAGTGAGTTCATCTCGGATGGCGTTGACGCCTACCTGCTTGAGGCGGCGGCTCGCGGAGGCGGAACCTACTGCTCGTCTGACCAGATTCCGCTGAGGACCGGAGTGCAGCCGGAGAGGTTCCTCGTTGACATCGCCACGGGCAAGCTTTCCGAGGCGCCCGTTCCCCACGAGACCGGCATTGTCTGCGGATACCTTGCCTTCTACCTGCCCGTCGGCACTGTCGTGGAGATTCGTGGACGCGAAGAGGTCCAAGGGCTCCCGTATGTGCATCGCAACCAGCTCAGCAGCATCCACGAGGGGCTCGTCATCGACAAGGGGCCGGAGGACAAGACGTCTCGCTTTGCCATCACGGTCTCTGCGCAGAGCCGCGAAGAGCTCCTAGAGCGTATGGAAGGCATCAAGAAGGTGCTCGAGGTTACCGTGGCGACGCCCGAAGGCGGCCATGCGGGAATCATTTGGTAGCGGCTCTGTGAGGCTGTAAGGCGGGGATGATCGTGACGGTATCTGAAGCTGCAGGTGAGCGCGAGGAGCGCAAGAAGCTGGTGATTTTTGGTCTCGGCAACTTTGCCCATCTCATCACGTACTACATCGAGACGACCACCAACTGGTCCATCGCCTGCTATACGGTGGACAGGGCGTACGTGACGGAAGACAGCTTTCTCGGAAAGCCCGTGGTCGCCTACGAGGACGTGCGCGAGCAGTTTCCTCCGTCGGAGTATCAGATGCTCGTTGCCGTTGGGTACAGCAGGATGGGCACCGTGCGGAAGCAAGCTTTTGAGCGCGCCGTGCAAGACGGGTACGAGATGCCCAACTATGTGCACCCCTCCGTCTGGGTACATGCCGAATCAATGGGGATGGGCAACATCATCCTCGAGCAAGCTTCCATCTCGCCCTTCTCGACCATTGGGAACGCGAACCTCATCTGGAACGGTGTGCAGCTTGGGCATGGTGACAAGCTCGGTAACTATTGCACGCTCTGCATGGGGTCGGTGTTCGGCGGGTTTGTGACAATCGGAGACAATTGCTTCTTCGGCCTGAACAGCACCGTGGTCAATCGCATCGATGTCGCCCCGTTCACAATGCTTGGCGCGCATAGCTACCTCAAGCGCTCGACGGAAGAGAACGAGGCGATGCTCTCTGATGTTTCCGCGAAGCGTCACCGCACACGTGATAGCTTTGAGATGATGAGTCATTGGATGCAATAGTTTCCGTGCCAAAGGAGAACCACAACATGTCGGCGACCGCTAACGATACCAAGAATGCGGACAACGTTCTTTCCATCGTCATTCCGTGCTATCGGTCCGAGAAGACCATTGGGAAGCTTGTCCGCATGACGCGCGAGGTTTTGCTCGGCTTGGGCTACGAGCCGGAGTTCGTTCTGGTGAACGACTGCTCGCCGGATGGCACCTTTGCCGAGATCGTCAAGCTGCGTGACGAGCTGCCGCACATAGTGGGCGTCGACTTCGCCAAGAACTTTGGGCAGCATGCTGCGATTCTTGCGGGCATGCGTCACGTGAGCGGCTCCTTGGTCATGATCATGGACGACGACATGCAGACGCATCCGTCCCAGTGCGAGACGCTCCTGAATGCCCTCACGCCCGACCTCGACGTGGTGTTTGGCGAGTACGAGCACAGAAAGCAGGCGTGGTGGCGCCGCCTGGGATCAGAGTTCAACGTGTGGACCAAGCGCGTGCTCGCGCACTATCCCAAGGACATCGTTCCCAGCAACTTCATGGTCATGCGGCGCTATGTGGCAGACGCCATCGCCGCGTATGGCGCTCCATACCCTCTGACCCTGGGACTCATCTTCCGAGCCACCTCCAAGGTGGGAAACGTGAGCGTGAAGCATTTCGACCGCGAGGTGGGGAAGTCTGGCTATACGTTCAAAAGCCTCGTCAAGCTGTGGTCCAACGTCATCAACTTCTCGCTGGTGCCCTTGCGCGTGGCCACCATCACCGGCGCCATCATGGGTGGCGTGGGATTGCTCTTTGCCCTCTACATCCTAATCAGGAAGCTGCTGAACCCGGCCATCCAGATGGGCTGGAGCTCGCTCATGGTGACCATCCTCGTGTGCTCGGGCCTAACGATCCTATTCTTGGGCATCGTGGGCGAGTACGTGGGCAGGGTCTTCATGACCATCAATGACGTGCCTCAGTTTGTGATTAGGAACACGGTGCGAAGCGAGGACCCGCGCTAGTTGCGATCCTTTCGCGCTGCAAGGCAGTAGCGATAGAACATCAGACAATACCAAAGCGCCAGCGTCACCATGCAAACGATGTAGGCGTATGACGCGCCACGGATGCCCATGGACTGCACCAGGCGGTTGGAGATGATGAGCGCGACGATGGCCACCACCACGTAGCCCGGCGTGAGCTTATCCTGCTGGCGCATGACCGTGAGTCCCATGGTGAAGAGCGTCGCGAAGGCGAGGAACCCTCCTCCAAAGACGAGGATGCACAGATCAAGCTTGAACGGGGCGAGGTCGGTGTTGTAGAACGCGCTCAGCACGGGCACGCCAAGCAGCCAAGAGCCAGCCACGCAGACGAGCGTGATGAGACCAACGATGCCCACCTGCTTGGTGAAGGTTTTGATGAAGCCATCTATCTCGTGATTGGCCCACATGGACGAGAGCGGCTCGACCAGCGGCATGTACACGAACTGGGCGAGGAGGCTCACCACAAAGACGGGCATGGCGATGAAGCCGTACTGGGCCTGCGCCACGTCGCTGAGGTAGGTGTCGATGGCGTACTTTGGCGCGTTGCCGATGTAGAAGAGCAGAAACGTCGAGATAAAGAGGGGTAGACAGTCGCGCAGGAGCCCCCAAGGAGTGGCGATTGAGGTTGCCGCGTCGCGCCCGGGCAGGCCGTGCTTTGCCTTGATGAAGACGAGCGAGCCCACCAGTACGGTGAGCGAGACGACAAACGCGGCAAGGGTCGAGACAACGAGGTTCTTGGTGACGATGGCCGCCACGACAAAGGAAGCGATCATGCAGCACATGCGCAGCGTCATCTGCTTGCCGCTGATGTCCAGACGTCCCACCTGCTGAAACGCGCCGTCGTACACGTCCTCCACGGCGTCAATCACCTTCAGCGCGATCATGGCCAGGATGCAGAGCGACTTGTAGAGGCTATAGCTGTTCGAGATGGCCGAGAAGACGAGGTGCACGGAGCCGCAGGCAATCATGAGCGCGCAGGTCACGGCACGCGAGGCACGGTAAGCCTTGAACCCATAGCGCTGCGCGACGTCGGACGCCTGGTAGTTGCGCATGCCATACTTGCCCATGTTGAGGAACAGGTTGGCGTTTGCGAAGGCTAGCGTGAAGATGCCTGCGTCCTCCAGGCTGCAGACGCGCGTGAGGAAGACGAGGATAATGACGCTTTGGAACGCGTTGATGAGCGAGCCAATGGAGTTCCAGATGTAGGCAGACCGCATCACGTTGTCGGCCGATGAACGCTTCTCTTGCATGAGCTCTCCGTAGGTGGGATAACGGGGTGTCTTTCAGTCGATTGCTGATGATACCGCAGGAATGCGGCGTCGGCCCCATGTCCGAGGCCATCAAGTCGGTTTCGGGGATATGCTCCACACCTTAGCCATCGCTTAGCTTTGCTATGATGTGAATGCCCCTAGGGCATCGCACATGCGCAAATCGACCTCCCAGAAGGAGCACACGATGAAGGGCATCATTCTTGCAGGCGGTTCGGGCACGCGGCTCTACCCGCTGACCACGGTCACGTCCAAGCAGCTGCTGCCGGTGTACGACAAGCCGATGATCTACTACCCGCTGTCCACGCTCATGCTGGCCAAGATTCGCGAGATCCTGATCATCAGCACCCCCGCTGACCTGCCCAACTTCGAGCGCCTGCTGGGCGACGGCTCGCGCTATGGCGTGGAGCTCAGCTATGCGGAGCAGCCTTCGCCCGACGGCCTTGCCCAGGCGCTCACCATCGGCGCGGACTTCATCGGCGACGACTCGTGCGCTTTGGTGCTGGGCGACAACATCTTCTACGGCGCCGGCCTCACCAAGCGTCTGCGCCACGCCGCGCACGCGGCCGACCGCGGCCGCGCCACCGTGTTCGGGTACCGTGTGGACGACCCAGAGCGCTTTGGCGTGGTGGAGTTCGACGCGCAGTACAACGCCGTCTCGCTGGAGGAGAAGCCCGAGCACCCGCGCAGCAACTACGCGGTGACGGGCCTGTACTTCTACCCGGCGGGCGTGCCGGCGCGCGCGGCCGAGGTCAAGCCGTCCGCCCGCGGCGAGCTCGAGATCACGGACCTCAACAGGATGTACCTGGACGACGGCCTGCTCGACGTCATTACGCTCGGCCGCGGCTTCGCGTGGCTGGACACTGGGACCATGGAGTCGCTCTTCGAGGCGTCGCAGTTCGTGCGCACGGTGCAGCGCGCTCAGGACCTGCCGGTGTCCGTGCCGGAGGAGATCGCGTTCCTGTACGGGTGGATCGACCGCGAGCAGCTGCTGGAGCGCGCGGACTACTACGGCAAGAGCGACTACGGCGCGCACCTGCGCTCCGTTGCCGAGGGCGCGCTCGTGCCCGAGACGCCGGTCCGCGACTAGGCTGTACTATCTGAGTACTCACACGAGAGAGTAGGGGGTCGGCCATGTCCGACGCGTTCGAGCCCAAGAGCATCATCGTCACCGGCGGCTGCGGCTTCATCGGGAGCAACTTCGTGCACCACGTGGCGGAGCGGCACCCAGAGGTGAGGGTCACCGTGCTGGACAAGCTGACCTACGCCGGCAACCCGGCCAACATCGAGGGCACGGGCGCCGAGCTCGTTGTGGGCGACATCTGCGACGAGGCGCTGCTCGACGAGCTGGTACCGGCGCACGACGCGATCGTGCACTTCGCGGCCGAGAGCCACAACGACAACTCCATCGCCGACCCGTCGCCGTTCGTCAAGACGAACGTCGAGGGCACGTTCCGGCTGCTGGAGGCGTGCCGGAGGTACGGCAAGCGCATGCACCACGTGAGCACGGACGAGGTCTACGGCGACCTCGCGCTCGACGACCCGGCGCGCTTCACGGAGGAGACGCCGTACAGGCCGTCGAGCCCGTACTCGAGCACGAAGGCCTCCTCGGACATGCTCGTCCGCGCGTGGTTCCGCACCTACGGCGTGCCCGTGACGATCTCCAACTGCTCGAACAACTACGGCCCCTACCAGCACGTGGAGAAGTTCATCCCGCGCCAGATCACCAACGTGATCTGCGGCATCCGCCCGAAGCTCTACGGCGACGGCAGGAACGTCCGCGACTGGATCCACACGAGCGACCACAGCTCCGCCGTCTGGGCCATCCTCACCAAGGGCGTCCCCGGCGAGACCTACCTCGTCGGCGCCGACGGCGAGCGCGACAACATCACCGTGATGCGCGACATCCTGCGCGGCATGGGCCAGGCCGACGACGCCTTCGACTGGGTGCGCGACCGCCCCGGCCACGACCGCCGCTACGCGATCGACTCCTCCAAGCTCCGCCGCGAGCTGGGCTGGATGCCCGAGCACACCGACTTCGCCGAGGGCCTCGCGCAGACCATCGCCTGGTACCGCGACAACGAGGCCTGGTGGCGCCCCGCCAAGGAGGCCACCGAGGCCAAGTACGCCAAGCAAGGCCAATAGAAAGCGATTGTTGACATCCGGGGGCCGTCTTCCGTCAACATCAGCAAGTGGATGACCACCTACATGCGATTGTTGACATCCGGGGGCCGTCTTCCGTCAACAATCGCAATGCCAGGCTACCCTGCGTCCACGATCCGATACAGCCGCATGTCGTCGTCCTTGCTCAGCACCAGCTCAAACCCGGGCGTGTCGTCGTCCACGTCGCTGAGGCCGCTCCACTGGCCCACGGCCTTCTCGGTGTACTGCTGCAGCCACAGGCCGTCCTCGTAGGGAATGTCCTTGTCCAGCAGCATGACGTACTTCGCGCCCGTGCGCTTCACCACGGCCTGTACCTCGTCATTCTTCGCGTACTCGGCGAGCTTCTCGCGAATGAGCACCGCGTCGTCGTTCTGCTCCTTCAGCTTCACGCTGCGGAAGTACGTGTTCATGCCGTTCACGCCGTACGCCCAAAGCGACCCGTCGTGCGGCATGTTCAGCACGAGGTCGTCGCCGGTGATTTCGGCCGCCTCGCTCACAAAGTCAGACTCCCAGCCGCTGTAGATGTGGTCGCCCGTGCTGTAGCGCAGCGAGAACTTCTCCATCACGTCGCCAAAGCCCCAGAGCCAGATGGCCGCGCACACGCCCGCGAGCATCACCAGGCTGCAGACGGTGGCCAGGGGGCTCGTCGTCGCGGCAGCCGCCGCGGCGGGCTTGCCGTGGCGTCCCACCGGCGCGACCTCGTCGCCAGCTCTCCTGGCCATGATGGCCGCCGGCAGGCCCATCAGCAGGTCAAGCACCACGGCGATGAGCGGCGCGCCAAACACGGCCACGTTCAGCGCTAGGCGGCGGCTGTCGGAGTACCACGGCGCGGCCGTCCAGAACGACGCCTGCTCCAGGCCCATCTTCACAAAGGCGTACGCCACCGCGAAGAACGCCGTGGGACCCACGATGGCGGGCCACTTCTCCTCGTTGCGCGCCAGCGGGATGCAGCCGAGCAGGCCGGCCAAGGCCACGATGAGGTACTCGGTCTTGGAGCGCAGCGACGTGATCGCGGCCTGCAGGGGGTTGCCCTGCGCGATGGTCTCCTTCAGCGTGCTCGGCACAAAGCCGATGACGTTGGCGATGATGGGCACGTGGTAGAAGCCGATCCACGCCGCGGTGACGGCGGCCGCGTACGCCGCGAGCGCCACCACGTAGGCAAGCCAGCGCAGCACGCCGCTCAGCCGCTCCGACTTGCGGATGGCGCGGCCGATGACGCTCGCCCCATAAAACGCCATGAAGACGTAGAGCGAGAACACCGTGTTGGGGTGCGCGGTGCCGAGCGCAGCCAGCGAGGTAAGAACGAGCGCCGCCACGGTGCCCAAGTGCGCGAAGAACAGCCGCTCCTCGATGAGCGTCACCACCAGCGCGATGGTGGAGAGCATGAGCGCCAGGCCGTACAGGTTGGGGTAGAGCGGCCCCGTGACGAAGCAGTTCCACGGCCAGTTGGGGAAGCTGAACGCGGCGATGGCGCCCAGCAGGACCACCGCGGGCTTCTCGGGGAAGAGCGCGCGGAAGAAGCCGAACGCGCCCAGCGGGACGACGGTGCAGCAGATGGCCAGCAGCGTCGCGTTGATGCTGGTGGTCACGCCCACGCCGATGGCGTCGCAGACAAGGCACGCCAGAATGTGCCAGCCCGTGGGGTAGAAGCTCCCCGCGTTGGAGGCCACGGGAATCGCGTTGGCCGGCGAGGCCAGGTAGGGGCTCTCGTGCAGGACCGACCACTTGCCGGAGTCGAGGTACGAGCGCACGGCGTTGAGGTGCGTCTGGTTGTCGTAGCGCGAGACGAAGGCGTCGGGCGAGGGCAGGTGGCGGACGAAGATGACGTAGGTGAGCACGGCGGCGAGGGCCACGTACAGGATGGCGGTGAGGCTGAGCGGCACGGACTTGCTGCCGATGCGCAGCGTGTCGGCGTGGAACGAGACGGGCTCGTCAAACTCGTCAGCGCGCGAGCGATGCAGCACGTACGCGATCACGGCGATGACGAGCGCCGGCCCGGCTACCGTGATGAGGTTGCAGGGAACGTGCAGCTCGTAGTAGGCGATGGGCAGGGCGCCGTACACGGCTGCGCCAAAGAGCGGCGCGCAGACCAGCGCAAGCAGGGGAGAGAGGCTGACGCCCCTCCAGAAGAGGTAGCCCGGGACGTACAGCAGGCCGGCCGTCAGGGCCGCCGCAAGGTAGAACTCATTCCACATGATGCCTCGTCACTCTCGCCGCTGGTAGCTGGGACGGGTTCCATTGTAGGCTCCCGATATGCGAATGTTGACATTGCAGGTCCCGTTTCGGTCAACATCCGCAGGAAGCGAGGACGCGCCTCCCATCCCCACATGCTCTTGTTGACATTGCGCGGCCGTGCAGGTGGTATCATCGAACAATCCTGTGTCTACTGGAAGGTCACGTATATGCGCACTCACGCCATCATCATCGCCGGCGGCTCCGGCTCCCGCATGGGGCAGGACATCCCCAAGCAGTTCATCAACGTCTACGACAAGCCCGTGCTCATCTACACGCTGGAGAGCTTCCAGCGCCACCCCGACGTGGACGACATCGTCGTGGTGTGCATCGACGGCTGGCACGACGTGGTGTGGGCCTACGCGAAGCAGTTCGGCATCGACAAGCTCTCGCAGGTGGTCTCCGGCGGCGCCAGCGGCCAGGAGTCCATCCGCAACGGCGTGTACGCGCTCGAGGGCGTGGCCGCCCCCGACGACCTCGCCATCATCCACGACGGCATCCGCCCGCTCGTGGCGCCCGAGGTCCTCGCCGACGTCGTGCGCGTGGCCGCCGAGAAGGGCAACGCCGTCACCAGCCTGCCCTACAACGAGCAGATCTTCGTGGTCAGCGAGGAGGACCCCTCCACCACCACGCAGTTCATCCCGCGCGAGACCCTGCGCCGCGTCTCCACGCCGCAGGCCTACCGCTTCGACCTGCTCGACGGCGCCTACCACGAGGCGTTCGAGAGGGAGATCGGCATCTACGGCAGCCACTACACCAACACGATGATGGTCGAGCTGGGCCACACGCTGCACTTCGCGGCCGGCTCCGACAAGAACATCAAGCTCACCACCAAGGACGACCTCGAGATGTTCAAGGCCTACCTCAAGCAGGACGAGGACACCTGGCTTAAGTAACCACAACCACGAGCGAACTCCCCATTGGGGCCCGTCCCCAATGGGGAGTTTCCATGAGAGGGGGAGTCATGAACCGGCTCGACCACCCGCTGTACCAGGAGGACCTCGAGCGCGTCGCGGCGTGCGACGTGGACTGGTCCGCGCTTGACGGATCGACCGTGGCCATCTCCGGCGCCACGGGCATGGTGGGCACGTTCCTCGTGGACGTGCTGATGCACAAGGCACGCAAGGACGGGCTCGACGTGCTCGTCGTAGCGCTCGGCCGCAACGAGGCCAAGGCTCGCGAGCGCCTGCCGTACTTCGACGACCCGCGCTTCTCGTTCGAGGAGCTTGACATCTCCGTCCACGGCGCGCGCCCCAAGGCCGAGGCCGACGTGTTCGTGCATCTGGCCAGCACCACGCACCCGCGCGCCTACGCCACCCAGCCCATCGGCACCATCACCAGCAACGTGGTGGGCCTGCAGAACCTGCTGGACTACGCGCTCGACTGTGCCGCCGACGGCGCGCGATTCGTGTTCGCTTCCTCGGTGGAGGTGTACGGCCAAAACCGCGGCGACGTGGAGCGCTTCGACGAGCAGTACTGCGGATACCTCGACTGCAACACGCTGCGCGCGGGCTACCCCGAGTCCAAGCGCCTGGGCGAGGCCCTCTGCCAGGCGTACGCCGCCGAGCGCGGGGCCCGCGTGTGGGTGCCGCGCCTGCCGCGCATCTACGGCCCCACGCTGCTGCCGTCCGACACCAAGGCGCTCTCGCAGTTCCTGCACAAGGCCGTGGCGGGGGAGAACGTGGTGCTGAAGAGCGAGGGCACGCAGGAGTTCTCGTACCTGTACGTGGCCGACGCGGTGGCGGGCCTGCTCTGGGTGCTGACGCGCGGCGAGGCCGGGCTGGCCTACAACGTGGCGGACCCCTCGGGCGACATCATGCTGCGCGACCTCGCCGGGAAGATCGCCCGCGCCGGTGGCGGCGATGTGGTCTTCGAGCTTCCTGACGCGGTGGAGCGTGCGGGCTATTCGACGGCCACGAAGGCGCTGCTCGACGGGACGCGCCTGCGCGAGCTGGGCTGGAAGCCGATGTACACCTTCGACGAAGGCATCGCCCGCACGGTTGAGCTGCTCAAAAGCTAGTTGCGAATGTTGACGTCCGGGGGCCGACTCCGGTCAACATCAGCAA
>OMWB01000005.1 GCA_900314645.1 uncultured Actinomycetes bacterium
TGATGTCGACCTCGGTGCCCTCGGCCTCGGCGGCCTCGATCATCTTGCGGACGAGGAGCGACGTGGACATGCCGGCGGCGCAGAACAGACGGATGGTGAGCATAGCGGGGTTCCTTTCTCTAGGACTGTTACTAACGCGCGGGCCCATTCCCCGTGCGCAAGAATCCTTTCCCATATTATCTGACGTTTAAAAGGTAGCATCTGATAGATATGCTAATCGGGCCACCCTTTCGATAAAAGGATGGCCCGACTTCTTTAAGTGGTAATCATGCACAGACTACACACATAGCAAGCTTGAAAAAGACTCTACTTGCTCCCGCTCTTCTTCGACTCTTTCTCGGCCTTACGACGGCGCTTCTTGCGCTCTTGCGGAGTGAGGTTCTGGTCGGCGTCCGGATCCGTCGACCAAGGCCCGCGATATGAGCCCGACGGCCAGAATCCCATCAGGGGCACGCCCGCCCAGGGAATGCCCGCGGCGATGAAGCCAAGGAAGTAGGTGAAACCGAATGCCTTGCACATAAGCAGGGACATGAACCACCACATGATGAAGTTGATGATGGCAAACGCGTTGATGATGGGGTAGTCAACACCAACCGCCGCAACAAAGGCCACAAAGGTGGTTGAGGCAAAGATCGCAGCAAATGAGAAGTCATCCCACGCCAGTCTAAAGGCGACGTACGGGCCTAAGAACGGTACAAAAGCGTGGATGGGATTCTTCCCTGCCTTATCAAACAGACGATACCAGCCAATGCCCACCAAAAGCCGCGTGAACAGAGCGACGAGCAACGCTCCGTTGATACCCGCGATGCTGAACTGGCCGTAGGCGTTATAGAGCCCAATACCAAACATAAGTTACCTCTTCGAAGGGATGGTTAGTTACTGCCGCAATTGCCTACGCGTCGACATCCTGATCAGTGTCGTCATCTGCATTCGCCTCGGCTTCGGCAGCAGCCTTCGCTGCTGCTTCGGCCTCACGCTGCGCCTTGATCTCCTGGGACCTCTTGAAGACGAGATACGGAGGCAGACCGTCAAGAGAACGGTCGCGCGTGATCTCGTTCTTGGCAAAGTACTCGATAACGCCGATGAGGTCATCATTAGGACGATGGCGCGACCAAACAGCCTGCTTGTTGATCTTGATGCCCTTTTGCTTCAGCACGTCCTGAATGAGCAGGATGGGACGACGGGTCAGCATGGACGAGCCAAAGACGACCGCCTCGCTAATCAGGTCCTCAGGAAGGTCCTGCAGGTACGCCTTAAATGCAGGGTCAAGTTGAAAGTTATAGAGGGCGCCGCCGACAAAGAGAAGGTCGACCGGTTCCTTAATCTTGGCCTTAGGGGAATTGATGGGGATAGCTTCAACGCCACACCCACGCGAAAGGGCTTCCGCCATCGATTTGACGTTACCACCACGTGATTGGTACCTAATTGCGACCTTCATGGGGTCTCCTAGCTAACGAAATGCACAACTCTATTAGTATACCGCAGCTACACAACCACAGTTTTCCGGCATGTGAAAAGGGCGGGGAGGAATCTCTTCCTCCTCGCCCCTAGCTACGCGTAGGAATCGGTTTGATTCTTAGTGGATCTTACGCATCCATTGCCTGCTCGTTGGCGTACAGCTCGTTGTCAACGGCGCGGGCGAACGGCAGATACAGGAAGAACGAGATAACGAGCTCGATGATCTGCATCAGAGCGCCCTGCCAGCCGATGCACAGCAGGCCGGAGAGGATGGGAGGCGTAGTCCAAGGAACGGTGACGCCGGTGGTGTAGGGGATGAAGCCGATGGCGGTCAGGATGTAGGCAAGAGTGTTGCCAATGACGGGAGCCAGGACGAACGGGATGAACAGCTCCGGGTTCATGACGATCGGGGTGCCGAAGAGGATCGGCTCGTTGATGTTGAAGATGCCGGAGCCGAGGCCGAGCTTACCAACCTGCTTCATCTGAGCGGACTTCGCGAAGAAGACCATGAAGATGACGAGGCCCATGGTGACGCCAGAGCCTGTGATGGCCTGGAAGCAGTTCACGAAGGCGTCGGTGAAGATGTGGCCACCGTTGGCGGGCATAGCCGCGACGGCCTCGGAGCGGGACATACCGGAAGCGATGAGCTTCTGGAAGATGTCGGCGTTCTCGAGGTTGTTGGTGGTGGCGATGGGGCCGGAGACGGAGCCGACGACGGTGGCGCCGTGGACGCCGAACCACCAGAGCAGCGGGATCAGGGTCTCGAAGACGATGACGCCCACGAGGGAGTCGCCGAAGCCCTGGAGCGGGATCTGCAGCCACTTGTAGATGAGCTCGATCGGGGTCACGCCAGCGATGCCGTCGCAGATAGCGTAGATGACGGTGGCGCCGGCGATCATGACGGCAGCGGGGATGAGGCCGGTGAAGGCAGCGGCAACGCCATCAGGCACGCCGTCCGGCATCTTGATGCGGATGTCCTTCTTCAGGAACCAGCTGTAGATGAGACCGGTGAGCAGGCCAGCGATGATGGCGCCGATCATGCCCTGGCCGCCCAGCCAGGTCTTGTCGAGGCCAGCGACGTTGGCGCCGTCGGGACCCGCACCCGCGATGTAATCGGGGATGAGGATCAGGAAGACGGCGATGGAGATGACGGCGGCAGAGAAGGGCTCCCAGCCGTCGTTCTTGGCCCACTGATAGGCGACGCCGAGGGCCGCGATGACGGCGGTGATGGCGAACGTCGAGGTGTAGGCATGGCTCAGATACGGAACCGCACCGGTGGCCGCGACCATGTTGGCCAGGGACTCAACGGGCAGCTGGAACAGGAGCAGGCACACAGCACCGACGATGATGAGCGGCATGGAATAAACCAGACCGTCCTTGACGGCACGAATGCCGCGGGTGTTCACGAACTTCATGACTGCGGGGAGAATTGTATTCTGGAAAAACTCCTGCATGAGGTGACACCTTCCTTTCTTTCTTCTTTCCTTCCCTTTTCCTTACGCGCAAACGCATTCAGCCGCCGTAGCCGCGGCCGAGAAATGCCAAAAGAGAGAGACTAGCAGCCGATGAGCTTCTTGGCGAAGGCCAGGACGTTCTTGCCGTTGACCATGCCGTAGTCGGCCATCGGGATGACGTCGCAGGGGACGCCGGCGGCCTCGGCGGCCTCGATCATCTTGCGGACGAGGAGCGACGTGGACATGCCGGCGGCGCAGAACAGACGGATGGTGATCATAGCTGGGTTCCTTTCTCTCTCTTCCCTATCTGTTGGGCTGACCCATGCAGATAAAAATCAGGCATGTCTTTTCCTTTCGCGGAACATGCCCATCACACAATTTACATTTTTCTGGCAACTTTGCAAGTACTTTTTTTCCATTAGATTGCGAATCTTTTTACACGTATAGCGACAACTTCATATAACCGCAGGTAGATGACGTGTCTTGCGTCCGTTGCATTTTGGCAACTGTTCATTTTGTCCCGCTCATGGTAGCAATCAACTGAAGATCCCCTACAAGCCATCGCTGCTCAAGGACATGCTGACTCGATGATGTAAACATGTCTTTTCTGTTTCCTGTTACCTCTACCACGAGCATCAATGTTACAAGTATCCCATCGAGCTATAGGAGCATCGGCTTTTTGAGAGGAGGCTTCTATGCATAAGTACATGACCATCGTGCTGGACATTCGTCACAAGATCTCGTCAGGCGAGTACACGCAGGGTGAGAAGCTTCCCACCATCCCCGAGCTCTGTGAGCAGTACGATGTCAGCAAAATCACGGTAAAGCGTGCCATGGATGACCTTGAGTCCCTCGGCCTCATTGCTCGTCGCCGTGGCTCGGGTACGTTTGTGAAAGGTATCGCGGGTACCAGCACTCTGACGGGTGCGCGCAACACCTATAGCCACTTCGAGAACGTCATCCCCGATTCAGAGATACTCGACACCCAGGTCACGCGACAGGTCCACGAGTTTTTGGTGGTGCAACCGCCCACGGACATTGCCCAGATTCTCGACATGGATTCCGAGTCGTTTGCCTACTACATCTGCCGCACGCGGTTCTCTGATGGCGCTCCAGACCGCGTGGAGCACACCTATGTGCCCGTGCGCGTAGCTCCCGACCTCAAGCGATCCATGATGGAGGGGTCGCTGTATCGCTATATAGAGGACCAGCTTGGTCTCAAGGTAGCAAGCGCCCATCGCGCCATTGGCGCGGTGCATCCATCGATCGATGAGGCCAGATGGCTGAACGTTGACCGGCAGACGCCGCTCGTGTCCGTCCGACAGGTTGGCTATCTGGACGACGGCACACCCTTCGAGGTCTCTACCTGCGTTCATGCCCCTGGCTATGAGGTGTTCTCGGTAACCACGAAGTAGGGCGGGACAACGGCTCCGTACATTTGTTCGTCTCCTTGTGCTATGCTGGTGCAAGGAGGTTGTTTATGGACGTCTTTGATCGCTACGCGCCGTTTGTTCAGGACTTCATCTACGAGCATGGCTGGGAGTCGCTTCGCGGCGTACAGGTTGCCGCAGCAGAGGCCATCTTCAACACCGACGAGAACGTACTCCTTACCGCATCAACGGCCTCAGGAAAGACGGAGGCCGCCTTTTTTCCCATTCTCACGGAGTTTTGGGAGAATCCTCCATCAACCGTGGGAGCCATCTATATAGGGCCTCTCAAGGCCTTGATCAACGATCAGTTCCTTAGGCTAGACGACCTCTGTGCCGAGGCCGGCATCAACGTCTGGCGTTGGCACGGCGACGTCTCCCCCTCCCACAAGAACCGCATGCTCAAGCACCCGTCTGGGATCCTGCAGATCACGCCAGAGTCGCTTGAGGCGCTGCTCTTGCACAAGCATGCGGCCATTGCCTCGCTCTTTGGTGATTTGCGCTATGTGGTCATCGATGAGGTCCATTCGCTGCTTCGCGGTGACCGTGGTGGGCAGTGCCTCGCCTGCATCGAGCGCCTCAGCCGCCTCGCAGGCGTGAAGCCACGCCGCATCGGTCTTTCGGCCACTATCGGAGACCCTGAGGCCACCGGACGCTATCTGTCCGCCGGCACAGGACGCGGCTGCGTGATTCCACGCGTCGAGGCCACCGGGCAGCGTTGGCGCATAAGCATGGAGCACTATTACATCACCGGGCTGCAGGCACCTGACCGCCTGCAGCCCAGCAAGGAAGAGGCACTCCTCACCCTCACTGATGTTGAGGCGTCTTACGAGATGCCCGACCAGCCCTCTACCGACCAGCCCATTCCCTCGAGAGACAACCTTCCCACAGAGGCGGACGCCACGGCGCTCTCGAAGCCTGACCCTGAGGCCGCCTCTGATCAAGCTCCCGTCTGGGCAGACCCAGGCGTCGGCTACATCTTCGAGCATACGCGTGGCAGGAAATGCCTCGTGTTCTGCAACTCGCGCGAGGAGGCCGAAGACGTCACCACGACACTTCGCCAGTATTGCGAAGCGCGCAACGAGCCCGACCGCTTCCTTATCCATCACGGAAACCTCTCCCAAGCCATCCGCGAAGGCGCCGAAGACCTCATGCGTGATGAGACGGTACCCGTCACCACAGTCACCACGGCCACGCTTGAGCTGGGCATCGACATCGGACGTTTGGAGCGCGCCTTCCAGATTGACGCGCCATTTACGGTCTCGTCCTTCTTGCAGCGCATGGGAAGAACCGGGCGTCGCGGCCAGCCGCCTGAGATGTGGTTCGTCATGCGCGAGGAGGAGCCCGAACCGCGCGCGCTTCTGCCCGAGACCATACCCTGGAAACTCCTGCAAGGTGCTGCGTTGGTACAGCTCTATCTTGAGGAGCGCTGGGTGGAGCCACCCAGCCTTGACCGCCTCCCCTACAGCCTGCTGTACCACCAAACCATGGCCACGCTTGCTAGCTGCGGAGAGTTGACGCCTGCCGCGCTTGCCGAGCGCGTGCTCACCCTCACGCCGTTCCACCGCATCAGTCTTGATGACTTCCGTTGCCTGCTGCGCTACCTCATCGAGAAGGACCACGTCCAGATCACGGAATCGGGTGGCCTCATCGTTGGCCTCGCGGGCGAACGGGTAACCAACAACTTCAAGTTTTATGCGGTGTTTGCCGAGAACATCGAGTACACCGTCCGCAGCGAGTCCCAAGAGCTGGGCACCATTGTGCAGCCGCCCCCCGTGGGGGAGCGTATCGCCATCGCAGGCCATGTCTGGGTGGTTGACGAGATTGACCACAAGCGCCACCTCATCGAGGCGACGCAGGTCAAAGGCAAGGTCCCGGCATACTTTGGCGAGGTTGCAGGAGACGTCAACACGCACGTGCTCGAGCGCATGCGGCGGGTGCTGCAGGAAGACCAAATCTACCCCTATCTCATGGAGAACGCCACGGCACGGCTCACTCAGGCTCGTCATGTTGCCGCAAACGCGCATCTCGCTGACGAGCCACTCATCTGCATGGGTGGCAACATGTGGTGCCTTCTCCCCTGGCTTGGCAGCTACGCCTTCCTTGCACTCGAACGATTCCTCAAGATTCGATGCGCCGCGCAGCTGGGCCTCAAAGGCCTCTCGTCCTCGCGCCCGTACTTCATGCAGTTCAAGATGCAGGTGGATGCCGACGAGTTCTACCGCATTGTCAAGGAGCAGGCAGAGTTGCCTCTTGACCCCATGGAGCTGCTGTATCCCGGGGAGGTCCCCTACTTTGACAAATATGACGAGAACGTCCCGCCTGAGCTGATTCGCAAGGGCTTTGCGCTGGGAATCCTCGACATCGATGGCATGCTTGCTCGTATAGCCGAGTGGTAAACTAGGATTTAAGAGCTTACCGTTCAGAGGAGGCACCATGGCCCGCAGCGTGCTCATCAAGGACACAACGCGCGAAGAGCGTGCGCAGATTGTTGCCAAGGCGCTCGACTGGTGCGGAGACTCAAGTTGCGAGCAATGCAGCGGTTGCAGCCTAGGTGTTGGGGCCATCGACAAGATGTACGCCCCCTACATTGATGGGCTTCTTGAGCTGGCGGAGGTCAATATGCTCCATGCCGCCACCAAGTTCACGCATGGCTAGCGTATACTTCTAAGGATTGTTGCAAACAACCCTTTGGAGGAACGCATGGGCGAGAAGAAGGCACCCCACGACACCTGCGTGCTCGTCACCGGCGGCTGCGGGTTCATCGGCAGCCACACGGTGGTATGCCTGCTGGAGCAGGGCTACCAGGTCGTCGTCGTGGACGACCTGTCCAACTCGAGCGAGAAGGTGCTGGACCGCATCGACACCATCGTGGGGGACGAGGCCGCCGAGCGTCTCACCTTCGTGCGCGCCGACGTCAACGACCGCGACGCCCTCGACGCCATCTTCGACGCGTTCGACATCGACCGCGTGATCCACTTCGCGGGCTTCAAGGCCGTGGGCGAGAGCGTACAGAAGCCCATCGAGTACTACTCCAACAACATCGGCAGCACGCTCACGCTGGTGGATGTGATGCGCCAGCACGGCTGTAAGTCCATCGTCTTCTCCAGCTCCGCCACCGTCTACGGCGACCCGGACGCGCTACCGCTCACCGAGGACAGCCCCAAGAAGCCGGCCACCAACCCCTACGGCTGGACCAAGTGGATGATCGAGGAGATGCTGCGCTCGCTCACCATCGCCGACCCGGAGTGGGACGTGGTTCTGCTGCGCTACTTCAACCCCATCGGCGCGCACCCGTCGGGCCTCATGGGCGAGGACCCCAAGGGCATCCCCAACAACCTGCTGCCCTACGTGGCGCAGGTGGCCGTGGGCCGGCGCGACGCGGTCCACGTCTTCGGCGACGACTACGACACGCCCGACGGCACCGGCGTCCGTGACTACATCCACGTGATGGATCTGGCCGCCGGACACGTGGCGGCGCTCGCCTGGATGGACGGCAAGACGGGATGCGAGGTCTTCAACCTCGGCACCGGGCGCGGCACCTCCGTGCTCGAGATCGTCAAGGCTTTCTCGGACGCCTGCGGGCGCGAGCTGCCCTACGTCATCGAGCCGCGCCGCGCCGGAGACGTCACCGCCAACTACGCGGACTGCACCAAGGCCAAGGAGATGCTCGGCTGGGAGGCCCAGTACGACATCGCCGACATGTGCCGCGACGGCTGGAACTGGCAGAGCCACAACCCCAACGGATACGAGGGGTAACGTGGCCAGTGATGGAGGCGCGCGCTTTGCCCAGTACCTCACGCGCATGCGCCCACAGATTGAGGACTTTCTGGCACGCTTTACGCCGCGCCCAGAGGATATGACCGCCCATGTCGCGGGAGACCTGTCTCGTTATCTGTACGAGCCGCTCGCCCGCTTCACCGAAGGGGGCGGCAAACGCACGCGGCCAGTGCTGTGCCTTCTCGGCGCGCAGGCAGTGGGCGTCGATCCCATTTGCGCGCTGTCAACCGCTGCCGCTATTGAGTACTTCCAGAGCGCGGCACTCATCCACGATGACATTGCTGACAAAAGCTTGATGCGCCGTGGTGAGCCCTGCCTGCACATCAGTGACGGTACGGGCATTGCCATCAATGTGGGCGACCTCGCACTGGTTAACGTCTTTGCGGGCCTTCTGGTGGACAGCTCGCTCGAAAACGACACCTGCCTGCGCATCCTGTGTGAGCTCACGTACATGGAGCAGAAGACGCTTGAGGGGCAGGCTCTCGACCTCGGCTGGGTTCGCGACAAGCGCTGGGACGTCACGGTCGATGACTATCTGTACATGGCCACGCACAAGACGGCCTACTACTCTGCGGCAACGCCCTTGGCATGTGGAGCCATCTGCGCCAACGGCGCCGAGGAGCAGATTGACGCACTGTTCTCGTTTGGCCTTGACGCCGGGCTTGCCTTCCAGCTGCAGGATGACCTGCTGAATCTTGTGGGCGATCCGGCCCAGCAAGGCAAGGACTTCCGCAGCGACATCACCGAGGGAAAGCGCACCATGGCCGCGGTGTGGGCGCTCTCGCACCTCGAAGGCGACGACGCGGCGCGCCTACAGCAGATTCTCTCCTCGGGCACCACTGACGAGCGAGAACTTGCCGAGGCGGTCGCACTCATGGAGCAGAGTGGTGCGATCGAGCACGTGCGTCTCCACGCGCAGACGCTCGTCGCGCAGGCAAAGGCCCATCTTGAAGGAGTGGACCTTGACGAAGAGGCTCGAGAGACGCTTCTTTCGATGGCAGACTTTTTTGTTGAGCGGCTTGGGTAGCCGCACGCACGATTTGGGAGAACGACATGGAGCCAATCAGGGAAGGTGCGTCGGGCGTCGCCATTGAGGACATTCAGGAACGCCTGACCAAGCTTGGCTACGACATCGACGGCAAGGAGCTCAAGGCGCAGCGCTTTGGCAGCTCGACTGCCTCGGCGGTTGCCAAGTTTCGCCTTGACCACGGCATCACCTTGGGAACCGAGGTTGACACCACGACGTGGTCAGCGTTGGTTGACGAGGGTTACCAGATGGGAGATCGCACGCTGTACCTGCGACTTCCCAACTTTCACGGCAGCGACGTCAGATTCTTGCAGAACTGCCTGAACATCCTCGGCTTCTCGTGCGGCGAGGCCGACGGCTATTACGGCGTGCACACCGAGGCGGCGGTCAAGCAGTTCCAGGAGAGCCAGGGCATCTTGGCGGACGGCATGGCCTTCCCGGACACCTTCGACGCCGTCGAGCGCCTGCGCCACGTGTGGGCAGGCAAGCCGGCAAGTGGCCCGCATCCCATGGGAGGCATGGGCTTTGCGCGCGCGGCGGGCGTGCTGGAAAACGTGCAGCTCTCCATCACGGCGGAAGACCCCATCTCACGCAACATCGCCGGACGCATCTGGAACCTCGCCTCGGCAACCACCGACCAGAGCGGCCTTGAGCTAGTTGAGGACACGCGCCACATGCGCTCGGACGACCAAGCGCTCTTCGTGCTCTCCACCTCTCCCCTGCCTGGCAGGAGCTCGCGCGTATCCAACGTGGTCATTGATGACTTTGACACGCTGCCGCTGCGCCTACGCACGGCCGTGGAAAGCTCACTGGCAAGCGTGCCGGTGGTTCGTCTTGAGCTGCCGTTCGGGCTTGGCTACGACGGCACGTTCACCACGGGAGACGCGCAGACCTTCGCCGTCATGCTGCTCGACGCTATCTGCACCGCCTACAGCGAATAGACCTGCGATTGTCGACGCTGCGAGACCCCGCCCGGTCAACATCAGCATATGAGTAAGAAAAACAGGTCAGGCGCTTTTGCGTCTGACCTGCGTTTTTTTCTGGCTGGGGTAGAAGGATTCGAACCCTCGTTAGCGGCACCAAAAACCGCAGTCCTAACCACTGGACGATACCCCAAGGCATGGATAGTGTAGCAGAAGAGCTTACGCTCCTGCTCCGTTACATCTCAGAGGCGCCACCAAAGACGAGCGTGACCGGCGTGTTCTGGTACACAGCCGCGATGGCCTCAGCGAACTCCTCCGCCACAGAGATCATCTTGATCTTGGAGCCGGGCTTGTTGGCAACCTCGCACGGGATGGCGTCGGTGACCACGCACTCCACGATGGGGGCGTTCTCGAGGCGCTCGATAGCGGCGCCGGAGAAGATGCCGTGCGTGGAGCTGACGTAGATGTCGCCCGCGCCCATCTCCTTGAGCTTCTTGATGGAGCCCACCAGCGTGCCAGCGGTGTCGATCATGTCGTCGTTGATGATGCAGGTCTTGCCCACGATATTGCCGATGACGCCCATGACCTCGGCGGCGTTATGCTTGGGGCGACTCTTGTGCGCAATGGCCATCTCGCAGCCGAGGTAGTCGGCAAGCTTCTTGGCAACCTTAGCGCGACCCATGTCAGGAGACACGACCACGGTGTTCTCCCAATCAAAGTCCTTGGCGCCAAAGTACTCGCCAAAGTTGTAAAGAGCCGTGAGGTGGGACACGGGGATGTCAAAGAAGCCCTGGATCTGGTTGGAGTGCAGGTCGAGCGTGATGACACGGTCGATGCCGGCGGCCTCAAGCAGGTTGGCGATCAGGCGCGCGGTGATGGGCTCGCGGGAAGCGGCCTTGCGGTCCTGACGCGCGTATGCGTAGTGGGTAATGACGGCGGTGACGCTCGCCGCACTCGCGCGCTTGGCGGCGTCGGTGATGATGAGCAGCTCCATGAGGAGGTCGTTCACGTTCTCGCCAGCGATGCACTGGACAATGAAGACCTCGTCACCACGGACGGACTCGTCAAAACGGGCGTAGGTCTCGCCGTTGGCAAACTTCTCGAGCTTCAGGCCCGAAAGCTTCAGGTTGAGCTTGTCGGCGATATGCTTGGCCAGCACGGGGTTGCCCGAGCCGGTATACATCTTGATGCCCTTAACAACGTTCAGCGGCTTGCTGAGGTCCTGGATAATCTCGTCGGCCATCTCTACTTCTCCTTCGTTCTTCACAGGCGCTCTTAGCAAACGTTTTCCTTCACAACCGAACCGTCGCTCACCGAAGCATCGGTCAGCTGAACGTTCGGGCCAACAACACAATCAGTACCGATGCTCGTCTTGCCCCAGAGCATCGTCATGGGCAACAGCTCGGTATCGCGACCAACGGTGACCTCGGGCCCAACCCATACCATGCTGGGATTGAGCATGGTCACGCCCTCGGCCATCAGCTGGCCGTTGATGCGCTCCTGCATGATCTTGGTGACCTGCGCAAGCTGCACGCGAGAGTTGACGCCCAGAAGCTCGGAGTCATCCTTGGCCAGCAGCGCAGAGACGGGCTCGCCAATCTGGCGATAGATGCCCACCATGTCGGTGAGGTAGTACTCGCCCTGAGCATTGTTGTTGTCAATCTTGTCGATGTTCTCGGACAGGCGCCTGCCGCAGAAGCAGTAGATGCCCGAGTTGCACTCGGTCAGCGTCGCCTGCTCCTCAGGCGTGCAGTCCTTGTGCTCGATGATAGCCAGCACGTTGCCCTCGGCGTCACGCTTGATGCGGCCGTAGCCGGTAGGATCGGCGGGGCTCATGGTGAGCACGGTGCAGGCAAAGTGGCCAGCCTTGGTGTGCTCGACAAGGTTCTTGATGGTCTCGGCACGCATAAGCGGCGTGTCGCCGTAGAGGACAACCGTCGGTCCCTGGAAATCTCCCAGGGCGTCGCGCACGCACATCATGGCGTGGCCGGTGCCCAGGCGCTCGGTCTGTTCAACAAACTCGACGTCGGTATCGCCGTCAAAGACGGCCTTGACCTCGTCGGCATGATTTCCTACTACAACAATGATTCGGTCGGCACCCGCCTCGCGGGCAGCATGCACGGGCCACCACACGAGGGAGTGGTCCAGAAGTTTATGTGCTACCTTGGGATGGCGGGACTTCATACGCGTTCCTTCGCCTGCGGCGAGGACGATCGCGGTCAAGGACATGGGAGCCTCCCAGCATGTGTCGTGTCCCTTTGCGGCAGTTTGCCGCCACAATTACATAATAGCGTGCGTTCGCCGCCATTTTGGTACCGTTCACACTCAGCAGAGGAAGTACACACGGTGAACAAGCTCCGCAAATCAACTCACGACTGCAAGTGCTTTGCACCTTTTCTTATTTATGCCCAGTCTGCAAGAATCTTGCTTGTATGAGAATTGCTTCGGAATATATACGTACCTACTATGTAATCAGCAACAACGTCCAAGGCAGGGAGGCGCCTCCCGCCTGAGACATCCAAACGGCATTCGCCTACGTCTCAAAGGAAGGACATACCATGGGAAAGTACGAACAGCTCAACGCCACGATCCTTGAAGGTGTCGGTGGGCTTGACAACATCAAGAGCCTGTCTCACTGCGTCACCCGTCTTCGTTTCAGGCTCAAGGACGAGAGCATCTGCGACACCGAGGGTCTCAAGGCCACGAAGGGCATCCTCGACGTCGTGCAGCAGGGCGGCCAGTACCAGGTCGTCGTCGGCCCGATGGTCGAGGGAATCTACAACGAGTTCATCGCAGCCTATCCGGTGAACCAGGGCGGCGAGGTACCTGCAAATCCCGGCCAGAACGATGGTCAGAAGACCGATCCGTTCTCCCGCCTCCTCGGCACCATCTCCGAGATCTTCCAGCCCATTCTGGGCGTCTTGATGGCCGGCGGCTTCATCGTCTCGATCCTGTCGCTCATCTGCGCCTTCGTTCCCGAGTTCAAGGGGACCACGACCTACACCGTGCTCTATGCGACCGGCTACGCTGCCTTCCAGTTCTTCCCCATCATCGTCGCCTGGGCGGCAGGCCAGAAGTTCGGCCTCAAGCCGGTGCTCTCCATGGCCATCGGCGCGGTCCTTATCTACCCTGACCTCGTCGCGATGACCAGCGGCGATCCCACGAGCGTGCTCTTTGAGGGCAACCCCCTGCTGCAGGCTAACGTCTATGGCGACGTCTTCGGCATTCCCCTGGTCCTGCTCAACTACTACCTCCAGGTTCTGCCGTCCATCCCCATCATCTGGCTTGCCGCTAAGGTGCACAAGTTCTTCGAGGGCTGCCTGCCCGAGCTCATCCGCGGCATCTTCGCCAACGTCTTCACGATGGTCATTGCCTCCCTCGCAGGACTCCTCGTCATCGGCCCCGTGACCACCATCCTCGCCAACGCCGTCGCCATGGGCATCCAGGGCTTCCTGGCCATCTCCCCGGCTCTCGCTGGCCTCGTGGTCGGCACCTTCTGGAGCCTGCTCGTCATGTTCGGTCTGCACTGGGGCATCATTCCTCTGTGGTTCACCGAGATGAGCGCCGTGGGCTACTCCACCCTCAACCCGCTCAACTTTGCTGGCTGCGGTGCAATCATGGGTGCCTGCATCGGCATGGTTCTCAAGTGCAAGGACAAGGAGCTCAACACGAACCTCCATATCCCCGCTCTCATCTCCAGCATCTTTGGTGTCGCCGAGCCCGCCCTCTACGGCATCCTGATCCCCCGCAAGAAGCTCATGTGGGCCACGTTCCTCGGCTCCGGCATCGGTGGCGCCATCGCCGGTGCGTGCGGCGCGAAGTGGTTCACCCCTGGTGCGAACGGCTGGCTTGGCCTGCCCTGCTACATCGACCCGGTCAACGGCATCGACAAGGGCTTCATCGGCCTGGCCGTGGGCGGTGTGATCGCTACCGTGGTTGCCATCGTCGCAGTATTCGTCCTGGGTACCAAGACCGACGCGGAGAAGGCAGCGTAAGACACGAGCTTACATACCAAGCCCTTCCTTTCTTGGGGGCGCCGCGCAGAGCGGCGCCCCCTTCTTTATGCAGCTCGATCGTCGCCCGGCTCCGGCAAAGGCAAGCAGCATCACGACCAGCCCCTCGTTTCCACCGAACATGGAGCCAGTGTCGCGTCCCTACGTAAACGCAAACCCTTCGTCATACAATGTGGCAACTAAGTAAGACATCTGCAAACATGCAGGCAGACGTCCTAAGGAGGGGTCATGTTCCAGTTTTGGGGCGACGGATCGCAGCAGTCAAAGGACCTGGTCGACGCCATCGTGGTCAGAAGCACGGAGAACTTCAACTGGACGTTTATCTTCATCCTCGCAGTGGTCTTCTACGTGTACTGGAGCGAGATTCACAAGCGGGAGTTCAAGGTCATCTTCGCCGGACTCGCCCTCTACGGCGTGCACTGGCTCTACGAGATCTGCAACGCCATCATCGCCCACGTCGCCGGGTACCCGCTGTGGTCTGTGAGCAACGAGTCGACCACGTTCATCCTGCTCATCGGCGTGTGCTGGGAGCTCTCGATGATGTTCTCGCTTGCGGGCATCATCTCCTACAAGATGCTACCCGCAGATCCTGACGCGCGCTACTTCGCGAAGGACGGCAAAGGCGGCGTGAGTGCCAAGCTGGCCGGAGCCATCAGCATGGCCCTGCTGTTCGCGCTGGTCGAGAGCTTCCTCGCCGCCACCAGCAATCACTCATTCATCTGGGTTTACAAGTGGTGGGGCGTGCTGCCCGTGTTCGTAACCACCTACATCCCGTTCTTCCTCGCAAGCAACTACGTCCCCGACTGGGAACCCAAGAAGCGCACCAAGTTCCTCGTTGGAATCTGGGGACTTGATGCGCTCTTGTTGATCACGCTCATTCCGTTGGGCATCATCTGATGCCTCCTTGCCAAGCAACGGGTGCGGAAGTGAGCGTGATTTCTGTTATCAAAACTATCTGGAAGCAGGCCTATCGATTTGTTCTCAGCACAGCCCGTCAATCCAAGTGAAGAGCTCGGGCAGGTCGTAGTCGCCGCTGTGGGGCAGGCCCCACGGCAGGGCGAAGTCAACGTCAAAGCCGCGGTTCTTGAGCAGTGTAGCCAGGATGACGGGGATGGCAAGCGACGTGTCGCGGTCGAATGAGCCGTGGCGGATGCGCCAGTGCTTGGTTGCGCCGGGGTTGTCTTCCAGGATGTGCGTCACGGGGTTCATGAGGCGCACCATCGCAGGGTCTGCCAGCTCGGCACCAGGCACCGCGCTATGCTCGAAGGAAAAAGCTGAGAAGTGGCGGCCATCAACCGTCTCGTCCCCGAACTCCTCGTTCTCGGGGCTACCCAGATCGAGTGCGTCAAAGGCGGGCGTGGCCTTCATGCGCGTAATCTTGCTCACGAAGGCGTCCCAGTCGAGGTCGACCACCTTGCCGTCAACAATCCGCAGGTAGTCCTGCCGGTCAATCTGGCTTCCGTCCACCAGAAGCCATGCGCGGTTGAGTTCGTTGTCATGCGTGTCGAGCTCGCGCTGCGCGGATGCGATCACCCAACGCTTCACCCAGTCGGCGAAACTTCCGCTGCCGTCCGCATCCAGCGTGAGGGGGCTGTCATCCTCATCGCCCAGGCTCAGGCCGTTCACGTAGGCCGGGAAGAGCGCCTTGAGGAGCGGCGAGAGCGCGGCCTGTTCAGCGCGCATCACGCCGTCATCTGGCACACGGATGAAGCCGCCGTCGGGTGTGCGCTGGTGCTTGGTACGATGCCAGTCATCGTGTCCGCAGAACAGCCACTCGTAGGCGGCGTCGGCGTTCTCAAGATTGTGGATGGGACAGTAGCAGCTCGCGGCAAACACGTCGTCGCGCTCGTCCGCGGCACCAATCAACCGCAGGTAGGGCTCGTAGTCGGCCACGTTTCCCGTTGCGCCGGCAAGCGCCGAGAGGGCTCCTCCCGCACTCGTGCCGTTGGTGACGATGCGCTCGGTGCAGCCGGGGATGACGTCCGCGTTATGGCGCAGCCAGCGGATAGCGGCCTTATAGTCCACGATGAACGCCGGTGCGCGGCCCACCTTCCTGCCTGTGGCCTCGCTCACCGTACCGCCCACGCTGCCCTCGAAGAACTCCGTGGTCACCTTGCCCGATGTGCGGCCGCGCACACCCGCGCTCGCCACCACGTAGCCATGCTCGAGCGCACAGAAGATGGAGTTGGGACCACTTCCGTGCGGGTCAAGGCGCGGCTCGTCAGCAGGGCCAGGCATGTAGCCGCCCACCGTGTTGGGCATAAAGATGGGCACCTCGTCAAGGGCGAGGCCCAAGGGCAGCTCGCCCTCGTAGTAGGCCGCGGGCACGAACAGGTTGATTCTTTGGATCGGGTCGAGCGGCGCAGCACAATAGGGCATGCCCTCCCAGGCACGATACCGAATGGTACGCTCCCCTATCGTGCAGGTCTTCTCCTCGTAGCGAGTCGGGTCAAAGCGCAGGTCATCAGTCATCGTTACCGACCCAGCAGCTGGCTTGCCTGAATCAGCTTGCCTACCAGAATCTCCGGGTCGCCCTTGGGCACCATCGACTTCTGTGTCTCGAAGGAGAGGCCATACTCTTCCTCAGGCAGCCAGTACTCCAGGTAGCCATTGGTATAGCCGAAGACCAGGCCCTCCACCGGGCAAGCCTCGCGCATCTGGATGCCAAACTTGCCACCAAACTCGCAGGGCGAGACGAAGAGATGCAGCCCACCCAGGCTGATCACGCTGCAGAGCGCGACCTCCTCGCCCTTCTCGTTGTGCACGATGTGGTGCACGGTCTGCACGCGGATGCCATTGAGCGGCACTTCGGTCTCCACGGGGATGGCCGCGATTTCCGGCGCGATGCCGGAGCTGATACGCTCGGCCTCTTCCACGCCCGTGCCCTGGCGCAGATTGCGGTTGGAACAGTCTCCCGCCGCGCCCACGATCATGGCGGGGAAGAAACCGAAGCTCGGCTCGAGCTTCTTGGACGTCATGCCCGCGAACTCAGAGTTCATGCGCGTCTCCGCCTGGCCGCAGGTAGCGCTATGACTCGCCCAGTTGACGAGGCCGGCAAATGCCTCGCCCGTAGCCTTGTCAAAGAACTTGACGACCGTGACCTCCTGGTCTGCCGGCTCGTTCGTGATGCGGTTGTTATAGAAGCCCTCAATCCATTGACGGCCAAGACGACAGGTTGCTGGACGGGCATTCGCACGGCACTCCTCGAAGGCGCTTGCGACGGTCTCCAAATACCAATCGTAGTACTCCTGGTCAAACTTGCCCGTCCACCAGATGCGGTGATAGGCAACCACCGTCGTGTGGTTATGCGTGGCGCACAGCAGCACGCAGTCGCGATCGATGCCATAGCGGTCGTGCAGGAGCGTCTTGGCATCCTCAGCAGTGCCCTCGTCGATCTCCATGAAGTCGCAGGAAAAGACGAAGAGCTCCTTGCCGCCGTCCTCAAAGTAGAGTGCATTGCCAAAGACATCGTCGTAGATGCCCGTAGCTGGATGCAGGCGGTTTTCGAGATTGCGGTAACCGATGAGGTAGACCTCCTCGGTCTGAGGAGTGAGGCAACGGCGAGCGGATCCTATGTTCATGGGTTACTCCTTCACAAGGTTGAGAATGGCGTCAGCAAGAACCTCGTCTGCGCCCTGGGCAAAACCAGAGTTCATGGCCTCGTAGGTGATGCGGTCATAGGCTTCGGAGCTGGGCAGGTACTTTTGGGCACCGTTGACCATCGTGAGCAGCTCAAACGTGCCGGGGCACGCCTCACGAAGACGCGCACCAAAGGCGCTGTCCACCTCGGGTTGGATGCCCACAACGGTCAGCTCACCCAGACGCGCCACGCAGAGCAGCGTCTCCTCGGTGCCTTCTGGCACAAACTCATAGCTGTGCGTGGGGGCCAGACTGTGGAAGTCCGCGCGGCGCTGAGCGGGACAGGACACCGTAACACGCGAGAGCACGACGTGAGAAGCCTGCAGCGGCTCTGCCTTCTTAAGCGCTTGCTCGGCTTCACCCGCAAGAATGATTCCCAGTTCAGAGAGGGCATCCGCACGCTTGGCACGGGGCGTCTGGTCGCCAGCGGCACCCACGAGAAACAGGGCGACCCCACCAAGGTGCTCCTCAAGGATGCGCGAGGCCTCACCAGCAAGATCAGCGCTGACAACGGCGCGTCCTTCTGCCTCGCAGACTCCTTGCATGACGGAAGATTGGACGTCAACCGTATAGAACAGGGTGACGGTGCGCTCGGGGTTGCTTGCGGACGAAACCCGCAGGATGCGCACGGAGCGGTCAGAGAAGCCGGTTGGATCGATGCCCAGCCACCAGCCTTCGGGTGTGAGCACGTCACGGTTCGCATTCACCGAGCAGTCCGCACGGCCCGTCTCAAGTCGGACAGGCTCCAGTGCGGCCACCGCCTCAGCGCAGGCGGACTCTACCGCGGCTACCAAACGCTCTGCAAGCAACACGTTGCGAGTGCGCTCCTCGTCGCTTCCAAGATGTTCAGGAGTACGCACATGTGGCGAGCAGAACGTATGCGTCACCGTAATCCACACGCTATCCTCGGCACATCCCGTTACCTGCGCTGCCTTTGCGCGCATCGATGCGTCGTCACGCATGGAGGTAGCGTCTACCGACACGATGCAGGCATGATTCCCATCAGGGTTTCCAAATGCGACCGCTCGCACGTGGAGCGGATCGCGCACCACATCAAAACCGTCAAAGGGCAACACGCCTTCGAGGTCTATCAAAGCCTTGCCGGCACCAGCGTAGAGCATGGACCTTTCCTCCCCTTCTAGGAGATACGATACAGGCGCTGCGCATTTTCGCCCATGACAAGGGCCTGGTCCTTCGCTGAGAGGCCCAGCCCGCTCACAAACGCAGGTCCGTCGAGCAGCCACTCACGACGCACCGGGTAGCTGGTGCCAAAGATCACGTGGTCAGCTCCGAGAACCTCGATGGCACACTTGAGCTGCGCGGCGCCCCACGGCTGCGCGTGGCTCATCTCAAAGAAGATGTGGTCGTGCAAGCGCTGGGCCAGCTCGCCGTTGTCGGTCTGGAAGCGCTGGACAGCGTCCGCACGCTTGGAAGGCTTGGGGAGCAGCATCTCGGACACGGCAAAGAAGCCGCCGCCGAGCATAGAGTGCACCATCTTGATGTTGGGATAACGCACAAAGAAGTCGCTGAAAAGCTCGCGGCCAACAGCAGTGACTTGATCCTGGCAACGGCCGTAGCTGCGGCGCAGGTTGTTGTACGCAACGATGGACGAGCAGTCCACCGGCACGGGCACGTGGTGCACGTAGACAGTCGCCGCACGCTCGTTGAGCTTCTCGAAGAGCGGCGCAAAGGCGGGGTCGTCCAGGTACTTGTCGCCGTAGTGGCTGCACAGCTGCACACCCGCAAAGCCAAGCTCGCCCATGCAGCGGTCGATCTCTGCGGCGCACTCGGGCGTGAAGTCCAGCGCGGGAATCACGGCAAGTGGCACCATGCGGCCGTTGGAACGACGTGCGTAGTCCGCCATGCCGTCATTGAAGAACTTGCAGGTCTCAAGGCTCATCCACTCGTTGGCGCCGGGGACCTTCAGCACGGCCACGTCCACGCCGGCCTCATCCATGTCTGCCAGCATGTGCTCGAGCACGTAGTCACCCTGCGCATAGTTGAGCGCCTCGTAGCCCGCGGGCTTCTCGACGATAACCTGGCGGATGCCGTCTTGTTCCTTGAGGTAGGCGCGGGTGTTCTCGTCCTGCGGCGCCTCGGACACAAAGCGCTGGAGCACCTCATCGTTGGTGAACAGGCTCTCAGGAACCCAATACATGTTTGCATCAATGACCATAGCTTTCTCCAAATCTCTCTTTGATCTTGGAGACTATGGTATGAGGTTACTTATTCTCTCGCAATTCAACATGACATTGCATTTATTCCACTATGGCAAGTGATTTCGCAAGGCGGGCGCTTGCCCGCAGGGGCCTACGAAACCCTGAGGTGCAGCGAATTCAGGAAGTCGCGGACATCCTTGTTGGGGTCGCGATCACGCAGCCGGTACACCCTGATCTTGGTGACGATGGGGTTCTCGATGTCAACCACCGAGACGGCAGAGCGTGCGAGATATGCGGCGGGCTTGCGCATGAGAAGTGACACGCCCATGCCACGGCCCACGAGGTCAATGATGTTCTCAGCGCGCGTGCCGCGATAGCGTACCTCGGGCACGAAGCCATCCACCGCACACGCATCCATGATTAGGGCATCCATGACCGTGCCCTGGGGCAACAGCAGGAACTCTTCGTTGGCAAGCTCGCCCAGCTTGACGGACGGTCTCATGGCCAGAGGGTGGCCAGAAGGCAACACGGCCGCGAGGCGATCGTCAGTGTAGTCCGTGGCCGCAAACTCGTTGTCACCATCCTCAAGATCGGTGCTGCCGTCCCATTCACGAATGAAGGCCAGGTCAAGCTGGCGCTTACGCAGAAGGTCTTTGAGATAGTCCGCTTCCCCCTCGGTCAAGCGCAAGCGCACGTTGGGATGATCACGCTCAAAGCAGTGCAGCACCTCGGTAATGCCGTAGGGCACCATCACCGGAATGGATCCAATGCCGATGATGCGACGCTCGTTGTCGGTGGTGTTTGCCATGGCAACCTCGGCATCGTGAGCTGTCGCGGCCAGCTTTCGTGCAAAGGGAAGGAAGACTCTGCCGTGCTCTGTCAGCTGGACGCGACGTGTCGTGCGATTGAAGAGTTCCACGCCAAGCTCACGCTCGAGCGCCTTGATGTGCTTTGAAAGCGACGACTGTGAAATGAAGAGCTGGTCAGCGGCCTGTAGATAGTTGCAGGTCTGTGCCAGCACCACGAACTCGCGGCAGCGCTCGGTATCCACGGTGCTCCTTTCTGCGCGGCTAGTCCATTCAAGCATAATTCATCTGTCGATGCGATTGCTTTAAGAATAAGTGAGCCCGCGACCCCACACCCGCAGTTTGCGACGTTAGGGGCCCGAAAACGCGACACTAACGTCGAGATGTGCGGGCACCTGATTGCGTGCCCGCAGATTGCGACATTAACGGGGCGTTTTCGGCTGCTTAGCGTCGCGAAGTGCGTACGCACGCAGTTTGCGACGTTAAGGACCCGGGAACCGCGGCAAAAGAGTGCGCCCCAGGGGCTACCCCCGGGGCGCACGTCGTTCAGTTAAGCCTAGGGCTTACTCCTTGGGATAGCGCTCGCGAGCAACGTAGCTCGTGTGCAGGGCGTGATGTGCCTTGCCCTTGCCATAGCCCTCGGTGAACCACTCGTCGTAGAGCTTCTTGATGGCGGGGTTCTCGTGCGACATACGGAGCTCCATGGCGGCGTCGGCGTCATACAGAGCCTTGGCGCGGACGGCCTTGAGGTCGATGGTGTCGCGGACCCACTGCGGCTGGATCGGCTGGCCGCCGCCGTTGACGCAGCCACCTGGGCAGCCCATGATCTCGATGAAGCCCCAGCCCTCGGGGTTGCCGGCGGCGAGCTTCTCCATGACGTACTGGGCACCCTGGCCGCTGGAGGCGACGCAGAGCTTGAGGTCGGTGCCGGCCACGTTGACGGTGGCCTCCTTGACCATGTCGGTGCCGCGGACCGCGGTGAGGTCGATGGCCTCGGTAGCGCCGTTGAGCCACGCGTTGGCGGTACGGACAGCGGCCTCCATGACGCCGCCGGTGGCGCCGAAGATGACGGCTGCACCAGTGTCCTCGCCCAGAGGATCGTCGAACTGCTCGTCGGGGAGCATCTCGAACTTCAGGCCAGACTTCTTGATGAGGTAGCCAAGCTCACGGGTGGTGATGGAGATGTCGAGGTCGGGCATGCCCTCGCCAGCTGCGGACTGGTCGTCGCGGCCAATCTCGAACTTCTTGGCGGTGCAGGGCATGACGGAGACGGAGACGATGTCCTTGGGATCGATGCCCATCTTCTCGGCGAAGTAGGTCTTGGTGACCGCGCCCTGCATCTGCTGCGGGGACTTGCAGGTGGAGAGGTGGGAGAGCAGCTCGGGATAGTAGTACTCGCAGAACTTGACCCAGCCGGGGCTGCAGGAGGTGATCATGGGCAGCACGCCACCGTTCTGGATGCGCTGCACCAGCTCGTTGGCCTCCTCGACGATGGTGAGGTCGGCGCCGAAGTCGGTGTCGAAGACCTTGTCGAAGCCCAGACGACGCAGGGCGGCAACCATCTTGCCCTCGACGTTGGTGCCAGGAGCCATGCCAAAGCTCTCGCCGAGCTGAGCGCGGACGGACGGAGCGGTCTGGACAACCACGTACTTGGACGGATCGGCGATAGCAGCCATGACCTTGTCGGTGTCGTCCTTGACGGTGAGGGCGCCGGTCGGGCACACGACGGTGCACTGGCCGCAGGAGATGCACGGGACATCCTTGAGCAGGCGGTTGAACGGCGAGCCGATGTTGGTGTCGATACCACGGTCGTTGGCGCCGATGACGCCCACGAACTGCTCGTTGCAGGCAGCCACGCAGCGGCGGCACAGGATGCACTTGTTGTTGTCGCGCACGAGATGCGGCACGGAGTCATCGATCTCGTAGACAGGCTTGAAGCCGTCGAACGCGTCCTCGTCCACGCCGTACTCGAGGCAGAGCTTCTGCAGCTCACAGTCGGTGGAACGCGGGCAGGACAGGCACTTCTTGTCGTGGGTGGAAAGGATGAGCTCGAGCGTGGTCTTGCGCGCCTTGCGGACCTTCTCGGAGTTGGTCTGGATCTCCATGCCCTCGGCAACGGGATACACGCACGCGGTAACCATGCCGCGGGTGCCGGTGGCCTCGACGATGCAGATACGGCAAGCGCCGATCTCGTTCTTTTCCTTCATGTAGCACAGGGTCGGAATCTCGACGCCAGCCTTGCGAGCGGCCTCAAGAATCGTGGAACCCGCCGGCACGCTTACGGCGATGCCGTTAACCTTAACGTTAACCATATTCATACCTACAGGGCTCCTCTACTGCTTGCTGATAGCGTGGAACTTACAGTTGCTCATGCAGGCACCGCACTTAATGCACTTGGCCGCATCGATGCTATACGCAGCGCGCTTCTTGCCAGGCGCCACGTAATCCGTCTGCCCGATGGCGTTGACGGGGCAGTTGCGTGCGCAGAGGCCGCAGCCGATGCACTTGTCGCGGTCGATCGTGAAGGTCAGGAGGTCCTTGCAGACGCCGGCGGGGCACTTCTTGTCGACCACGTGAGCGATGTACTCGTCGCGGAAGAACTTGAGCGTCGCCAGAACGGGGTTGGGAGCCGTCTGACCGAGGCCGCACAGGGAGTTCGTCTTGACGTACTGGCAAAGCTCCTCGATGCGGTCGATGTCCTCAAGGGTGCCCTTGCCGGACGTGATCTTGTCGAGCAGCTCAAGGATGCGCTTGGTGCCGACACGGCACGGAGTGCACTTGCCGCAGGACTCGTCAACGGTGAACTCGAGGAAGAACTTGGCCATGTCGACCATGCAGGTATCTTCGTCCATGACGATGAGGCCACCAGAGCCCATCATGCAGCCGATGGCGGTGAGGTTGTCGTAGTCGACCTCGGTGTCGATCAGGCTCGCGGGGATGCAGCCGCCGGACGGACCACCAGTCTGGGCAGCCTTGAACTTCTTGCCGTTGGGGATGCCGCCGCCAATCTCATAGATGATGTGCTCGAGCGTGGTGCCCATGGGAATCTCGACCAGGCCGGTGTGGTTGATCTTGCCGCCCAGCGCGAAGACCTTGGTGCCCTTGGAGCGCTCGGTGCCCATGGAGGCAAACCACTCAGCGCCACGCAGGATGATCTGCGGGATGTTGGCGAACGTCTCGACGTTGTTCTCAACCGTGGGCTTGCCGAAGAGGCCCTTGACGGCCGGGAACGGCGGACGCGGACGGGGCTCGCCGCGGTTGCCCTCGATGGAGGTCATCAGGGCCGTCTCCTCGCCGCACACGAAGGCGCCGGCGCCGAGGCGGATGTCGATGTCGAAGTCAAAGCCAGAGTCGAAGATGTTCTCGCCGAGCAGGCCGTACTCGCGGGCCTGAGCGATGGCGATGGACAGACGCTTAACGGCGATGGGGTACTCAGCGCGCACGTAGACGTAGCCCTTGTTGCAGCCGCAGGCATAACCGCAGATGGTCATGGCCTCGATGATGCTGTGGGGATCGCCCTCGAGCACGGAGCGGTCCATGAACGCGCCGGGGTCGCCCTCGTCGGCGTTGCAGACCACGTACTTGATGTCGGCCTTGTTGGGGGCGCAGAGCGACCACTTACGGCCGGTGGGGAATCCGCCGCCGCCACGGCCGCGCAGGCCGGAGTCGGTGACGACCTTGATGACGTCTTCGGGGGTCATCTCGGTGAGGACCTTGCCCAGCGCCGCATAGCCGTCCATCGCGATGTACTCGTCGATGTCCTCCGGGTTGATGACGCCGCAGTTACGCAGCACCACGCGGTTCTGGGTCTTGTAGAAGGTGGTGTCGGACAGGGCGATGTTGCCAAACTCGTCCGCCTCCGCCTTACCGTGATCGTCGTAGACGAGGCGCTCGACACGACGACCCTTGAGCAGGTGCTCGGTGACGATCTCTTCTACGTCGTCCGCGGAGACGCGGCTGTAGAACGTGCCGTCGGGGTACACGATGACGACAGGGCCGAGCTCGCACAGGCCGAAGCAGCCGGTGCGGACGAGCTTGATCTCGTCCTGAAGATCGTTCTTGGCGATCTCTTCCTCGAACCTATCCTGGATTTGCTGGCTTCCCGAGGACGTGCAGCCGGTACCGCCACAGATAAGGACTTGTGAACGAATCACAATAAACCTCCCAACTTAAACCGCAACAGCACCAATGGTGTACTCGGAAACGACATTGCCACCCTTGAGATGCTTCTCGATGACTTCCTTAGCCTTCTCGGGATTCATCTTCACGTAGGTGACCTTCTCCTTGCCGGGCTCAAAGACCTCGACAACGGGCTCATACTGGCAGATGCCGATGCAGCCAGTCTGAGTAACGGTAACCTTGCCCTCAAGGCCCTCCTTGTTGACGCCCTCGACGAAGGCGTTCAGGACGGGACGGGCGCCAGCCGCGATACCGCAGGTGGCCATACCGACGACCACGCGAGCGCCTTCCATTCCGTCGCGCAGGACGACCTTGTCCTTCATGCGATTCTTGATCGCCTGCAACTCAGCCAGTGATTTCATACTCATTCCTCTCCGTTATGACCGCCATCTTCTGACAGTTCCTCATACTGTTCTTGCAGATTCCCCCTTATCCACTCCATGACATCATAACTGTTCAATGGCACATCCTCTAGAACCTCTCGCAGCTCCCGTGTGTCTAGCTCCACAACACGACCATCCTTGTCATGGCGGAACAGGAAATCCGTATCGGGGTGTCCTTGGATCAAGGTAAGGACCGAAGCACTGACGTCACCGAGCGGCGTGAAGTCGATGTGGTCGGAATAGAACGTCGCCCTTACGTGCGTTCCATGCGCAACCGGGTCTGCCTCCTCAGTCACAGAGCTGATCTGAAGGCTGCCGCCCGTCTGCTCGCACGCAAGCTTGAGCAGTGGGATGCCCATGCCCACCTTGCGCGTCGTTCTGGTGGTGTAGAACGGGTCGACCACCGAGCGCACCACGTCCTCGCTCATGCCGCAACCATCGTCGACAATCTCGAGCACAAGCACGTTGCCCCGCTCCGTCAGCAGGATCTGCGTCAAAGACGCCCCCGCCTTCACGGAGTTCTCGGCGACATCGAGGATGTTAAGTGACAACTCTTTCATCTTCGCACCAGCACTAACTCAGTCTCAGTTCGTCAAACACGTGCTTACGGATCAGCTCCTCGCCACGAAGGCTGTCATCAATCTCAAACCAGTCGTTGTCCTCTCCTTCGCGGAGCTGGTCCAAGTAATGAGCGTCAGAGCTGAACAGCAGGCGGATGCCCTCGAGGTGATAGTCGCGCACGTAGGCATCCTTGTTGCTGCGATCGTGCAGTTCTGCCAGGTGGAAACCCACATAGTGCGGGAAGTCACCCAGAATCTCAATGGCTCCGTTTGCCGGGCGGTCAATGTGTGCCGGGTAGCAAATCCCGCCATACTTTGACGCCAGCAGCGGCGCCTCGTCCAAAGCAATGGTGGTCGCGTTGATGAGAAGGTCCTCCTCATGCCCCACCACGTTGTCAAACTCATCGAGGATCAGTTGCTCGCCAAAGATATCCGCACGATTCTTGACGCGCACACGCCTCGTGTCGACCTCATCGTTAAACGCCAGCGCATCCTCAAGCGTTTCGAACAAGCAGACCGCGTGGATGTCTTCCGACGTGGTCAGCTCCATTCCGGCTATGGGCACAATCCCGTACCTCCGCGCCGCCTCAAAGAAGGCAGGGCAGTTCCTCGAGGTGTTGTGGTCGGTGAGCGCCATGATGCGCACGCCGTTGAGGAACGCCATTCCTGCCAGGTTGTTTGGGGTGTTGTCAGCGTCCCCGCAGGGAGACAGGCAGGAGTGCACGTGGAAGTCGTAGTAATACTTGCTCATGGCCGTCAGACAGCTATGAAAGGAGGCCCGCGAGCTTGATTGCGGTCTCGTAGATGGGCAGGCTGCTGCTCAGAACGTTAATCTCCTTCTGTTTAGCGGTTTCGACAAGGTCTTTTTCCATCTCGACGCCCTCGGCAAGGATGACACACGAGGTGTCCGCGAGCGTTGCAACGGCAATGACGTTCACGTTGGTCATGATGGTGATCCATGCGTTGTCCATCTGCGCACGGCCCATGACCCAGCTGAGCAGGTCTCCGATGTAGACACCGTCGATCTCTCGGCTGCCGTCGGGCAGCGACACGGCCTCAAACCCCTGTGCTAGCAGCTCCTCAACCGTCAAGCTACTCACCTCGCTTCTGAAGAATCCTGCAGTCCTCAAGCGTTGCGTGGCCCTTCACGATGTCCTCGGCCAGCGCGCGGCAGCCGGGAGCGCCGCATGCGCCACAGTCGATCCCTGGCAGAGAGGCTCTCAGCCGCTGGATGTCTGCCATCATGCGCATGGACTCGGCCATGTTGTGCGACAGCAGCGTCATCGGCTCGTACTCCGGGAGATCGTTGAAGAGGTAGAGCTCAGGGATGTACTCCTGCTCGTCCGGCGAGAGGAAGTTCTTGGAGACGGGCAGGTAGCGCCTCAGCGACTGAAGCCTCGTCTTGGCGATGTACGGGTTCTGAACCGTCAGCACACCGCCAACGCAGCCAGCCGTGCAAGCATCAAGCTCAATGAACTTGACCGGCGGGATGTTGTCGTTCTCGATCTGCTCAAGTACGTTGATGACGTTCTCGATGCCGTCGGCAGCCAGGTACTCGTCGTTGAAGAGGGCCGTGGCCTCGCCACCTGACGTGGCCCAGCCAATGCCCACCATGCCCGACTCCGTCATCATCTCCACTTCGCCACCACGCGACATCTTGCTGATGAGGCTGAAGTACACGTCGCTCATGGAAATGACCACGTCTACGGCGCTCTTGTAGTCCGCAAAGCCGTTCTTCACGTAGCTCGCCTTTGCCGGACACGGCGAGATGAAGCACACGCCGATCTCGTCATCCGCGAGCTCCGGGTGCTGCTCCTTGGCCCGCTGACGCGCCAGCTTAGCCGCAACCTCCATGGGCGGCAGCATGTGCATCACATTGTCGTTGAGCGAAGGGAAGCGCAGCGCGATCAGGCGCACGACCACGGGGCAGGCAGAGCTGATGATGGGGAGCCTGACGCCCTCCGTCTTGAGGTACTGCCTGGTGTAGGCGCTGACGAGCTCGGCCGCCTTCGAGACCTCGAACACGTCGTCGAAGCCAATCTTGAGCAGGCCGTCCAGCACAAAGTCCACGTCGTCAAGGTTGTCGAACTGCCCGTACAGCGACGGCGCGGGCAGGGCAATCTTGTAACGGAAGCGCTCCATGTCCTCGAGGCTTCCGACGACTGCCTTCTTGGCCTTGTGGGTGCACACGCGAATGCACTCGCCGCAGTCGATGCAACGAGCGTCGTTGATCTGGGCATGCCCGTCACAGATGCGGATCGCCTCTGTGGGGCAACGCCTCAAGCAGGTTGTACAACCCGTGCACTTGGTCACGTCCAAGCGCACCGAGTGCTCGTATGTGCTGCTTGCCATCTGACTCACACCCCTGGCAACCGGCTAGAGGTAAACGTACATGGTGATAGTGGTGCCGACGCCGACCATGGTGTCGATTTCCATCGTGTCGGTGTAACGCTTCATGTTGGGAAGCCCCATGCCCGCACCAAAACCCAAGGAGCGAATCTGGTCCGTGGCGGTGGAGAACCCTTCCTGCATGGCCTGCTCGATGTTGGGGATGCCCGGGCCCTTGTCCGCAAGAATGATCTCGATGTATTCCTCCGAAACGATGACATCAGCTGTGCCACCATTTGCATGGATGACCATGTTGATTTCACCCTCGTACATGGCGATGGAGACACGGCGGATGGTAGCCGCGGGCACGCCAAGCTGGCGCAGGTTCTTCTTGACCTGCGTGGACGCCTGACCGGCGGACGCGAAGTTCTCTCCGTCTACGTCAAAGTGGAAGATCAGGGGCTCAGACATGGATGGCCTTCCCAATGAGTCCGTTGGCGTACAGCGTGCCACAAGCCTCGTACATGCGCTTGTCCGTTGTCATGACGACTATGCCGTCATCCTCTGCCATGGACACCATGATGTCGGTCGGCATCTTGTCGCGGACGAACACGATGCACACCATGTCCATCATTTCCGCTGTCCTGATGACCTGGGGATTGCACAAACCGGTAAGCAGCACCGCTTGGTCCTTGACGTATTTGAGGACGTCGCTCATCATGTCGCTTCCGCAGGCGGTGAAGACCTCCTGGTCGAGGTCATCCTCACAGCACAGAACCTCTGCCTCCAGAAGGTCCCTGATCTCAGAGATTTTCATGTTCTTCGTTCCTTACGCGCGGCGCGTCACTGGGCTGTGGTGATTAGTCGGCATACTTTGCCAGGATCTTGTCCACATCGTCGGGCACGAGACGTCCATAGACCTCGTCATTGACGGTGAGAACAGGTGCCAGGCCACAGGCGCCAATGCAACGGCAGGCCTCAAGCGAGAACTTCTCGTCGGAGGTGCACTCGCCCACATCGATGCCGAGCTTCTCCTTGAGCTTCTCCAGAACGTCGCCCGAACCTTTGACATAGCAGGCGGTTCCCAGGCACACAGAGATGTTGTACTGGCCCTTGGGAGAAAGGGCAAACTGGGCGTAGAACGTTGCCACGCCGTAGACCTTCTCCAGAGGAACGCCCATACCATCGGCGATCATCTCTTGCACTTCGATGGGCAGGTAACCGTAGATATCCTGGGCCTTCTGCATGACGACCATGACGTTGCTCTTGTCGTTGCAGTGCTCAGCGATAACGGCCTTCAGCTGCTCTTCCTGCTCCTTTGTTCCCTTGAACGGCAGCTTGCTGATCTTCTTTTGCATGGAATCAAATCCCCCTTTTCCATCATTTCACGCAAAATAACGGCATTCTGATTCTACCAGATTGGTAATTGCTCGTATTTGCGCACAATACCTCAGCGCGATCCATACAAGTTGAACGGGTGGTATTACTCGCTGTGATTAAGGCGTCGTTTATGCAGGCACGCCCGTTGCGAGCACTGACTCGACGAGATCCGCCGCAACGGCGACCTCGACGTCAAACTCGTCTGCTTGTGCGCCCTTCAGCTGACGCAACGCCCAGTCAGCCACGGACATCTTTCCGGGAGGGCGTCCGATGCCAAAGCGAATGCGCTGGAAGTCGCGCGTGCCAAGCTTGTCAGAGATGGAGCGCAGGCCATTGTGGGCATTGAGGCCACCCGCCCACTTGGCGCGGACCTCCCCCGCTGGGAGGTCGACCTCATCATGGATCACCAGCAGCTCTGCTGGCTGGATGCGCTCTGCCCGCATGAGTTTGGAGAGCGGGCCGCCCGAGGTATTCATGTAGCTCTGGGGCTTGGCGAGCATCACTTGGCATGGGCCATCCGCCGTGCGGACCGTGATGGTGGCCACAAGGTTTCCCAGCTGCTCTTTCCAATAACGCACACCATAGCGGGCGGCGAGCTCGTCAACCGTGGCAAAACCAGCGCTGTGACGTGTCCGCGCATACTCTGCCCCGGGGTTTCCAAGCCCACAGACCAGGCGAACGGGTTTGGGCTGAGATGCCTTGGGCATAGCTTCTCCTCAAAATGACGTAACGTGGAAGTAGGGCCGCTGCGAACGAGCGTCAGCGATTGGCCTTCAGCGTAGCAAAGAGCTTGGTATTGCGCCGCTTCACGAACGAGATGAGCTTGCCTTCGCGGTATGCAAGCTCGACGTTGCCCGCCTTGATGGGAGCAATCATCACCTGCAGCATCTTGGTGCGTGGACGCGCGACGGCAGCCGCAATGCGAGCGTTCTCAGTGTGGATCATCTCGTCGATAAGGCGCCGCTTCTCCTTGGGAGAGAGGTCGCACTGCGGATTGCAGACGTTCTCGATGCAGCCCACCAGGCGTTCGATGTAGCGACGCTGAATCATCTCCATGCTCGCTGGATCGCCGGAGAGGCCCCAATGGTCGTAGAGGTCGAGCATCCATGCGTGCTCTTCCTCGCGTTTATCGTACATATCGGGTCGCCACCGGGCGGTTTCGGACTCGCTGCGCTGCCTGATGAAGTGGTAGTACGGCGTCTCGGTCACACCCACTCGCTCTACGTCACGGATGAAGTCCAGCACGTAGGGGAAGTCGTCCCAGAATGTGGGGCGGAAGCGCAGGTTGAGACGCTCGATACGCTCGCGCAGGAAGAGCTTGTTCCAAGGCGAATACAGCAGGTTCTTGTCAAAGAGCTGCCACGCGGCGGCGCGAAACTCCTGCTGCGTTGGATAGATGGCGCTCGGGCATCCCTTGACCTCGGTGTAGTGCTCGTTGTCCTTGCCGTAGTAGGTGTCGATGTAGAACGCCGCGATGGCCAGTTCAAGGCGGTTTGCATCCGCCATGGCAACCATGTCACGAAGCGTGTTGGGTTCGGTCCAGTCGTCCGCATCCATGAACATGACGTACTTGCCGTGCGCGCGGTCAAGCGCGTAATTGCGTGCCGCGGGGGCACCGCCGTTGGGCGTGTGGTACACGGTAATGCGGATGTCGCGCTCCGCAAGCACGTCAAGAATCTGGCCCGTGCGGTCAGTGGAGCCATCGTCAACAACCAGCAGCTCAAAGTTACTAAGCGACTGGTTCTGAAGGCTTTGAACAGCACGGCGCACGTAGCGGTCTACGTTGTAGGCCGGCATGATCACCGATACTTGTGGCTCCTTGGGCGTCACGTGCTGCTGCTCCTTAGCTACGGTTCACGGGAGGTGGTGCGATTCCAATTCGTATCTCCCCCATCGCATTATCCACTTGTGCATGAGTTCAGGAAGCCATCACCGCCCAGTGGCGAGCAAATCCCCCATTTTCACAGAGTCATGCTACGTACAGCACACAAAACGAAGCTCCCCCTGTGCCACGCCGACGCAGGGGGAGCTATAGTTCGTGCAACTAGTGCCTCGTGGCTACTCTTCGCGCCACTCAAAGATGCCCAGTTGGGTGGGCAGCTCTTGCCAGTCAACCACCGAGACCTCAGTGCCATCTGCAAGCGTATCGTTCCAGTACGGCGCATCGATATGGTTGATGTTCTCCAGGCCAATATCCCTGACGAGGTTGCCGAACGCGATAAGCTTGCCCGTGCCATAATCCGACGCGATGGTGGCAAACTCGTTGGTCTGGTTGGACAACAGCGCCTTGATGGTGGGGCCCTCGAACGTCACGAGCTGGTCCCAGATACGGTCCGTTGCCACAATCACGTGGCTCACGTGAACGTTGGTGGCGTTGGTAAGCGGGGGCAGTGCCTGCGCGGCTCCACCCTGCTCAAATTGGACTGGCAGGGACGAGACGCCGTCGCTCAGCCACACCTTGGCGTTTACGGGAACGTTGACGATGGTGGCATCGTTGGTGTCGGTGTTACGCACAAAGATCTGGACCGCCTGCAGTTGCGGATGCTCTGCGTTTACGTCGTCGACGATAAACAGCTGCACGTTGGAGAAGTTCGCGTCCGTCCACTTGCGCCCAGCCGACGGCTCGGTGGGGCTCAGCTGGTCATAGAGCGCGTCGTAGAGCTCGCCGTCATTGAGACCGTTCATCTGATTGGCCTTGTGCCAGCACACGTTCCAGAGCACGAGGCAAAGTACCCCGCAAACCACGAGGATTACCGCTGCCATGATGTTGCGCATTGCACTCGGCTTGGGCACATCGCTCCGTTCAAAGCGCTCACGTTGCATCAGCATGATGCCTCCTTGCTCGTACGCTCGGCGGCACCACGTCTTTGCTGGCCGCCACAGCCGAAACGCCATACTAGTTAGAAGATGATACCTAATGCGCTCACCACAAGTCCGGCAAGCACGCCGACAGCATAGACGAACGCAGCAATCTCTACATTTTGACGCTGGTCAGCGTTGGTTCTGAAGAGGACCAGCAGGCCCACGCCACCAGAAACCAACAAACCCGCAATCATGGGCCCGGACGACAACGCGCCGGTGAGGTACAGCTCGGTGATGGCAACGGAGGCTCCGCAGTTGGGAATGAGGCCGATAAGGCCTGCCAGGAAGGTGGCCCGCACCGGATGGATGCCCATAAAGACCGCGAGCGCATCCTCTCCCACATACTCGATGAACAGGCCGAACACCATGCTGATGACGAAGATGGACACCGTCACCTCGACCGTGTGCACCAACGCACTTCGCACGATATGCCACCAGCGGCCATGGCCCTGATGATCATGGCTGTGCACATGGGCATGACCGTGCGCCTCGTCATGGTCGTGATCATGCTCGTCGTGTGCGTGGTGGGCTCCGTGCTCGTCGACATCCTCGACGCTTCCGCAGTGGCAGTGGGCGCGCTCGCAGAGCTCCCGGATATGCGGATGACCGTCACCGGCTCGGTGCAGCGCACGCAGTATCACGTCGACGACAAGGCCGACCGCCATGCCGACGAGCACCTTGAATCCGATGACCGACAACAGGCGAGAAATGGGCTCTTGATGGGCCAGGAAGACCGGCACCATCTCGTCGGAGGTAGAGAGCAGCACCGCGACCAGCGTGCCAGCCGTCACTACGCGGCCCGCGTAGAGCGTCGCCGCCATTGCCGAGAAGCCGCACTGCGGCAGCGCGCCAAGCAGGGCACCAGCAATCGGTCCCGACTTGTCCGTCTGTGCGATGATGCGCTCCGCACGGCCAGCGGTCCCGTGCTCAAGCGCCTCCATGGCTAGGTACGTGAGGAACAGAAACGGCACCAGTTGGGCCGTATCCTTCACGCTGTCCTTCAAAACGTCAATCAAAAGGTCCATGAGACCCTTTCCCTACTTTTACAAACACCCACAATTTGCCACTTTTGCCAAATGGGAGAGCGCCTATCTGGGATTTTGCCCAGAATTTGGCTTCTGACCAGAAAATGTGGGTGTCTCCATCTTTACAAGCGAGCCCGCAGGATAGTCCACGCGCTCCAGAGTAAGCCCGCAGGCCGGGGCGGTGGGGCCAGCAGCCTTGCGATCGCATGCCTCCAAGGCACGAGCGACCCACGCGGCGTCTCTGCGGCCCTGGCCCACCTCAACCAGCGTCCCCGTGATGGCACGCACCATGTTGTGCAGGAAGGCGTTGCCTACCACATCGATGGCCACAAGCTCCTCGCCAGCCTCGATGACGCGCGAGACGCTGACCTCCGCAAGGTATCGCGAGGTCGAGCGCCCGTCAGCGCGAATCGCCTCCGCAGAGGACACCTTGCAGAAGCTCATAAAGTCATGCTCGCCCACCAGGCATTGTGCGGCCTCGTGCATGGCTTGCGCGTCGAGGTTCGCCCCCGAGCGAAGCCACCACACATGGCCCCAGCCCAAGACTGGGCAGGCGGCATCACCACAGGCAATGCGGTATCGATACCCGCGGGCCTGGGCGTCAAAACGGGCCGAGAAGCCCGCCTCGGCCTGATAAAGGGCCTTGATGGCGATGTCTTCGGGTGTAAGAGCCGTCAACGTGCGCTGCAGACGCGGCCCGCATGCCGCCAGTTCCTCAGAGCTTACCGGCAGGCTCACGTACTGGGCCAGCGCGTGAACGCCCGCGTCCGTCCTGCCGGCACACGTCAGCTCGACGGGGCGACGAAGCGCAGTCTCCAGCGCACGTCGCAGCTCGCCAGCCACCGTACGCAGGCCAGGCTGTTCTGCGTAGCCGCAGAACTCTGCCCCACGGTACCCAAGCTTTATGACGAGCGTCTTTTCCACATGTCCTCCGATAAGGTAAGGGATCCAGCCGCGCCCTCTTGCCCAAGTAACGAAAAGGGCCCTGGTAAGCCCAGGACCCTATTCAAAGCGATTGCGAGAGCTGTTTACTCCGCGACCTTGGTCACCTCGGCAACCTTGGCCTTGACGGGCTCGGTGACGAGCTCGATGATAACGACCTCAGCGGCGTCGCCCTTGCGGGGGCCAAGCTTCATGATGCGGGTGTAGCCGCCGTTGCGGTCAGCCCACATGCCCTGAGCGGCCTTGTTGAAGATCTCGCCGACAATCTGGGCGTCGCCAACCTTGGCGATGGCCAAACGACGGGAAGCGAGGTCGCCCTTCTTGGCCCACGTGATGACCTTGTCCACGTCGGGACGGATGGCCTTGGCGCGCACGTCGAGCGTCTTGATGCGGTCATTGGCAAGCAGGGCCTTGATCAGGCTCTTCTTCATTGCCTTGGTGTGAGAGGCGTCGGTGCCAAGCTTCATGCCCCTCTTCTTGTTGTGCCTCATGGTCTGTCTCCTTGATTAACGCGCAGCCTAGGCCTTGAGCCCGAGGCCCATAGCCTCAAGCTTGTCCTTGACTTCCTCGATGGACTTCACGCCGAAGTTACGGATGTTGAGCAGGTCGTTCTCGGAGAACTCCACGAGCTGGCGCACGGAGTGGATACCGGCGCGCTTGAGGCAGTTGTAGGAGCGGACGGAGAGGTCCAGGTCCTCGATCTGCTTGTCAAGCTCGGTGTTGTCCTCCTCGACGCCAGTGGCGAAGATCGAAGGCTCGTCGTCGGCCTCCTCCTCTTCTGCCAGCGTCATGAAAGCGCTCATGTGCTGGTTGATGATGTTGGCAGCCTCCACAACCGCCTCGCGCGGCGTGACGGAGCCATCCGTCTCGACCTCAAGGACAAGACGGTCATAGTTGGTGTGCTGGCCAACGCGGCAAGGCTCAACAGCCTTGGCGCAGCGGCGCACCGGGGAGTACAGGGAGTCGACGTGAATGATGCCGATGGGATCGTCATCGCGCTCATTGTCGTCACCGGAGACGTAGCCACGGCCGGTCCCGATACGCATCTGCATGGAGAGGTGAGCGCCCTCGCCCAGAGTGCAGATGTGATGCTCAGGGTTGACCAGCTCGAACTCGGCAGGAATCTTGAAGTCCCCACCGGTAACCACGCACGGTCCCTCGACGTTGATAGACGCGGTAGCCTCGTCGCCCGTACCCATGGAGCGCAGCACCAGGCCCTTGACGTTCAGGACGATGTCGGTGACATCCTCAAAGACGCCAGGAACCGTGGTGAACTCGTGCTGGACACCGTCAATCTGGATAGCCTCCACGGCGGCGCCACCCAGGGAGGAGAGCAGCACACGACGCAGCGAGTTGCCAAGCGTGTCACCATAGCCACGCTCGAGGGGCTCGGCGCTCACGCGCGCGAGATTCTCGCTGACCTCTTCTACCGACACCTGCGGCCGGATGAATTCGGACATGGTACCTCCTACCGTTCCCAGGATTGATTACTTCGAGTAGAGCTCGACGATGAGCTGAGCGTCGATGTCGAGGTCAATCTGGTCGCGGGTAGGAAGCTGCAGGACGGTACCACGGAGCTTCTCGATGTCAACCTCGAGCCAGCCAGGAACAGCCATGCTCTCGGAGGAGATGAGAGCCTCCTTGATGGGAAGCAGGTCCTTGGCCTTGTTGGCCACGGCGATGACGTCGCCGGCCTTGACGCGATACGAAGGAATGTCAAGACGCTTGCCGTTCACGGTGATGTGGCCGTGACGGACGGTCTGACGGGCCTCCTTGCGGGTGCGCGCAAAGCCCAGACGGAACACGACGTTGTCGAGACGGCTCTCGAGGATGGACATCAGGTTGTCACCGGTGATGCCGTCGAGCTTCATGGCCTTGTCGTAATAGCCACGGAACTGCTTCTCGAGAACGCCATAGATGAACTTGGCCTTCTGCTTCTCACGGAGCTGCTGGCCGTACTCGCTCTGCTGACGACGACGCTGCTTGGGCTGACGGTTGGACTTCTTGTTGATGCCCATGACGACGGGGTCAATGTCAAGCTGACGGCAGCGCTTGAGGACAGGGGTCCTATCAATTGCCATTGCTACTGTCCTTCCTTACCTACACGCGACGACGCTTGCACGGACGGCAACCGTTGTGCGGAATGGGGGTCTTGTCCTGGATGCCCGAGACCTCGAGGCCAGCGGCCTGGAGGGAACGGATAGCCGTCTCGCGGCCAGAGCCGGGGCCCTTGACGAACACGGCAACCCTGCGCAGGCCATGCTCCATGGCGGCCTTGGCAGCCGTCTCTGCGGCAAGCTGAGCCGCAAACGGCGTGGACTTACGGGAGCCCTTGAAGCCGACGGTGCCGCCGGACTGCCAAGAGATCACGTTACCCTGAGGGTCGGTGATCGAGACGATGGTGTTGTTGAACGTGCTCTTGATGTGGGCCTGGCCCACAGCGATGTTCTTACGGTCGGCGCGGCGGACGCGGACGACCTTCTGCTGCTTCTTCGCCATGGTTTACTCCTAGCCCTTCTTCCTTGCACCGATCTGACGACGCTTACCCTTGCGGGTACGAGCGTTCGTGTGGGTGCGCTGGCCGTGGACGGGGAGGCCCTTGCGGTGACGCAGGCCACGGTAGCAGCCGATGGACATCAGACGATCGATGTTCTGCTTGGTCTCGCGACGCAGGTCGCCCTCGACGGTGTAGTGAGCATCGATGTAGTCACGGATCTTGGTCACTTCATCCTCAGTGAGATCCTTGACGCGGGTGGACGGGTCGATACCGACCTCTGCGCAAATCTTGGTCGCGCGGGTCTGGCCGATTCCGTAAAGGTAAGTGAGACCGATCTCAACGCGCTTGTCACGCGGAAGATCGACACCGTTAATACGGGCCAACGTGGTGCTCCTCTCTAGCCTTGACGCTGCTTATGGCGCGGATTTTCGCAGATGACGTAGATCTTGCCATGGCGACGAATGACTTTGCACTTGTCGCACATCTTCTTGACCGAAGGACGTACCTTCATCTGTCTTTCCTTCCGTAGTGCTGATACGTACTGGTGGTGCTGGTGGCATGACAGGTGGAAGCTGCCATGCGCTATCTACTCGCCCAGCCGCAGGCGTGAATATCCAAGGCTGGTGGCTGCCCGACCATGCAACCCGAAGATGGTCGTGCTGTGCCGTCTCCTACTTGTAGCGATAGGTAATGCGGCCTCGCGTGAGGTCGTACGGAGAAATCTCAACGACGACGCGGTCGCCGGGGAGAATCCTGATGTAGTTCATACGAATCTTGCCAGAGATGGTGCAGAGAATGGTCCTGCCGTTCTCCAGCTCGACGTTGAACATGGCGTTGGGGAGCGGCTCTACGACCGTACCCTCAAGCTCGATTGCGTCCTGCTTGCTCACCCGATCCTACCTTCTACTCGCTTTTGACAGCGACCGAATATTTTATCGAAATCCCCACGATTCGTCCATAAGTGCATTGTTTGTACACATGCGATGCACGTTTGGTGCGGTTTGGGGGTAGCCCCCTGGGCGCACTGCGTGCGCCCAGGGGGCTACCCCCAAACCGCACCAACGACCGCGGGGATCGCCGATGTGTCATACGCTTCTGTTACTACTTCTCGCCGCCCTGCATCGGACACCAGGGACCCTGCTCGTCAGCCGTGAGGATGACGGGGCCGTCGGCCGTGATGGCGATAGTGTTCTCGTAGTGCGCTGCGGGAAGACCGTCGTCGGTGACCACGGTCCAACCGTTCTGCAGCACATGGTTGCGGTACGTCCCAAGCGTGATCATGGGCTCGATGGCAATGATCATACCCACCTGCAGCTTGACGCCGCGGCCCTTCTTGCCATAGTTGGGCACGTTGGGATCCTCGTGCATGACGCGGCCCACGCCGTGACCCACATACTCGCGCACCACGCCATAGCCATTGCGCTCGGCCAGCGACTGCACCGCAAAGCCGATGTCACCCAAGTGATTACCGGGCTTTGCCTGCGCGATTCCTGCCTTCAGGCAGTCACGCGTGACTTCACACAATCCCTTGACCTCATCGGAGGGATTGCCCACATAAAAGGTCCAGGCGTTGTCGCCCACCCAGCCGTTGACCGTTGCGCCCGTATCGATCGAGATGATGTCACCGTCATTGAGGAACATGGTGTTGCTCGGAATGCCGTGCACGATTGCCTCGTTGGGAGAGGCGCACACCGTGCCGGGGAAGCCACCATACCCCTTGAATGCGGGAATGCCACCGTGCAGGCGAATGAAGCTCTCGACAGCCCGGTCGATCTCCATGGTTGTGATGCCCGGACGAACCAGTGACCCAGCAAGACGCAAAGCCGCCTTGGAGAGCGCGCCGGCAGCCTTGTACTCCTCAATGTCCTGCGGGGTCTTGATGTGAATCATGTGACGCTTCCTTTGTTTGGGTTTGGACAGAGCGCGCAGGTAGTCCCCCGGCTACCTGCGCGAAATGGGCGTCCCCTCTCCCGAGACGCCATATGTTGAACCTAGAGGCCCAGCTCCTTCTTGACGTCGACGTACACCTCGTCAACCGGACGGTCGCCGTCAACCTTGATCAGGATGCCCTTGCCGTCGTAGTACTCAATGAGCGGCTCAGTCTGGGCCTGATAGGTGTCGAGGCGCTTCTGGATGGTCTCGGGCTTGTCGTCGTCACGCTGGTACATCTCGCCACCGCAGCGCGGGCAGACGGTAACGGTCGGACCAGCGGTGTAACCGCAGCTACGGCAGGTGCGCCGGGAGCTCAGACGCTTGACGATGACGTCGAAGGCGACATCAACGAGCAGAGCGCCATCAAGGGCAACGCCCATCTCGGCCAGCTCGGCATCGAGAACGGCGGCCTGAGCAGTGTTGCGCGGGAAGCCATCGAGGATGAAGCCAATCTGGGCGTCGTCCTTGGCCAGACGCTCCTTGACCAGACCGATGACCAGCTCGTCCGGAACGAGCTTGCCGGCATCCATGTACTCCTTGGCCTTGATACCAAGCTCGCTCTGGGCCTTGACGGCGGCACGCAGCAGATCGCCAGTGGAGATGTGGGCAACGCCATACTCCTCGACGAGCTTCTGGGCCTGCGTACCCTTGCCAGCACCCGGAGCACCAAGCAGAACAATCTTCATGATGGTCGCCTTTCTCACGTGTTCTTACAAACATACGGACAGATTCAAGTCTACTCGTCTCGAGCCGCCCGTTGTCGAGGTTTGGGAAAACACCACCTGAGCGGTACTAGTTGTTGGCGCGTCCTGGGGGCCACCCGTTAGGCGCATTCCTTGCATAGGGAAAAGGGCGCCCCGAGGGACGCCCTTTTGGTTGCTGCATTGATGCGCGAAGTCTTACTTGAAGAAGCCCTCGTAGTTGTGCATCTTGAGCTGGCTCTCAAGCGATGCGATGGTGTCCATCGCCGTGCCAACCATAATCAGGATCGACGTACCACCAAATGCCTGGATGAGCTGGTTGGAGGTGAAGTAGAAGATGATCGACGGAATCACCGCGAGAGCGGCCATGAAGATGGCGCCCGGAAGGGTGATGTGGTCAAGCACGGACTTGATGTACGCCGCGGTGGCAGAGCCCGGACGGACACCCGGAATAAAGCCGCCGGCCTTGCGGAGCTGATCAGCCGTCTCCTCGGGGTTGAACACCATGGAGGTGTAGAAGTACGCGAAGAAGACGATCAGGAACACCGACAGAATCCAGTTGATCCAGCCCGTGGAGATGGCGTTGGCAAAGCGCTGGATCCAAGCCACGTTGGGGAAGAACACGGCCAGCTGCGCGGGGAGATACAGAATCGCCGACGCGAAGATGATGGGCACGACGCCCGCCGTGTTGACCTTGATCGGCAGGTAGGTGGACTGGCCGCCCATCATCCTACGACCGATGACGCGCTTGGCGTACTGCACCGGAATGCGGCGCTGGCCGCGCTCGATGTAGACGATCAGCGGGATGATGGCGAGGATAATCACCAGCGTGATTGCCGTCAGGATCATGCCCTTACTGGAGGTGCGCATCGAGGAGATGAGCGCCGTCGGCAGGCCGGCCATGATGTTGGTGAAGATGATCAGCGACATACCGTTGCCAATGCCACGCTGCGTCATGACCTCGCCGAGCCACATGATGATCATCGCGCCAACAAGCATGGTGAGGACGATGACGATGTACTGCAGCACGGTCGGCACCGGCGACTGCGAGAAGTCGATGCCGTAGCTGAGGAACAGGAACAGATAGCCAATGGCATTGATCAGCGCGAGCACCACCGTGAGGTAACGGGTGTACTGCGTGATCTTGCGCTGGCCGGCCTCACCCTCCTTGGCGAGCTCGCCAAGGGAGGGGATGACCGTCTGCATCATCTGCATGATGATCTGTGAGGTGATGTAAGGCATGATGCCGAGGCTGAACACGGAGATGCGCGAAAGGGCGCCGCCCGAAAAGAGGTTCAGCACGGCGAGCGCACCGCTTCCTGCCGCAGCGTTCTGGTATGCCTCGAGCATGTCCCTGAAGGGCACGCCCGGAACAGGCAGATACGCACCAAAGCGGTAAAGAAGAAGAATGGCCGCCGTGAAGAGGATCTTCTTCCTCAGCTCAGGAATACGAAACGCGTTTGCGAATCCCTTTAGCACGCCTGCTCAACCTTTCCTCCGGCCGCCTCGATCTTAGCCTGTGCAGAGGCGGAGACCTTATCCACCTTGACCGTGAGCTTCTTGGTGAGCTCACCGTCGCCGAGGACCTTAACAGGGATGAACTCATGCTTGATGACGCCCTTGGCAACCAGAGCCTCGGCATCAACGGTGTCGCCGTCCTCGAAGAGACCCTCGAGGCGAGCAACGTTCACGGGAGCGTACTCGACGCGACCGTGATTAATGAAACCAGGGAGCTTAGGCAGGCGCATGGCGAGCGGCTGCTGGCCGCCCTCAAAGCCCCTACCCTTGCCGCCACCGGAACGGGAAAGCTGGCCGTTCATGCCGCGGCCGGCGAAGGTGCCGTTGCCGGAGGAGTTGCCGCGGCCGATGCGCTTGCGGTTCTTGGTAGAACCAGCCGCGGGGCGGAGATCGTTGAGCTGCATAATTGGTAACTCCTAGTTCTCTTCAACCTCAACAAGGTGCTTGACCTTGAAGATCATTCCACGAATGCTCGGGTTGTCGGGCTGCTCGACGGTGTCACCGATCTTGCGGAGACCCAGAGCGCGGCAGGTGAGCGTCTGATCCTTCTTGACAGAAGCGACGGCGCTGCGCACGAGCTTGATCTTGAGCTTATCAGCCATAGTTTAGGCCTCCTTACCAGCAAACATCTCCTTGACGGTGATGCCACGACGCTCGGCAGCCTCAGCGGGACTGGAGAGCTGCTGCAGGCCATCGGCAGCCGCCTTGATGATGTTGAGTGCGTTGTTGGTGCCCAGCGACTTGGAGAGCACGTTGGTGATGCCGGCCAGCTCGAAGAGCGGACGGACCGGGCCACCGGCGATGACGCCGGTACCCTCGATAGCGGGCTTGATCAGCACGCGGCCGGCGCCATAGTGGCCCTCGACGTCGTGCGGGATCGAGCCGTGCTCGGTGACGGGCACGTGGAACATATTCTTCTTGGCGTCGTCGACACCCTTCTGGATGGCCAGGGGCACCTCAGCGGACTTGCCCATGCCGATGCCCACGTTGCCCTTGCCGTCGCCCACAACCACGAGGGCGAGCAGGGACATACGACGACCACCCTTGACGGTCTTGGACACGCGGTGGATATAGACGACGCGCTCCTGGAGGTCGGTCTCCTCCCGGCGCTGCTGCTTGCGATCACGAGGCATTGAAACCCCTCCTTAGAACTTGAGGCCCGCGTTGCGGGCGCCGTCTGCCAGAGCCTTGACGCGGCCATGATAGATGCGGCCGCCACGGTCAAACGTGACCTCGGTCACACCAGCCTCAATAGCGCGCTTGCCGATGAGCTCGCCCACGAACTCGGCGGCATCCTTGTTGGAGCCCAGCTTGCCGGTTGCACGGAACTCGGCGTCGAGCGTGGAAGCGCTGCAGATGGTCTTCGCGTCAGCGTCGTCGATGACCTGAGCGTAGATGTGGGCGTTGGTGCGGTGCACGGCGAGGCGCGGACGCTCGGCGGTGCCGAAGATCTTGGCGCGCACGCGACGCTGGCGGCGCTTGAGGCCTTCCCTCTTGGCCTTGAACTTGTTCATTGCTTCTCCTTAGAGACACGCCATCACCTGACGGGGTGATGGTCTTTTATGTGGCTGGCCTGGCTTACTTAGCAGCCTTGCCGAGCTTCCTGCGGATGTGCTCGCCAACGTAGTGGACACCCTTGCCCTTGTACGGCTCGGGCGGACGCTTGGCGCGGATCTCGGCGGCAACCTGGCCAACCTGCTCCTTGGCGATGCCCTTCACGTTGATGTGCGTGTTGTCGGGAACCTCAAAGGTAATGCCAGCGGGCGCCGGATAGCTGATGGGGTTGGAGTAACCAAGAGAGAGCTCCAGGTCAGCACCCTTGAGCGTGGCACGGTAGCCAACGCCCGTCATCTCAAGCTTCTTCTCCCAGCCCTCGGTGACGCCAACAACCATGTTGTGGATGAGGGTGCGGGTGAGGCCCTGCTGGGCGTTAGCGGCCTTGTAGGCCTTGGTGAGCTTGAAGTCCTCGTGGGAAAGGTCCTCGGTACCAGGGGTACGCGGGATCTTGACGATGATCTCGTCGCCCTCCTGCTCGATAACGAGCAGGTTAGAGAAGGTGCGCTCGAGCTCGCCCTTGGGACCCTTGACGGCAACGGTGGTGCCGTTGATTGTCACAGTGACTCCTGCCGGAATCTGGACAGGCTTCTTGCCAATACGAGACATTGTCTCCTCCTATCTAAATTCCGTGCGTTACCAGATGTAGCAGATGACCTCGCCGCCGATGCCCAGCTTGCGGGCGTCGCGGTCGCACATCATGCCCTTGGAGGTGGAGATGACGGCGGTGCCGAGGCCGTTGATGACGCGCGGCATCTTGTCAGCGGTGGTGTAAATGCGCAGACCGCACTTGGAGATGCGGCGGATGCCCCTGATAACCTTGGAGCGCTTGGGACCATACTTCAGGGTGATGTGCAGGGTCTTCTGGGGCTTGGTGTCCTCAACCTCGTAGCCCTCGATGTAGCCCTCTTCGCAGAAGACGCGAGCGACCTCAACGAGCACCTTGGTCGAGGGCATAGAGACCTCGTTCTTGCCCGCAGAGTTGGCGTTGCGGATGCGCGTCAGCATGTCTGCGATGGGATCGGTAATCTTCATTGATCCTTTTCTCCTTCGTTCGTGATGAAACTGTGCGTACGGTTCGTCTCCGCCCGTGGCGGCGACGCCTCTACGCCAGACGCCCCGGCTTACCAGCTAGCCTTGGTGACGCCGGGAAGCTCGCCCCTGCTGGCCAGCTCACGGAAGCACACACGGCACAGACCGAACTTGCGATAGACGGAGTGGGGACGCCCACAGCGCTGGCAACGGTTCTGGGTGCGCGTGCTGAACTTCGGCTCGCGGTTAGCCTTGACGATCATCGATGTCTTAGCCACAGATCCTCCTTCTTCGGTGAGCCCGGCGCACCGGGCAAACCTTTCCTACTATTTGACCTACTCAGCCTTGAACGGGAAGTGGAACGCCTTGAGGAGCGCACGGCCCTCGTCGTCGGTCTGAGCGGTGGTCACGATGGTGATGTCCATACCGCGGGTGTGGTCGATCTTGTCGTAGTCAATCTCGGGGAAGATGAGCTGCTCGGTCACGCCCATGGAGAAGTTGCCATGGCCGTCGAAGCTCTTGGCGGAGATGCCACGGAAGTCGCGGATGCGCGGGATGGCGATAGCGATGAGACGATCGAGGAACTCCCACATGCGGTCGCCGCGGAGGGTGACCTTGGCGCCGATGGCCATGCCGGCACGCAGGCGGAAGGACGCGATGGACTTGCGGGCGTGGGTCACGAGCGGCTGCTGGCCGGTGATGGCGCGCAGGTCGGCAACGGCGGCGTCGATGGCCTTGGCATCGGTAGCGGCCTCGCCAACACCCATGTTGACGACGATCTTCTCGATCTTAGGAATCTGGTTGACGTTCTTGTAGCCAAACTGCTTCTGCAGCTCGTCACGCACGGTGGCGAAATAGGCTTCCTTCAGACGCGGTACGTACTTCTCTGCCATGTTCAACTCCTTTGACTCTTGGTGGTTTACGTGCGGGGACGTTGTCTCGCACCACCTGGGCTGGCTACCCAGGAGCCATGTCTTGGACGTTTTAGACAGCATTCTCCCTGCCTAAACACGCAAGGAAACATGATACGTCAGTGGGGCCCTGAAAGCTAGTTCACGTATTATCCACACAAATAGGGCATGCCGATGGGCCGAGAGCGACAGGCCGGAGCCCTCAGAGAAGCTCCGGCCTGTCGCTCTCGGCCCATCGAAGGGACGGCATCCCTTCCCTACTCAGGGCACGTCTTTACTTATTTGCCTTGCGTCTGGCCTTACGCGCTTCCTTCAGCTTCTGCAGCTCAGACTTAGTGGTCTCGTGGTTGACCTCATGGTCTGCCACACGGGAGTACAGGAGCGCACAAACCAGGTACACGAAGAGCATGGGCATTCCCGCCAAGGGCACCGCGACGTAACTGGGAATCAGCACCGCTTCGGCCGGAATGGACACGAGAGAGGCAGCGTTTTCTACCCGATGCGCCCGTACCAACATACGGTGGGTGTTGATGCCGTACGGGGTACAGGTGATCATCGTCACCAGATCTTGGTCCTTCATCAGGTCAAGTTCGCTCATGTCGCCAGGCTCTACGATGCGAATCTGGTCAATTTGGTAGGTCAAGGTCTGGTTGAGCACGGTGATGGTGAACGTATCGCCCTCGACCGCCTTGTCCAAATCTGAGAACAGCTTTGCACTGGGCAGGCCGCGGTGACCGCTGATGGCCGCATGCGTGGTGGCACCGCCCACTGGCAGCGATGAGCCCTGGATATGCCCGATGGCAATCTGCAGCACGGACTCGTCGACGCCGTGGTAGATGGGGTAGTTGATGCCAAGCTTCTCATACTGGATGTAGCCCATGATGCCCGTACCGGTGATATCGAGCGTCGCGAGGTATTCTTCGTTCTCTTCTTCGCTTGGCGTGTAGCGACCAGGCTTGGCGTAGAGCCGCTCGTTGTAAGCACGAGCCTGATCAAGCAGGGCCTCTATCTTCTCTGGGTCGGCATCCTTCACCGCCTCGGCATACGAAGCGATGGCGCGCGATTGGTGGAGGCTGTTCCACCAGTTCGAGAAGGTGGGGTACGCAATGATGCACACACCCAGCACCATGACGGTACCAAAGACCAGCGTGAAGAGGTCGGGGCCACGACGCTTGCGCTTGCCGCGCGGCTCATTGTCAGCCGCCGAAGCAGGCTGCTCGTCACGCTTGGGCTGTGCCTTGCCAAAGGGGCCGATGCGCATGGTCACCTCTCTTCCCTATCGCTCGTCCATGAGCTTGCGCCTGTGCTGGAACAGCATCACAGCACTGACAAGCACCAGGGAGGCACCAATGAATGCGCGCACGATCGTCTCGCTGCTTCCCGTAGAGGGCAGCTCAAAGCCACGAGAGTTGGAAATCAGTAGCAAGTACACGTTTTCTTCGTACGTCACGCCCCTACCGTTGGAGCTCAGCGCCGTCTGCTCGTCGTACGTTACGCCCTCGGCATTAACGGTTATGACGACTGGCTCGGTCTTTAAGATGTAGCCTTCCGGTGACTGGGTCTCGATGAGGTGGTAGGTGCCCGCAGCAAGCCTGAACTTATCCTGGCCTCCGCTCACCAGTATGCCGTCACTGCCAGAGACAAGTCCCTCATACAGGGCATTGTCTTCCCGAACGCCATCCACCACGCGATACAGGTCGAACTTGGCACCTTGCAGCGCAGACTCCCCGACGTTCTCGATGTCAACCTTCTTGAAGCTGACGAGCTTCTGCTTGCTATTGAGCACCTCGATGAGGTAGGACATCTCCGAAGCGCCGGGGGTGGACTTCAACTGCCACTTAGTCTCGTCTGGGTTGTTGATGGTGACAGTACCATCCTCGCCCATCGTGAAGCACAGGTCATCCGTCAACAGGTCATATTCTTCTGCTGGTGTCGTTTCAGACAAATAGTAGGTCAGTGCGGGAAGCGTGCCGTCAATGCCCGTAAGAACACCGTTCTCGTCGGTAACGATGGCCTCGTAGCCTGGGATGGGATGATAGTCTCTCATGGGCTTGTGTGTCGCGTCATCAATCACCTGTCGGTAAAGCGCAAAGGTGACGCCTGAAAGAGGTGCATGGAGGTCGCTATCGATCTTCATGATCTGGAACGAGCCTTGACGGTTCCTGACCGTAATCGTCGCCAGCATGTCTGCATCTTCCTCAGGATGGAGTTCCACATCATAGAGGCTCTCATCCACGCCTCCGGCTGTGACGGTTCCGTCGGTTCCCACCTCAATGGTGAGCGGCCCGGGAAGCGCCACGAAGCCCTTGGGCACAGATGTCTCCGTCAAGGTATAGGTTCCAGGTGCCAGATAGGCAACCGTGATGCGTCCACTGCTGTCAGAGGTGTACGTAGCTGCCGAGACGTCCTGTCCGTTCTCGTTCTTCAGCGTGAAGACCGCACCAGAGAGGGTATGGCCAGCCATATCGACCTTGACAATCTCAATGCCCGGACGGGAGTTAGTCACCTTGTCAGTGCGTACGTTCTCGTTGTGGAGCGTCGGCTCCCCCATTTCGTAGTGGACGCTATACGTATACCTGAGGCTTTCGTCGTCGCCCGTCGCAACCCCATTAAGCGTGATGGTTTCACCTTCGGCAACCGGGGTTACCGAAGCGTAGCCCGTCACCTGTCCGGTGCTCTTATCAACACTCAGCCCACCGTCGCCGGGCGTAACCACAACCTCCCGGATGATGTAGTCACTAAACTTCTTGTCCGGCTCCAAGCTCTCAAAGAAGTAGTAAATCTCGTTCTGCCCATATGCGAGCTGCCTCACGGTACCATCCACGAGTTTGTCGTCCAAGAACACGCCGAAGTAGGCGGGCTGGCGCGAGGACATGAAGTCGCGATCCGTCCAGTCCTTCTTGACCGACAGACCCCAGCCCTTCTGGTTCCTGACCTCGATTTCAGGCGTTTCGCCGGCCTTGATGGTACCAACAAATGGGATGTCTTTCGTCGTATCTTCGTGACCTGCGTCCACACGGGAATAGCCGTCAAGCTGACGCAGGGTATAGCCGCGCGGAATCTCCCTTACGCGCTCCTCCACCTTAAACTGCGTGTCCGCAATGAGGTTACGCACCTCAACCGTATGGTCCGCAGGAATGTATGCGATGGTGCCATACATGGACGTGGTGAAGGTGGCAGAGGCACGCTCCTCGTCCGTAAGCTCTGCGAGGTCGGTCTTTCCCAGCGAGACGAAGGTCCTCGTAGCGGAATCCCAGCGGCAGTACGCTCCAGTGGCGCTTTCCTTCACGTGGTAGGGATACATATTGGCCAGCGGCAGGTTCTCGGCGCTGTCGTTCTCGGTGCCGAGATACAGGCGCATGGTGAACGGAGTTGTATCGGCCGGGTACACCAGTTGGTTCTGGCCGCCCTGATCCCAAAGGCGCTTCGTGATGTTCAGGGTACGCACCGCATTCTCAGAGACGTGGTTGACGTACTCGACGCTCGAGCGGTTGTTGAGCGTTGCGGCAGCAACGGCATAGTCGAGACGTCCCTCATTGCCCGTCGTCTTGCCTTGAAGCACCTTATCGTTAGCGCTTACCTCGTCATAGATGTCTGGGTTGACGCCGCACTCCACCACGTAGTAGCTCACGATGTCTGAAGACAGCTCGACCTCAACCGTCTCACCGGGCTTGAGGAAGAAGACGTCATTGTAAGGCTCGGTACCTCCGGCAGGAGTGAACTCGTGGGCGTACTTCACCGGATTGCTCGTTCCCTCGTACACCACCTTGGAGGTGTCCGTCAGCTGATGAGCCGTGTGCTCCCCGTCATCCTCCGTGTAGTAGAACACCTGGTACGGGAACTCAACGAGACTGTTGGACTCGCTCTCTGTACCAGACAGCTTCTTGCTCAGCTGGAACGTGCCCGGCCTTACTGCTGCCAGGTTGAAGCGCATGTGCAGGTTGGACGCGCCGGCACCGCGCTCCATGTAGAACATGCGCATCGTATGGTTCGAGTAATCCTTAAAGACATATTGGCCGGCGCTGTTCTGCGTGAAGATCTCGTCCAGATTGGCGGCAATCTGTGCCTCGGACAATCCACGCGTCACGTAGTTCTCCCTGAACACATCGTAGAGCGTGGTGTTTGTCTCCACCGTGTTGGTGCCAACCATGCGACTGAACCACACGTCTCCCGTTCTGAAGTTGATGGTTCCCGCTTCCGCCTCGTGAACGCCACCGAGGTCCAGCACGAGCTCGCCATCAACGTAGAACCAGAAGTCGTCGTCGCCTGAGAACTCGAAGATGATGTCATGGCCCCAGGCATCCAGACCGCTTGCCGTCTGGGTAAAGGAAGCGCTCATCTCCATGCCAAAGAAGTAGTTAGCGGTGCCCACGTTCTCGTCACCAATCAGGTAAAGCTTCTCGCCCTTACGCGGATTGGAATCAGGAAGCGGGTTCTTCAGCACGTCGGTCTGGTTGGTGATATAGTTGCCCGATTTATCGATGGCGAACTTGCCCGCCTCGATCTGGTTGTAGGGCATGAACTGGCCGTGCGTACGCGTATTCTTTGCTTCGTTTCTTCCCGTGATCGCACCGATCTGGTCATACACCGTAAAGGTGCCATCATCGTTCAGGTGCGCAAAGTTCTGTGTACTGTCGTACTCAAAGTAGCCACTCTCGTTGTACACGCTCTGAATAAAGAGGTGATTCACCGGCGACATGTTGTCGAAGAGGGTAGAGAACGAATCGCCGTTATGGTTCGTCTGGTCCGTCCCCATGGGGTACCCATCCTCACCGAGGTTAGTGGAGAGCAGGCCAGGACCCTTATCCCCTCCAAACCAGTTAGCCTGGACAGCGGCACGCGTGTCAGTTGGCTTAGAGCTCTTGAAGTCAATCATCTTCATTTCGATGCCGAACGGATTACCATCAATGGTCTTAACCTCAGTCAGCTCGTCGTCAGTGCTCTGCTTCGGAGCGAGCGCGAAGTAGAAGTCTTCGGCCTCCTCCAAGGGGCACGGCACTACCTTGCCGTCCTGCACCTTAAGCCCAACGTACTGGTAGTTGGGGTCGTCCCAGGCAATGATGGTGGTGAAGTCGTGGCCATAGCGGCGGCCATTCAGGTTGAGGCCGGGAGGCGTGGTGGAGAGGATCTGCGGATTGCCCTCGGCATCCTGCAGAAGCGGAGCGATATAGTCTCCGTACTCAGCGTTCTTCAGCTCGTAGTAGAAGTTGGGGGAGCCGTCCTCTTGGTACTCAGTGAACGTCCAGCGTGCGCTGTTACGCCTGTTGCCAATCCACTCGATGGTGTCGCCCGCGTCGTAGCAACGCACGAGCGAACCGTCGTGATCCACCACGTAGAACTCGTAACGCGCAATGGCCTCGTTCCAGACGCGGGTATACAGGATGACCTGCTCGCCATGGATGACGGTCTCGGTGTCAGAGACGCTCACCTTTTTCGAGGTGTACAGTCTGAAGTCTTCGTCTTGCAGGGAAGAGTGCTCGACCAGGTTCATCCACTTGGTGGCAACGTTGCCCGTTACGCCATTGAAGCCATCGGTGTCTCCCGCAGGCAGATTGAGTGCGTATGCGCCAACGTTGAAGCTGTACTTGCCAGCATAGGCACCCGTTCCCGGGACCATCTGGATAACGGTGCCCTCGGTAGCAGGGTCATCGCTGAGCGTGACGTTCTTTCCCTGGATGGTGAGGTACTTCTTAGCTCCATCAACCATCGTGGTCACACGGTACGTATCGCCACTGACGCATTCAAACGTCCACTCGGTAATATCCTGGCCCTCTGCCACGAGCAGCATGCCGGAGCCGTTAACCGTATCCTCGCGCATGAGCATGTCGATGGCGCCGAGGCGTTGCTCTTTGTTCACGGTCATGCTGTTGGTGCTCAGCGAGGTGGACTTGGCCGTATCGTTGTGATACGCGATGCCGTAGGTCGTTCCATCAAGGCCGTACGGATCGTCATCCACCTGGTATGAGGAAGCAAGCGAGATGGTGATCTTCGCATTGTCCTTGTTATTGTCGTCACCCCAGAAACGAATGCCGACTCCACCATTGGAGTATTGCAACCACTGGTTGGCGGTGGACTTCTTAAACTCGAACGTACCGTCACCCATATCGGTGATAGCAAGAGGCACTGCCGCGCTGGCCGAATCCACAAGGCTCACGGTGCTGCCGCTCGGGTTGCTGAGGTAGCGCTTCTGGCCATCAACCGTCGTCGAAAGCAGATACGTGTTTCTCGCCTGCCCTTGCTCAAGGGTCCACTCGCCCGCACCATGAGCGGAGGAAGAGGTTGAGATTGGATTCTTTTCTACATACAGGGCTCCGTTGCCGTTCACGTAGCTGGTGAAGTAGTACGGACCAGCACTGTCATGCTTAACAGACAGGAAGAAGGGCGTTCCGAGCATCTGATCCAACTGGTTCTTGTTGGCGATGGTCTCAACCTCGGGCTCTGCTGGAGCGGGCGCTTGGACGATGGCGTACACGGAGAAGCCATCTGCCTCAAACGTGACGGTATCTCCGTCCACTGCAACGTTGCTGATCACGTCAGGGGCAACCGCATCATCGGCAAAGTGCATCACCTGCGTCGAGGTGTTCTCACTCGCAGTCTGAGCGTAATCCTCAAGCTCAATCTGAACGCTTACCGGAGCCGACAGCTCAACCTTGTTGCCTGCCCGATCGACAATCTGGATATCGAAGAGACGGGCGTAGGGAATGCTTCCTGCACTCCAGCCAAGGGCGGCGGCCACCTGCTCCACGTAGGACTGATAGGCCGAAGCCTCATCCCCTTCGCCATCTTCCGGCTCAAGAATCTCGTCCACCTTGAGGTCGGCGTCCGCAGGCACGCCCGCATCAGAGCTATAGGTCACCGAGATGCGGTACAGCTGGCCGTCACTTGCCAGCACGTGCTTCTCAAGCGTCATCTCCATGATGCCAAACACCGAGAACCTGTTGGTGGTAAAAGTGACGTCCACGCCGACGTCTGACTTCTCGTCAACAGGGACCGTCTCAGCCTCGACAACCTCAACCTTTCGGCTGTTGATGAAGTGCACCACCGAGGTGGCATCCGAGAGGGCAATGCCACTCTTCAGCACAATGTTGACTTCAACGGGAGCCAGCGGCTCAAGCGTGGCGCCATCCTTCTTGAGGGAGATGTCGAAGAAGCGCGCGTTGGTGACGGTGGCGTCCTCACGCGCGGAGGTAGCCGCATTCTTTGCACGTCCGAACACGGTGGCAAAGCTGCTGTCCGTCTCGGCGATCTCGCGCACCACAAGCTCAACATCGTCAGGAAGCTTTGCTTCCTCGGTATAGGTGACCGAGATCTCGTACGTGCGGCCATCGGAGGCGGTCAGCGTCTGCTGCAGGCGCTTGACAGCCATGACATAGACCGAGAAGGAGTCAGCCTCAAACGTCACGGTATTGAGGGCATTGGGAGCGTCCTGCATCACCAAGCCGGCTGCTCCCTCATCGTCCACGTGTAGCACCACGGGCTTGGCCTTGGTGGGGCTCGTGAGGCTCGTCATGGTCACCTTCACGGGAATGCGCGGCTGAATCTTCTTGCCCAGGGCATTCTCGAATGTGATATCGACTGCGGCCAGCTCGGTGTCTTCGGGAAGCATGCCCTCGACTGCGCCATGCACTGCCTGTCCGTCAACGGCCTCGACGATCATGGTCGTGCCCTCAGGAAATGCGCCCTCGGGGGCTTCGACACTTACGATCACATTGCCCGCCGCTCCCGTGAAGAGTTGCCTAGGCATGGGAATGGAGCTTGCGTCCACGAAGCATCCCGGGCCATGTACATGAGTCTCGGTGACTTCTTCCTTGCCACAGATGACCACACCGTCTTTGTCGTAGCAAGAAGCGTTATGCGTGTGCAGCGCTCGCTCTTCAAGCGGGCACACGAGGTTGCCGTCATCGTCGTAGCACGATTCGTCGTGCGTGTGCGCGCCTCGGCCATGGTACGGACAGGCAAGCACAAGCTCGTTACGGGTGAGCGTAACGGCCACCTGACTCAGGTGCGCAGCAATCACCACGCTCAGGACTGCCGCCAGACAAGCGACTGCAGCGACAATCCACATGCCATTACGACGTGACTCCAGCGCGTCCCACACTCTGCCTCGAATACTCCGTGCCATCTCAGCCTGCCTCACTCATTCTGCCGTCATACGGTAGTCAGGGAAGTAGACGCTCGCGCCATCACATAAACGGAGAATGCGTCCGAATCGAACGTAACCTCATCAGTGGAGGTGGTGACGCCGGTCTGTGAAACCACACTCGCCTCGCCCTCGTGATCAACGTGCACCACGAGAGGCTGGCCATCCTGCGCTGTGCCCTCAGTGTTTGTCATAGTCACCTCGATGGGCACCAGCGGCTGCACCTCGACGCCATCAGGGTCATAGAAGGTGATGTCCACAGCCGCCACCGCGTCAACCATGCTGCCGGCGGCCGAGGAGACCGCATCCTTGACGTCCGCGGTGTCGATTGCTTCCACCCTCATCCTCGTGCCTGCCGGGAAGGCGCCCTCAGGTGCTATGACAGAGACCGAGACGTTGCCCGCGCGCCCCACAAAGCGCTGTGCAGGATACGACGGCTCGTTTGTCACAAAGCCCGTGCCTTCATCCGTCGAGGGGGCGAACTCCATCGTGGTCTCAACGACACGCGAGGGATCAGGCTGCTTGTTGTCCTGCTCCTCGGTCTGCTCATCGGTGGTGGCCTGCTCTGTCACAATCGGCTCGGGCTCATCCGCCTGGTACGGAGACTCGACCTCGGCGATAACGAGGGAGTCCACGGCGAGGTCGGACCAGAACCGCAGCGTGTCCTCGTAGCCCACAGAGCTATCGCTGTCGTTCCAGTTGACGAGAATGGCGCCGTCCACCAGCTCGGCGTTGTACAGATCAGGGTTGTCGGGGTCAGGCACACGCACGAGAACCACTCTGTCTGCGTCGCGCACGAAGTCAGCCCAGAGCTTGACCTGGACGTTGCCTGCCGGCCAAGCCTTCTCGCCTGCCTCGTCCAGGAGCCTGAGGCGCACCACAGAAGCACGCGTCACCGTGTAGCCGGAACCCAGCTTGTAGCTCACGAGGTCCTCAGCCATGCGCTGGGCCTCGTCTGCACGCGTGGCGTCGAGACGCTCAAGCTGCACCGAAGCTCCCATGGGAAGGGTGCCCGCCGGAGCCTTCACTGCAGCGCTGACCGTAATGACCTCGTCGTCGTTGTCGTTGTACTCCTTGAGGTCGTACGTGATGATCTGCTCGCCGCTCACGACGGGAGCGGTGGAGACTTCCTCTTCCACTCCGTCGTCGACGAGGATGGTCTTGAAGCAGCCTGGGCCATGCACGTGCTCTTCGGTTACCTCTTCCTTGCCGCAGGTCAACGTACGCGTGGTCTCGTAGCACTCGTCCGTGTGCTGATGTCCCTCAGACTCCTCTTGCTCGCAGGTGAGATTACCCTCTTCGTCGTAGCATTCCTCGCCGTGCGTGTGGCCCTCAGACTCTTCCTGACCGCAGATCAGTGACGTCTCCTCGGTGTAGCAGGAGTCGTCGTGAGTGTGGAGCTCGCGCTCATCAAGCGGACAAACGAGCTCGCCCTCATCGTCGTAGCACGAGGCGTCATGGGTATGTGCACCGTTACCGTCATACGGACAGTCGAGCACGGTGACCTCGTGCACCATGGCAAAACCATGCTGACGGAGGTAGAGTGCCACTCCTAGACCGACAAGCACACAGATGATTGCGAGTATCTGCAGGTAGCGGATGTGCCGCTTGTTGGACAAGAGTGTCCGGGCAACTCGTCTTCGAGTAGTCTCCTGCATCGCTACCACACCTCCTTCTACGGCCGATCAACCAACCGTTCTATGGACACGCTCACTCGTGACCCAGCTCTACGCTTCCTGACTCTCCTCGTGAGCGTCCTCTTCCTTACCCTCGGCGTCCGCGTCGGCATCCGCGTGGGCCTCTTCCTGCGCCTTGGCAGCCTGATGCCTACCCAGCAGGAAGTTGTCGGCCAAGATGCTCTCGATGAGCAGAACTTGCTGCGTATGCTCAAGCGCGTCAGTGACCGTCGCGAGGCCACGAACCGCTGCGTAGGCGTCTTCCAAGGTCTGGTCCTTGGCATCAAGCTTGAACTTAAGCCGCTCGATGAGCGCGTCCTTCTCGTTGAGCTTCTTCTTCAGGCGCTCGATCTGCACGTCCTTCTCATCGAGCTTGCCCTTGAGATGCTCGATCTGAGCATCCTTGTCATCAAGCTTTGCCTTGAGCCTCTCCGCCATAGAGGAGAGGTCCCTTATGCTTGCCTCCCGCTCCGCCAAGGTGTCGCGAAGCGTATCGTTCTCGACCATTTGGTCAAGGAGGAACTCCAGCAGATCCTGCCGACGAAGCTTTTGGAGCTCTTTGGTTCCAAGCTCGGCGCTGGGATCGTTGTTAGCGTTTGAAAACAGCATGCTCAGACCAAGCCTTTCAGTGAGAGGGATTATTGGGTCTACCTCACTGAATATTATGCCCGCTCGTGCGCAACAGAAGTGCTACTTGTAGATGCCTTTTTACCAGAAGGCGTGACATTCTCTATTGAACGTACGGGATGCCGGCCCATGTTTCGAGGATTCTGTCGGGACAACGGCCTCCTTATCCCACAGACGCAAAAGAGGGCGCCCCTCCGAGGAGGGGCGCCCTTGTCAGACGATATGTCCGTTTGGCTTAGAACTCAGCGCCGCACTTCTTGCAGACGCGCTTCTTGTCCTTGCCGGTTCCGGTGTGACCAACGCGCGTGGCCTTGCCGCACTTGGGGCAGACCAGCATGACGTTGGACACGTCAATAGCGGCCTCGCGCTCGATGATGCCACCCTGCTGGCCCATCTGGGTCGGCTTCTGGTGCTTCTTCACCATGGCGACGCCCTCGACAATGACCTTGCCCTCGGCGGGCAGTGCGCGCAGAACCTCGCCGGTAGCGCCCTTGTCCTTGCCAGAGAGGACCTGGACCTTGTCGCCCTTCTTCACGTTCATCTTAGGCATGAGTCCACTCCTTACAGCGTCTCGGGTGCGAGCGAGACGATCTTCATGTACCTGTGGTCACGCAGCTCACGAGCGACGGGCCCAAAGATACGGGTGCCGCGGGGCTCGCCTTCCTTGTCGACCACAACGCAGGCGTTCTGGTCGAACTTGATGTAGCTGCCGTCCTTGCGACGGGTCTCCTTGGCGGTGCGCACGACAACGCAACGCACGATGTCACCCTTCTTGATGTTGCCGCCCGGAGTAGCCTCCTGGACAGCGCACATGATGACGTCGGCGAGACGAGCGTAGCGACGCTTGGAGCCACCAAGGACCTTGATGCACTTCACACGCTTGGCGCCGCTGTTGTCAGCGACGTTGAGCATGGTCTCCATCTGAATCATTGCGAATCCTCCAAAGGTTCCCCGGCTAGAGGTGCGCGCTCAAGCCGCACATAGCCGGAAGTGGTGCGTTGCTTACTTGGCCTTCTCCACGATGTCGACCAGGCGCCAACGCTTGGTCTTGGAGAGGGGACGGGTCTCCATAACGCGCACGGTGTCGCCAAGGCCGGCCTCGCCGTTCTCGTCATGCACGTGGAGCTTCTTGTGGACAGTCATCATCTTGCTGTACTTGGGGTGACGCTTACGGTACTCAATCTGCACCGTGATGGTCTTCTCGCCAGAGAGCGAGGTGACCACGCCGGTACGGACCTTACGAGCGTTCCTGGTCTCGGTTTCAGCCATTTCTCTACTCTCCTGGTCTTAGTTCTGAGCGTTCTTGGCCGCGATCTCGCGAGCACGCATCTCGGTCTGGACGCGGGCGATATCACGCTTGACGGCGGTCACGCGGGCGGTGTTGTCCAGCTGGCTGGTAGCCATCTGGAAGCGGAGGTTGAACAGCTCCGCACGACCGTCCTCGAGCTTGGCGGCGAGCTCGGCATCAGAGAGCTCGCGGATGTCCTTATACTTCATTGCCTACTCCTCCACGTCCTGGTCGGCGCGGGTGACGATCTTGGTCTTGATCGGCAGCTTGTGCTGAGCAAGACGCAGGGCCTCACGAGCGACCTCGTCGGACACGCCCGTGATCTCGAACATGATGCGGCCCGGCTTGACAACGGCCACCCATTCCTCGGGGTTGCCCTTACCGGAACCCATGCGGGTCTCTGCCGGCTTCTTGGTGATGGGCTTGTCCGGGAAGATGGTGATCCAGACCTTACCGCCACGGCGCATCTTACGGGTCATGGCGACACGGCAGGCCTCGATCTGGCGGTTGGTGATCCAGTGAGCCTCCATGGCCATAATGCCGTAATCACCAAAATAGAGCTTGGTGTTGCCCTTGGCCTGGCCCTTCATGGAGCCACGCTGAACCTTGCGGTGGAGCACACGCTTAGGTGCGAGCATTAGCGGGCCCTCCTCTCATTGCGACCGCGGCGAGGACGGCTGCTGCCCTCGAGCTCGGGGCGCAGCGCCGGCTGGCCCTTCATCTGCTCGCCGAGGTAGATCCAAACCTTGATGCCCACGGCGCCCATGGTGGTGCGAGCGGTGGACTCGCCATAGCCGATCTTGGCGCGCAGGGTGTGCAGAGGCACGCGACCCTCGCGGTACCACTCGCGGCGGCCCATCTCGGCGCCGTTCAGACGGCCAGAGCACTGGATACGGACGCCCTTGGCGCCGGCCTTGCGGGCGGACTGGACGGCCTTGCGCATGGCGCGACGGAAGGCGACGCGGCCCTCGAGCTGCTCAGCGATGGACTGGGCGACCAGAGTGGCGTCGAGCTCGGGGCGCTTGACCTCGATGACGTCGACGTTCACGTTGCCCTTGCCAGCACCGGCGACCTTCTCGAGGTCGGCGCGGAGGTTATCGATCTCGGCGCCCTTCTTGCCGATGACGATGCCCGGGCGGGCGGTGAAGATGGTGACCTTCACCTTGTCGCCAGCGCGCTCGATGTCAACGCGGGAGAGGGCGGCACGCTCAAGGCGCTTCTCGAGATACTTGCGAATCTTGAGGTCATTGCCGAGCTTCTCGGCGTAGTCCTTGTCGGCGTACCAGCGGGAACGCCACTCCTCGGTGGTGCCGAGGCGGAAGCCGGTAGGATGTACCTTCTGTCCCATCCTTACGCCTCCTTCCTGGGTGCGACGACGACGGTGATGTGGCTGGTGCGCTTGTTGATGCGCGAAGCCGAGCCCTTGGCGCGCGGGCGGATACGCTTCAGCGTCGGGCCCTCGTCCACATAGGCGGCCTTCACGACCAGGTTGCTGGAGCGAAGGTTGTTGTTGTTCTCAGCGTTGGCGATAGCGGAGCGGAGCACCTTGGCAACCGGCTCGGCAGCAGCGCGAGTGGAGAACTGCAGGACCTCAAGGGCCTGCTCAACGGACTTGTTACGGATGGTGTCCACGACCATGCGCACCTTGCGCGGCGCCATGCGCACGTACTTGGCGGTAGCGCGGACCTCGTTGTTGTTAGCCATGGTTACTTACCTCCCCTACTTGACCTTGTGGCCAGTGAACTTGCGCGTAGGAGAGAACTCGCCCAGCTTGTGACCAACCATGGACTCGGTGATGTACACGGGGACATGCTTGCGGCCATCGTGAACGGCGATCGTGTGGCCCACCATATCGGGGAAGATGGTGGAGGAACGCGACCAGGTCTTGATGACCTCCTTCTTGCCAGCCTCGTTCATGGCGACGACACGCTGAAGGAGGCGAGTCTCCACAAACGGGCCCTTCTTGAGACTTCTGCTCATGCTTTTCTATCTCCTTATCGTGTGCCGCTACTTGGTGCGGGTCTTGCGACGACGGATGATGAGGCGGTTGCTTGCCTTCTTCGGGTCGCGGGTCTTCTTGCCCTTCGTGGGCTTGCCCCACGGGGTGACGGAAGGACGACCGGAGGTGTGGTTCTTGCCCTCGCCGCCGCCATGCGGGTGGTCGACCGGGTTCATGACCGTACCACGGACCGTCGGGCGCACGCCACGATAGCGGTTGCGACCGGCCTTGCCGATGACGATGTTGGAGTGCTCAGCGTTGCCGACCTCACCAATGGTGGCGCGGCAGGTGAGCAGGACGCGGCGAAGCTCAGAGGAGGGCATACGCAGGACGGCATAGCCGTTGTCCTTGCCCATGAGCTGCACGGAGGTGCCAGCGGAGCGCGCGATAGCGGCGCCCTTGCCAGGCTGGAACTCGATCGCGTGGACCAGGGTGCCCACGGGGATCGCGGAGAGCGGCATGGCGTTGCCGGGCTTGATGTCGATGTCCTTCTCACCGGAGACGACGGTGTCGCCGACCTTCAGGCCAGCAGGAGCCAGGATGTAGGCCTTGGCGCCGTCAACATAGTGAAGCAGGGCGATGCGGGCGGAGCGGTTGGGGTCATACTCGATGGTCGCAACCTTGGCCGGCACATTGTCCTTGCGGCGCTTGAAGTCGATCTTACGATACTGACGCTTGGTGCCACCGCCCTGGTGACGGGTGGTGATGTGACCGTTGTTGTTGCGGCCACCCTTCTTGTGCAGGGGCTCCAGGAGGGACTTCTCGGGCTTGTCGGTGGTGAGCTCCGCGAAGTCGTACACCGTCTGGAAGCGGCGGCCTGCGCTCGTCGGCTTGAGGTGTCTAACTGCCATTACTTTTCCCTTCTTTTTCCGTTGGCCGGCCCGCCTAAGGGGAGCGGGACGACACCGGACTTGCTTCCTACCAAGGGACTCTTTCCCTGGTAGCTCTTACCACGGTTCCGCGCGTATCCCTCACGCGCGGCACAGAAGCCCGGCAAATACGGTTTGCCAGGCAGAGGTGCCTTACTCGCCCTGGTTGGAGAAGATCTCGATCTGCTCGCCGGGGGCGATGGTGACGATGGCCTTCTTCCAAGAGCGGGTCATGCCGTACTGATAACGGACACGCTTCTTCTTGGGGCGCACCCACATGGTGTTGACCTTGGTCACATGCACGTTGAAGAGCTTCTCCACGGCAGCGGCGATCTCCTCCTTGGGGGCCGTGCGGGCCACCTCGAAGGTGTACTTGCCCTGGGACATGAGGTCAAAAGAACGCTCGGAAACGATCGGGCGAATGATGACTTCGTATGCGGACTGCATTATGCAAGCACCTCCTCGAGCTGCTTGGCGACGGCGGCGCTCATGATGATGGCGGCGTTGTCGAGGATGAAGCGGGTGTTGGCCTCAGAGGTGCCGATGATGGTCACCTTGGGAAGGTTGCGGAAGGCGAGGTAGGTAACGACGTCGTCATCAGGCACGACGAGGGTCACGCGCTTGCCCTCGAGACCCAGGGCCTTGATGATGGCCGCGGCCTTCTTGGCGGACGGCTGCTCGAAGGAAAGCTCGTCGATGACGATGAGCTCGCCGTCAGCAAGCTTGCCGGAGAGCGCGGAGCGCATAGCAAGCTTCTTCATCTTGTTGTTGGCGCGCAGAGCGTGGCTGTGCGGCTGGGGCCCGAAGATGACGCCGCCACCGGTCCACTGACCGGCGCGCGTGGAGCCCTGGCGGGCACGGCCGGTGCCCTTCTGGCGATACGGCTTCTTGCCGCCACCACTGACGTTGTGGCGGTTCTTGGTGGCGTGGGTGCCCTGGCGCATCGAGGCCTCATAGGCCACGACGACCTGGTGCATCACGGGGACGTTCGGCTCGATGCCGAAGACGTCAGAGCTGAGCTCGACCGTACCGGCCGCGCCGCCCTCGACGTTCTTGAGTTCAATGCTGGACATGGTTTTGTCCTCCTAGACTGCCTAAAGGCTTGACTGACGAGGCCCTTTAGGCCATGCGGACCTGGACGAGGGCGTTCTTGCCGCCAGGCACCGCGCCCTTGACGAGCATGAGGTTCTGCTCGGCATCGATGCGGACGAGCTTGAGGTTCTTGACGGTGACGCGCTCGTCACCCATGTGACCGGCCATGTGCAGGCCCTTGCGGACGCGCGCGGGATAGGCGCACTGACCAATGGAGCCCGGCTTGCGCTGGTTACGAGAGCCGTGAGTCATCGGTCCACGGTGGAAGTTCCAGCGCTTGATGGTGCCCTGGAAGCCCTTGCCCTTGGAGGTGCCGGTGACGTCGACAGCCTTGACATCGGCGAAGTCGGCAACGGTGACGACGTCGCCCGTGCTGTGCTCCTCGCCGTTCTCGACGCGAACCTCGCGCAGATAGCGCATCGGCTCGACGCCCTGAGCGGCAAAGTGGCCAGCCAGCGGCTTGTTGACATGCTTGGGGCTGATCGCGCCAAAGCCAATCTGGACGGCGTCATAGCCGTCGGTAGCCTTGGTCTTCACCTGCGAGACGGTGCAGGGGCCGGCCTGGATGACGGTGACGGGCACGACGTTGTCGTCCTCATCCCACACCTGAGTCATCCCGATCTTGCGGCCGAGAATCGTGTTGACCATTCCTGGTCCTTTCTGTTGGCGGTCATGGGACGATTGGACGTACGAGCACACCCTGTGCCCTTCCCCAGCGGACCGCATCCGACGTATGCTGTGACCTGCGGGTTAGTGTGCAATCGTGTCCGCGAGCAGGTGCCTCTACACAGGTTGAGGCATGCGGTTGAGACAGCATACGCCCACAATTCAGCAGCTTTTCGAGTATAGCAGGCACCGCCCGGCACAGCGGTATTCACAATAACAACAAAAAATGGTGCCGTTTAGCGACCTTCGGGGGTAGCCCCAAAGGTCACTCAGTTGCCCAACTCGGTGGAACCGACCACCAGACCGGACACGCGCGCCTGAAGCGCCAGCTGGGTGCGGTTCTCGCAGCCAGTCTTCTCGAGCAGATGGCGCATATGCGTCTTCACCGTGTTGGGTGTCATATGTAGGCGCTCACCAATCTCCTCGTTTGAAAGGCCGTCCACCAGCGCTCGAAGGATCTGCACCTCACGCGAGGTCAGCTCGTCGCTCGACGCCAGCCCCACCATAGTGGTCGGCGAGGCGGCAGGATATACAACCTCTCCCGCCACCACGCGGTCCATGACGTTAAGCACGCTCTCGAGACTCGCGTCTTTGTACCAGAACCCGTCAATTCCGCGCCGACGCGCCTCGTCCATCCACGAGGCCTCGGGGATGGACGTTACCATGACGACCTTGACCTGCGGTTTCAGGCGCTTGATACGCTCCGCAGCCTCAAAGCTGCTGGACCCGTCAGTCATGAGCACGTCCATGAGTACGAGGTCCACCCCGCCACGCAGTACGTAGGTGTCGGCAAACACAGCGGACTCGACCAGGTGGACCACCTCGTAGCGGTCGCCCGCAGAGGCCACAACCAGCTCGAAGTACTGGCGCGCCAGGCGCTGGTCATCAACGATCATGACCCTTGTCTTGCCCATCTAGTCCTCCAAGCCGTAGCGTGCCGTCACCATTACCCGTGGCGACCATTGAACTGCCAGCATACCGCCAACACGTTCGACCGATGCGCGAATGTTGGATAGACCACCCGTCTCCTCGGGAGGCATCGCGGGCATGTTACCGTCATTAGTGACAGTAAGCTCGGTCATACCATCACGTTCCACGCACGTCACGTTCACCTCGTGCGCGTCGCCGTGGCGCACGGCGTTGTTCAGGCACTCGTGCACCACCATCACGGCGAGCTTCCGTGCAGCCAGGCCGTCGGGCAGCTTGCCCTCAATGGTCAGCCGCACGTCTACCGCCGCCGCTGCCTTGCACAGCAACTCCCAGTCATCAACTATCATTTCTGTCTGCCCCACATCCTCAAGCAGGTGTGTAACCCGATGCCAAAGAGCAAGCAACTGCTCTCGATCACGCTGGTCTGGGCTCTGTCGCTCGTAAGCGCGCAGTGCCACCATTGCACGGCCGACCTCGTTGTGCACGCGGACCTTCATGGCGAGCGCCTCTTCCTCGCGCGTAAGCTGCACAAGGTCTCGGCCGTAAGCACGCAGTCGCTCATTCACCTCTGCCATTTGACGATTACGCTCGTCAAGCTGCATAAGCAGTGCATGCTCTTCAGTCACATCTGCCGCAATGGTCTCGGTGAGCTCGACGCCATCAATCGCGAGCGCCCGTCGCGAGAACTGCCAGCTACGACCGTCGGTCGCGACAAGGAGCGCCCTCCCCGCCTCTGAGTCAACATCTTCCACCGCGTAGTCTTGGTTGCAGGCGCCACAACAGAGGCGGCCCCATAGCGTACGCTCGTTTTTCAGCGAGGTGCCAAACGCATCGTGCGCAAGCGCATCCATCCGTATGTTGACCAACACCGGAGACCCATCAACTGAAGAGAAGCTCACACCGTCGGGCAGGGCGTCGATGGCCTCCTTCACCGAATCTGGCGTGATTCGTGCCATTCGTTCATTACGGAGGAGCATAGCGAGACGTGCGATGACAATAATCAGCACGACAAGAAGCACGACATAGAGCCCAACCGGAAGAACCGATAGCACGTATGTCGGCGGCCCAACAAGCATGCTGGGGTTCGTGACTTGATAACAGGCAAAATCAATCGCCCACATGAGGAGCAGTGAGGCAGCAAAGGCGCCTGCAGAATACACGCGCACGCGACCGAGCCCAAGCATCCAGGTCTCGACCAGCACGTACGTAGCAACGACCAGCAGCACTAGGCTCACAAAGCCCAGCACGCCGGGAACCAAAGTGCCAAAAGATCCGATCGCGGTCATGACAGCTCACCCGCCAGCAAAGCTGAAGCCTCAACGATGAGCGGCACGTCCGCGGTGAGCTCGCAACGCATCTCAAGGACCTCATTCACGTGGCTGATCGAGATGCACACGCGAGAAAGCGACATGAGCGATTCCTCCACCGCTTCCTCGAATGCTGCATAGGCTCGCAGGGCATCGTCTGCCAGAATCCTCCCGACGGGATCAAGGTGCAGCTCCACCCCCACGCCAAGTGAACGCAAGCACTCGGCGGACTCCCCAAGGGCAAGGGCGAGCTCGCGGGTGTCCACGAGCCCTCCTTCACCAAGCAGTGTGATGTTGGAACAGCGCTTGATGTAGGCGGCGAACACGGCCGCACGGTGCATCGCAGCAAGAAACTCCTCGTCATCCTCGGGCATCGAGTCAAGCATTGCCTCAAGGGTGGCAAGCTGGTCGGCGGTGTTTTCGACCACGTGCTCCACGAGCTCTTGTCGCTGGGCGAGTGCCTCGCGACTATGGACCAGCTCGTTTTCTGCGGCGAGCATCGAACGTTCCTGCGCAAGCGAGTCACCCAGATCCTCAAGGCGTTCCCTGAGGGCATGTACCGTAGAGAGATCACGCACCCAAAAGGCAGTGCCGCCCACCACCCGATGCGCGACAAGCAGGTCATCTCCCCCTGCAAGCGCCACTGGCTGTTCGAGTGCCTGCTCAACCTGGGCTGCTGTGACGACGGGGGCATCTTTGGCAACGTTTACCAGGTTACCGTGGGAGTCGACAAACCCGCCGCGCAAGGACGAAGCCTGCCAGAGGGCACCATACCCCTCATTAACAGGGAAAAAGCCTGCCATCACCATGGCTTCCATGAAAGCAACGGTGAGGATGCAGGTAATGTCGGGGAATTCGAAAGCAGTTCTCAGAGCCGGAATGTGGGTTACGGGCCCGAACAAGGGGAGAAGGCACACCATCAGAATTATGACGAGAAACGGCATAACCGTCGTGAGGCTGAGCTTTGCGCGCGCAAAGGTTTGACGCGTCACTATGAGGCAGCTTATGGCCATCAGTGCTGACCAAACCCATACCGCGTAAAAGACCACATTGTGCGAGTACTCAGACTCGTTATAGACGCCCACGGCAAGGTCGTTGTCAAAGCGAAACGCAAGCTGATGAAAATCGTTGGTGAGCATGAGCATTGAGAGAATCGCCGGCACCGCGAGCAGAAAGTACCAGCGACGATCAACAGCGTCGTTTTGCCGCCGTCCCATGTAAAGCGTGGACAGGAACAGCAGCGTTGGGACAAACGAGATGGGCACATAGTAGGCGTACCAGAGGAGTCTCGAGAGCGTCGTTCCGTTTAGAACGAATTCGTACTTGAACGTCTGCGTGAAGAGGAGCAGTAAGAGGAGCACGACGATAAGCGAACAGATAACAAGCACCTCTCGGCGCACGAAGCGTCGGCGCAGGAAGCGCCACCAAAGGATGAGCCCCACCACATGGCATGCAAAGGAGATGGGAGTGTAGCTAACGCTGACGGGCGTGACATGCACGTACCATCGAATGACAGCGCCGAGAACTACGCAAGCCAACAGGGCAAGGTAGGCCTGGCGCGTCTCTTTGCTCAGGTGCATGTCACCTCCCCACCAAAAAAAGCCCGTCCGCCCGTCCGTATAGCCGCGTCAGCATCCGACAAGCAAAGCACGCATGCCTTCATGCTCCGTGCAGTTGAGTCAGAGCCGTCGAAACCACCTACTCGTATCTGCTAGACGCTGATATTCACCGTCGCATCGGCATCCCTCATGGTCTCGGCGACCCTCTTCATCCTGTCTGCGAGCTTTTCGAGCTTCTCAATCTCCGCATTGATAAGTAGGCCAGTGTCACGGAATACTTTTACGAACTCGTCTTTCCTTTGCCAATTGCCACCCGTTTTAACATTTGTTCCAGCCGAGCTGACAAGGTTACCTGCATTTATGTTGACGAGCAGCCCCTTGAAGCGGTCGGCGATAGCATCTAAGGCAACGTAATCACACGAGATGTCGTAGTTATACGTAACGGAGTCTTGTTCTTTAGCCATCGTCAATCACGATTCCTTCCGTTTGTCTGATTTTGCTACTACTGCTGAAGCGAGGGGGTTTCGTTGTATCGATAGGGGCTATCGGTACCCGCAAGCAGTTCGTTGCACGCCTTCTTCAAGGCAACCTCATTGTTCAGAATCGTCTGAAGGGTTTGATCGAGACCGGTCGTGATGGCATCGATGGTTCCTATGAGCTTTTCGCCATACGGGTCTTCCCAGATGTTAAGCCCTTCAACGATGACCTCGGTACGAATGTCGTCAACCAGTTTGAAGATCATCTCCTCGGCTTGAGAGAGATTATGGATTGCAAGGTCAATTGCACTGGGGTCAATCGAGTAGCCGTCCTTTGTCGGAATATCAGGCATCTTTGCTCCTTTCAAGCTGATGAGCGCACAACGCGCCTCAACCTATACTGCATGTACAAATAGGACCTCGTCGGCCAGCCGAAACTGCTGACCGAAGCCTGTTGCCATAGTCTGTTGCGCACCAAGGCGCACACCGTTCACCCACACGCCGTTAGCGGCACCGAGGTCGGTAACAAACACCTGCTGCCCGTCAAAAACGACGGACGCGTGCACGCGACTGAGCTTGGGGTTTCCCAGTAGGCGTATACCGCATGCCGAGCCGCGCCCCACTCTGACCTCGGCACCGATAGGAATGCTGTGCTGCTCGCCCGTGGACACACGTACCAGAAACGCCTTCTTCTCGGGGGTAGGTGCTGGAACAGGCACTGGCATCGGCACGGAAGCTGATACTGGCGCTGGCGTCGGAGTGGATGTCCGTTCAGGCATCGGCGTCAAAACAGGTTTTGGCTCGGGAGCTGCCACAGGGGCTGGCGTCTGCACGACAACAGGCACAGGGGCCTGGACTTGCTCCTGAGCGGACTTTTCGTTCTCATCGGCAACAAGTCCCGAAAGTGGGCTCCAAAAGAGCGTCCCACTACTCGCCGATGCGGGTGGTTTGGCTCCACCGGCAGTCGCCCATGCGGAGCCTTCCTCCGGCTCTGTCACCGTGAGACGTGGCTCGGGCACCTGAGCAGGTTCGTCGGCTCCATGTTCCTCGGCCTCCACAAAACGCTTGAACGCATTGGAAGAAAAGACATCAGCCTGATCGACCACGAAAGAACCCAGCCGACGTGAGAGGCCTTTAGCATCGGGGCTGGTAAAGCGCAGCGCTTCATCATTTCCGATGGCCCTGAGCAACGCAAGCGGGCTATTTCGTTCCGTGAAGGGCTGCTCCTCGAGGGGCACCATCACGAAACGCGGAGAACAGCATGCGTTCACGAACACAAATTCGGGGTCGAAGATGAGGCCTTCGGCACGCAGGCGCAGCTCGCCGCAGAGGTCAAACAGATGCTGGACAGCGTGCATAAGCCCCAGCAGCTCGTCAGTACCCATAGAGCGCTTGGCGAGAAACGTGCGCAAGCTCCAAAGGCCCTCGACGTCATAGTGCAGAATCGTGCCCACACGCTGGGTTTCGTACGAGAATGGCAGCAAGAGGCTTGAGGTGCATCCGGCGAGCGTCTTGGCGCGCTTCTCGTCCAGAGCCTCCCCACGCTGGACCGCAACGACCAGCTCACGTCGGTTTGACTTGCCGTTACGGATGAACTTGGTCTTCATGACTACGCATCCTCCCCATTATCAAATGACGAGAAGAGCGAATCCATAAAGGCAATCTGGTCGGCGTCAGCGGAGGGCGTCTTGTCTGTGTCCCATAGCGCGGTTTTCTGCGTTGAAGAGCGCCTGATCTCAGGAAATTCGTCATCAAGGAAGCCGCGGAAGTCGTTCAGCGAGAAGACCCCCTTCGTGAGCACAAACTTACGCAGGCGCTCAGAAATCGTGGAGCATGCCTGTGAGTCAAAGCGCAGACGCCTGCTCGAGAGCGCTCCAAGCACCAGAAGCGGGCTGTTCTGCGTGGCGTCGTAGGCCACCCCATCGAGAGGGACATAGATGAAGCGCGGCTCATCCTGCTCGGTCAGGTAGACATGATCAATGTCGAAAAGGATGCGCTCAATGAGACGCGTGCCCGATGCGCACTCGGTAGCCACACGCTCGATGCCCTCGAGGACCGTGTAGTAGCCGTCCTGGTCCCACACTTTGGGCAGCCGTCGTTTGAGGGCCTTGAGGCCCGTAATGTCATAAGCGAGCTGCAGCTTTGAGCTGCGCGCTTTATCAGGGTCATAGTCCACAGGTAGCAGGTACGCGCTGTTAACGTGCGTGAGCCAGTTGGCGCCACTCACATCGAGTGTTTCGCCGCGCTGGGGAGTCACCTGCAACTCGGTGCGTCCCAACTTCCAATTGCGTGCTACCTGCGTCTTCATTCGCTTATCCCTCTAGATCAACGCCGCAGGCGATCCGTCCATCATCTGCCCGTGGCTCACATAGAACTTGAACGTCTCCCTCGGGTTGAGGACAGCGCCTTCACCCTCTCCTGCAAGAAGCATGAGGTCCACGTCTTCGGTGGCTGCATAGCGAACTTGCTCGCGCGTCGCTAGGATGCGTGACATGAGCCGTGCGCCTTCCTCAATTGTGAGATCGAGTGGCACGCGGAACTCGTAGGTGCGCTGGGTGGCGGGAAGGAGCACGTTCAGCAGGACCTTGTTCTTCATGAGAGACCTCCCTCCCCATCCAGCAAATCGGGTTCAGGCTCATCGGGCAGGTCAAGCTCATCGAGAAAGTCTGGCTCAGGCTCGTCCTCTCCCATGTCGAAGGTGTAATAATCGCGCAGCTCGTAGTAGCGCTCAGGAGTCAAGGAATCAGCGAGCTCTCGCAGGCGGTTGTAGGCATCGGTTGTAGCTGCGTGGAAACGACGCACGGCTGCGACGCCGCGTTCCGCCTCGTCATCCCAAAAGCCACGATGGCAGACCTCGGCTACGGCTGACGAGTCGAACGCGAGTGCAGTGTCCTCCGAGATGAGCCCCATAGGATACGGGGCGCCCAGGTAGTCGGCAATCTCGTCTCCATCGAGATTAGGTTCGAAGCCCATCACCATGACGAGCGCATCCGCGCCTTCAAGACGCACCACACTGCCCACGGGCAGGATGTCGCGCGCAACGGCAAATGCGTCAACCATTGCCGCCTCCCTTCTGCATGAAGTCGGAGAGCAGCTTCGCGCTTGCCTCGTACTCGCTCGCCGGAATACCCGCGCTCTGATCTACCAGATTGCCAAAGTCCGCGAGGTACGAAGCGCCCTGATCGTTTGCGTAACCCTCGTGCACGACAGACGAGACAGCACTTGCCGGCACCAGAGAGATGCTCATCGGGGTGACGTAGCCAAGGGGATATGGCACCACTAGGTAGCCCAGTCCCATCTGGTCTCCATCGCGCGCTACGCGATGACCTACCGCTACGAAACGTTTTCCCGCAATCTCGAGGACGCTACCGATGGCATGCATGTCAGCCAATCAGATCACCTGCCTCCTCGCCACGCGTCACACCGACAATCTTGCTCTTGGTGTTGGATAGATTGACACGTGTCTTCTTCGCAGCACCCTTCACCTGGTCGACCACGTCACTCGCGAAGGGCTTGCACTTGGTCGTAACAAACTCGGCTACGTGCGCCACGGCCTCAGTGGTCTGCTCCCGCGTAGCATACAGGGCAACGCCGCCACCGATGACCGCAGCCGCCTGCAAGCCGTACGCATGGGCAAACGACGCCAGCTGATCGCCGTATTGGGCGAAAAAGCCTCCCTCAGAGGCGAGGTCGGCCGCATCGTCGATGGCACCGGTGCCCCTCGCGCTGGCAGCGTCGGTCGAGGTGCTGGCGATATCGTCGAGCGCCTCCCCCGCTGCCCCGAGCTCCTCGCCATCGATGGTGTCGGAGAGGAGGTCGTTCGACCAGTCATCAAACGAGCCGAGGTCGCCGCCGCCTCCGCCTCCGCCTCCGCCGCCGCCGAAGCCCGAATCATCCATATCAAAGCTTGAGTCGCCAAAATCCGATCCAAGGCTTGAGGAGCCGAAATCAGATCCAAGCTCTTCGCCCGCGGCGGCAAGCTCCGCCGCCAAGGCAGCCTCAGCCTCCTCGGCAGCCTTCCGAGCCTCTTCCTGGCGCTTCCGTTCAGCCATGATTGCCTCGTAGAGCTCGGGGTCTTTCTCCTTGACTCCCGCGAGCCACTCGTCTTCCTCGGCCCTTTTGCGCTTCTCTTCGATCTCTGCCCAAAGCTCGGGCCAATGCTCACGAACGTAATCGTCTATCGCCTGCTGTTCGGCAGCAGCCGCCGCAGCCGCGGCAGCGGTAGCTGCTGCGGCTGCGGCCGCCTCTTCCTCTTCCTTTTTGCGTTGGGCCTCTGCTGCGGCAGCAGCCTCATAGAAGCTCTCCGCATGGCTCTCGTTCTCAAAGCCCGAGGGCCTCTGGGCCAGACTCCCAGCCGCGTTGTACTCTTTTTCCTCGATTGCCCTCTCGGCTTTGACGCACTGGTTGTACACCTCCGCGAGAGCATGCCCGAGACTCCACGCAGTATCTCCTGCAGTCATAGCCCCAATGTAGGCGGCGGAAATGCGAGAGGGGGTGCCCAGCCGAGTCACGGCAGGATGGGACTCTTCCGACATGAAGGAACTAAAGATCTCGTCATGCCTCTCTTTGATCTCGCCATAACCACGATGGGTACCCAGCTGCTTTGCAAGCGTGTAGTAGTCCGTCGCGAGGTCATTCACCTCTTCATAGGAGATGTGAAACCCGGTGGATGCCGAATTCGAGGATGAGAACATCAGGGTTGCCATAGGCTATTTCCTTGTCGTTGAAACAAGCCGCCTTCTTGCGGAGCTTAGACCTCGCTCCAGCTGGGAAGCTCAATGGACTCGGCGACAGCTGCGGCCTTCTTGTCTGCTTCTTGGTACTTGGTGAGCTTGTCCTCAAGCAGCTTCACGACACTGTTTAGGCTGTTGATGGCGGCCTCAATCGCCTTGATGTAGGCACCAATGGTGGCAATCATGGAGCTGGCGGCGCCGCCGGTGAAGATGTTGGCCGCGGAAAGGGCAGCCTGGACGCCCTGCAGGGCCTGCATAATGGTCTGGAGGGTGTTGGTCTTCTGTTTGTAGCCATTGACAGCCTCGCTCATGGCAGCGAAGTCGACGATGGTGACGCCATTCTCAGTCATGGTTCGTTCTCCTTTCGTGTGGCAGATGAGGGATGTTCCCTTCATGTGCCGTCATAACGCTCTGGCTCGTCTGCGGAGCAAAGGGAGGACCTTATTCCCTTTGCCGACTCATCTGTCCTCGCGTGCCTTAGCCTTGTTCGGCGTTCTTGTAGACATCGCTGATCTGCTGGAGTGCATCAGCCTCCTTGGTGCCAGACTCGTGCAGCTTGCGGCCAGCTTCGATGAACGACGTAAAGCGGTCGGTGAACTCCTTCTTGTCCTCTGCGGACCACTGGGCAGCGGAAAGCATGCTCTCCTGGATACCCGTGAGGTCATCGAGGACCTTGCTGAGCTGGCCTAGCTGCTCGGTGAGCTGGCCGTGCTGCTTGGACACCTCGCTATAGTTGATGGAGTAGTCTGCCATGTCTGTATCCTTTCTTCTTACCAAACGCTGTTACCCTGCACTGCTTGCCGTCCGGAGACGGCACCGTACCCTACTCTCGGAACTCAACCGTCTTCGTGTGAAACTTGGTTTGGCCTATGCCGTTCTTCGTCTTCTTGCAGTAGTACTTGTACCTGCCTTCGCCGTCTTTCCAGATGTGGTTGTAATCGGGGTTGTTCTGTAGCCACTCGTTCACCCCTTCTGCCACCCTCACGAGAAGGATGAGGTCATCTTTCGCCTCTGTGTACTTCTTTATAGTCTCATCCAGTTCCTCTGCGCAGGTTGCCATCTCGTTGAGGATTGGACGGGTATGCGTGTCATCCCACATGCCGACGAGCTCTTTTATCTGCTGCTCTACAGTGCCTTTCCACTGCTCGAGGTCACCAATCAGGCGCTCCGCCTTGCGAATGCACTCCTTGAAGTACCACTCATTGGCCCTGACCTTCATCATGTCGTAAAACGTGATAGTGATGGTCGAGCCGTTCTTGCGCTTAATCTGCGCCACTGAGTGCTGTGCCATGGCTCGCCCCCTATGATTCGGTCCAAACGACGTCTTCGAGACTATTGGCGATCATCTCTGTCCTCGTGATGACGCCCTCGTACTCGTCGACGTACGAGATGAGTTCGCGCGGGTATTCCGACACATCGTTGAGGCAACGCTCGTAGTCGGATATGCCCGTTGCAATCGCCTCGCGGAAGTGGTCTGCCGCTTGCCCCGTCCAATAGGACTCCGAACCAGCCACCATTTCCCTCATAGAGCTAATGATTTCACCAAGCTCCTTGATTGCTGCGCGTCCCCGCTCAGCGCTCGTGCGGATGACCGTTGTGTTGACCATGAGCTCGGTGTCGCCCGATCCTCCACTGGCCTTCACAAACCCCGGGTGAGCTCCGTGGCCGGACAGCACAGCTGCGCTATCGAGGTCAAGTCCACCAATCGTCGCTGCCGATACTGAGGCAGCAGCCGAAGCCGTCGACGCTGCGGCGGCCGTGACCTCTACAGGCTGGCTGATGGGGTTTGCCGCAAAAGAAGGTATTCCAACTTCATGATGCACGCCTGCGGTAGTCCCTTCATCAATCGGCATGGCACACCTCCCTAGTGATGCGAGAGCGTCGCCTTGACCGACGCATCGATTTCGGCCTCAAGAGACGAGTAGATATCCATGGCCTTGGCGACCCACTGTGCCTGACAGCCAAAGTAGTTGTCGGGTTCATACGTAGTGAAGTAGGCCGGACTCTTGATGCCATAGAACTTGAGCGGTTCGATACGCTCCTCGAAATACCTCACGAACGCATCGTGATTGGGGCCCTTCCAGCCCTCTTTCAGCGCTTCCACATCGTCGATCATCTGTTGCACGAGTTCTGCCGAGCGGTCGCTGGCATTCCTGAGGGCATCGCGAAGCTTGATCATCTGCTCGTAGTCGACATTGAGCACCTTGTACGCCATGGGTGTTCCTTAGACAATCTCTTCGGGCCAGACCGGTAGCTCGACTTCACTGGCAATGCTTTCCGCCCTCTTCGTGGCGGTACCGTGCCGTTCCGTCGTATCCTTGAGGTTGCTCGACAGCTTCCTGAGAATCTCCGGCTGGTCCTTGAGCACCTTGATCACCCTTGCGTAGGCATCCATGAACGGCTGTGCGGCTGGGCTGCTCCATGCACTTGTCAAACTCCCGAACGTCTTCTCAAAGCTTGAGGCTGTAGTGTCGAGGTCAGTTGCCCTGTTCGCCAGAAACTCATAGCACCGACTCATTGCAAACGTATCGACTGTTGAAATCGTTTCATCCGATACAATTTCGGGTTCTGCCATAGTACTCACCCCTTCAACGTGTTGTTATAGCTACTTGCCAGCAATGATTGACTCTATGGCGGAGATCATGTTCTCGTAGGTGCTGACCGCGCCAGCGAGATTCTCGGCGACGACCTTGAGCTGCTTGTTCGCCTCGTACACGCCCTTCTTGAAGTCGTCGTAGTCCGCAGCGAACTGGGTAGCATCTTTTCCCTGCCACTTGGTTGGGCCAATCAGCGTGTCCACTTGGTCGGTCGACTGCTTCATGAGCATCTCGACCGTTGCATACCCGTCTTCGATGGTTGCAAGCGCCTTCCTCATCTGGTTGATGTTGACTCTTAGGGGATTGCTCATCACGTACTCCTCTCTCGCGTAAGGCTACGCGCCTGTGCCCGTCGTTGCCTGTGCTGCTGATGCCGGTTCCACCACGCGGACGCTGGTGATCTGGTTCTTCATGGCCACGAAGCCGTCGGTGGGCGCTGCGGGTGCGTTGTATTCGGGCAGGGTGCGCCCGTAAGAGAAGATCATCTGGTTGCCAAACCCGCTGCCGATCCACAGGCCATTGCCGGTCTGCTTGAAGAACATGTACCACTGCTCCACGTAGCCCTTGGTGCGCATGGCTTCAATGCCCGCGACCATAACCACCTTGTGCTTGGTGCGCTCGTTGACCAAAAGGTCCGTGAGCCATGCCTGCCCCGTGGGAGACAGGCCCGAGAGCGTCTTGATCATGTTGGTGAAGACGTAGTACTCTGCCTGTTTTGGTTTGGAGGGTAGGCTTCTGATGAAAGCCTCCGTGTCCTCAGCCTTGGTGAGAACCCACGGATCGTCCGCCACGCCCAGAAGCCCCGCCTCATCGATGAAACGATACTCGGCCCCGTTAGCGACAAAGGTCTCGCGCATGCCACGGAAGTAGCTGCCCAGCACGTCTGCATCTTCACCAACCACCAACATGTAGGCGTACTTGGTAGTGTTGAAGTAGTAGGGTTCCACGCCCTGCTTGGAAAAGCCCACGGGCACCGTATGCTCGGGCAGCCTGCCCATGTCGGACGCCGTGACGTGCAGCGGGAGCACGGGAATCGTGCGAGCGCGAACGGGCGTGGCCGCACAGGCCGCCTTGGCCAAGCGTTCGATGACGGCAGGCTCCTCCTCTGGATCCATGGCAATGGAGCAGCCTTGGAACGCGAAGGCCTCCTTGTCAATGTTGATGAGGCCGCGCCCAGCGTTGGCGGGCGTAGGAGCTTGGCGCGCATTGGTGAGGATGTAGGTAACATCGCTCATATCGCTCATAGCCAGGACCACGTCCATAGCGCAGTTCTGCTTGAGCTTCATGCCAGCGGTGTTGGAGTTGGCGCTCGTCATGAGGAAGTACACGCCACACATCGGGCCGTCCATGGTGAGGCTGATCAGGCGGTCAAAGAGCTTGTCGTAGCGCTCGCGGAACGAGGCCAGGTTATCGATGGCCACCACGATGCGCGCCATCGACTCCGCACCGTTGGTCGCCGCCCACTTGTTGTAACCAGCCACCGAGCGATGCTGCGCCACAATCTGCTTGCGATCCTCGACCGTACGGCTCAGCAGCTTGAAGAGGTTCTCTATGCGCTCGTCCTCGCCCGCTACGCACACGCCACCGCACTGCGGAAGCGCCCGCAGCTGTGCGATGGCTCCAGCACCGAGGTCAACGCCATAGAACCAGTAGTCAGTGGGGCTGTAGCGGCAGGAAAGGTCATAGCAGATGGACGAGACCAGCTCGCCCACGCCAGAAGTCTGCATACCGTAAAACATGATGTTGCCAGTGTCCACTAGGTTGACCTCGCGCCTGAACTGCTTCTGGCACATGGGATCGTCCACCTCGCCCAGAACGAAAGTGAGGCCTTCGCGACTCGGCTCGCCATACTTGTTCAAGAGCTGCTGGAAGGTGTGGCGCGTGGGCAGCGGTTCAAGCCACAGGCGTTGGGCGTGTTTGCCGAGGCCATCGGCTGTCTTGATGAGCTGTTCGAGTACGGCGTTGAGCTCGCTCTTGTCGCTCTTCTTGGAGGCCACCGTGGGGCGGAGGGTCGTAATGACTGAGCCCTCACTGTCGATGAGGTCCACGGCATTGTCAGTCTTGGGTTCGAATTGGGCCTTCTCCACGTACTTAGATCCGGCATAGGCAGCCTGGCCGCCACTGAAGCTCTCGTTGTAGCCTACGAGCATGTAGAACTGACCAGGACGCTTGATTTCGGCGGCATCGGGGCGGCGGATCATCTCTTTGGAGTCGCCCGCGTCGGCCACCTTCAGGCAGATCTTGAACTTTGAGTTAGCCTGAATCTGATCGTTGACGACGCCCGTTGGGCGCTGCGTGGCCAGGATGAGGTGCACACCCAGCGAGCGGCCGATACGCGCCGCAGAGACGAGCTCGTCCATGAACTCGGGCTCCTGCTGCTTGAGCTCTGCAAACTCGTCAGCAATGACGAAGAGGTGCGGAAGCGGCTCCTTGAGCACGCCTTGCCGGTAGTACGAGATGTACTTGTAGATGTCCACCGTGGACTCGCCCGTGATGTCGCGCGCCTTGTTGAACATGTCCTGACGACGCTTGAGCTCCGACTGGATGGAGACCAGGGAGCGCTGAATGGCGCCGCCATCGAGATTGGTGATAGTGCCCGCCAGGTGCGGCAGGTGGTAGCGTTCGTTCTCGAAGGCGCCCGCCAGGCCACCGCCCTTGTAGTCAATGAGCACGAAGGCCGCCTCGTCCGGCGCGTAGTTCACGCACATGGACAGGATGTAGGTGATGATGAACTCGGACTTGCCCGAGCCGGTGGTGCCAGCGATGAGGCCATGCGGACCGTGGATGTTCTCGTGCAGGTTGAGCAGGGCATGCTCGCCCATCTCGTCGAAGCCGAGCGGTGTCGCGAGCGAGCGTGAAGCGTCATTCTCAGCCCAGCGCTGCGCAATGTTGAGGTGTGCCACGTTACCCACGCGGAACGTCTCAAGGAAGCCACAAGAGGTCGGCATCTGCGAGCGCTCAGAAGCCACGTCCAGTCTCACGCGCGCCAGATCAAGCGCAAAAGTCTTGGCGTTGGGGGCCGAGACCATGATGTCGGGATCGAAGTCGAGCATGGTGCCCGTCACATCGCCCTGCTCGAACATGCAAGCGCTGCGCGTGGTGGCATGCCGCTGTGCCTGCGAGGTGAAGTAGCGGTCGGTCTCACGGGCAAGATCGATGATGTAAGTGCATTCGCGAGGCAACGCATGCAAGCTCTCCGAGAGGTACAGCAACGAGAAGCCCGCATTCTTCTCGAGCTCGGCAATGGCGTGCAAGGCGTCCATACGCTCTGCGAGCTCCTTGTTGGCACAGACGATCACATAGTAGGCGCCCTGTTTGGCTGCGCTGCTGTCGTTTCCCTTCTTCGCTCTCTGTTCAACCTCGGCCGCGAGCAGCTGGTTCAGCTCAATCATGCCGTCAAGTGTCAGCGCAAGCAGGCGCTTCACCCCCGCATCGTCATAGAAGTGCGGCAACGACGTGAGGAATCCCCACTCGGACCGGTTGCTGTCAGAACCAACCAGGATTACCTTCACATCCTGATAGCTGTAGTAGGAGCAGATCTGCATGATGAGGCCGCGCGTAAACGCCCAGGCGAGGGTTGCATCGCCCACGATGCCGGTTACGAAATGCTCCACCGGATTGAAGGCCAAAGGCACATCTTTCAGATGTGGCGGGTTTGCCGCAAGATCCTCGACTTTGGTAAGCAACGGGTCATCGGTCAACGAGAAACGATGCTGCGGCCACTTGATATTGGCATCGAGCAGCATGTCGCCTACGCCTACGCGCAAATCCATGAAGTCGGCGTGCGTGTCCATGCGGTTCATCATGAACGGTGAGAGGTTGTGCGCACGCTCGACGATCTCGTCCATGGGCAGGCGATTCTCGCGCAAGATCATGCCTTGGTCACGCGCCTCGTCGAGTAGCTTGTTCTCGATGCCATCGAGATAGTCAACGTAGCGACGCTGACGACGCTCTTCGGTGCGCTGTTCGCTCTTCTGCTTATGCTTGCGTGAGATGCTAGGCCAGATAAGCGAGCCACCCAGCATCGAAAACGCGGTGAGCGCAGATGGGATGGCCTGAGCCGGGTTTCCACCGTTTAGGGCCTGTGTGATTGAGTTTCCGGCGGTAACGATGGATGACATGCCCATAAAGAGCGAAGGTCCGAGCGCCATGAGCGCTGACTGCTCTTCTGTCTCCTTCTTCTGGGGTGGGTCATCGACCGTAAGCTCATAGGTCGTGACGGTACGCGAGAGGCGCGGCGCTGGATAAAACAGCGGCAAGTCATCGTTCCCGTGCTCAGACACCTGGAACTGGTTACGAAGAATCTCATGCGTAATATGGCGCGCGCCGGGGATATCACGTAACGCAAAGCCCTCGGGACAGTTATGCGAGAGAAAGCCCTTACCTGCCATGATGGTAAGGTCAAGTATTTGCAGGACGTCGCCCACATTGAACTCGTAAGGCTGCAGCGGTGGCATATAGGTGCCATTGAGCAACGTGCCGCTGCCAGTGTCCATGTCCTTGACGTAGAACGTGCCGGCCTGGTAGACCATCTGCACGTGCTGCGCAGAGACAAGCGGGCTAGCGTACACGATGCTGCATTTGGAGTCGCTGCCGATGGTGAGCTGCGTATCCTTGGTGAAGACCAATTTCTGGTAGCGCTTCATGCCATCGGTGATGGGGCGCACATGGATGACCGCACGCCCGTCGATCCCAGGCCCCATTACGTAGACCATCATGGCTTGGGATCCACCAAATGCAACGGCAGACAGCTCTTCGTCGGAGGCGTTCATGAGGTGATACGCACGCTGAGGCTGGAGAATCGTCTCGGATTCAGTCGATACCGCCACGGCAATGGCGTTATCCGCATCCACCGTGTCGGCAAAGCCGATCCACACCATGGACTGGGCGGTGCCGTCCACAGCAAAGCTCCAGTTGGTGTTACCCATCCTCAACGAGACGAGCAGCGGCTGCAACATGTGGTTCCTCCTCGCCAGTTCAAAGGGGCCAGCTCAATTTGCCTACACGGGTAGCTCGGGTTCCGCCGCTGCCTTGCGGCGGCGCAGGGCGACCACGCCTGCCACCGCAGCAGCTACAACACCAACACCTGCCATCGCTTCAGGAATGAAGCTCGACTGCCATATCCACGTGCCATTTGTTGCCTCATCCGTACGCCCTGCATAGTCAGTGACCACAATGCGCACGGACCGGCCCCAGTTAAACGCCTTGGCCGGGATATTGAAGGTGAAGGTGCCCACACCGCTCTTGGGACCACTCACCGCAGCGGCGTCCAGCTCTTTGCCATCCAGGTACACGCGCACGACGTCACCCGAGGTGATGTCGTCGGTCACGTGGAAGGAAGCCTCATACGACTCGCCTGCCGAGATATGCTCCGGCAGGTTCAAGTCATCGATGACCGGCGCCACCTCGTCAAGGACAAACTGGGTGGTAGCACCAGCTGCAGTTGCCTTGGTGCGCGCGTGGTCGGAGCCCCAGTACGCCGCCGTGCTGTTGGCGTTGCTTGAGCGGTCGTCACTCATCACGTTGACGCGATACTGGCCCTGCCCGCGATCGTTGTTGTCAGAATCGGAGCCCTCGCCAAAGTTGGCGCTGCGGATGGTGTAAACGTATTCGCTCCAGCCATTCTCCTGACTCGCGCCTTCGATGGACTCGAGGCTGTAGCCTGCTCCGTTTCCGCCACCTTGTGCGATGGCCGTGGTGACGTTGGCGAACTCCTTTTGCACGTGGTGGTCAGCCTGACTCGCGACGCCAGACACGTTGACCTCACGCACCACGATGGTGGGCGCCTCCCACAGCATGCCAGAGGCCTCGTACTCAGCCTTCTCGTCTGCATCAAGGTCCTGCAGGTCAACCACGTAGTTTGAGCCGTAGCGATTGACCGAGAACGTGATCTCCGCCTCGGCCTCGTTGCCGGCTTGGTCAGTCATGGTCGCCTTGATGGTGTAGATGTCATCGGCGTCCACGGCGTAGTCGTCGACGTAGAAGTCTTCCCAGTTGGATCCGTCGCCGCTGTCCGGACCCACATAGCCCAGGTCGCGGAAAGCTGTGGTCATCTCCTTAGACTCGTCAGAGGTAACGGCATCAAGCTCGACCTCCTCGCCATGCTTGGTGCCCGACACGGTGTAGGTCAAGTCGGCGCTGCTCAGGGGCTCGTTGTCGGTGTAGGTGATAACCGGCACGACCACGCCGTTGTAGGCACTCTTGTCTTCAAGGTCGCCGTGGTAGGCATTGACTAGGCCGCCGTTAGCGTCGTCTGCAAGATAGCCCAGGCGCTGCGCGGTGCCGGCAATCTCGACCTCAGGCTCTGTCAGGTCAACGACAAACTCAGGCTCACTGAACACGCCGGCATCGTTGCCCGCAAGGTCTGCGCCACTTATCGCCAGCGTATGGGCGCTGCCCTCGTCAAAGAAGACGGTGCACGTGTGCGTGTCCCCGTTGTCCGACCAGCCGCTCATGCTGCCGGTAGTGTCAACGTTGAAGAGGCTCGGATCAAAGTTGTGCTCGGTCACGGTGATGGTCGCCGTACGCGTGGCCTTGTAGTACTTCTCGTTGCGAACGTCCTCGTTATCCCAGGTAACGTCGATCGTGGGGTTAGTCATGTCGATGGTGAACTCACCAATGCTGGCCTGGTTGGAGAGGTTGCCCGCGTAATCCTCAAACTGGGCAGTGAGCTCGTAGTGGCCATCAGTGCTGAAGCTCTGCGAGTAGCTGTAGCTGGGCTTTGAACCCGAGAAGTCATTGGCAGTGACGGTCGAGGTCGACCGCGCGCGCCCGGCGTTGCCCTCATACGAGGTCACCGTGACAATGCCTCGGCCGCCGTCGAAGGTCTGCAGGTAGTCGAGGTTCAGCTCCTCGACCGTTGCTTCGACCGTCTGGGCCGTGTTGTAGTACGTGCCCGCAGTGACACCCGAGAGCGCCACAACCGGAGCCACGGTGTCCTGGATGAGCGCCTGAGGATGCTCAGAGCCGCCGTTGATGGCTGCATTTTCGGAGCTACTCGAGACCTTATCGAGCACCACAGTGCCCTCGTGGTCGATGGTCCACGTGCGAATGTTCCCCGCAAGGTCAACGGCCGTCAGCACGATGTCGCGCTGATACTCGGCGTCCTGTGCCGCCGTGCCATCCTTCAGGCTCGCCGTCAGCACGACCTGGCCCTTGCCCTCTGCGGAGGCCTCAGAGGCGCTGATGGTGTACTGGCCACTGGGGTCGTCAAGCTTCGCGCTTCGCAGCAGATGCTCATCCGACACCGTGAAGGTCATCTTCGTGGCCTGGTTATAGAAGTTGTACGGGTCAGAGGAGCCGCTGGTACCCTGAGCAGACGGGTCATGGTCTACAGCAACCGTGATGGTCGGGGCCTTCAGGTCAATAACGAAGCGCATAGCCTCGGCATCGGCCTTATTGTTCGATGTGTTCCCCGCCTTATCGGATGAAACTACGTGCGGTGCGCAGTACGCTCCATCCTCAGCGTAGGGAACCGTCATCCCATAAAGCTCATATCCGTTGGGGCCTACCTCGTTGGGCTCACGAGTCCATGAGTTTTCGAGAGCGGTCTCAACGCCATCCTTGGTAACGAGGATTTCAGTGCCTTTATCATCGAAGGTTCGGTCTTGAATCCTCGCATCAACGTTGATGGCGTGGCTGTAATAGTAGACGGTGCCGGAGCCGTCATCGTAGGTTCCCGTGGACGCAGGAAGCTCGACCACGGGAGCGTCAGCATCGAACGTGCTTGCAGGAGCCACGCCGTTCGCATGGTACTCGGCAATGAGAGGGGCTTCGGTATCGATGATGAAGGTGCCCGAATCGTAGGGACTCGCAGCATTGCCCGCCATATCCTCACCGTATACGCCGAGCGCATACACTCCGTCCTCACTAAATGAAACCGTGCAGGTGTGCTTGTCGCCACTGTCGGTCCACGGGGACGTTGTCGGAGTCGCCATGCCCTGTTTGCCACCATTGGCGCTCACGACGACATCAAAAAGATCAGGGTCGAAGTTGTGCTCGGTCACAGTGATAGTAGCCGTGCGCGATGCGTCATAGAACACGCCCGTACTCGCGCTATCGTTGTCGTAGATTACGTCAATCACCGGAGCGGTTGCGTCAATCGTGAACTTCTCTACGTTCTCCGTGTTGGATTTATTCCGCGCCACGTCGTAAATCTCGATGGGATCAAACTCATAATCGCCATCTTCACCAAACGTGGTCGACCACGTGAATTGATTGGACTTTCCTTCAACGGGAAGCAGGTCGGATACGGTAACCGTTCTCACAACCGGCGTGGCACCATCGAACCCCGGCGTAAACGTATAGGTGATCACAGGGCAGTCGGGATTAAGTCCTGAGTAGGTCCCCGTGATGAAGCCATGTGGATCGTAAAATGCATCTCCGCCTACAAACCCTCTTAGATACTTCAGGTTGAGTTCGGTCACGACGAGCGAGAGCGTCTGATTGCCGTCAAAGACGCGAACATAGAGTGGATCAGCTGTATCGGTCCTATCCGCAGGGGCTGTCACAAAAACAATCGGAGCCGTCTCGTCGGGTACAAGGAGCGTCGGGTGGTGCATGTAGAACGTATCACCGTTGAGGTCATACCAAAGATCGGTGTTGGTCGTGGGGTTGGTAATGGGATTCTCAACAGTACCCTGCTGCCCTGTCTGGTTCATGGACCAGAAGTACTGGTTACCGGCAAAGTCAGTAATAACAAAACACACGTCATCAGGGTAGTCGAGCCCATCGACCAGATGGTCGATAAGAGTCAAGTTGTAGGTCCCCCCGTGAGCCGCATCAGTGAGGCCTTCGTTGCCCGCCAGAAGTTCGCTCTCAAAACCACCGATGTGACTCACGTATGTCTTGCTGGCATCAAGCAGTTCGATTGAGCGGATGCCGTGGGGCTCGTTCACCGTAATGGCGATACTCGTAGGATCAAAACCGCGTTCGGCGTAGACAAACCACACAACGTTGCCGTTGTTATCAGCGCCGTTCACAATGGGGTCGCCATTGGCATCGGTGCCGAGGTCAGGCGGCGGGAAGCCAATGGAAGCTTGCGTTACCTGCGGCGAGGAGAGGTCGACAATAAAGTGCGTAATGTCGAGCGGCTTTCCATCGAAGCCAAACTTGTCAAAAGTTGAGGCTTCATGGCCCTTGACGGTATCCACTGCTGAGACGAATTCCGTCACGTCATATACGCCGTCTCCGCAAGAGGCACTGATTTTAATCTCCGGCTCGCCATTTGAGGCAGTGCTCGTAATGACTTCGCAGGGGATACCCTCGATTGCCGTAGACGGACTCGCCATAATCTGCGAAAGGGGCACCCCGAAAATCGTCGTGTTGGCATCGTCGAGATTGAAGTCCGCAATCTCGACCTCGACGACCGTGGTGGTATTGAAGAAGTCGATTCCTTCAGGAACGGCGGCGACCCTCGCGGATATCTCATCCGATGTTTCGGGTGTATAGATGTCTGCGGCTTTGTCATGAGGATAGTTAAGGACGAGTTCAGGCGACTTGCGGTCAACCAGAAGGCTGCCGTCAGGAACCGTCAGCTTGGTGCCATCCGTCTGTTCCTCGTTCTTACCAAAGAGGAGCGCATAGCTGTTGCCCTCGTCGTCCGTGAGCTGGTTGCCATACTCGTCCTCGGCAAACACCTGGATGGCGTAGTAGCCGTCCTGAAGCTCTTTGACGGTGGCAGAATCAACGTATCCCCTAATCTTGGCGATGTAGGTGCCCGGGTTCTCAGAATCCTCCTCGAAGATGCAAGGCTCGACAATGGTGCCCGCATAGTCAATCAGCTCCACCAGCGAGCGTGTAACATCGACCTTTCCGGTCAACCTCACCTGAATAATCTCTGGATCAATGACCGTCTTTGACGTCGCATCAAGGAGGTTGATGACTTGATCGCTATCATCGACGATTTTATCGCCGTTCTTATCAAGCATGATGATTTCAGCCAGCTCGACACCGGCGACCCTAAATTGAGGGCTGAAGTCGGTAGAGCCCTTGAGTTCTACGTATGCCCCGTCATAGAAGCAGGATCCGCCTGAAATAGATGCGCTCACATAGGTGCCCGGTGTATCAACGTGCACGGTCGCCACGTAAACGCCGCCTCCGTCCACCCACTGCTGATTCTCGGCATCGTCATTGCTAAGCACGTACGACTTGGTATGAGTCTTGTCTCGTATGTCTTTGTAGGTAAGCGTGACCGTGGGTAGCTCGCTACCGGAGATGTTACTTCCCATAACCTTTAGCAGGACGTTGGGTGTCAGGTATGATCCATCCTCAAGCGTGGTGCCATCCGGACCGACCGCAGTCAAGGTGACCGAATCGGTAGCGGGAACAATGCCTTGGCTGGCTTCAATACCCACTGTGACCGTGGTTCCTTCGACGGGCTGCACCTCGGACTGCTGCTCTGTCGACGTTTCGGTAACGTCTTCGGACTCAGTCGTGGGCTCTGCAGGCTGCACGTCCGAGTCCACCGTCGGCTCGTCATCAAGCTCAGGCTCCTGCTGCGGCTCTGGCTCGGCCGTAGGTTCGGGCTCGACATTGGGGTCAATGTCCTCACCAGTCGGCTCGGTGGTCGGGTCCTCGAGGTCTGTCGAGGCGCCTTCACCAGGCTCCACCTCAGAAGATTCCTGCTCAAGCCCCGTGTCTTCATTGAGGTCAGCGTCGGTCGCCGCGACAGTGGAGTCTTGCTCCTCTGCAATGGCACGCAGGGCTGTAGACGGCATTGACGAGAACGCAAGCGCGGCGGACAGCAGCATGCACAGCGCACGCTGGCCCATCGTCGCCTGAGCACCCTTCCTCAACAGCTCACGTCTCATATGAGTGGTTCGCCTCATGCGTTAACCCCCTCTTCAGCTGCGATTATTTGGTTCGAATCGCAGAGAACGATGCTCTTTACCACGCGGAACGCGACGGCACTTGGCGCGCCATCGCTCGGAGATGTTGTTGTGGCCACTTGCCCCGCGGCTACCGGTGATGTGGTGAAGTCGGCCTCGACCACCACGGTGCCCAGCTCGTCCTCGTCGTCAAAGGCGGGTGCTGGTACCTGCGGCATTTCGGGCATAGGCGTCTGCGCTGGGGTAACGGTGCCTTGGGTAACGACCGCTTCCCTCTTCGGAGCGCTCGTCTGCCTGCGCGACGTCTGCCCGCGGCGTCCCTCCCAGACGACCTGCGCGCGCGTCGAGGCCACGCTCTGGGCACGAGCCTTTCCGCTCAGGTCATCCATGACGGCGCGGATGTGGTTGGTGAGGTAGTAGTGCACCGCAAGCGCCGTGAAGAGCACTGACACGACCAGTGCGGCTATTCCTACGATGCGCAGAATCAGCTGTGGCGTCATGCTACTCACCACCCTCCCCGGAAGTACCGCGCACGCGCGAGGTCGGGCTGTTGTAGGTACGCCCCACGTTGGCGAGGGCGTCCTCGTAGCCATCCATTACCAGGTCAAAGAGTGCCTGCGTGGCGGCGGGGTTCGTCTCGACGTAGTTGCGGAAGTCAGCCTCATCCATGCGGTCGTGAATCGTCTGCAGCAAGGTGGTGACGTCCTGCGCGCTCACGCCCGCCTGACGGAACGCGGCCAGATACGTGGGCGAACTGATGGATTCAAAGGCCACCTCATACAGACGGAGCTGCACCATCTTTGAGGACTGCAGCACCACCGGACCGTCCTGCCCATCGCCGATGATGGCGGTCCAGAGGCTCTCCCAGAACGAAGCGCTCGCCTCCGTGACGTCGCGCCCCTCGAAGCCAGCCGTGGTGAACTCGTCGTAGAAGGCGCCAATCGTCTCGTACACGTCAAGCGCGGCCAGCTCATCCAAGGTGTCGTCCACCTGCAGCCCAGCGTGGTTGTTCGGGTCTGCCAGAGCGGCCCTCTTGGCGCGGGCAAACCATTCGGTGGAGCGTGACGCGTTCTGGATGGCCCCCTGACCAGACGCCACCACGACGCCCGCAGCGGCGTCTACCTGCACGTCCTTGAGGCCCAAGTAGTCGTAATAGCAGAGGTAGAGGATGCCCGCATCAAAGCACAGGCGTCCGTACTGCGGGTCACTTGAGATGTCGCGGCCATGGCGCTGCCAGAGTTCCAGCCAACGCCGTGACTCAGTGGGAGTGAAGACGCGGTCTGCCTGATAGACCTGCAGGAGCTGCTGATAGGGCTCGATGCCCGTAGGGTTGAGCTCGATTGCCGCCAGAAGGTCGTCCTCGGCCTCCGAGGCGTTTGCGGTGCGTGTGTAGCCCGTGCCGTCGGCGTTGGGCGTCACCTCGACATCGCGCTCCTCAGTGCTGGCAAGCGATGCCTCGTGAAGCAGCGTGTCATAGCTTGAGTTGCGCACCACGTTGCTTCCGATCAGACACGCGATGCCCACCACGGTCGCAGCAACAGCCACGCGCACGCGCATCCAGAAGCCATTGACCTTTGCACGCTGCGCCGCGCGATACTCGGCCGTGAGCTCCTGATAGTGCTCAAGGTCGTAGCGCATCTCGTCAATGGTCTGGTATCGATTGTTGGGCTCAAACTGGGTCGCGCGCTCGATGATGGCCTGCAGGCCGTCGGAGAGCTGCGGGTTCCAGTCACGGATGGGGCGCAGGGTAAAGTCAACCACCGTACGGCCGCTCTCGTCGCGCACCATACGCGGCACATGGCCCGTCACCAGCGAATACAGGGTGGTGCCCAGTGCGTAGATGTCCGCGCGGGTGTCCACCGGCGTGGTCTTATGGACGTCGGCGTCAACCTGCTCCGGGGCGCCGTAGCCGACCGTGCCGATAACGCGGTCATCGCTGGGGCCCGTCGGAAGAAGCTCCATGGAGATGCCGAAGTCGATGAGCTTGACCGAGCCGTCATCGCGCAGCATCACGTTTGAGGGCTTGAGGTCGCGGTAGACCACCGGATAGCCCGCGGGCGGATGAATGGTGTGCAGGTAGCCGAGGACGTCGCAGAGCTGGATACCCCAGTCGATGACCTCTTCCTGCTCGAACGGCTCGCCCTGTTGCCGCAGCACCTTGGAGAGCGCGGTGCCGTTCACGTAGTCCATGACAACGAAGATGGAGCTTCCCGTGTCGATGATGTCCACGACGCGCGGGATGGCGGGGTGGTCGAGGCGCTTCATGAAGTTGGCCTCGTCGATGATGGCCTGGCGGTTGGCGGCGCCTTGGCGGCCGGCGACGTTGGGCTTGATCTCCTTGATAGCCCAGAGCTTGTCCAGGCGACGGTCGCGACCCAACCAGACGTTTGACATGCCGCCCTTGCCGATGGCGGCAATGATCTCGTATTTGTTGTCGACGACGCGACCGATGCCCGCTTCTGCCACTACGCATCAGCCCCTTCCACCATCGTGGGAAGGTCATCTTCGTCGCTGGCGTCGGGCTCGACCATGGTCGGGAGGTCGTCCTCGTCGGAATCATCCGTCTCCACCATAGTGGGGAGGTCATCCTCGTCAGACTCAACCATCGTCGGCAAATCGTCCTCGTCGGTGTCGACAGCCTCCACCATGGTCGGGAGATCATCTTCGTCAGACTCTGTGGACTCCACCATAGTGGGGAGGTCATCCTCGTCGGTGTCGTCGGGCTCAACCACAGTGGGCAAATCGTCCTCGTCGGACTTGTCGCCTTCGACCATCGTCGGGAGATCGTCTTCGTCAGACTCCACCATAGTCGGGAGGTCATCCTCGTCGGACTCGACCATCGTCGGGAGGTCGTCCTCCTCAGCCTCAACCATAGTTGGCAGGTCATCCTCAACAGGAAGCGCCACCGGCGCCTGCATCATAACGACATCGTCAGTTGCCATCGACGAGAAGCACACCACCGTCAGGTTGTCCTTCTCGCCCATCTGCAGGTCATAGTCCAGCAGGTCGTGGCATGCCTTGCCAAGCGACTGCTCATCCGTGAAGCATGCGCGCTGGAATATCTGCCGTATGCCCTCGTTCTCCGCACGGTGATAGGCGCCGTCGCAGCAAATCACAAACAGCTCGTTGGGACCGCACGCCCCCTCATAGAAGGCGGGAACGAGAACACGACCACTGCCCACAGCCTGCAGAATCACGTTCTTCGGCATGCGGCGAGCCTCTTCGGCCGTGATCTCCCCGGCAGCAAGCTTGCGAGCCACCTCGGTCTGGTCCTCGGTAATCTGCCTGAAGGATGCCTTGTCCAGCTGGTATGCACGACAATCGCCCACATGGCCCACCAGGTAGCGGCTGCCACAGACGATAACGCCCGTGAACGTCGTGCCCAGACGCGTGCCAGTTTTGGTGCCATGGGTTCGAATGAGCTCGTTTTGCGTCTGTAGGAGCGCGCCCCACACGGCTTTGACCGTCTGGAAGTCAAATGAGCCGTCAGCGACCATGCCTTCCATCAGCATGGGAAGCTCCTGCTCAAACCACTGAGAGAAGCGATTGACGACTGTGGCGCTCGCAAGGTTGCCCGCAGAGAGGCCTCCGACACCGTCGCACACCAGCGCCATGACGACTTCGCCGAGCGAGGTCTGGGCGACCTTGATGCAGCACGAGTCCTCGTTGACCCGTTTGCGCGAACCAACTTCTGTGGCCGCTGCCACGTACGCCATTGCCCCTCCCTCGCTGCGAGACAGAAACCGACATGATAGAAACGTTGGCACATACACCCATTTGGCACATCACCCAAAAGGATGATGTGGCCGCGGTTTACCTTGTTCTGTTCGTGAATGGGGAGGATTTGTATGAGCCGTTTCAGCACGTAAAGCGCATGACGGCCCTAGCCGACAAGTCGGTTGCGAAGTTGTAGGAGAACAGCGCGAGTTGACCTAGGGAGGCCCCTGCACGTCAACATTGGCATTTGGAGCTTGCCAATGTTGACGTACGGGGGCCTCCCTAGGTCAACTCGCGCTGGCTAGGCTAGCGCTTCTTGTCGTACTTGCCGTTCTTGTCGACGTGGTACTTCCCGCCGTCGACCCACTCGTTCCTGGCCATCGTTCCGTCGGCCTTCAGGTAGTAGTTGCCCACCCACTTCGACTTGGCCATCGCGCCCGAGGACTCGAAGTAGTAGTCCTTGCCGCCGATCTTCTGCCAGCCGTAGACGCAGTAGCCGCTCGCGTTGAAGTAGTACGTCTTGCCCGAGATGTCCAGGAAGACCGACGTGGGATACTTGCCGTCCTTCCACTGGTACCACCACTTGGAGCCGGACCCCTTCCAGGTGCCCGCCATGGCCACGATCTTGAAGGTCACGCTCTTGGAGCCCGCATAGCTGCCCTTGCCCTTGATGGTCACCGTAGCGGTCCCGGCCTTCACGTTGTTCTTGTAGGTCAGCGTATAGTCCGTGTTCAGCTTGAGGGTCTTCCCGCCCACCTTCACGGTCGGCCTGGGCGTCTTGGCCTTGCCGTCGTACTTCTGGTTCGCGACCTTGGAGACGGTGGCCTTCGCCACGGACGGCTTCGTGATCTTGAAGGTCTGCCCTTCACCGTCACCGTCGCGGTGCCGACCTTGGTGTTGTTCTTGTACGCCAGCGTGTAGTCGGTGCCGCTCTTCAGCGTCCTCGTGCCGACCTTCACCACGGGGGCCGGCTTCAGGGCCTTGCCGGTGTAGTACTGTGCCTTCACCGTGACCGTGGCCTTGGAGAGCGACGCCTTGCTGATCGTGTAGTTCACGGCCTTCGACCCCGTAAAGTTGCCGATGCCTGTCAGCGTCAGCGTCGCGGTGCCGGCCTTCACGTTGTTCTTGTACGAAACCGTGTAGTCGGTGCCGTTGACCAGCGTCTCCCCCTGGTACGTGACCTTGGGGGTAGGTTTGTAGGCGCTACCGGTGTAGGCCTTGGACGCAATCGTGGCCACCGTCGCGTTCTTGATGTTGACGGCCTCCACATGCGCCGTGCAATTCACCGATGCGCTATCCTCAGCGGCAACGCCCGCGTAGCTTACCGCGGCACCGGCGCCGTTCGCAAACCCAACAGAGAGGTCGTGGTCACCCACGGTCAGCGCTTCCGCGTAGCCAAGGCGGAAGATGCGCGCCAGTATCTCGCCAGAGCCGTTGCCAGCCAGCTCGGCATCCACTGCCTCGAACGTCGCAGGTGCTGCGCCATTGATCGAGAACAGGTCGGCCGTCACGCCTTCTGCCTTCAGATACTTGGAGAAGGTGACCGTCACGCCAGTCCGGTCGGCCTCAACAGAGGCAATCTCGGGAGCGTCGTAGCTCACGAGGCCGATGTTGACGTCCAACTGAATCGGAAGCACGGGCATCCAGTAGCTCTCGGCATCATCCACGCCGTCGCCGTCAAAGTCCTTCGTGGCACCAATGCCATAGTCGCCGACCCAAACGGTCTCCATCACGGGGTTGCCGCTGCCGTCCACCACGGGCTCGTAGTTGCTGTCATACGTGGGCCACTCCTCCTGATGACCCCAGTCACCAGTGCTGAAGTTCTCGTAGCCTCGCTTGCTTACCTGCACCTGCCAGAAGCCCTCAGGCACGAACCACTGGTAGCGGCCATCGGCGCCAGTGGTCTGCGGATTCTCCTCGATACCAAACTGCGAGGAGTCGACAAACTGGGCCGCGTCCATGCCCGCGGCGGCTGCCGCCGGGTTGTAGGTGTAGAGCTTGACCGTCGCACCCTCAACCGGGTTGGAGAGCACTGCCTCATACACGATGCCCGATGGGTCGTGCGTCACCTTGTTCTGCTTAGAGTTCTTCTTGAGGTAGTCCTTCTCGGTGCGCATGAACCGTCTATGCATCTTGTTGGTGAGCTTTTTGTTTGCAATGTGCCTGAAGAACCACAGGTTGCTAAACTGCCCGCGTTCTTCCTTCCACTTCTCGCGCCAATACCACTCGTAGATGCGCGGAGTCTCCTTACCCGAGATTCCGTTGCATATGTCTTCAAGCTGACCAGTCAACCACTCCTGGAATCCCTGGGTTGCCGGTGAAGCGGCCGCACCGACGGCGACCTTTCCAACGTCTCCCAGCGTCTTCATGCCGCTGACGCCAGATACCTCGGCAACTGCAATGTCCACACCCATGTTCTCGACGCCCACCGTGGCGGTCTGAACCGCTACCTTGGCCTTCGCGCCGCCCAGGTTCCCCTTTTCCGTCAGCTTTTCCAGGTTGTTGAAGTTGGTTTCGTCAACCGCCGCACGACCCTGAGCGATATTGGTGAGGTCGAAGTTTTCGATACCGAGCGCCTTCTTGATTGAGAACGCGATGCCGGTGTCTCTCACGGTTCCTCCGGCCATGCTACCGACAGTGCCGACGGGACCCTGTGCCGTCATGGTCACGTCGCCGTCCGCCTGACCCGTCATCTGCGCAGTGACCGCGGCATCTCCTTGGACAGTGCCGTCAACCACGGCGTACATAATCAGCGCCCACTCGCTCCACAGGTCCTTGAACCCCACCACGGCGTCAACCTGGTCGCTTGCGATGGTATAGATGACCTCGACACGCTGGCCGTTCTTCTCATCCCAACTCGTGATGGACATGCTGGCACCGTCCGCGCGGGTCAACTTGTAGACAAACGCGTCAGAGGACTCCACGTTATAGGTCTTCATGGTCTCGACCTGCACGTTGCCGTCGTCATCCACGGTACCGATGTAGTACAGATAGGACTCGTCAAGCGTGGTGCGCACACCCACTGCGTCAGCAAGGTCGTGGCCCTTGTAAACCGTAAGGTCACCCGTCGGCAAGGCGCCGTCATCGTAGAGCCAGCTCTCGTAGGGATCGATCACGCGGTGCGCGTCGGCGAGCACCGCCTGGACCTCGGACTGGATCTCGGCAGCGGAAAGGTCGGTCGTAGTCACCTGGTGGTGCACCTTCAAGAGCGAGTTGTCCGTAGGATCTGCGGTCGCAGGACCCGCCGACCCCAACAACAGCCACTCGTCCACACAGCCTGGGCTTGCGTTCTTCAGAGCCTGGGCTTGTGCGGAAGTGTCAAACGACGACCACTGCACATTGCTGCCCAGGCCGAGGTTTGCCGCGTCGGCAGCGGAGATGGTACGCACGTTGCCGTACGACCCCATGTAGTCCACGAAGTCCACCAGCTCGTCGTGGGTGATTGCCTCGTCCTGGTAGCCCACGAAGCGACCCAGATCAACACAGCTCGCCATGGAGAGCGTGAAGTTGAGGTCGCCCTTGAAGTCGAAGCCGACCTCGATGGTATCAGGCGACGAGCTGAAGTAGGTTGGCCTGGTCACGAAGGCATGCGTGGCGTTGCCCTGGAGCGCGTCACGTACCAGCTGGCCTGTCGCACTCTTGGCCGTATTGGGGCTGCCGTACTGCGCGTCGAGCTTGACGTCCTCGATCCACGACTCGGCCGTCCTGAGAACGTCGGTGGTCGCGAGGTTCACCGTCGAGGTGGAGCGCGGAACGTCCACCGTCACGTCGGACACTTCGTCTCCGTTGGCAAACTCGACCATCCAGAAGTACTTGGCGTGGTTGTCGTCGCCCGTGTCGTTGTCGTGCTCGGAGCGATACAGCGTGAGGTACTTGTCGGGCATCATGCCGCGGTAGTACGTGGTCACGTTCTGGTACTGGTCCTCGCCAGAAGAGGACTGGTAGCACATGGTGATGCGCTCCACCACCGGGAGCGTGGTGGTATACATGACGGTCTGCGGCTCGGAGCTTGCCGAACGTCCGCCGCCGTCACCCGTGCCCCAGCGCGCGGAAGCTTGCAGCTTGAACTCGCTGTAGTCCATCACGCCGTCAGGCAGGGTGATCTGGGCCGTGTAGTAGCCGTAGGCATCAGCCTGCGCAGTCGTCACCTGCATACCGTTGAGGTAAATCGTCACGTTAGCATACGGACCCGTATCGCCGTATACGTAGAAGCGGTCCCATGCCACGGTTGCCGGTGCGATTAGGCTTGCCTCCACCGTATCCTCGCGGGAGGTACCCACGAGCGACCTCGTCTTGCCGCCATCAGACACCAGCCAGATGCTGGCCTCGGTGTAGCTCATGTCAGTACGAGGGATGACCAGCGTCAGGTCCATGGGGAAGCCCAGGCGCGGTGCAAAGCCTGCCTGCGCCATCGGGTCACGCATGGCAACCTCAGACAGCATGATGGTGAGGGAACCATCACCCATGCACTGCGTCTGGTTGAACAGATTCTCCCAGCGATTGAGCGTGATGGGCTGGCCGTTGACGGTCAGCGCCTTGGGGTTCATGTAGCCCTGGCCATAGTTGTTGGAGGCCTGGTTGGTGATGACCTCAAAGTAGGCGTCGTTGGAGAGGCGGACGTTCGCCGCCAGCTCGGCGTGCATGGTGATGCTCACGTTGCTGGTGTAGCTGGCCGTCGCCCTTACCGTGCTGTTCTCGTGGTCAATCAGGTCCTCGGCTTGCCAGCTGGGGAACTCGAGCTCGTTGACGAGCCTGTTGGCCGCGCCGTCCGTGACGTCAAACGTCACCGAGGTGCCACGATCGCTGTAGTCTCCCCCCTCGGTCTCCTCAGCGAGCCTCGCGATAAGCTGGTCGACGTTGCGATACAGCCTTTCATTGCTCACCAAGCTCGCGTCCACGGCGTAGAGCGTGTAGTCGCCCGCCGGCAAGAACGGCGTGCGCAGCTCGCTCGCCATGCCCGCGGCGCCACGATCCACAAGGTCGCCCTCGGCGTTATAGAGCAGCAGCGTACAGGCCTTTGCCGTGGGGTTGGAGAAGGGCACGACCGCATAGCCGCGCGAGGTGAGCGTCGTGGCATCGACCGTCTCGGACGTCTTGTCGGCAGAGAGCGTGAACTCAAACGTCTGCTGCGCGGCATAGTCCGCAGCGTTCGCACCCAGTCGCTCCGGCGCGTCCACGTCGCGATGCGTAAGGGTCACTCGGTAGGTCGTGTTGTCATGCGTGAGGTAGTAGTTGCCGTAGTAGCGCTCGGGCTGCAGGATGAGGCGCCCCCCATCAGCCACAAAGAAGGGGACGTCGACGGCATATTGGTCGTTGTAACCGTCGATGCCCAGGCGCTCCACCTTCACCTCGGTCGCACCATCATCGAAGGCAACAGGGGACGTATCACCTTCCACATCAACAAAGCGCAGGTCAGCAAAGGTGATGGTGCCCTTCGCATCGGGCGCGACGAGCGACGCGGTGAAGTACCCCTCGCAGTCGTCCGGCACCGTATAGTCGACACCGTCGGCTTCAAGGGTAGTGTTGGGAGAGAACGTGACGATGGAGCCGGAGGTCAAATTGGGCACCGTGACGATGTTTGAGTTGGCCCACGTGGTGCTGGTAGTGTAGCCCCAGCCGCCTGCTATGGGCGTCTGCACCTCGATGATGCCCCAAGCATCGCCCGCCATCGGCTCCTTGCCGCTGGCGCAGGAGAGCGCAAACGTTCCCCTGAAGAGCTGCTTACGGTCAACCTTGACGGTTACCGACTTGTTCTTGTCAGACACCTTGATCTTGCCGCTGCTCTTCCAGAAGGACGCATCGGAACCTGTAGGTGTCACCTCAACGTACAGCGGGTAGTCCGAGGGACCAAACACCACGTAGTCGCCCGTGGCAACGAGGACGTCGCGCTCCTCCGCGGTGCCCTCGCCCACACGGCGGTACCACGCCGTGTCGTAGTTCACCCACTGTTTGCTGGGGTCTGCCCAGTTCTCGGTTGAGTAGCTGCCGTCCTCCTGCTCGAAGAGCGCCTCGAGATAATGCGTGTTGGTCGCGTCCTCGATGTTGTCGTCGGTGTAGGCGACATCCATCGCCACTGGGCTGTCGCTCGTACCAGCGTTGGGTTCCACCGTGAAGACGTACTGCTTGGGGTAGGTGTCGCTCAGCACGCGAGCGCCCGGAGCCTTGCTCGTGATGTCAACCCAAGCCATCTCGCCGGTGTCCAGGCCGTTCTCGTCGTACACCGGCACGGCACCTTCGGCCACAAAGGTGTAGGTTCCTGGCGCGAGCTTGAAGACAGCGCTCCCCGCCGTAGCGTAGCCGTACTCGCCCGGCTCGTACGGATTAACCTCGATGGTCTTCACCTGCTGCGCCGTGGGCGTGGTGGTGCCGTCGTACGCCCACAGGCGGATGCGACCACTGTTTGTAGCCCAGTCAGCGGAGTCGCCCGTGAACTTGATGGCCGGGAAGCTCACCCAGCTACCGATGGTGATGTCAGGGCTTTCGACGGCGGTGTAGGGCATCTCTGGCATGTTGACGTAGTGCGCAAAGTCGCCGTACCAACTACCACTGGTGGTAGAGCCGTCATCGTTCATGTAGCGGTAGCTCTGGCTTTCAAGAGACGTGCCGTCATCGTAATAGACCGTGTCCGCGGGCTCCTTGCCGTACTTCTCGGCCAGCGTGACGTACACCGGCAGAATCTGATACGGCGTACCATCTGAGTAGGTGCCGGTGTCTGCCAGCTCGTACGGGAAGGCCAGCTCGCCGTCATTGGTCTTGGGGATGAGGAACGCCCGGATACGCAAGAGGGCCTTGGGATCCGTCAGCAAGCCCTTCTCCAGCGGCGCGTTCACCACGAGCGTCGTGCCGTCCTCACTGATGACGTCTGCCGCTCGGTTGTGCCATACGTAGTAGCAGGGGTTGTCTTCGTTGGCGGTCTGCATCTTGAGCATGTACCACAGCTCGGTCTCGCCCAAGTCGTAGCGTTCGTCGCGAATGTCGATGGAAATGGGGATGCGCAGCTGAGTGTAGGTGTCCACCCCATATCTGCCGCTTGTCCACACCGGGCCGTGCGTGTAGCTAATCTCTCCCAGAGATAGCTGGTCAAAGGCTGTTTCGGGCGAGATGGCCGCGCGGACACGCAGGACAAAGTCACGCGTTGCCGTACGAGCCTCGCCCTCGATGGTCTCGGTGAGCGTAATGGTAAAGGACTGCTCGCCCACCGTCGTAGGCGTACCAGAGATGATGCCCGTCGCGGAATCCAGAGCGAGGCCCTCCGGCAGCTGGCCGTCCGTCACGGCCCACGAGAAGGTTCCTGCCTGCAGAGCACCAGTTCTGGCCTCGAGCGTGGCGGTGTACTCGTCGCCCACATATGCATTGGGAAGGCTCGTCGTGACGATGCGCGGGTCAACGCGGCCCGCGGTTGCCTCGGCGCTCACCTCGATGGGGAAGTAGGCGTACGTGTAGGTCTCGCCCGCAATGGTCACCGTCGCGATGGGATAGTACAGGCCGTCTTCGGCGACCACGTTGGCAAAGTTGGCGTGATCGACGATGAAGTATCCGTCAAAGAGGTCTTCGCCGTTCTGGAGCTCCCATTCGGAAAGCACGACGCGCTCGCCGAGGTCATAGTCCCCGCGCTCCCACAGCATCGTGAGCTCGCCGTCGTCAGAGAAGTTGAGCTGATTGGGCCAGGTCAGCTGTGAACTCAGTCCTGCCTCAGCGAGGATCTCCGGCACGCGCGAGGGAAAGCGCCAGTCAATGTCCTCATACTTGCTGCTGGCAAGGGTCTCAAGCGGCTCGTCGGCCTTCCACAGGGCGATGCTCTCCAGCTGCGGCTTTACGTTCTCGCTGAAAGACACCGCCGAGCTGATCCAGAGCTTCAGGCGCGTATCGCTCGCAAGCTCGAAGGGTTCCTGCTCGTCGACCGTCGGAGCAACAATCACGCCACCCTCGCCAGATCCGCCGTCGTATTGAAGGTCGGTTGTGCCCTCGGCAAAGGGCTTCACGCTGAATTCGTGCTGGTTCTCGCTGTCACTTCCATACGAGAAGTCAAAGTTGGCCATGAAGAGGCCGTCACTGACCACCTTGTAGGTCTGGCTAAGGTGCTCATCATCGCCACCCCAGCCCAAGTAGAGCTGATAGGTGCCGGAAGGAAGCTGCCATCCGTCACCAGCCATCAGGTTCTCAAGGTAGATATGCGAGATGACCTCGCCTTCCTCGTCCGCATAGATCGTCTTGGTGTCGACCCAGTATGTGGAATCGGTGCCACGAGGATCAACGCCCACATACTTGAAGCGGAGATAGCCCTGAGGGCTGGTGTAGGGCGTACCGTCGGACTTGACCAGCTCATAGGTGCCCGAGGTGTGAAGCGTGGTCACGCGTTCCCCGGTGGCGTAGTCAACTAGGTAGAAGGGGTCCTCAGCCGGCGCCTGGGCTTCGAGCTCGTCGGTGGCCTCGTCTGGCTGTACGGGAGCTTCTTCGACGGTCTCCTCAGGCTCCTCCGGGACTTCCGTGCCCTGAGCAGGCTGGCCGGCGTCTTCGGACTCGTCGTCAACTTCGGACGACGGTTCCTCCGGCGCTGCTTCGGGGTTGGCTGCAGCAGAATCATCCGTCACGGCGTCATCGGAAGCGTCCTGCTCGTTGAGGGAGCCCGATGGCTCTTCTTCCAGCACAAGGTCGCCCTCGCCGAGCACCAGCTCGTTCTGCTCGGCTTCACCACCCAGCGTCGCGTCCAACTCATCGGCCATCTCTGCGATTGCTGGCGTTGGCACGAGCGACAACACCATCGATAACGTCACCGCAAGCGACAGGAGCTTCCTCACCATAACAACCCCTCACTACTCGAGGCCCAAACACCCTAGGCAGAGAACAATCCATGGTCCAATGTGACCCAAGCACTGTCAACTGGATAGGCTAGTTTTGGGTTAGTGGCCATTTGACCTGCGGTTTTTCAAAACGTGATATGGTATAGACTCGGAACAACAGGGGACGCCCGAATCGGTACAGCGCCTAAGAATCGGAGCATGCTGTGGATATGAATCGCCTCGCATCTGACCCGCGCATGCGCGTCGCGGCCCTCACGCTGTCCTGCTTCCTCTTGGCGTCAACCGGATGGCTGCTGTGGCTCTATCACATCGCCAAGCTCGCCTCACCCGCATCCGTCGATATGCTCACGATGGGCGTTGGTTACCTCATGCAGGCCATTGGCATCGGGGCGACGGCGTTCTACGGACGCAGCGCCGACCATAGGCAGCTGCAGCGCCTCACCGTTGGTGCCATCGTGGCGTTTGTCGCATGCCTTGTTCCCAGCACGCTCTCCCCCAACCTGACTTCTGTGCTTGCGTTTGGGTATCTGGCCAACCTGCTTTCTGGATGCATGCAGAGCTATTACCTCTTCTGCCTCGCGCGCTTTGTGGAGGCGCCTCGGCGAGGCTTGGTCTTCGGTGCCGCGTACGCCGTCTCAACGGGGCTGAGCTGGCTGCTGTCTGCCGTGGGCGGGGGCATGCTCACCCGTGGGATCCCAGGGCTGGTCTCGTGCGGTGCACTTGCGCTGCTCACTCTGGCACTTGTGCGCATGCCCCTTGGTGACGCGGTGGCAGAGGAGCAACCTCGCGACGCGTCGGACCACACTACGCTCTACCTTGCGTGCATCGTTGTTGCCCTGATGAGCCTTACGAAGGGAGCAGGGTTTAGCTTTCCGACAGTCGATCTCGTCGACGGCGTAAACCTCGAGCTGTCGCGCCTGCTCTATGGCGTTGGGCTTCTCATTGCCGGCATCGTCAGTGACTATGACCGCAAGATTGGCGCCCTGTGCTGCGCAGGCGCTCTTGTCATGCCCTTCCTCATGCTTGCGTTGGCGGGCGCGGCGGCCCCTGCCACCATCATGTGGGCGCTGGGCTACCTCTTCAACGGATTCTTCTCGGTCTTTCGCGTGCTCTTGTTGGCAGACCTTGCCTCTGAGCAGGGAAAGCCGCAGCTTGCGTGCCTTGGTCTGCTGTTTGGACGTGTAGGAGACTCGCTGGGGACCATCATCTCCATCGTGCTCTCATCCGTGCCCTTGGTGCTCATTACCACCGTCTCGGTGTTGTTTGCCCTCACCATCATGCTCTTCTTTGCCCTTTACCAGCGCCTGTATGCCACCGCTGTCGAGGCCACGCTCAGCGAGCGCGAGCTGTTCGAGCGCTTTGCCACCCGCCACGACCTCTCGTCGCGCGAGCGCGAGGTGCTGCGCCTCGTCCTTGAGGAGCGGACCAACTCCGAGATTGCTTCCGAGCTCTTCGTGTCTGAGGCCACCGTGAAGTACCATGTGCGCAACCTGCTGAGGAAGACCGGCTGCCACAATCGCCTCGAAATCCTCGCCCTCTACCACGGCGCCACCTCCTAGACGCATTCAACCTGACCTGTCAGAAGGGGTAACCCCCTGTGCCAGGTAGCTGGCACAGGGGGTTACCCCTTCTGACAGGTCACCGCATTGCGCGTGTGGGGGCTACCCCCTAGGGACGCGGGGCGCGCCATGGTTTGATGCCGGCTCGTTAGTTTGTGCCGTAGATGTCGGCGGCCTCGATAACCTGCTCGAACAGATCGCCAACAGAGATCGACAGCTCGTCGATGTCCTTGGTCCCAAACAGGTACTGCCTGCCGTTCTTCATGGTGACGACGCGCGTGTCCTTGGCCGCATATTCCTGGATGTCGTAGGCATACACGATCTTCCAGCAGTCCTTGTCGCCGACTTTGATCTGAGTCGGTCCCTCAACCACCTGAAGGTCGCTGTGATTGCCCTTCATATATGCCGTGAACTCGTCAAGGAACCCCTGCTCATCGGTATCGAGCTTGAAGCTTGAGAGGATGATGTAGGGCAGGCTGCCGACATGCTCGGGATAGATGTAGTAGTCGCTGCCCTTGAGCACGGCCGTGGTGTCATTTGGAACCTCGACCTTGATGCCCCAGCTCACCAGGTTGTCGTAGTCCTTCTCCTCGGCGTCACTCTCCTCCGCTGCGGCAGCAGGCGCTTCCTCAGCCGCGCTCTCTTCCGCCACGGCGGCATCTTCCTCGGCGTCTTCCTCTGCGGCTGCTGCCGCTTCGTCCGCCGCCGCCTCTTCGACGGCCGGAGCGACGGCTTCCTCTTCTTCCTCAACAGCGTCCGCGATGGCGACTTCTTCTTGGACGACAATCTCCTCTTCGGCGGCGTCGTTCTGCTTCTGCGAGCAGGCGGCCAGCATCAGAGGCATCGACAGGCACAGGCACATGCAGGCGGCTACAACAGAGGACCTCTTCATTGTCGTTCCCTTCTCCCATTTTGCGAAACGCTTCCAACACGTGGCCACTATACCGTACGGGATCACCGTGGCACGAGTGTGCTAGGAGGCGTCACTTCCAAGCGGTGTAGAGCTCGCGCAGTTCCACGCGGTTGCGGCAACCAGTCTTGCGCAGAAGATTGCGGATATGAAACTTGATGGTGCTCTCGCTCACAAAGAGCAACTCTGCGGCCTCCACGTTGGTGCGGCTGGCAAGCACCTGGTCTAAGACCTCCCGTTCACGCCGAGAGAGGTCGTAGTACTGGGCAAAGCGTCCCAGTCGGTCGCTCTCAGACGCGCGCGGCACCTCTTTGTAGACGATTGTGGGCTCGGGAGCATACACGTTTGGAAACAGTTGCAGGGCCATGGGTATGGCGCAGATGAGCATGACGCCGGCAAGGCCCACAAGCGCGACGTTGTTTCCCGACAGCGCAAGGCTGAGTGCGTTTCCGGCGGCATCTCCCAACCTGCCAAACATGAGGCCGAAGCATGCAAGGTACGTTGCACTCTCGCGCGTCGACAGGTCGAGAAAGAGCGTCACGCGGAACAAGGCGAAGAAGCCATACAGGAGATAGTCGAGCGACCAGAGCACAGTGCTCGAGATCGGTTCCCCTGATAGGGCGAGCAGGGCGAAGGGCGTCACCAGGGCAGCCATGCCACATGCGACACCGTAGCTGCGGCGGTAGTCTGCCGCGATGCCCGCGGCCACCAGTCCAGCCGCATAGAACAGCCGCGAGAACTCCACGCTCACGCCGAGGACGATGTCAGTCGGAGGGAACCCAAAGCCCAGGTTCTTCTCCGCGCTTGCAAGCAGCACAAACGCGCCGGCAAGGGCGATGGTGGAGCGAACGCTCTCGGTCGACGATGCAGTGGGGGCGTCTGTATCGGTCACAGGAGTTTCGATGCCCTCGGCACAATCCTCGCCCAAGGGCGACGGCGAACCGTGATCGCGTGGCTGCGTTCCCAGGAGGAGCACCATCGTTGCCACCGTGCAGAGAATGCTGGTGACCAGCCCGTACGGGATGCCGTGCCCCACGTACCCCCGCCCGAGCGAGAAGAGCCAGGTGAGTCCGATCGAGCAGGCATACCCCAGGCCAAAGACAACGCCCCTGCGCCCCGGCTCGACCTGCCGCGACAGCTGGATGAGATAGAAGGTCTGAATAAAGCCGCTGAACAGGGCCATGAGCGTGCCGAAGACGACAACTGCCACACGCGTCGATGCAAGCGCGGCAGAAACGGCAAAGGACGCGTGCAGCACGAACGCCGCCAGCAACAAGGGCTGGCCGAGGTCGTTCGTGCGGGCCCGGTGCTTCACGTGCAGAGCCGCGAGCAGCATTCCCAGGCCTTGGAACGCATAGTTGCCGACCATGGCATGCCAGTCCGCCCCTGGCTCCGGCGCCAGCTCCATGAGTCGGTAGAGCCACTCGATATAGCTCTCGGACGTGAGGGTGAAGCAGCCGCAGATGAGGAGCAGGCACCAAAGGACTGGATCCATATCTCTGCGGGCTCGAGCCGGGCGACTCATCGCCATCTGCCCAACCGTGCGCATCACACCTCCTCACCTGCTCGCTACCTGCATGATACGCGCCCGCCCCGCCAGACAGAAGGGGATTGCCCGCTCCGGCAGGGGCATTTCCGGCGGCACCAACTCCCCATTGGGGTCAGGCCCCAATGGGGAGTCGTTCGTCTTGGGGCTACCTGGTCTTCCCCTTCACCCAGGCGCCGTTCGCGTCCACCCAGTACTTGCCGCCGTCGACCCACTCGCTGGTGGCCATGGTGCCGTCGGCCTTGAGGTAGTAGTTCCCGACCCACTTGGACTTCGCCATCGCGCCGGAGGACTCGAAGTAGTAGTACTTCTTGTTGATCTGCTTCCAGCCGTAGACGCAGTAGCCCGAGGCGTCGAAGTAGTAGGTCTTGCCCGAGATGTCGAGGAAGACCGACGCGGGGTACTTGCCGTCCTTCCACTGGTACCACCACTTGGAGCCGGAGCCCTTCCACGTGCCGGCCATGGCCACGATCTTGAAGGTCACGCTCTTCGTGCCGGTGTAGTTGCCCTTGCCCTTGATCGTCACGGTCGCGGTGCCGGCCTTGGTGTTGTTCTTGTACGCGAGCGTGTAGTCGGTGTTGAGCTTGAGCGTCCTCGTGCCGACCTTGACGGTCGGCCTGGGCGTCTTGGCCTTGCCGTCGTACTTCTGGTTCGCGACCTTGGAGACGGTGGCCTTCGCCACGGACGGCTTCGTGATCTTGAAGGTCGCGGACTTGCTTCCCGAGTAGTTCCCCTTGCCCTTCACCGTCACCGTCGCGGTGCCGACCTTGGTGTTGTTCTTGTACGTGAGGGTGTAATCGGTGCCGGACTTGAGCGTCCTGCCCCCGACCTTCACCGTCGGCGCCGGCTTCAGGGCCTTGCCGGTGTACGTCTGCGCCTTCACGGTGACCGTGGCCTTGGAGAGGGAGGCCCTGTTGATTTTGAACGTGGCCGTGGCCTCGCCGCAGTAGCCGCCCATGCCTGTCACGACGACCGTCGCGGTGCCGGCCTTCACGTTGTTCTTGTAGCTGACGGTGTAGTCGGTGCCCTTGACCAGCGTCGTTCCCTGGTACGTGACCTCAGGCTCGGGCTTGATGGCGCTGCCGGTGTAGGTGTAGCTCGTGGTAGAGAGCTTGACGTCAGCTTGCCCAAGACTGCTCCTGACGGTCACGTGAAGCTTGAGCTTCTCGCTGTAGTCCTTGCCCTCTTGGTAGCCCGCGATGATAAAGTCGGTGTCTTGCTCGAGCACGATGGGAGCCGTGTACTCCTGGCGTCCCGGCGTGTTCTGGCAGGGGCAGCTGCCGTCAGTGGTGTAGTAGATGGTAGCGCCTTCGGTGGCGCACGCCAGCTCCAGCGTGTCGCCGGCATTGACAGTGAGGTAGCTCTCCTTCGGGTCGCCCGCGCCAACGCTCTGATCGCCAATCACGGCCGTGGGACGCTCGACCTGGTTAGTATCAACCGTGGCCAGCAGTTGCACCGTACGAGAAAGCGAGCTGCCCTCCACGCCTATCGTCAGCAGGCTCATGCCCGGAAGCAACGCCTCCACGTTGACCTTGGCCGCGCCGGTCTCGTCGGTCACGGCGCCCTCGGTGCTCACCTCTGCGAGGTAGGCGTTGTCCAGCGATGCGGTGAGGGTCAGCCCCTCGATGGGATTGTCGTTCTTATCGTAGATGCGCACGGTGGCCGGGCGGCTCGTGCCCGCCTGCATGCTGATGGTGTCCTCAAAGTTCAGGACCATCTTGGCGGGAAGCGCAGTCACCGTCACGGTGCGAGCGTCCTGCTCCGCCATGTCAACGCCCGCGTAGTTGCGCGCGCCGCTCACGGTTACCGCAAGCTCGTCGCCGTTGGCCACCGCTACGGGAATCGTCGCCCGCAGACCCTTGGCAAAAATGCCCGTGCGCTCGTTGCCGGAGGCATCCAGCCCGGAACCCTCGGCGCAATCCAGCCACTCGAACTCCGTCGCATTCTGGCTGCCGATGGTCACATCGGGCACCGTATCCGTGTCCACGTACTGATCGAAGACGACCTCCACACACTCGGTGTCAGCACTCACGCCCGCCACCTTTGGCGCCACCGTGGTGTACATCGGCAAATCGACACCCAGCTGGGGAGGCGGCACGGGAAGCGCGTCACTCACGGCGTCGCGGTACCCATCCTTGGAGAGGCTCACGTACCAGCTGCCCATGGGCACATCCCACTTGAAGGCTCCATCAGCACCAGTGACCTGCGGATTAACCTCGTCGTACTCGCTGCCATCCCACGGTTCGGTCGAGCCTTCCTGGAACACTGTTGCCGTCACGCCAGACAGCGGGTGGTCCTGGTTCACCTCGTAGGCGATGCCACTCGGGTCCATCTTCACGTTCATGCGAATCTGCAGCTCATCCCACTCGTTGCAGTCTTCCGAGCGCTTCTGGGCCGCCTTCTGGTAGGCAAGCATATAGTTCTTTATCTCGTTTGCGTTCCTCTTGTTGGACACATGGTAGGCCCAGTTCAATGTCTTACCGCCGCCCCAGAAGAGCAACATCAAGTGGGGCTGCTTGCACTGTTTGCTGACCTTCTCCCCCACCGTGGCAACCGTTGTGCAGAAGGCGTTGAACTTTGCAAGGTCGACTTCACTTTCCAAATATGTTCGCAGGTGCTTTGCCTGAAGAAGCTGCTCGGATATGGCTACCCAGCACCAGTAGTCATGCCCTGGCACCTTCTGGTAGGCATCCAATTGTCGCTGCAGATCGTCGATGAGCTTGTCGAGGTCATGGATACGCTCATAGTCCGCCTCGTTGCTCTGATACGTCTTGACGAGACCGTAGGCGGTATTGATGTCTGAGACGTACCCGAGGTACGACCCCGCACTGCCCAGCCACTCGAGTTCTTTCGGACCCAAGACATCGTCCAGAAGCAGCCCGCTGAGGTCCATGAACTTGCTGCTGCCGTCCACGAGGTGTCCGCGCACGTCGATTGCCAGCGTCTCGGCCTCAGCGGATAGCGGGTCGTAATTGAGGATGCTATCAGGCAGGTCGATGAAGTTCCTTTGTGCGTCACCGTACTTAAGCGACGTCACGTGCCCGTTTGCGTCGGTATCCACCTTGACGGCAAACTGCGCAGGTGGGTTGATGGGCGAGGGCGAGCTGGGAATCTCGACAGAGCTACCGCCCGTGCCAGTGCCACCACCCGTGCCGGTGCCACCACCGGAGCCAGTTCCGCTCAGATTGGCCTTTGCCTCCTCGCGCATCGCCGCGCCAGTCTCAATCATCTGTTGGATGAAGTTGGACCAGTCGTACGCCGTGCCGCTGAGAGGCTGGCTTCCCGTGTCGCCTCCTGATGTGGGGCTTACGGGATCGGTGTCGGTATAGACGTCATAACCATGGCTCTCGAGATATTCCGCATCGAAGTCAAAGTCGTGCTGCCATCCAACGTTGGTGTCAAACCACTGTGACATGTCATCGCAGTCTTCTACCGGCGTGTCAAAGTGCAGCATCTCGTTTACGTCCTGGCTGAGCTGTCTGATGCTTGCGTCCAGCTCGCGGAAGTCCTCCTGCTGCTCGGCAGTGAGGTCGTCCCACCAGGGCTCCTCCTCGACACGGTGGTAGATGACGTACTCGATGTCACTCGCGTAGATGCGCAGAAGCGCCTCCTCGCTCAGGGTGGGGAACAGCTCGTCCACTGTGGGCGTCGTCGACGCAGATTGCTCGACGACCTCCTCCCAGCTACCAGAGGAGCCGCCCTTGAGGAGCTTGAAGTCGTTGACGTCGGGCTGCCTGATGGCGTACGGTCCGCCCTCGGTCCAGTGCTCGTCGATGGCCGCGTCGAAGGCCACCGGGATGAGCGAGTCCTCAAAGACATGGTCGCCCGCCTGCTCGATGTAGGCGCAGTAGGTGTATTCGGCGAACCATTTGCCGCCTTCGCTCCATGAGCGCAACCGAGCCATGTCGTAGTGCAGCACCGTGCCGTCAGCCATCTGGATCATCACCGTGGCCTCGGCATCATCGGCAATCTCGTTGGGCGCGGTGAACGTCGCCGAGAAGGTCCAGTACTTGTTCTCCTCGCGTCCGTTAGCGATGTAGGTGTAGTACGGCGAGACCTTGCCGCCCTTCGTGCGACCCTCGTCCATGAGCACGTACTTATTGCCCGCGTGGATGAAGGAGAAGTCCCAGAGCGTCGCCTCGAGCGTCTGGCCCTGCTGGCCCTCAATCATCAGCATGACATCCGACGTGTCCTCGTAGGTGACACCGTTGTCTTCGATGCTGGCACGCACGGTAAGTCTCGTAAAATCGGTATTCAAGTTGGAGTCGGGATTCTGGGGAGTGACGGTTCCCACGTAGGTGCCGTTGGCCTTGGTGGGTCCCACCTGCACCGGATCGCCTCCCGCTGTGATGGTCACCATCGAGCCCGGCTCAGCTGTCACACTCACCTGCAGGGGCTTGCCTTCTTCGGCCGTCTTGGGCGTCTCAAGCGTGACGGCGGGGGTCATGAAGCCAGCGCTGCCAATGGGAGAAGTCACACCAGTGTCCGTCTCGACGCTTGCGGTGATGCTGAAGCGACCAATCGCCGTGGGCTTGAGCCCAAGCCAGATGCGGCAGGGCGACGCGGTGAGGTCGCGCCCGGTGAGCGTGACCGTCAGGGTGCGCGAGCTGGCGTCAAAGCCGCTCGTGCCGTAGTTCTTGTTGTCCGAGGCGACCGAGCGGAGCTCGAGGCCCTCGGGGATCTTCACCTTTACCTTCGCAGGCTGGACGCCCTCCGCCATGGTGAAGCTCGCGCAGGCAAATACCTCAGTACCCTTGATGACCTGCGTCTTTGGCACGAGCACGCTGCCGTCTTGCAGCACCTCGCCCGTCTGCGGCGTATTGATGTTGGGGACGGAGAGTGTGACCTCCGTCTCATGCCCCTCCTCCACGGTCACCGTCGCGCGTGCGTAGTCGTCAGTGGTCAGTCCCAGCGTGGCAAAGTCGTCCTCAGAGCTCACCGTCTTGAAGTAGGCGTTCCTGCCGAAGGCCACCACGGTGTAGTCGCCGGCGGTCAGGCTCGATACCAGCGTGAAGCCCATATTGGCACCTTGGGAGAACACGAGCCTGCCCGTGGCGTCAAACACGCAGACGTTGGCGTCAGCGCCTGCGGGGCCATCGGTGGTGATGGCGATGCGCGTGACGGATACGGGCTCCTCGATAGGATCGGGACCTGGATCGGGCGCCTCGCCCAGAAGCTTAATCTCGGGCCAGATGAAGGCCATGCCGTCCCAAGACTGGGGCCAGTCTTTGACCTGCTCCCACCGTGCCCACTCATACTCGTACACCTTGAGGTAGGCCCCAAAGGAGGTTGAGGTTTCCACGCTGAGCGTCTCAGGAATGTAGGCGACGGACGCGTCCACTGCCGATCCGACCTGCGCCTCTGCACTCTGCATGCCACCCCAAGGGTTTGGCACGCTCAGGAAGTAGTAGTCCACATACTGACCGCTCGCATACTGGCTTCCCCGCTTGAGGAAATCGCCATAGACCTCGTAGTCCTCGGCGCTCTCATCGTCAGCAAGCGGGCGTATGAAGTGTGTGCAGCTATAGGGACGCCAAATCGAACCATGCGTATCTTCTACCTCGTCGATGCGCAGGGCGTCGTTGTAGAACTTGTAGGTCACGTCGGTGAGGCCGGCAAACATGTCGCCTGCGAGGGCCACCACGCGCTCGGGAAAGACGAGCGTAGAGCCGTCGAGGCCCGTGCAGTTGCGGAAGGCGGCCACGCCAAAGGCGAGGTCAGCGCCCTCGTCAGCTATGGTCAGGTGCTTGAGGCCCGCATTCTCGAAGGCAAAGCTGCCCACCCAGGTGGCGGAGGCGCCCAGCGCCAGGTCCTCAACGCTACTGCATCCCTGGAAGGCATAGTCGCCAATGGTGGTGAGCGATGCGGGGAAGCTTGCAACCTGCAGGTTCGCGCAGTCGGTGTAGGCATAGTCGCCGATGGTGGTGAGCGATGCGGGGAAGTCCGCGCTCTGCAGATTGGTGCAGCCGTAAAAGGCGTAGTCGCCGATGGCGGCAAGCGAGTCGGGCAGGTCGAACTGCGTCAGCGTTGTACAGTAACGGAATCCGCTGAGCTCGACAAGCTGCGAGGCACCGGAGGACACCGTGGTCAAGCTCTGGCAGCCGCGGAAGGCATCCAGACCGATGCTGGTAAGCGACGCGGGCAGGGTAAGCGTAGTGATAGATGCGCCTCTGAAGGCCTCCTTGCCGATGGTCTGGAGGTTCCGGCCGAGTGTGAGGGTGGCGATGTGGGAGTCCGTCCAATTCTCTGCACTATAGTTGCGTGCATCGTAGCCTTCCTCATCCAGCCGCTCAAAGATGTCGTGGTTGATCTCCCGGCGGTTGAAGGCGCCATCGCCAATGGTCGTTACAGAGTCAGGGATGCTGATGGACGTGAGCTCAGCGGCGCGGTCAAGGTAGTCGTCATCCGCCCAGTCGGTGTTTTCGGTGTTGTATCCCGTGCCCTCGTTATCAGAGCTCCGCTTTCCCGTGCCAAAGGCGTGGTCCCCAATGGTAACGAGACCATCTGGCAAATCGATGCTGGTGAGCGGAGCATTGTAGAAGGCATAGTTGCCGATGCTCTCCAAGCCATCCGGGAACGTGACCGTAGTCAGCCGCAGACAGTGGTTAAACGCATCCGGTCCGATGGAGGCTACGGTGTCAGGCAGTTGGATGCTGCGAATTCCCGACTCGTGGAAGAAGGAGCCGGGAATCGTGGCAATCTGGCAACCCTCGGCAAAGGTGACCGACTCGAGGTACCGGCTTTGCCCGAAGTCTCCTGCGATCTCGGTGACCGTCGCTGGGATGGCGATGCTGCGGAAGGCGTTTTTCACACCGAAGGAGAGCTTGGTGACGTCGAGGCCCATGATCTGCGAGGGTATGACGAGGTCAACGCTGCCGTTTTCCAGTGCTTCGCCCTCTTTGAAGATGGCCGTGACTTCGCAGGTGCCCGTTCCGTCTGAGTCAGAATAGTCGGTCACGTCGACGACATATGTGAGACCGGTGCTCTTGTCAAGCAGGGGAATGCTCTCGCGGCGCCCGCTTGTGTAGTACCACGTCTCCGCGTAGGGCGTAAGGATGGTCTCTTCCTCAGGATCGCCGTTGATGTCATCCTCGTCGACGATGTCCTGAGACTGGAGCACGATGTCTTCCTCGTTGGTGTCGGCAGCGCCGTCACCTTCTGTGGCCGCGTCGGGCACAGCGGCGGCATCCTCCGGCTGCGTGGCGTCGTCCTGCTGGGTGTCGGTTACCCCGTCTTCCTGCGACGGGGCGTCTTGCTCTGGTGCGGAGTCTTCCTCTTGTGAGACCTCGTCCTGAGGCGCCACTTCCTCCTGAGGCTCGGTCTTCTCCTCGGCAGCGAACTCAAGGACTTGCTCCTCGGTCGTCTGGTCACCATCACCTGCGTCAATCACCTCCGCCCACGCCTGGGCAGGGAACAGCTGCAGCGCCAAGGCAAACGTGATGACCAATGCAAGGAACCTGCGACACCTCATGGCAACCTCTTCTTGTATAGGGACCGACGAGAGACAATGCAACAGTCTCAACCTACATAAAGAACGACGCCGCCGATAGGCTAGTTTTTCGGATAGGCCACCCCCTACCTGCCCTTTTCCTGTCAGAGGGGGTTACCCCCTTTGCCATGCATCTGGCACAGGGGGTAACCCCTTCTGACAGGTCTCGCGGACGGATTCGACCACACCGCGACCTACGCCGCAAACTCTGCTGATCTGGCGATTACTAAAGCCGCGGTATATCAAAAGGCGTATGGCTTCGTTGCGCTCTTCAATGCCGCGTGAAGAGATATTGCAGTTTCCAAGAAGCATCTTGGCTATGCTAACCAGCTCATCGTCCTTCAGGTGCCCTTTTAGGCGGCTGCCGGGGAACGCGTAAGTTGTCATGTTGCAAGCTTGACTCCAGCTGATGAAGCCCTCGCGTCCTCCCAGCAAATCAAGCACGGTGTCCGTATCGGTGATGCCGCTTCGCCCCAAATAGTCCTTGGCGCTGCTCCATTCATATGCAGACGCGGGACATATGCCCGCAACAGCGGGATTGGCGTGAACATACCGGACCGCACATAAGAGATAGTTCTCGGTTTCTATCGGCTCGCTCCAGAAAGGCCTGACGAGTATCCCGCCTTTTCGCCCCGTCTCTTCGGCCACGTGCTTGCCGTAGCGTTCGTCAATCATCTTCATGAAAGCGGAGAGCATATCGTGCTCATCCTCAAGTACGAAGTGCACATGGTTGCTCATCAGGGCATACGCATGAATGCGCAGACCGGTCTCCTTCTTTGCCTGCCGCATGAGTTCCAAATAGATTCTTCGGTCTGTATCATTCTCGAAGATGATCTGATCGTGAATCCCTTTGGGCACGACATGATAGTACCCAGAGGCACTCTTCTTCCTTGCAGCATGCGGCACGTAGCCTCACCTCCAATAGCGAAACACCTGTCAAAAGGGGTCACCTGTCAAAAGGGGTAACCCCCTGTGCCAGGTGAAAAGGGGTAACACCCTGTGCCATCTGGCAGAAGGGGTAACCCCCTGTGCCAGGTGGCAGGTAACCCCCTGTGCCAGGTGGCAGGTAGCTGGCAGATTTCTGCAGCAGATACGACGAGGGCCTCCTTCCTGCTTGGAAGGAGGCCCTCGTTAGGCTTCATGTCGCTCTTGCTTAGAGCTTGATCTCGATGTCCACGCCGGCGGGCAGGTCGAGGCGCATCAGGCTATCGACGGTGCTGGAGCTCGGGTCGAGGATGTCGATGAGGCGCTTGTGGGTGCGCATCTCAAACTCCTCGCGGGAGTCCTTGTCCTTGTGCGGCGAGCGGATGACCGTGTACAGGTTGCGCTCGGTGGGCAGGGGGATGGGGCCGGAAACGCGGGCGCCGGTCTTCTGAGCGGTGTCCACAATGAGCTTCGCGGACTGATCGACAACCTCGTGATCGTAGCCCTTGAGGCGGATCCTAATCTTCTGGCTTGACACTTCTGGTACCTCCATCTTCGGGGGCGCGGGCGCGCCGCGCCCTCGCTGGCTACGTATAGTTACGAGGCGTTACCGCCATTCTTGCTGACAATCTCGTCCTTGATGGACTTGGGCACGGGCTCATAGCAGTCGAACTGCATGGTGTAGCTCGCGCGACCCTGGGTCTGCGAACGCAGGTCGGTTGCATAGCCGAACATCTCGCCCAGAGGCACCTTGGCCTTGATGACCTTGGTGTTGGTGCGGTCCTCCATGCCCTCGATCTTGCCGCGACGACCGGACAGGTTGCCCATGACGTCGCCCATGTACTGCTCAGGCGTCTCAACCTCAACGGCCTCGATCGGCTCGAGCAGGACGGGATCGGACCTACGCAGGGCCTCCTTGATGGCCATGGAGCCGGCGATCTTGAAGGCGGCCTCGGAGGAGTCGACCTCGTGGTAGGAACCGTCGACCAGGGTCACCTTGATGTCCTGCACCGGGTAGCCAGCGATAACGCCGGACTCCAGCGCCTCCTGGATGCCCTTGTCCACGGACGGGATGTACTCCTTGGGGATGGAGCCACCGACGGTAGCGTCCACAAACTCATAGCCAAAGCCGGGCTCCTTGGGCTCCAGGTCGATGATGGCGTCGCCATACTGACCACGGCCGCCGGACTGACGGACGAACTTGCCCTGGACGTGCTTGACTGCCTTGCCCGCGGTCTCGCGGTAGGCAACCTGAGGCTTGCCCACGTTGCACTCCACCTTGAACTCGCGACGCAGACGGTCGACGATAATCTCGAGGTGCAGCTCGCCCATGCCGGCGATGATGGTCTGGCCAGTCTCGTGGTCGGTGCGGACCTGGAAGGTCGGGTCCTCCTCGGCCAGCTTGGCGAGACCCACGGACATCTTCTCCTGCTCAGCCTTGGTCTTGGGCTCAACGGCAACGTCGATAACGGGCGCCGCAAACTCGATGCTCTCAAGGATGATGGGGTTCTTCTCGTCGCAGAGGGTGTCACCGGTGGTGGTGTTCTTGAGGCCCACGCACGCGATGATGTCGCCGGCGGAGCAGCCGTCGCGGTCGACGCGCTCGTTGGCGTTCATCTCGAGGATGCGGCCAAGGCGCTCGCGGCCGTCCTTGACGGAGTTGTAGACATAGCTACCGGAGTCGGCGTGACCAGAGTACACGCGCAGGTAGGTGAGCTTGCCCACGTAGGGGTCGGTCATGATCTTGAAGGCCAGGGCCGAGAAGGGCTCCTTGGGGTCAGCGTGACGGATGGCCTCGTTGCCCTTGAGGTCGGTGCCCACAATCTGCTCAACGTCCAGCGGGCTGGGCAGGTAGTCGACGACGGCGTCCAGAAGCTCCTGGATGCCCTTGTTCTTGTAGGCAGAGCCCACAAAGACAGGGTTGATGTCGCCGGCGAGGACGCCCTTGCGCAGGGCGGCCTTGATCTGCTCGACGGAGGGCTCCTCCTCCATGAGCAGCAGCTCCATAAGCTCGTCGTCATAGTTGGAGACGGCGTCAAGGAGCTCCTCGCGACGCTCAGCGACGACGTCGGCATACTCCGCCGGAATCTCGTCGAGCTTCTCGGGGTAAATCATGCCCTTGGCGTCCTCCTTGAAGTCCCATGCCTCCATGGTAACGAGGTCGATGAGGCCCCAGAACTGCGCCTCAGAGCCCATGGGGATCTGCGCCGCGATGGCGTTGGCGCCGAGGCGCTCCTTCATGGTCTCGATGGCGTGGAAGAAGTCGGCGCCGATGCGGTCATACTTGTTGATGAACGCGATGCGCGGAACGTTGTAGTTGGCAGCCTGACGCCAAACGGTCTCGGACTGCGGCTGGACGCCAGCAACGGCGTCGAACACGGCCACGGCACCGTCGAGGACGCGAAGGCAACGCTCGACCTCGGCCGTAAAGTCAACGTGGCCCGGGGTGTCGATGATCTGGATGACGTGATCGCCCCAGAAGCACGTGGTAGCAGCGGACGTAATGGTTACGCCGCGCTCCTGCTCCTGGACCATCCAGTCCATGGTCGCCGCTCCGTCGTGCACCTCGCCGATCTTGTGGGTCTTGCCCGTGTAGTAGAGGATGCGCTCGGTAGTGGTGGTCTTACCAGCGTCAATATGGGCCATGATGCCGATATTGCGCAGGTTTTCAAGCTTGTACTTAACTTTCGCCATAAGCAGCTACTCCCGAACTCAATTAGTAGCGATAGTGGGCGAAGGCGCGGTTGGCCTCGGCCATCTTGAACAGGTCCTCGCGACGCTTCACGGAAGCGCCAACACCGTTGGAAGCATCAAGAATCTCGTTGGCGAGACGCTCGGCCATGGTCTTCTCCTTGCGAGCACGCGAGAAGTTGACCATCCAGCGGATGGCGAGCTGGTTGGCGCGACGGGAGTTGACCTCCATAGGCACCTGATAGGTGGCGCCACCAACACGCTTGGGCTTGACCTCGAGGGTCGGGCGAATGTTGTCCATGGCCTTCTTGAAGACGGTCAGGGCGTCCTGGCCGGACTTCTCGGCGACGATGTCGAAGGCACTGTAGACGATGCGCTCGGCGACGGACTTCTTGCCGTCAAGGAGCACCTTGTTGATGAGCTGGGTCACGACACGGTTGTTGTACTTGACATCCGGCATGACCTCACGGCGGACTGCTGCTGAACGACGCGGCATGTGTTTCTCCTAAGAACTCGAAATGATGAAGTGGTGCGTTAGTGGATGCCGCTTACTTGGGGCGCTTGGCGCCGTAGCGGGAGCGGGCACGCTTGCGGTTCTGGACCGCAGCGCAGTCGTAGGCGCCACGGATGATCTTGTAACGCACACCGGGCAGGTCACGGACGCGGCCGCCGCGGATGAGCACGATGGAGTGCTCCTGCAGGTTGTGGCCCTCGCCGGGGATGTAAGCCGTAACCTCGATGCCGTTGACGAGGCGCACACGGGCGACCTTACGCAGAGCGGAGTTCGGCTTCTTGGGGGTGGTGGTGAAAACGCGGGTGCAGACGCCGCGCTTCTGCGGGTTGTGCTGCAGAGCTGCGTTCTTGGACTTGCTTGCGACCTTCTGACGGCCCTGACGCACGAGCTGGTTAATGGTAGGCAAAGCTCTTCTCCTTCTAACCTATCTGTTATGACGCTCTTATAATGCTTGAAGGGCAGCGCAGCACCGCATACCCTGGATTGGCACAATTAGCGCAAGGTGAGACTCTACGCCCTAACTCGGCAGTTGTCAAAACGCCACGGTGCCGGGCGTATCCTTATTGCACAGAGAATGCACAACTTTGCGGGTGCGGTGCGTCCCGGGGGCTACCCCCTAGGCGCACTGAAACGTAGGAGGAGGGGCCATGACCAACGCTGAGATTCTTGAGGTTGCGCTTGCACAATCGGCGCTGGATGCTGGCTGTGCTCCGGAGGACTTCTTTGCCGCCGAGAACGTGTTTTGCGAGCCGCCGACCGCAGAGGCCGTCAGCGCGTATATCAAGACGCCCATCGTGTGCAGGCTCGTCTCGTACGGCAGAAACGTGGTGGCCAGCTGTGATGCGCGGCTGCAGGATGCCGTAAAAAGCTACCTTGAGAAGCTCGAGCACCCCTACTACGCCTTTGAGACGCCTGGAGTGTTTCGGCTGAACGAGCTCCTTGCCCCACACGGCATTCAGGCACGCTATCAGGCGGAATTCTTCCTCCCGGATGAGAGCGCGGTGTTTTCCGCTCGTCCGACCTGCACGTACGACCTGCGGATACTGGGACCCGAAGACTTCCGCAACCTATATATACCTGCATGGTCAAACGCCCTCTGCAAGGAGCGCCCGCAGCTGGACGTGCTTGGCGTGGGCGCCTACGACGGCGACGAGCTCATCGGTTTTGCCGCGTGCTCGGCCGATTGTGCGCGCATGTGGCAGATCGGCATAGACGTGCTTCCCGAGTATCGTGGCCAGCGTCTGGCCCCCGCGCTTACCAACCGCCTTGCCCGCGAGGTCTTTGAGCGGGGCATGGTGCCCTTCTACTGCGCTGCATGGAGTAACGTACGCTCAGTGAGAAACGCGCTGGCCAGCGGGTTTAAGCCTGCTTGGGTGGAGCTTTCGGCACGCCCGACAACCGAGAGGGAGTAACGTGAGACCGTGGACGACCTTCAGCAAGCTATGTGCCATCTGCGCGCTCGTGGTTGTAGTGCTTGTGGGATGCGGCACGATGCCTGAAGCGCCCGCGGTGCCCGACCGGACGGCGCCCACAACGATGCGCCTTACCGTTTCATACATCGACGTGGGCAAGGGCGACTGCATCCTCATCGAAGCCGATGGCAAGGCCGTGCTCATTGACACGGGCTATGAGGATACGTCGGGTGACGTCCTCTCCTACCTGCGCGGGCAGGGTGTGAGCCAGCTTCAGCGCATCATCATCACGCACTATGATCGCGACCATGTCGGCGGTCTGCGCGCCATTGCAGAGGCCCTGCCCGTCGAGGAGGTCTGCCTGCCCAACTACGAAGGCGCCGACAAGAACTACCAGACCGTGACGGACGCCATCGGCAGCTTGGACCTTTCCGCGCACCAAGTCACAAAGGAGGAGGTTCTTCAGCTGGGTGATGCGGCCCTCACCATCATCCCCACGAGCCTGACCTACGAGAAGGGGCAGGGCAACGGCGAGGGCAACGACAACGACCTCTCACTCGTCGTCACGCTCACGAACCGTGATGACTCGTACCTCTTTGCCGGAGACCTCGAGAAGAAGGGCATCGACGCCTACCTGGACGGTGCTCGCGGTACGTTTGGCGTGCTCAAGATGCCACACCACGGCGAATGGTGCGGCAAGACTGACGACCTCGTCGAGGACACAAGCCCCCGCATTGCCATCATCACGGATGGCGAGGACGACCCCGCAGAGAAGAAGACCCTTGAGCATCTGGAAGATGCCCGCATTGATACGTACCGCACGAGCACCGACGGCACCATCGTCGTAGAAAGCCACGGCTTAGCCGACTACACCGTCACGACCACGCCATAGAGAAAGAGTGCGCCGGAGGGGCTGCCCCCGGGACGCACCAAGGTGCGTCCCGGGGGCAGCCCCTCCGGCGCACGAACACAATCGTAAGCTTACTCAGCCAGATCGATGCCCATCTGCATGGCCTTGCGGTTGGGCTCAAGCAGGTGCTGCTTCTTGGCAGGCACGCACTTGACCAGGGCGGCGTCGAGCACCTCGCGCGTGCAGAAGTGCGTCTCGGCCCACAGGCGGCCCAGGCAGATGATGTTGGCCAGGCCCTTGAGGCCAGCGGCCTCGGCCATCTCGGTGGCCTTGAAGGCGATGACCTTGACGCCGTCGGCAAGCTCGACGCCCGCCGCGCCGTCCATGGCAAGCGTCGTGTCGATGACGATGGTGCCGCCCGGCTGGACGGAGCCAGCAAACTTCTCGACGCTCGGCTGGTTCATAGCGATGACGGCAGTCGGGCGCGTGATGAACGGCGAGCCGATAGCGTCGTCAGAGAGCGACACGCTGCAGTTGGCGGTGCCACCGCGCATCTCGGGGCCGTAGCTGGGCATCCACGAGACGTGACGGCCGTCGATGAGGCCCGTGTTGGCAAGCACCTTGCCGGCAAAGAGCAGGCCCTGGCCACCAAAGCCAGAGAGCACGCAAAGCAGCTCGTGGTTGAATTCCTCTGCCATGCTTAGGCCTCCTTTCCCTTCTGCGCGATGGGGCAGTCCTTGGCGCGCTCGAGCGCGGCCTCCGCGGCGTTGGCAAAGCCGTCAGCCACGACGTCCTTGTACACGCCCAGCGGGTAGTACGGCAGCATGTTCTCGCGCAGCCACTGGAAGGCGTTCTGCGGAGTCATGCCCCAGTTGGTCGGGCACGTGGCCACAACCTCAACCAGCGAGTAGCCGATGCCGTCGATCTGGTTCTGGAAAGCCTTCTTGATGGCCTTCTTGGCCTGGATGATGTGGGCGCGGCTGTCGCAGGTGACGCGCTCGACGTAGGCAACGCCGTCCAGCGTGGAGAGCATCTCGGCGATGCGCACCGGGTAGCCCACCTTGCTGACGTCACGGCCGTACGGGGAAGTCTGCGTGACCTGATTGGGCAGCGACGTGGGGGCCATCTGGCCGCCGGTCATGCCGTAGATGGCGTTGTTGATGAAGATGACGGTGATCTTCTCGCCACGGGTCGCGGCGTGCACGGTCTCGGCGGTGCCGATGGAGGCAAGGTCGCCGTCGCCCTGATAGGCGAAGACCACGTTGTCGGGATGCACGCGCTTGACGCCGGTGGCAACCGCGGGAGCGCGGCCGTGCGCGGCCTCGATCATGTCGCAGTTGAAGAAGTCATACGCCATGACGGAGCAGCCGACCGGCGCGATGCCGATGGTCTTACCCTCGATGCCCAGCTCGTCGATGACCTCGGCAACCAGACGGTTGACGATGCCATGCGTGCAGCCCGGGCAGTAGTTGAAGATGGCGTCGGTCAGAGCGTGCGGACGGGCAGACTTGATGGTCTCGCCCTCGGCAATCTGGGAACCGATGCGCTCGACCTGGTAATCAGGCAGGGTCACGGGAGTCTTGGGTGCCGGCATGCTACTCACCCCTTTCGTAAGCGTTCTTGCGCTCGATGGGATGCGGCAGGACGCCTGCAGCCTCGCCTGCGGCGGCAGAAGCATCAGCGTCGGCAGCGCCAGCGAGCTTCTCGATCTGGACAAGAACCTCCTCGGGCGTGGGCAACACGCCGCCGGTGCGGCCATAGAAGCTGACCTCGGCGCGACCGTTGGCGGCAAGGCGCACGTCCTCGACCATCTGGCCCATGTTGAGCTCGACGGACAGGAACTGCTTGGCGCCGTTGGCGATGACCTGGTCGATGGCCTTGGTCGGGAACGGCCACAGGGTGATCGGGCGAAGCAGGCCGACCTTGATGCCCTTGGCACGTGCGTCACGCACGGCGGTGCGGGCGATACGGCTGGCGGCACCAAAGGCGACCACGACGATCTCGGCGTCATCGCAGAACATGAGCTCCTGGCGCTGGTGCTTCTCCTTGATCTCGGCGTAGCGCTCGAAACGCTCGAAGTTGGTCTGCTCAAGCTTCTCCGGCGAGAGGTACAGGGAGTTGACCACGTTGTGAGCGCGGGCGCCCTTGTGGCCAGTGGTCGCCCAAGGCTTGTTGGGAAGGGTCTCGGGGTCACGTGCGGGCGGCAGCGTCACGGGCTCCATCATCTGGCCAATCATGCCGTCAGCAAGGATCATGGCCGGGGTGCGGTACTCGTCAGCCAGATCGAAGGCCAGGTAGATGAGGTCGGCCATCTCCTGCACCGTGGACGGCGCAAGGACGGGCATGTAGAAGTCGCCGTGGCCGAGGGCGCGTGTAGCCTGGAAGTAGTCGGACTGCGACGGCTGGATGCCACCAAGGCCTGGGCCGCCACGCTCGACGTTGACGATGACGCCGGGGCAGTCAGCGCCGGCCATGTAGGAGACGCCCTCGCCCTTGAGGCTGACGCCAGGCGAAGACGAGGAGGTCATGACGCGCGCGCCAGCGGCAGCTGCGCCATAGACCATGTTGATGGCCGCAATCTCGGACTCAGCCTGCAGGAAGGTGCCGCCGATGAGGGGCAGCTTCTTGGCCATATAGGCAGCAAGCTCGGTCTGCGGCGTGATGGGGTAGCCAAAGAAGAAACGGCAACCGGCGCGCATGGCAGCCTCTGCCAGCACCTCGTTGCCCTTCATCAGGACGCGCTCTTGGGTCTCTGCCATTTACACCACCACCGTAATCGCGACGTCGGGGCAGGTGATGAAGCACGAGGAGCACCCGATGCAGTTGTCGGGGTCCACCAGCTTCGCGGGATGGTAGCCCTTGGGCGTGATGCGCTCCTGGTCAAGAGCGAGCACCCCCTTCGGGCAGGCGTCTACGCACAGGCCACAGCCCTTGCAGTGGACGTCATCTACGATGATTCGTGCCATGTGGCTCCTTTCCTCTCCTTGCCTTAGGAGTGCGTCCTGGGGGTAGCCCCCTAGACGCACAGGATGCGCTTTACGCGGGATCCCAAGGCGTGCGTACTAGTCTAGGCATCAGCACGATGGGCTCTGGCTCAAGCTCACCCTCTGTTAACGCCTCGATTACAAGTTTGATATCTGCGCCATTGGCGGCTACCTGCGGAACGATGGTTGCCGCAAGGGGGATGCCGCAGAGACGGGCGACCTCCTGCGCGAAGGCACGGCCGTGACGCACGTGGTCCAACGTCGTCTCGTCACCCAGATTTGACGTGTTGAGCACGGCGGCGGCCTTCAGATGGGCGTGGTCCTCGATATCGGGAAGCATCGCCGCAGCCTCTGCTGGGGTCTGCGTCAGCGCACGGAATGCCGAGACAACGTACAGGACACGGGCGTTTGCCGCACTCAGCATGCCCGCCCAGCGGCCGATGGTTGTGGCGCCATCGTCATCGCCGCCCACATCAAGAATGAGGCGAGCGTTTGGATCGTTGGCCGCCTCCCCTATCGCTGCGTCAAGCTCTCCAGAGAGACTCGGCGTATCGAGCGTCGTGCGCGCCATGACCGGCGCAATGAGACGCACGCCCGCGTTACGCAGCAGCTCGGGATAGTCGCTTGATCTGAAGTACGGGTTGACCACGTCGAGGTCAGCGAGGGTCACCGCATGTCCGGCCGCAGCCTCGGCCAACGCCAAGCCCAAGGCCGCGTTGGTCTTTCCCGTACCTGCATGTCCTACTAGCACTGTGATCTGCTGCATTGCTAGCCTCCCGCTTACGCCGCGGTGCTCTTCTCCTGGTCGCGCTGGCGAATCGCCGCGCGACGGATCTTGCCCGAGAAGGTCTGCGGCAACGCATCCACAAACTCGACCACGCGCGGATACTTGTACGGCGCGGTCTGGTTACGCGTCCACACCTGCAGCTCCTTGATGAGCTCCGGCGTTCCCTCGTAGCCGGCCTCGAGCACGATGGTTGCCTTCACGGCAAAGCCGCGGATGGGGTCGGGCACGCCCGTGACGGCGCACTCGCGCACAGCCGCGTGACGCAGCAGCGCACTCTCCACCTCAAACGGCGAGATGCGATAGCCCGAGCTCTTGATGAGGTCGTCGTTGCGGCCGCAGTAATAGAAGAAGCCGCTCTCGTCGGAGTAGGCCGTGTCACCGGTGTGGTACCAGCCATTGGCAAAGACCTCGGCCGTCTTGTCGGGCGCCTTGAAGTACTCCACGATGATGCCGGCGGGACGCGGGTCGCAACGGATGCAGATTTCGCCCTCCTCGCCCGGCTCGCAGACCTCTCCGTCGGGTCCGACCAGCGCGATGTCCGCAAACGGAACCGGCTTGCCCATGGAACCCGGGCGCGGCGTGGAACCGAGCAGGTTGGCCACGATGACCGGGCTCTCGGTCTGGCCAAAGCCCTCGTAGATCTTGTGGCCCGTGTGCTCGAGCCAGAAGTCGAACTGGTCAGGCGGCAGCGCCTCGCCAGCCGTCGTGAAGCGCTTGATGGACGAGAAGTCGTACGAGTCCACGTCCTCGTGCGAAAGCATGCGCCAGATGGTGGGAGGCGCGCAGAACGTAGTCAGGTGGTACTTCTGGATGAGATCGAGAATCTCCGAACCGTGGAAGCGGTCGTAGTCATAGACCAGCTGGCAGCCCTCCATGAACCACTGACCGTAGAACTTGCCCCACGTGCACTTTGCCCAACCCGTGTCGGCCACCGTCATGTGGCAGCCCTCGGGGTCAATACCGTGCCAGTACTTGGCGGTGCAGAGGTGCGCGGCGGCGTAGTCGTAGCTGTGCAGGGCCATCTTGGGCTCACCGGAGGTGCCGCTGGTGAAGTAAATCAGGAAGGGGTCGCTCGTGCGGTTGTCGATGCGGCCCAGCTGATCGGACGCCAGGCGGATGCCCGTGCCCATATCCACCCAGCCCTCACGCTGGCAGGGAGCGCCAAAGAGCCCGTCGGGACCACTCAGGGCGGGGCCATAGAGCTCCTCGTCAATGATGGTGCGCTCCGAATGCGGCAGGTCGGGCTGGGCGCCGTTAATCATGAACAGCGGAATGTCGCGTCCCAGCTGCGCGACGGCCTCATCGACCTGGTCCGCGATAGTGCCGACTGAATTGGTGACGATGGCGGTGAGGTCAGCAGCCTCGATGCGGTAGGAGATGTCGTGCGCCTTGAGCATGAAGGTCGCCGGGACAACCACGGCGCCAATCTTGCTGAGCGCCAGCGACACAATCCAGAACGAGTAGTGGCGACGCATGATGACCATGACGCGGTCCCCGCGCTTGATTCCCTGCGAAAGGAGGAAGTTGGCCGTCTTGTTGGACCACCGCGCGATGTCAGAGAAGCGCAGGTCATGCTCCTCGCCCTCGGGATTGCGCCAAATCATGGCCATGCGCTCAGGCTCGACGCGGCCAATCTCGTCGATGACGTCGTAGGCGTAGTTGAAATGATCGCCGCAGCTGGTGCGGAAGGAAGTCAGGTTGCCCTTGGCGTCAAACGTCTCGATGCAGTAGCGCTGGTGAATGTTGAGCATGGTTGTGCGTCCCCTTAGTGTGAACGTACGGGGTGCAAGTCCGTCTTGGTTTTGGATTTGGTGGGGTCACAGGCGCAGCCGGTAGCAGCAGGCTGTGCCTTAGCGTACGACCACGATTACGACGAGGGCGGAGGCCTTGATGCTCATGAGTGGCCTCCTTTCAGACGCCGAGTTTCGCTGGTTTAGCAGATAGTGTTATACCATCAGCTTGTGAAGGTACAGTAGTTTCCCAGCTACGCGATACCAAGGCGTAACGTGAGGCCCTCACCGCAGATGGTGGGACAAAGGGGAGTATCCCTTCCGTCCCAAATAGCACTTTGGGACGGAAGGGATACTCCCCTTTGTCCCACCATCTGTCTCAGATGCGCATTAGAATGGGCATACGCTTTCGCACGGCTCGTCGAAGGGACTCCGTATGCCCCATAGCGCTCGAAAGAAAAGCGAGTCTGGCTACTACCACGTTGTTCCCAAGGGAATTGCGGACCAGATAATCTTTGAGGATGACGAAGACCGAGCGCTGTATGTCGAGCTCCTCCGCAAAGCAAAGGCAGAAACTGGAATCAGGCTGCACGCATATTGCCTTATGAGCAACCATACTCACCTAGTGATTGAGGACGAACACGACCGACTTGCGGAGGCCATGAAATACCTGCATGAGCGCTACGCAATGCATTACGCAGAGAAGATCGGCCGAACGGGCGGCATCTTCCGAAAGCCTTACTGGAGCGAGCCAATCGACACCGACGGGTATCTTCTTTGCGCCGTTCGATATACCCACGCCAATCCCGCCGCTGCAGGAATCTGTCCCGCATCTGTTTACGAATGGAGCAGTGCACGCGACTATTTGGGACGCGCGGGCGGAATCGCCGACACAAGCATGGTGCTTGAAATGCTCGGCGGTAAGGACGGCTTTATCGAATTCAGCAAGATGTCGAACGCCACCGCCTTCCCCTTCCCTGGCAGCAGGCTCAAGGCGCATCTAAGCGACGACGAAGCCGTGCGCATCGCTCGCGAAGTGCTCGGACGAGACAACATCAACCTCGCAAAGGCCTCACCGGAAGAACGTGGGGCAGCGCTACAGCTCCTTGCAGAGCGAGGATTCACGACAAGGCAGGTCTCTCGTATTTGTGGGCTTGGGAAGAGTACGGTTGCTCGATTCTCGTAACGTGGGACGGAAGGGATACTCCCCTTTGTCCCACCCTACGCGGGTGGGACAAAGGGGAGTATCCCTTCCGTCCCAGGAACCTATGCGGTCTCGATGTTGGCGGCGTCTTGCAGGCCCAGCAGCTCGACGGCCTCTTCGCGCATCTTGTACTTCTGAATCTTGCCGGCCTCGTTCATGGGGAAGCTCTTCACGAAGCGCACGTACTCCGGCACCTTCTCCTTGGCGACGCGCGCACGGCAGAATTCCTTGACCTCTTCCTCTGTGGCCGTCTCGCCATCGGCCAGGATGATCTCAGCCAGCACGACCTCGCCGTATACCTTGTCGGGCACGCCAATGACCTGCACATCCTTGGTCTTGGGGAAGGTGTAGAGGAAATCCTCAATCTCCTTGGGGTACACGTTCTCGCCGCCGCGGATGATCATGTCCTTCACGCGGCCCGTCACGCGGTAATAGCCGTCGCTCTGGCGCAGCAGGATGTCGCCGGAATGCAGCCAGCCGTCCTCGTCAATGGTCGCCGCGGTGGCCTCGGGCATCTTGTAGTAGCCCTTCATGGTGTTGTAGCCGCGGCTGCAGAACTCGCCAGGCTCGTTGTCGCCCAGCTCGATGCCCGTCTCGGGGTCGATAATCTTGCACTCCACACCAAAGATCGGCAGGCCAACGGTGGTGACGCGCTGCTCCAGCGTGTCGGTGGTCTTGCTCATCGTCGTGGCGGGCGACGCCTCGGTCTGGCCATAGGTGATGCAGATGTCGCGCATGTGCATCTTCTCGACGACCTCGCGCATCTTCTCAATGGGGCACGGGCTGCCTGCCATGATGCCGGTGCGCATGGACGAGAAGTCCGTCTCCTCGAACGCCGGGTGCGTGTTCATCATGGCAATGAACATCGTCGGGACACCATGGAAGCAGGTGATCTTCTCCTTGTTGATGCAAGCCAGCGACTTACGCGGCGAGAAGATGGGAATCGGGCTCATCTGTGTGCCGTGCGTCATGGACGCCGTCATTGCCAGCACCATGCCGAAGCAGTGGAACATCGGCACCTGGATCATCATGCGCTCGCCCGTGGAGAGGTCCATGCAGTCGCCGATGGCCTTGCCGTTGTTGACCACGTTGTAGTGCGTGAGCATGACACCCTTGGGGAAGCCCGTAGTACCAGAGGTGTACTGCATGTTGCAGACGTCGTGCACGTCAATGGCGGCGCAGCGGCGGACGACCTCATCCTGGCTGACCTTGTCGGCTTGCTTGAGCGCCTCGCCCCACGACCAGCAGCCCTCGTGCGCGCTGTCGATGGTGATGATGTTGCGCAGGAACGGCATCTTCTCGGTGGTCCACTCGCCGGCCTTCGCACCCTTCATCTCGGGGAAGAGCTCGTCAATGATGTCCAGGTAGCTCGTGCCCTTGTACGAGTCAATCATGACCAGCGTGTGCGTGTCGGACTGCGTCAGCAGGTACTGCAGCTCGTGGATCTTGTAGCCCGTGTTGACCGTGACCAGCACGGCACCGATCTTGACAGCCGCCCAGAAGGTGAGGTACCACTGCGGCACGTTGCTTGCCCAGATGGCCACCTTGTCGCCCGGCTGGACGCCCATGGCGATAAGCGCACGCGCAAACTCGTCCACGTCGTCACGGAACTGCGGATAGGTGCGCACGTAGTACTCGCCGTTTGCGTCGGGCTCGGGGTTGTAGTAGCTGTCCGGCTCGGTGTAGCGGAAGGCATACTGCTCGGGATACAGCGAGCAGATGTGGTCCAGGACCTGCGGGAATGTCAGGTCGATCAGGTGCTCCTTGGGCCAAGGATACGTTCCGTCGTTGGTGAGCGAGTGCTGGAGCTCGCCGACGCGCGTGGTGGCTGCGGGTGCCGGCGTGAGGTCGAGCTCGGCGCGCGGCTCAGGCTTTGCGATGCCACCCTCGCGATACGTGCGCATGTAGTTGATGAACTGCGGGAAGACGATGCCCGCCTCGCCCACGGCCAGGTCGCGCGCCCACCGCGTCACCCATTCGAACGAGATGTAGCCGTCGTAGCCGCTGGCCTTCAGCACGTCAAACATCTCATAGAGCGGCAGGTCGCCCTCGCCCATCATGCGATACTCAATGTGGCCGTCCTTGACGACCGAGTCCTTTACCTGGCAATACTTCAGGTGATGGCCAAGGTTCTCGACAGTGGTCTTGGGACTCTCGCCGTGGAAGCGGTACGGATGGTGCATGTCCCAAAGGGCACCGACGCTGTCCATGCCCACGGCGTCAAGCACCCGCGCAAGGCGCGCAGAGTCCGTGTACTCGGACGTCGTCTCCACCAAGAGTGTCACGTCGTAGATGGACGCGATGTCACCCAGCTGCTGCAGCAGCTCGACGATGTAGCCATCGTCCACGGAGCCGACGGGGCGGATGTCGCGCGCCAGCAGCAGGCGGACGTACGGAGTGCCCATGTCGCTTGCGAGCTCGATGTACCGCATGACCTCGTTGATGACGTCCTCACGGTTGTCGACGTCAGTCAGCTCGCAATTCGACGAGAAGCACGGAATCTCAAGACCGAGGCGCTCGAGCTGCGCGCGAGTGCGCGCTCGGCGGTTCGGGTGGAAAGGCGGGGTGTCGGGAGCAAACGGGCGACCCTGGACGCCACGAATCTCGATACCGTCAAAGCCCAGGTCCTTAGCCATGGGATAGACGTCGAGCCAAGAGTATGACGGGCAGCCAATGGTAGAGAAGGCAAGCTTCATGAAGGGTGACCTCCGATAGGTTGGGATAGGGAAAAGAGCCAAATCGGCCTGCAACAGGTTATGGGCGCTACCGCTTGCGCGCGGCAGCGCCTACAGAAGCAGGAGGCTTAGGGAGGCCGATGTAAAGGCGAAGGTTTCCATGGGGAGGTTTATACCACCTTGCACGCCACATAGGCGCCAAGAGCACGAGATATATACCGCCACGAAACACTGAGGCAAAGAGGGCAGCCCCGGAAGCTGGTGGGACAAAGGGGGGTATCCCTTTTGTCCCAATGTGGCAAATGGGACAAAAGGGATACTCCCCTTTGTCCCACCACGCTGTTAAATCAGGCCGTCGCGCTTGTCCTGCTCGGCAACCTCGGCTGCGGCCAGCTCTTCGTCGCGCTTGCGAATGGCCACGCGGCGAATCTTGCCGTTGACGGTCTTGGGAAGCTCGTCAACATAGTCGATGATGCGCGGATACTTGTACGGAGCGGTCTCGCGCTTGACGTAGCGCTGCAGCTCCTTCGTCAGCGCATCTGAGCCCACATAGCCCTCATGCAGCACGATCGTCGCCTTGACAGCCTTGCCACGCACCGGGTCGGGCACACCGGTGACCGCGCACTCGCGAACCGCCTCGTGCTGCAAAAGCACGCTCTCGATCTCCGTCGGGCCGATGCGGTAGCCGGAGCTCTTGATCACGTCGTCATTGCGGCCCACGTACCACAGGAAGTCGTCCTCGTCGCGCCACGCGGTGTCGCCCGTGTGATACCACCCGTCGTAGATGGCCTCCGCCGTCTTCTCCGGGTCGCGGTAGTAGCCAATCATGATGCCCTCGGGATGGTGCTCCTCCGGGTAGCGAATGCAGATCTCGCCCGTCTCGCCGTCCTCGCACTCGGTTCCGTCATCACGCAGCACGCGAATGTCGTACAGCGGCACGATCTTGCCCATCGAACCGGGCTTGGGGTGGCTGCCGTTAAGGTTTCCAACCGTCAGCGGCGTCTCGGTCTGGCCAAAGCCCTCGAAGATGGTCAGCCCCGTGTGCTCTTTCCAGAAATCGAACAGGTCGGGGTTGAGTGCCTCGCCTGCCGTGGTGCAATACACCAGCGAGTTCAGGCGATACCGCTTGAAGTCAGCCTGCATCATAAGGCGATACATGGTGGGTGGGCAGCACAGCGTCGTCACGCCGTAGCGGTCGATGAGGGAGAGGATTTCGTCCGCATGGAAGCGGTCGAAGTCGTACGTAAAGACGCACGCCTCCATGGTCCATGCGCCATAGAACTTGCCCCACACGGCCTTACCCCAGCCGGTATCGGCGATGGTGAAGTGCAGGCCGTCGTCACCCACCACGTTGTGCCACAGCTTTGCCGTGATGGTGTGGGCCAGCGCATAGGTGTAGTCGTGCAGCACCATCTTGGGGTTGCCCGATGTGCCGCTGGAGAAGTACATGATCATGGGCTCGTGCACGGTGGTGGGGATGCGACCCCAGAAGTCGCTCGCCGCACGGACGCCCGAGTTGAAGTCAACCCAGCCCTCGCGATGGCTGGTAAGCTCGCACACGTGGTCAGGACCGGAAAGCGAACGGTGGCGGCTCGGCTCAAAGCTGGGCTCGCTCACGGCCAGGCCGGCGCCACCGGCAGCCACGATGATCTTGATCTTCAGGTCAGGGCAGTTGGGAGCCACGGTATCGCAGACATCGGCAATGGCACCCGCGTCCGTGCACACAACCGCCTTGATGCCTGCGGCCTGCAGACGATACTCCAAGTCATGCTCGCGCAGCATGAAGGTTGCCGGCACCAAGAGCGCACCAATCTTATGCAGCGCCAGCGCGCAGATCCAGAACTGATAGTGCCTGCGAAGAATGACCAGTACGGCGTCGCCCTTGCGCACACCCTGCGCTACCAGGAAGTTTGCACACTTGTCCGACCAATACTTCATCTCGCCAAAGGTGAAGCGGTGCTCCTCGCCCTCGGGGTTGCACCACAACATAGCGGGACGCTGCGGCTCAACGGTGGCGATGTCGTCTACCACGTCATAAGCCCAGTTAAACGTCTCGGGGTAGTGGAGGGAGAGGTGGGCGACCTGCCCATTGCGGTCGCGGCTTTCTGAAAGATAGTTCTCGCTAAGATAGCGCATGGTGGGAATTCCTTTGCAAAGAGATATCGAGACGGCATACAACGCCAGCCCACGCGTCAGCGACGCGTTCGGTCAGGTATTGGGTTAACGGCACCGTCCGCAGGAAAGCGGGCGATGCCTAGATAATCTCTTTGCGCTTCGGGTCAAAGACCACGGCCAGGATCTGCGCATCCTCGCCGCCGATGGCAATCATGCCGTGACCACGGCCAGAGTCATAGAACAGCGTGTCGCCGGGACCAACTTCCTCAAAGTGGTCCTCAAAGCGGAAACGCAGGTGACCCTTAAGGACGAAGTCCATCTCCTGGCCCTCGTGATAGGACAGGTGAATGGGCTCGTTCTGGCTCTGGGGCTGATACGGGACATCCACGAGGAAGGTCTCGCCCAGACGGTTCTTGAAGTGCGGAGCCTTGTGCAGGTAGTGGAAGTCGGTGTGACGCTCAAGGATAAGCCCCTCGCCCTTACGGACAATCTCGTAGTGCTTGAGGCGCGGGCTCTCGCCGGTCAGTAGCTCGACTACATCCACACCAAACTTCTTGGCGCACTTGTAGACAAAGGTAAAGGTGAGGTCCATGTCACCGCTCTCACGCGCGGCATACTCCTCCGGCGAGCGACCCGTAGCGATGGCCATATCCTCAATGGACAGCTCATTGTCCTCGCGAAGGGACCTGATGCGGTTGGCGATATCTCGACGGTTCTGCAGGTTGGCGGGTTCCATGGGGATTCCTCTTCCTTGGCTAATAATGGAGACACTCTAGCACTCTGCGTGTCTAGCTTGGGACATGTTTAACACGCACGGCACATTGTGTCGGTCATGGGCAACACGCCAAACGTAGGACAGTGCCTCGTGAGGAGCCCCTGAAACGTAACAACAGCTCAGGAAGCGCGTGGGGGCAAATACTGAACGGCGATCCTGTTCTCCGGGTTGGCGTCGACAAGGTACAGCACGAACAGGAAGAGCCACTCAAGCGGCTTCATGACAACATACGTCACGTCGCAGGCGATACGGCTGTGACGAATGAGATCGGCAACGGGGAAGCCATACGTGTCGTAGAGGTGGCGCACCACTCGGTGGAGGCGTGGGGTCTTCTCCTCGAGCACGTTCTCAAACGCGTTGGCAACCAGAAGCTGTCGATTCACCACGATTCTGTGGCCATGCCGCTCCCCATATCTGAGGGGCTTGACCAGGGCTGCGTCTCCACTCGCAGCAACGGTGCACAGGTAGTGCTCGTCGTAGGTGAGGTTGACCGGGGCCACTTTGGTCGAAAGCGTCCAATCTGCGGTCTCGGTCCACGCACGCACGGCGTAGTCGGGCCGCTGCCCAAACAGGGTCAGCACCGCAAGCACGATGCCAAGCAAGGGCAACGAGACCACCAAGGCCCAGAGCGGCCAGCTGGCCGAGTCCGCGAGCCGCCGATTCAGTCTATCCATCAGGCCCCGTCCGTCGTAGCGGCCAATATGGTGCTCGGGGTCGATGTTCCAGTCGTCCACCTTCTCGCGTATCAGGGCCGCCACCATGACGACACAGTTGATCGCAGGAAGGGCGAGGAGCGGCGCGCGGTCCATGACCTGCACGGAATAGGCAAGCAGGGTCGCTGACGCGACGTACATCGCCGCAATGCAGGTCACGATGACGATGGGTGAGAGCCTGTCCAGCTTGAAGCTCGCCAGCACGACGAACCCCAAGACTCCTATCGCGACAAGCGTAATGACCGTAGGCAGCGCTTCTTCCCAGATAGGCTCGTGAACCTGGCTGTTGTAGAGCTGTACCTGCCAGGACGACCATGTCATGTCAAAGGCAGCCGCATAAAGCATGCTATCGAACGCCCCGGCAACCACCGTCAGTATCCAGGTGAGCCTCTGGCATGCGACGGTCACGAGGCCCCGCTTCAGGGAGAGCAGGTTCACGCAGGTAATGACTACCGGAAAGATGAGCACGAAGGTGAGGAAGATCGTCGCTTCCGGAATCATCCCAAGCCGCCGCAAACTCATATAGCTGCTGAACAGCTCCATGAGGAAGGAAAAGAGAGCCATCGCCAGGCCTGCGCCAGCAGCGTAAAGGTACACACGGCACGTGAGGGGAAATATGCCCGCCGCTCGCCGTTTGAGGTAATTCATGCGCACTGCTCCTCTATCGCACGAGGGGCGTGACGGGTCTCTCCCGTCACGCCCCTCGCGTCATGTCATGTTGCTCGCGCTAGTCGAGAAGCTCTTCCTCGCTGCGCTCCACCTGGCTGAGCAGGTCCTGCAGCGAACCAAGGTCCTCATTGATGATCTGGTCGCTGAGGGCAGAGTCGTCGCTGCCGCCGATCAGCTCGTCATCGTCGTAGGTACGCTTGGACGGAGCGGCCGTGCCGAGCATGATGTCGTCACCCGCGTCAGGCGAGAACACCATGTTGAGCAGCTGCGACAAATCCTCGCTGTCGGCCTCGTCCTCATCCGGCTCAAGGATGTAGAGCAGGCCACGGGCCTCAAGGCCGTCACGCAGCTCTTCGATAGCCTTGGCGCCGATGCCGTCGATGCGCAGCAGGTCGTCCTCGGTCTTGCCGATGAGGTCGCCCACGGTCTCGATGCCCACCTCGCTGAACTTGTTGGTCCAACGCTGCGAGACGCCCAGGTCGTCGAAGAGGTAGAGCTTGGCGTCCTCGCTGGAGAGCGTGCGGCCGTTCTTGGAGTACACGCCACCAAAGCCGTAGTCGTCGCCAACCCAGTCGAGCTGCTTGGGCAGCTGCTCCTCGATGCCCTTGAGGCTGTCGGGCGCCCACTCGGGCAGGCTCTTGGCCAGCGGACTCGTGGGCCCGTCGATCTTCTCGCCGTGGTAGGTGAGCTGGACGTCGTTGTATGCCTTGAGGCCGGTGCCTGCCGGAATCTTCTTGCCCACGATGACGTTGGACTTGAGGTCGAGCAGGTGGTCGACGTCGCCCTCGATAGCAACCTCGGTCAGGACGCCAGCGGTGCGGATGAACGACGCGCTGGAGAGCCAGGAGTCGATGGAGCTGGCCACCTTGAGGGTGCCCAGGATGACCGGCTCGGCCTCAGGCGGGGTGCCACCAGCCAGCGTGATGTTGCGCACGGTGTCAGCGAAGATGTAGCGGTCGACATACTGACCCAGCAGGTACGTGGAGTCACCGGGGTTGGTGACCTGGACGCGACGCAGCATCTGACGTGCGATGACCTCGATGTGCTTGTCGTTCAGGTCGACGCCCTGGCTGGTGTAGACGTCCTTGACGGACTCGACGAAGGTGTGCATCGTCGACTCGATGTCGGTCAGCTTGCGCAGCTTGCGGAAGTTGACGAAGCCACGGGTAATCTGGTCGCCAGCGCGGACCTCCACGCCATCCTCAACGCCCGGCATGAAGCGTACCGATGCGGGTACGCGCCACTCGGAGAGGATGCGGGTCTCGTCGTCGAGGTCGAGAATCTGCAGCAGGTACTCGGTCTGCTCGGGCGTGATGCGCAGGCGGCCAGAGTACGGGGCAAGGTCTGCCTCGCGGCCCAGGATCTTCTCGTTGACGTTGCCGACGACGTCGAACATGCGGGCAACCGTGGGGAGGCCCTGCGTGATGTCGTCAGCACCAGCGACGCCGCCGGAGTGAATGGTACGCATGGTCAGCTGCGTACCCGGCTCGCCGATGGACTGCGCGGCGATGACGCCGACAGCTGTACCGATGTTGACCGGACGACGCGTGGACAGGTCCCAGCCATAGCACTTCTGGCAGACGCCGTACTTGGACTTGCAGGTGAGCAGCGCGCGCAGCTCAACCTTGCGCAGGCCAGCATCCCAGAGGCGCTGCAGGTCTTCGCGAGACTCGATGTAGCCACCAGCGGGAATGAGCACCTCGCCGGTCTCGGGAGCCACGACGTCGTTCAGCGTGCAGCGGCCGATAAGGTCGCCGTCAAGCTGGCTCTCGCCCGGCTTCCTGAGCACGTAGGTCACGGCCTCGTCGGTGCCGCAGTCCTCCTCGCGAACGATGACGTCCTGAGCCACGTCGACGAGACGACGGGTCAGGTAACCAGAGTCCGACGTGTGGGACGCGGTGTCCACCAGGCCCTTACGGGCGCCATAGGTGGAGATGAAGTACTCAAGCGGCTCGAGGCCCTCGCGGAAGTTTGCCTTAATGGGCAGGTCGATGGTCTCGCCGGACATGTCGGCCATAAGGCCACGCATGCCTGCGAGCTGACGCAGCTGCGTCTTGGAACCACGGGCGCCGGAGTCAGCCATCATGTAGATGGGGTTGTCCTCAGCGAAGCCTGCGAGCATCTGGGAGCCCAGCTCCTCGGTGCACTCGGTCCATGCGTTAACGACCTCGGTGTGACGCTCGAGCTCGTTCAGGAAGCCGTCCTCGTAGTACTCGTTGATCTCGTCGACCTTCGCCTGTGCCTCGGCAAGCAGCTCGGGCTTGCTCTCGGGGATGGCAGCATCCCACACGGAGATGGTCAGGCCGGCGCGGGTTGCGTAGTGGAAGCCCGTGTGCTTGATGGCGTCCAGAATCGGCTCGACCTCGGCGGTGCTGTAACGGTCGCAGCAGTCGTTGACGAGGTTGCTCACGTCGCCCTTGGCCATCTTGTAGTTCATGAACGGATAGTCCGCAGGCAGGCACTGGCGATTGAAGATGACACGACCAAGGGTGGTCTCGATACGAGCCGGGGCATCGGTGACGTCGAAGTCAACATACTCGTTGCGGCCGACCATCACGCGGAAGATCGCGCGGTCGTTCTCGTCGTAGTAGTTAGCGTCGGCGGCAGAGACACGCACCTTGATCTTGGCCTGGATATCCAGGTTGTCACGGCAGTCGTAGGCGTTCATGGCGTCATCGAAGCTCGCGAACACGCGGCCCTCGCCCGCCACGTCATCCTTCTCGGTGGTGAGGAAGTAGACGCCAAAGACCATGTCCTGGGACGGAACCGTCAGCACCTTGCCGGATGCCGGGGAGCGCAGGTTGTTGGCCGAAAGCATCAGGACGCGAGCCTCGGTCTGGGCCTGCGTGGACAGCGGCACGTGCACGGACATCTGGTCGCCGTCGAAGTCCGCGTTGAAGGGGGCGCACACCAGCGGGTGCAGGTGGATGGCCTTGCCCTCAACCAGAACCGGCTCGAAGGCCTGGATGGACAGACGGTGAAGGGTCGGGGCGCGGTTCAGCAGAACGAGACGGTCGGTAATGACCTCCTCGAGCACGTCCCAGACGGCCGGCGCGGAGCGATCGATGGCGCGCTTGGCACCCTTGATGTTCTCAACCTTGCCCAGCTCGACCAGACGACGCATCACGAAGGGCTTGAAGAGCTCGAGCGCCATGGTGGAGGGCAGGCCGCACTGGTGCAGCTTGAGGTGCGGGTCGACGACGATGACCGAACGGCCGGAGTAGTCGACACGCTTGCCCAGCAGGTTCTGACGGAAGCGGCCCTGCTTGCCCTTGAGGGCCTCGGCCAGCGACTTCAGCGGACGGCCGCCACGGCCTGTGACGGGACGGCCACGACGGCCGTTGTCGAACAGGGCGTCCACGGACTCCTGGAGCATGCGCTTCTCGTTGTTGACGATGATCGCGGGAGCATCCAGGTCAAGCAGGCGCTTGAGACGGTTGTTGCGGTTGATGACACGACGATAGAGGTCGTTGAGGTCAGACGCGGCAAAGCGGCCACCGTCGAGCTGCACCATCGGGCGCAGATCGGGCGGGATGACGGGCACGACATCCAGAATCATGTTGGCAGGATCGTTGCCGCCCTTCAGGAAGGCGTCGACGATCTCGAGGCGCTTAACGGCCTTCTCACGCTTCTGCTTCTGAGCATCCTCAGACGCGATGATGGCACGCAGCTCCTCGGCCTCACGCCCGAGGTCAACGGAGCGCAGCAGGTCGCGCACGGCCTCGGCGCCCATGCCGCCCTTGAAGTACAGGGAGTAGTGACGGCGCATCTCGGTGAAGAGGCCCTCGTCGGAGATGAGCTCGCGCTCCTCCAGCTGCATGAACTTCTGGTAAGCCTCGGTACGAAGCTGCTTCTCCTCCTCGTACTCCTCCTCCAGGTCGGCGATGCCGGCGCGGATCTCGTCGGCAGAGAGGGGCTCGATCTCGTCGAACTCGTCGCCACCCTCGCCCTGGGCCTTGAGGCGCGCGATCTCGTCGTCGCGCTCGGCGTCGAGCTCCTCGAGGTCAGCCTGCAGCTCTTCCTTGAGGTCAGCGGCCTCGGCCTCGCGAGCCTCGGTGTCCACGTAGGTGATCACGTAGCTGGCGAAGTAGAGGATCTTCTCGAGGTCCTTGCTCTTGATGTCGAGCAGGCGGGCCAGCGGGAAGCTGGTCGGGCTCTTGAAGTACCAGATGTGGCTCACGGGAGCGGCAAGCTCGATGTGGCCCATGCGGTCGCGGCGCACCTTGGCGCTGGTAACCTCAACGCCGCAGCGCTCGCACACGATGCCCTTGAAGCGGATGCCCTTGTACTTGCCGCAAGCGCACTCCCAGTCCTTGACCGGTCCAAAGATCTTCTCGCAGAAGAGGCCGTCCTTCTCGGGCTTCAGCGTGCGGTAGTTGATGGTCTCGGGCTTCTTGACCTCACCATGCGACCAGCTGCGAATCTCGTCAGCGGAGGCGAGGGAGATCTTAATGGCATCAAAGTCTGTGGTATCGAAATCTGCCACTGCGCTACTCCTTATCGTTAGTAACATCGCCAACCAGGATCTCGACATCCTGGTTAGAGGTGCTGGAGAACCCACCGATCAGGTCGTCGGCGCTGGAAGCACCAGCGAAGACGTCCACGGCGTCGACCGTGCGGGTCTCGCGGGAGCTCTTGGCCTCCTGCTCGCGCTTGCGATACGAGATCGGCTCGATGTCGAGGGCCAGGGAACGAATCTCCTTGACCAGCACCTTGAAGGACTCGGGGATGCCAGCGTCGGGCACGTTCTCGCCCTTGACGATGGACTCGTAGGTCTTCACGCGGCCGTTGGTGTCGTCGGACTTGACGGTCAGGATCTCCTGCAGGACGTTGGCGGCGCCGTAGGCATACAGCGCCCACACCTCCATCTCGCCGAAGCGCTGGCCGCCGAACTGCGCCTTGCCGCCCAGAGGCTGCTGGGTAACCAGGCTGTACGGGCCGGTGGAACGGGCATGGATCTTGTCGTCAACCATGTGGCCGAGCTTCAGAATGTAGCTCACGCCCACGGTGATGGGGCTCTTGAAGGCCTCGCCAGTGCGGCCGTCGTACAGGACGGTCTTGCCCTTCTCGTTGAGCTGCGGCACGAACTCGGCACGCATGTGCTCGCCGTAGTCACGCATGGCCTTGTTCATCATGTTGATGTTGGAGCGACGGATTGCCTCCGCGACCTCCTCGTCGGTGGCGCCGTCAAAGACGGGCGTGGCGACAAACATCGGGCCCTCGACGACGTCCTTGGAGTCGGGGACGACGGTGTCGTAGCCATGCGCGGCGGCCCAGCCAAGGTGGCACTCGAGCAGCTGGCCGACGTTCATACGCGACGGGACGCCCAGCGGGTCAAGCAGCACGTCGACGGGGGTGCCGTCGGCCATGTAGGGCATGTCCTCCACGGGCAGGACGTTGCAGACGACGCCCTTGTTGCCGTGACGGCCAGAGATCTTGTCGCCCTGCTGAATCTTGCGGCGCTGCGCCACGAAAACGCGGACGAGCTCGTTGACTCCCGGCGGGAGGTCGTCGCCGGCCTCGCGGCTGAAGCGCACCACGTCAACGACGCGGCCGTAGGCGCCGTGCGGCATCTTCAGCGAGGTGTCGCGCACGTCATGGGCCTTAGCGCCAAAGATGGCGCGCAGCAGGCGCTCCTCGGCGGTCAGGGCCGTCTCGCCCTTGGGCGTGACCTTGCCCACCAGGATGTCGCCAGGGCCGACCTCAGCACCGATGCGGATGATGCCGTCATCGTCGAGGTTGGCAAGCATGTCCTCGGACAGGTTGGGAATCTCGCGAGTGATCTCCTCCGGGCCAAGCTTGGTGTCGCGGGCGTCGATCTCGTGACGGGAGATGTTGATGGAGGTCAGCAGGTCCTGCTGCACCACGCGCTCGGAGACGATGATGCCGTCCTCGTAGTTGTAGCCCTCCCACGGCATGTAAGCCACGGTCAGGTTGGTGCCCAGAGCGAGCTCGCCCTGGTCAACGGACGGGCCGTCGGTCAGCGGCTGGCCAGCCACCACGTGGTCGCCCACCTTGACGACCGGACGGTGGTTGATGCAGGTGCTCTGGTTGGAGCGCTGATACTTGGGGAGGTCGAAGCGCTCGGGGCCCTCGGCGGTGCTCACCACGATGTGCGAGGCGTCAACCTCGACGACGGTGCCGTCGGCGCCGGCGCAGATGAGCTCGCCGGAGTCATGAGCAGCAGCGGCCTCGAGGCCCGTGCCCACCAGCGGAGCGGTGGCGCGGATCAGGGGCACAGCCTGACGCTGCATGTTAGCGCCCATGAGGGTACGCTTTGCGTCGTCGTGCTCGAGGAACGGAATGAGGTTGGCAGCGACGGAAAGCAGCTGGCGCGGCGAGACGTCCATGTAGTCGACATCGGCGACCTCGACATCGGCGGGAGCGCCGAAGGAGCCGTCGAAGTCGCGCGTACGGGCGACGACACGCTCGGCCTTGACGATCATGCCCTTGCTGTTGACGCGCACAAACTCGCCCGTCTTGGGGTCGACCGGCGTGTTGGCGGGAGCGATGTTGTGATCCTCTTCCTCGTCAGCCGTCATCCAGTCGATGATGTCGGTGACCTTGCCGTCAACCACGCGACGATACGGCGCCTCGATGAAGCCGTAGTCGTTGACGTGGGAGTACAGCGCCAGGGAGCCGATGAGGCCGATGTTCGGGCCTTCCGGCGTCTCAATCGGGCACATGCGGGCATAGTGGCTGTTGTGGACGTCGCGCACGGCCGTCGGGACGTTGGTACGACGGCTGGAGCCCGACTTGTGTCCGGCCAGGCCGCCAGGGCCGAGGGCGGACAGACGGCGCTTGTGGGTAAGGCCGGCAAGCGGGTTGGACTGGTCCATGAACTGAGAAAGCTGCGAGGAGCCGTAGAACTCCTTGATGGCCGCCACGATCGGACGGATGTTGATAAGGCTCTGCGGCGTGATGTCATCGGCGTCCTGCGAAGCCATGCGCTCGCGAATGACGCGCTCCATACGGCTCATGCCGATACGGAACTGGTTCTGGACAAGCTCGCCCACGGTACGCACGCGACGGTTGCCAAAGTGGTCGATGTCGTCAACGTGCTTCTCGGGATCGCCCTCGTGCAGCGCGAGGAGGTAGCGCAGCGCGGAGAGGATGTCCTCAGCGGTGAGGACCTTCTCGTCAGCAGGAATGTCCAGGCCGAGCTTCTTGTTGATCTTGTAGCGACCAACGCGGGCCAGGTCATAGCGCTGATTGTTGAAGTACAGGCCGTCGATGAGCGAACGGGCGGAGTCAACGGTGGGAGGCTCGCCGGGGCGCTGACGACGGTAAATCTCGATGAGGGCGTCCTCACGCGTGGTGGCAACGTCGCGCTCGATGGTGGAGCGGACGATGTCAGAATCGCCGAGGAGGTTCATGATCTCGTCGTCGGTCTCAGCGATGCCGAGGGCACGGAGGAACACCGTAGCGCTCTGGCGACGCTTGCGGTCGATGGAGACGACCAGATGACCGTGCTTGTCGACCTCAAACTCGAGCCAAGCGCCACGAGCGGGGATGAACTGCACGCGGTGGACCTGCACGCCGTTGTCCATCTCGGCAGAGAAGTACACGCCCGGGGAGCGGACGAGCTGCGAGACGACGACGCGCTCGGTACCATTGATGACGAAGGTGCCGCGGTCGGTCATGAGCGGGAAGTCGCCCATGAAGACGAGCTGCTCCTTGATCTCGCCGGTCTCCTTGTTGACGAAGCGCACCTCGACAAACAGAGGAGCCTGATAGGAAATGTCCTTGGCGCGGCATTCGGCGATGGAGTTAGGCGCGTCGCCAAACTGATGCTCGCTGAACGTCACCTCCATCGTGCCCGCGGAGTTCTGGATGGGCGAGAACTCTGCGAAGGACTCTGCCAAGCCATCGGTCATGAAGTGCTCGAAAGACTCCTTCTGGACCGAAATGAGATTGGGCAGCACCATACTCTGAGGGATCTTACTGAAGCTGACCCTCTCACGCTTTTCCTGCTGCGTGGCAACGGTTTTGTTTATGCTAGTCACCAGGCAATTCCTCCTCAAATGTGTAAAAGGCGGCACTTGCGCAACGTATTAATTTATCGGACTGCAAACTTTTGGTCAACGAAAAAGTCTTGACAATCGATTAGTTTTCGACTATATAGAAATGCTCATCATCTACCTGCGCAAATGCATTTTCCAATTGTGAAGGTGCTGTGACGGTATGAATCCAAGCTGGCAGTAGTCTGCCATCCGCCGTTCACCGAATAACCACCAAAGCCCTGGACGCCCTTCTCACCCCTCATCGTGCGCAATTCGAGCGCCCCAGCGATGGGGCGTTCTTTTGTGCGTAGGCGCCGTAGGGGGGTGTCGCGGCGCGGGGTAGCCGCAGGAACGTATTTGAGCTTCGTCCCACTCTTCCGACCCCCTCTGGAACGTTATCCCGTTTGGTGACACCCGACGGGGCCCTCCTGGAACGCCATTCTGTTTGGTGACACCCTCTCGGCACAGATGGGCTGGCACCAAACCAAATAGCGTTCCAGCGGCACCCCCGGCAGCGGCACCAAACCAAATAGCGTTCCAGCGGCACCCCCGGCGCTTGCCCTGTCGGGATGAAGCACCAAACCAAATAGCGTTCCAGCGGCACCCCCGGCAGCGGCACCAAACCAAATAGCGTTCCAGCGGCACCCCCGGCGCTTGCCCTGTCGGGATGAAAAAAGGGGGCCGGACATGATGTCCGGCCCCCTTCTTAGGAAACGCTGTGAGACCCGAAGTTACTTCAGGGTGACGGTAGCGCCGGCCTCCTCGAGCTTCGCCTTGGCAGCCTCGGCGTCCTCCTTCTTGGCGCCCTCGATGAGGACCTTCGGAGCGGACTCGACGGCCTCCTTGGCCTCCTTCAGGCCAAGGGAGGTGAGGGAACGGACGACCTTGATGACGGCGATCTTGTTGGAGCCGAAGGCGGTCAGCTCAACGTCAAAGCTGGTCTTCTCCTCGACCTCTTCCTCAGCGGCGGCAGCGGGGCCAGCGGCGACGGCCACGGGAGCGGCGGCGGAAACGCCAAACTTGTCCTCAAGAGCGTGAACGAGGTCAGCGGCCTCGAGCAGGGTAAGCTTCTCAATCTCGGCAACGAGCTCTTCAACGGTCATTTCATGACTCCTTCTGTGTTAGTGGACGCCCTTTTTGCGTCCGTGCGATAAGACGTGCGGTACGGACGCAGCTTAGGCTGCCTCCTTCTCGGAAATGGCCTTCATAGCGAGGGCCAGGCCACGTGCGGGACCATTGACCACGGTCATCAGGCCGCGCAGCGGGGCTGCGATGACGTACACGAGCTGAGCCATAAGCTCCTCGTAGCTCGGCAGCTCGGCGTAGGCCTTAGCCTCGTCGGCCGTCAGGGCGACACCGTCGGCGATACCACCGAGAACGTCGGTCTTCTTGTTCTTCTTGGCGAAGTCCTTGAGAACCTTGGCGGGGGTCACCGGGTCGTTGGCGAAGAACACGTAGGCGCAGGTGCCCACGAGCGTCTCGTCAAGCGCCGGAAGCCCGGCCTTCTCGAGGGCGATCTTAACGATGTTGTTCTTGTACACCTTCATGGAGCCACCGGCCTCGCGCAGGGCGCGACGCAGCTCCTGAGCCTCCTTGACGGTAAGGCCACGGTAGTCGATGACATAGAAACCCTTGGAAGCATCGAGCGACGCGTTGACCTTGTCGAGCATTTCGTACTTGGACTGTGCTGGCATTGTTACACCTCCCCTGCATTGCGATCGGGCACTTCCGCCACTGGGCGGGCCCTTACGCAAAGACCCCGCCTGGCGCAGCCAAACGGGGTCATTAAGGTGCTTCTTAAGACCACCTCGGCAGGCGGGAAATCCCATTAAGCCTTGCGGCACCGGCTGTCTTTGGCAGCGGACGTGCTATGTGTTTGCATGCCTTTACAGGCAAAGAGACATAATGCCAGCTTAGCCCCTCGTTGTCAACCCCATATGTGGAGAAACCGCAGATGAGCACAGCGATGCCGCTGCGGTTTGGAGAGCCACTTTGGCAAAAGAAACGCCCCGAGGCAAACCTCGGGGCGTCGACGTTCTTGAGAGTGTTTCTCAGAACTAGTCCTCCATGAACTGGCGGGTGCGCAGGGGGTCAACCTTGACGCCCGGGCCCATGGTGGAGGAGAAGGTGACGGACTTGACGTAGCGGCCCTTAGCGGTGGACGGCTTGACGCGCAGCAGCTCGGTCAGCAGAGCGCCATAGTTCTCGACGAGCTTCTGGGTCTCGAAGGAAACCTTGCCCATGGGAACGTGCACGATGCCGTAACGGTCAGCGCGGTACTCGACGCGGCCAGCCTTGAGCTCGCCAACCATGCGGGCGACGTCCATGGTGACGGTGCCGAGCTTGGGGTTCGGCATGAGGCCACGGGGACCAAGGATACGGCCAAGACGGCCAACCTTGCCCATCATGTTGGGCGTAGCGATGCATGCGTCAAAGTTGATGTTGCCAGCCTGGATCTGAGCAACCAGGTCGTCGGAGCCGATGACCTCAGCGCCAGCAGCCTCGGCCTCACGAGCCTTCTCGCCCTCGGCGAAGACGGCGACGCGCACGTCCTTGCCGATGCCGTTGGGCAGGGAGATGGAGCCACGGACGTTCTGGTCGGCCTTACGGGTGTCGACGCCCAGACGGACGGAGCACTCGACGGTCTCGTCAAACTTGGCGGCAGCGAGCTCCTTCACGAGCTCCATGGCGGCCTTCGGGCTGTAGAGCTTGCGCTCAACCTTGGCTGCCTGCTCCTTGTACTTCTTTCCGTGCTTAGGCATTTCCTACCTCCTTGTGGTAGTCGTGGTCGTAGCGGGCATACGCCCTTCCACAAATCTCTCCCCTCTCGGGGCTAAAAACCGAAGTGCTACTCGGCGATGGTGACGCCCATCGAACGAGCGGTGCCGGCGATGATCTTCTTGGCGGCATCCAGATCGTTGGCGTTGAGGTCCGGCATCTTGATCTCGGCGATCTTGGTGAGCTGCTCCTGGGTGAGCTGGCCAACCTTGTCGCGCTGGGGAACGCCAGAGCCGCTCTGGAGACCGAGCTCCTTCTTGATGAGCTGGGCCGCCGGAGGGGTCTTGCACACGAAGGTGAAGGTGCGGTCCTCGTAGACGGAAATCTCGACCGGGATGATGTCGCCAGCCTTGTCAGCCGTAGCAGCGTTGAACTGCTGGCAGAACTGCATGATGTTGACCTGCGCGGCACCCAGCGCGGGGCCGACGGGAGGTGCGGGGTTTGCCTTACCGGCAGGAATCTGGAGCTTAATGAAGCGGGTAACTTGCTTCTTTGCCATTTTGTGCCTCCTGGGACTTGAGTTCGTTTGCTATATACGCGCCGGACTCCCGAGAAGCAATCCTCACCGATTACGGGGCCGACTAGGGTTGCCGATACTGCTAGATGATAGTCACCACCTGGTCAAGCGTGAGCTCGACCGGAGTCTCGCGACCAAAGATGGTGAGCATAACCTTGACCTTACCGGCCTCGGGCATAACCTCCGAGACGGTTCCGTCGAAGTCCGCCAGCGGGCCAGAGACGACCTTCACGGCCATGCCCGGCTCAAGGTTGCTGGTGGTGGTGTGCTTGGGGGCAACGGTGCCCACGGGGTTGGTGCGACGCATGATCTTGTTGTACTCAGAGCGACGCAGGGGCGTCGGCTTGCCGTCGATGCCCACAAAGCCCGTCACGCCCGGCGTGTTGCGCACGACGGCCCACGAGTTGTCGTCGACCTCCATGCGAACCAGCACGTAGCCAGGGAAGACCTTGGACTCCTTGGTCTCACGCTTGCCGCCATCCTTCACCTCGGTGATCTCCTCGGTGGGAATCTGGATGTCGACAATCTGATCCTCAAGGCCATAGGTCTCGATACGATGCTCAAGGTCGTTCTTGACCTTGTTCTCGTATCCAGAGTAGGTGTGGACCACATACCAACGCTTGGCCATCACTTACCCCCTCAGCCCGGTAAAGCCGACGAGGATGCCGACGAAACCGGTGTCCACGAGCCACACGATCACGCCGAAGATAATCAGCATGGCGATGACGGCCGTGGAGTAGTTGGTGAGCTCAGTCTTGGACGGCCACACCACGCGGTTCATCTCGGTGCGAACGTCGTGGAAATAGCGGCGCGTACGGCCGAGGAAGCTTGCCTCCTTCTTGGCAATCTCCTCCTTGGTAGGAGCGGCCTTGGCTACCTTAGCCTTCTTGTCAGAGGCGGGCGTGCTGGCAGACTGTGCGGCCTCAAGAGCCTCACGCTCGCGGGCACGTGCCTGGCGGACGCTTCTCTTCTGACGATCCTTGTTTGCCATGCTTCCTACTTCCTTGGGACGAACTCTCTATTCATAGAAACCGGCTAACCCCGAAGGGAAAGCCGGTGAAGTGATCTGGCAGGCCAGGAAGGACTCGAACCCTCAACAAACGGTTTTGGAGACCGCCGCTCTACCATTGGAGCTACTGGCCTGTGTGTAGCACTATTCTAGCGGGTTTCCCTATGAACAGTGTGCTTTTTGCACCACGGGCAATATTTCTTCAACTCCATACGATCGGGGTTGTTAGCCTTGTTCTTGTCAGTGGTGTAGTTGCGACGCTTGCACTCCATGCAAGCGAGAGTAACCAGTGTGCGCATGAGAACCTCCTGAATAGTCCCGCCGCCGCCGAATGTCCTCGATAGCGGCGCGGTGTTTAACATTACCATCTATGCGGAAGCTTTGCCACTCTAAACAAATCTTCCACATGTCGATATGGACGGCATAGCGCGCGAGAACGCACTACACTGTTTCATACGGTACCGCCCGAGACAACGTCCCGAGAGCACTACGCATTGTAAGGGAGTCGACATGACGAGGGAAGAGTTTGAGCTCAAGCGCCTCAAAGAAGACAGAGCACTCTATCACTGGCTCGTTCCCATCTACATCATGATCCTCGTGGCCTTTGTAGCCCTGTCGATCGCGGGCCTCTTCATGGGCAAGGCCCCCGTCTCGTTAGGTGGCGGGCTGATCATTCTTTCCCTGGCCCTAAGGGTGCCCGCGATACTGCAGCACAAGACGGACACCGTGGACGCCGTCGCGGAGTACGAGGCGTACCTCGCCAACCCCGAGCGCGACGAGTCGATGCTCTCCGACACGACGCTCTATGCGCTTCGGACGACACCGCATTCTGCCAAGGAGCTCAAACAGCAATGGCTTGCCTACGGCATCCTCTCGGTGGTCCTCATTGGCAGCTTTGTGTTTTTGCTCGCCGTCGTTTGGGACGAGCCGGCCTTGCTTGCCGTCTGCTCCTCGCTTCTGGTTATGGGCATCATCATGGCGTGGCTGACCGTTGGGGCATTTCGCTCATGGAAGATTGCCGTGAGCCTTGAGCAGCTTGATAACGAGTAGGCGACCGTTCCCCCACTGAGGCCGCCGCACCGCCTGGTGCACAAGTCGTCACGAGCTGACCTGTCCCCACCTCTCGCAGCGAACACAAAAAAGGGCCCGATGCCGAAGCACCGGGCCCTTGGCCGTTCTATGATGAGAAGTACTAGTCCTCGATGGTGGAGACGCGGCCGTCGCCGACGGTGTGGCCACCCTCGCGAATAGCGAACTTCAGGCCCTGCTCCATGGCGATCGGGTGGATGAGCTCGCAGACGACGGTGATGTGGTCGCCAGGCATAGCCATCTCAACCGCGCTACCAGCCTGGTCACGGAGCTCCTTGATGTCGCCGGTGACGTCGGTGGTGCGGAAGTAGAACTGGGGACGATAGCCGCTGAAGAACGGGGTGTGACGGCCACCCTCCTCCTTGGTGAGGACGTAGATCTCACCGGTGAACTTGCAGTGCGGGGTCACGGAACCGGGCTGGCAGATGACCTGGCCGCGCTCGATCTGCTCGCGCTTGATGCCACGGAGCAGGATGCCCACGTTGTCGCCGGCCTCGCAGTAATCCATGGTCTTGCGGAACATCTCGATGCCGGTGGCAGTGGACTTCTGGGTCTCACGGATGCCGACGATCTCGACGGGGGAGTTGAGCTTGAGCTGGCCACGCTCGACACGGCCGGTAGCAACGGTGCCGCGGCCGGAGATGGTCATAACGTCCTCGATGGCCATCAGGAACGGCTTGTCAGCCTCGCGGGCCGGCGTCGGGAAGTAAGAGTCGACGGTGTGCATGAGCTCGATGATGGCGTCACGCCACTGGCCCTGGTCGCCCTCGAGGGCCTTCAGAGCGGAGCCACGAACGATGGGGAGGTCGTCGCCGGGGAAGTCATACTCGTCGAGGAGCTCACGGGTCTCCATCTCGACGAGGTCGATGAGCTCCTCGTCGTCAACCATGTCGCACTTGTTCAGGAAGACGATGATGTAAGGAACGCCGACCTGGCGGGCAAGCAGGATGTGCTCGCGGGTCTGGGCCATCGGGCCGTCGGTGGCGGCGATGACGAGAATAGCGCCGTCCATCTGAGCAGCACCAGAAATCATGTTCTTGATGTAGTCAGCGTGCCCCGGGCAGTCAACGTGAGCGTAGTGGCGCTCCCAGGTCTCATACTCGATGTGGGCAACGTTAATGGTGATGCCGCGCTGACGCTCCTCGGGAGCCTTGTCGATGGTGTCGAATGCAGCAAAGTTAGCGTTGCAGCCCGGCTCCTCGGACAGGACCTTGGTGATAGCAGCGGTCAGGGTGGTCTTGCCGTGGTCGACGTGACCAATCGTGCCGATGTTTACGTGGGGCTTGCTACGATCAAACTTCTCCTTGGCCATGCCATCCTCCTTTGATGAAACAACCTTCACGGCCATTTACATTGCCTATTTATGTTCACGGCACCCGAAGGTGCCGTTTGAACGCTGGTACCGGTGACTGGACTCGAACCAGTGACAACACGGGTATGAACCGTGCGCTCTAACCAACTGAGCTACACCGGCAGGTGTGGTGGTGCGCTTGAAGTGGAGCCCGCGACCAGACTTGAACTGGTGGCCTCCTCGTTACCAACGAGGTGCTCTACCGACTGAGCTACACGGGCAGGAATGGTGGGGATGCCTGGACTCGAACCAGGGAACCCAGAGGGAGCGGATTTACAGTCCGCCGCAGTTGCCGCTGTGCCACATCCCCATTCCGTTTTCAAGCACCTGTGGGAATCGAGCACCCCACAAGCGGAAATGAATAATAAGCGCCTTCTGAAAACTTGTCAACGCAAACCACGGCGCCGGGCGTATAGCTGCCACAAAACCTACACGAGGGGCGGCTGGGGATGTTGCCCTTGCTGCTCAGTCTCGCTTCGCTCGACCGCTCGCTGCGCGGGTTGCGACAAAGTGCACACGAGGGGGGCCGGGGATGTTGCCCTCCCCGCTCAGCTTCGCCTTCGGCTCAGCCGCTCGCTACGCTCGCGAATCGCGGGGAGGGCAACATCCCCGGCCTCATCTGCGCTTTGGATCGCCGAAATCATGTCTTGGCTGCAGCTCAACCTAGCATGCAAGGGCTTGCTTACAGAAACACCCCCTAGAGATAGGGGGTGCGTCTAGACATGGAGCCAGTGATGGGAATCGAACCCATAACCACCGGATTACAAGGCCGGTGCTCTACCATTGAGCCACACTGGCGTGGGTGTATATCGTAGCACTTGCGCCGTTTCAGAGCACATGAGGGCTTGCCTTGGTCCAATAACATACATTCGATTTGGCTTGCTCTATTTCACTTTTCTATAACTGCAGGTAGATGGTCTGACGTAGAAATCGCTAGAGAATCGAATGTATGTTATTTGACAGCTCGAGGCGCGGCGGGCGAGCGTTATCGGCCGAGGAGCTTCCAGAGCTTTTCTCTCGCTTCGGGGGAGAGGCGATCTTCTAGGGTCATGCGGTCGTGGCTGCGCTCTTCTCGGGCTAACTCGGCGTCTTTGGCCACGGTGCCGATGTCGGTAGCAAGAAGCTGGCTTGAGATGCTGGTTACGGGGACGCCTCCCACGGTGAAGCGAATGGTGTTGTCACTTGTGACCAGAAGCACGTCTCGGTTCTCGCGACGCGCCTTGGTGACGAGGCGCTCAATCACCGTGTCGGCAGACTCGCCGGTCTTGGAGAACACCACGCGCACACCCGCAGCAGAGAAGTCGGGGCGATCGTCGGCGAGGTTTCCAGCGGCGTCGTACACGATGACGGGGTCGTAGGTGCCTTGCGCATAGGCGGCGACGTCTGCGAGCAGCGCCTCTCGCGCCCGACCAAACGGGTCGTGCCCATATGGGTCGCGCGAAAGGTGGGCTACGTCGGCCAAGGCACCAGCACCGGCGTGCTCGTCGATGAGCCCCTGGTAGCGCGTGGTGCCATAGATCACGTTGTAGCCGTCAACCACCAGAAGCGCACGACGCGCCATGGTTACTCCCCTATCTCGGCAGACTCTGCCTCGCTCACGCGGCGCAGCCACTCGTAGCACAGCACCGTGGTTGCCTGGGCAACGTTGAGGGACTCGATGCGGCCGCGCTGCGGAAGACGGCACTCGAAGTCGCACTTCTCGCGCACAAGCCGCGAGATGCCCTCGCCCTCGGAGCCCATGACCAACGCCAGACGTCCGCTAAACGGCGCATGCCAGACGTCATCCGCGGCGTGCTCCGTCGCGGCCGCCGCCCAGAAGCCCGCCTCCTTGAGCGCATCGAGCGCCCGCGCAAGGTTGGGAACCCGTGCGATGGGGAGATGCATCACCGCACCGGCAGATGTCTTGTACGCACCCACGCCCACACCTGCGGCGCGCACGTTGGGGATGACCACGCCAGAGGCTCCGACGACCTCGGCCGTACGGATGATGGCGCCCAAGTTGCCTTGGTCGGTCACGTGGTCGAGCACAACCACCAGCGCATCGCCCTCTCCCGCGGCGTCAATGACGTCAGCGAGCTCGGCGTATTCAAACGGCCGCGCGCGAAGCACGATGCCCTGATGGGCTCCGCCCTCGGCCAGCGCGTCAAGCTTGCCCTTGGGCACACGCTCTACCTGCACATCTTCAGCCTCAAGCTGCTTCACCAACGCCTCGAGCGCGGCATCGCGCTCTCCGGTGATGTTTTGCACCAAGGCGCTCTTGATGGGAATCCCCGCAGAGAGCGCTTCAGCGGCCGCACGACGGCCGATGACCATGTCTGCCTTGGTCGAAGCACCCTGCCGATGCTGAGGCTTGCGAGGGGCATCGTCGCGCCGTGGGCCACGGGCAGACGCCGCCTGGGCACGCTTTGCCTGCGTGCGCTCCACGCGGCTCGTGCCGCCGCGTGTCGGCGCGATCTTCTCTTGACGCTTGCCCGTGCCACCCCTGACGTCGCGGCCAGGCTTTCTTGACTGGTTCTTTGCCACGTTGGACCCCTATTTACTTGGTGCGCAGGCGAGCACCAGCCGCCGTGTCCTCAACCACGAGGCCCAGCGCCGTGATGCCATCGCGAATGGCGTCGGCAACGGCCCAGTTCTTTGCCTTGCGGGCCTCTTGGCGAGCCGCGAGAAGTGCCTCGGCGGCCTCCTCGGGCGAAGCGCCCTCATAGCCCGCCTGATCACGCGCAAGATCAACCAGCTCAGCGGGGAGCTTCTCGCCCTGCGCCGCAAGCTTCACGCCCAAGACGTCCGTGAGCTCCTCGAGCATGTCCGCCGCACGAAGCGCCGGCGAGGTAGCAACGTCGTCGGCCGCCTCGGCAAGGTAGGTGTTAGCAGCCGTGACCAGGCCAAAGATGGCGGCAAGGCCACCGGCGGTGTTGAAGTCGTCGTCCATGGCAGCCACGAACTGCTCGTGCGCGGCGTCCACGGCACGGCCGAGCGCACGGTCGCGCTCGTTCAGCTCGCCGTCCTGCGGAGCGTTCTCGGCGGCCCAGCGCAGGTTCTTGACGCAGTTCTGCAGACGCTTGAGCGTGTCGACCATGCCCTCGAGGTGCGCGAACGTGAAGTCCAGCGGCGCGCGGTAGTGGGTCTGCATCATCAGCAGGCGCACGGCGTCCGCCGGGTACTTGTCCAGCACCTCCTTCAGGGTGAAGAAGTTGCCCAGGCTCTTGGACATCTTCTCGCCCTCGACGCGAAGCATTCCCGTGTGCATCCAGACGTTGGCCAGCGGCTCGTGCCAGGCGCACATGGCCTGAGCGGTTTCGTTCTCGTGATGCGGGAAGATGAGGTCAGAACCACCACCGTGGATGTCGATGGGCGTGCCCAGATGGCGATGAATCATCGCGCAGCACTCGGTGTGCCAGCCAGGGCGTCCCTCGCCCCAAGGGCTCGGCCAGCTGGGCTCGCCCGGCTTGGCGGCCTTCCAGAGGGCAAAGTCGAGCTGATCGCGCTTCTCGTCGTTTTCCTCGACGCGCTCGCCCGAGCGCAGCTGGTCAACATCGCGACCCGACAACACACCGTATGCATGGTCAGAGCGCACGGAGAAGTACACGTCGCCCGAAGGCACGGGATACGCGCTGCCGTTCTCGATAAGCAGCTTGATCATCTCCTGCATGGCCTCGATCTCGCGCGTTGCGCGCGGGCGGATGTCGGGATCAAGGATGCCAAAGCGATGCATCTGCTCGATGAAGGCGTTGGAGAACTCCTCGGCCACCTCGGCGGCGCTGCGGCCCTCCTCGTTGGCGCGGTTGATGATCTTGTCATCCACGTCGGTGAGGTTCTGGGCAAACGTGACCTCGTAGCCCTTGTACATGAGGTAACGGCGAATCACGTCAAAGCTGAGGAACGTGCGGGCGTTGCCAATGTGGATCTGGTCGTACACCGTGGGGCCGCACACGTACATGCGCAACTTGCCCGGCTCGATGGTCTCAAGCTTCTGCTTACGATGGTTCTGGCTGTTATAGACGAGCATGGGTTCTCCTTATGCTGATGGTTTGGCCAACTGATGATAGCGCTTGTGTTAAAGCCGATGCACATATTCACAAGCGGAAGTCATATAGGCCCTAACATCGGCCGTCTTCGAGGAGGGCAACGGCCCAGGCGGCAATTCCTTCTTTACGGCCAACAAAGCCCAGGTGTTCGGTGGTGGTTGCCTTGACGCCCACCTGGCTCACGTCAACGCCCATGGCGGCCGCCAGATTGGCACGCATGGCGCTGCGATAGGGCGCCAGCTTAGGCGCCTGCGCGGCCACGGTGCAGTCGACGTCCTGGATAACGTAACCCTCAGACCGAGCGAGCTCCGCCACATGGGAAAGCAACTTGAGAGAGTCGGCGCCCTTGTAAGCGGGGTCCGTGTCTGGGAAGAGCTGGCCGATGTCGTCTGCGCGAAGGGCGCCCAGAATGGCATCCATCAGCGCATGCGCCAGCACATCAGCATCCGAGTGACCGTCCAGCCCGCGCTCGTAGGGAATGTCCACGCCTCCCAAAATGAGCTTGCGCCCCTCGGCAAATGCGTGCACGTCGTAGCCGTGTCCAATATGAAGCATTACAGTCCACACCCCTCGGTGCCCAGACGCCTGCGCATGGAAGCCTCGGCGACGGCGAGGTCTTCGGGCAGGGTCACCTTGATGTTGTCGCGCGGGGACTCCACGCAGCGCACGCGGCCGCCGAGGCGCTCGATAAGCGAGGCGTCGTCAGTGCCGACGTACGCGTCACGCTGCGCGGCGCGATGGGCCGCCAGAATGGCGGGCACGCGGAAGCACTGGGGAGTTTGCGCGCACCAATAGAAGCTGCGATCAGGAGTAGCCACGATGTCGTCGCCCTCAACCAACTTGAGCGTATCGATGCAACGAAACGCGCAGATGGCGCCATCAAGCGCGGCATCTGCGCGTACGGTCTCGAGACAACGCTCGATATCCTCAACGGCAACGAGCGGGCGAGCGCCGTCGTGAATGGCCACGAGCTGATAGCCCTCAGGCATGGCCGTAAGGCCGCTCATCACCGACTCTTGGCGCGTTGCGCCAGCCAAGGCAAAGCTCACCGGCGTCGACAGCGTCAACGGACCCAGCAGCTCGCGGCGCGTCTCGTCCACGCGCCCCGCCGGGCAGACGATGACGATATGGCCCACTGACGGCGCATGGTCAAAAGCCAAGATTGACCAGCTTGCTACTGGCAGCCCGCAGAGCTCTGCATACTGCTTGCCGCGTGCATAGCCAAACCGCTCGCCAAGGCCACCTGCGGCGATGATGGCACAGGTATCGGCCTGGTTGCTCGCCTCGCCCACCGCCTGCTTTTCCGCCGCGGGGCATGCCACTGATGCGCCGGCGATCATGCGCGCTTGCCCCACATGCGGTACAGGCTGTCAGCCAGGATGGAGGGGTTGTCAACGCCCAGGTCATCCAGACGGTCGGGGTTCTGCTCGATGTCGTCCATCAGCTGCTGCAGGGAGCCGTACTCGTCAACGATCTTGTCGGCCATGCCCTTGCGCACCACCGACACGTTGTTCAGCGTGCGCAGGCCCAACGGCGTGATGACCGAATCCTCGCCGTAGCCCTCAAAGCCCAGCAGCTCCGCGACACGCTTCGGTGAGCGCAGCTGGCGGTTGGCCGTCTCGCGGAACTCGCGACGCAGGCGTTCCGCGGCCTCCGCGGACGAGTCGCGCGCGTAGTCGCGAATCATGAGGGTGTACTGCTCGTCCATGTCGCCGATGAGCTCCTCGCGCTGCATGCTTGCGGGGCGACCCTCAGAGCCCATCTCGAGGATGATGCGGTCAAGCTCGTCGCCTACCGTCATGAGCACCTCAAAGAGGTACAGCACCTGGGCGACGTCGGCAACGGTGACGTAATTGTCCAGCTCGAGCGTGGTCAGGCGCAGCAGCGCGCGATCAAGCTGGCTACGGCTGTTTTGCAGTGACACCAGCAACTGGTTGACGGAGGTCATGAGGTCGCTCACGGGACGCAGCTGGTGGCCCGTGCCGTCGACGTAAACCGTGATGACTTGCCGGCGCTCGGAGACGGAGATGATGTAGGCCTTGGTGAGCAGACTCATGCGCGCGGCCGTACGGTGGCGCATGCCCGTCTCTGAGGTGGGCAGCGAGGGGCTGGGGTTGAGGTGGTAGTTAGCGCGCAGGATCTGGGTGAGGTCGTGGTCGACCACCACAGCGCCGTCCATCTTGGACAGCTCGAACAGACGGTTTGCCGTGAAGGAAATATCAAGCTTGAAGCCGTCGTCGCCCGCGGCAATGACGTTATCGGTATCGCCAACGCAAATGAGCGCGCCAAGATGGCCCGCAATGATCATATCGAGTGCGTGGCGAAGCGCAGTACCTGGCGCTGTCTGCATGATGGCATCAACGAGACGCTCCTCTGTGGTAGCCATAACCTCTCCTCCCCCATGGAGCAACGTGCATTTTTCAAGTATACGACACGAAAGTGCGCGGTGCGTCCCGGGGGTAGCCCCCAAGACGCACCGCACTACCATTTGTTTTCGTTACTCGGCGGCCGGAGCCAATCCGTCAGACGCCGGGGCAAGCGGGGCGCTCCAACGCTCGCGGGCCTTGGGCGCTTCCAGATGGATGCGCTCGGAAAGGGCCGGGATCTCGCCCTCGCCGCGCGTGAACGTCAACTGGCCATCCGCGACGTCCACCAGGATGATGTCGCCGGCCTTCCACTCGCCCTGAAGCAGCGCCTCGGCCAGCGGGTCCTCGATGAGGGTCTGGATGGCGCGACGCAGCGGACGGGCGCCGTAGATCGGGTCGGTGCCTTCCTTGGCAACCAGGTCACGGGCGGCGTCGGTCAGCTCGATAGACATGCCCTGTCCAATCAGACGGTTGCGCAGGTCGACAACCATGAGGTCGACGATGCCACGCAGCTGCGGGCCGGTCAGGCTCTTGAAGACCACAATCTCGTCCACGCGGTTGAGGAACTCCGGGCGGAAGAGCTTCTTCAGCTCGGCCTCGGCACGGCTCTTGATCTCCTTGTCGGAGAGGCCAGCCCTGCCGGAAGAGGTGAAGCCCATCGGTGCCGACGCGGCAATCTCGCGTGCGCCCACGTTGCTCGTCATGATGATGACCGTGTTGGAGAAGTCCACCGTGCGGCCCTGTCCATCAGTCAGACGGCCCTCGTCCAGGATCTGGAGCAGGATGTTGAAAAGGTCCGGATGGGCCTTCTCAATCTCGTCGAAGAGCACCACGGAGTACGGCTTGCGACGCACGGCCTTGGTGAGCTCGCCGCCCTCGTCGTAGCCCACATATCCGGGAGGGGCACCGACGAGCTTGGACACGGCGTGCTTCTCCATGAACTCGGACATGTCGAAGCTGATGAGCGCGTCTTCGCTGCCAAAGAGGAACTCTGCCAGCGACTTGGCGAGCTCGGTCTTGCCCACGCCCGAGGGGCCGAGGAAGATGAACGAGCCACCCGGTCGACGCGGGTCCTTCAGCGGGCTGCGGCTGCGGCGAATGGCGCGGCTCACGGCGCTGACCGCCTCGTCCTGGCCAATGACGCGCTGGTGAAGGGCATCCTCGCAACGCAGCAGCTTGGACGCCTCCGCCTCGGTGAGGTTAGAGACGGGCACACCCGTCATGTCAGACACCACGTCGGCGATGTCCTGCTCGCCCACGATGACGACACTCTGCGCCAAGCTCTCGCGCCACTTGGTCTCGAGCTCCTCGCGACGAGCCGTGACTTCCTTCTCCTTGTCACGCAGGCGCGCAGCCTCCTCGTACTCCTGCGCAGCGGCAGCGGCTGCCTTGCGCTCGCGCACGTCAGCCAGCTCCTCGTCGGCTGCAGCCAGCTCGGGCGGCAACGCCATCTTGTGGACGCGCGTACGGGCGCCCGCCTCGTCGATGACGTCAATGGCCTTATCGGGCAAGAAGCGGTCCTGAATGTAGCGGCTCGAAAGCGTCACCGCGGCAGCCAGCGCATCCTCGGTGTACTTGACGTGGTGATGCTTCTCGTAGCGCTCCTGCAGGCCATGCAGAATCTCGAGCGTGTCGGCAATGGTCGGCTCGCCGATGTTGACAGGCTGGAAGCGGCGCTCCAGCGCCGAGTCCTTCTCGATGTGCTTGCGATACTCGTCGGCGGTAGTCGCGCCGATCACCTGAATCTCGCCACGGGACAGGGGCGGCTTCAGGATGGACGCGGCGTCGATGGAACCCTCCGCAGCACCCGCACCAATGATGGTGTGGAGCTCGTCGATGAACAGGATGATGTCGTCAGAGGCCTCGACCTCGGCAACGACCTTCTTCATGCGCTCCTCGAACTCGCCACGATACTTCGAGCCAGCAACGAGAGACGCGACATCGAGCGTCCAAATCTGCTTTCCGCGCAGCATGTCGGGCACCTCGCCAGAGGCGATGAGCTGCGCGAGGCCCTCGACGATGGCCGTCTTGCCAACACCGGGGTCGCCCAGAATGAGCGGATTGTTCTTCTGACGGCGCGCGAGAACCTGCATGACTCGCTCGACCTCACGGTCGCGCCCAATCACGGGATCAAGCTTGCCATCGACGGCGAGGCGCGTCAGGTTGCGGCCATACTGCTCAAGCATCGAGCCGTCATCTGCCGCGGACTGCGGGCCTCCCATGCCGCCCATAAACTGCGCGCCGCCGAAGCCCATGTCACCCACAGGCTGCTTGCGCTCTCCGCCGTCCGCTCCGTTCTTGATAAGCTCGTTGACGGAATCGCGCACTGCGTCGCCCGAGACGCCCATGCGCGAAAGCGCGGTCATCGCACGGCCGTCGCCCTCGGCGACGATACCCAGAAGCAGATGCTCGGTGGCGATATAGGTCTGTCCGTGGGTCATGGTCTCGCGGTAGGCGTCCTCGAGCACGCGCTTGGCACGCGGCGTGAAGGGGATGTGACCGCCAGGGGTGTTCTCCGTCTCCTCCGAAGAGATGCTGCGCACGGTGGCGAGGGTCTCCTCATAGGTGACATCGAGCTTTGCGAGCGCCTGCGCCGCAATGCCCTCGCCCTCCTTGATGAGGGCAAGAAGCAGGTGCTCGGTGCCCACATACATCTTGCCGAGGCTGCGAGCCTCGTCCTGCGCAAGGCTCATCACCTTGCGCGCTTTGTCCGTGAACTTCTCAAACATATGACTCCTTAACCATTGAGGTGCACGGTCTCATGTTTACCCATCCGAGCGGCATACGAAACACCCAATGCCTTTTTGCACACATGTCCTTACGAAGCGAAGGTTGGGCGTGCGCTACTATGTAATACCTACCGAAGGAGGGGCCTTGCCGTTTGACGCAAAATGGGAAGATTACCAGCGCATGGCGCTGCGCTTTGCGGAGTCGCTCGATGGAAGCGAGCCGCTTGCTGTCGCACGCGCTTACGCGGGCTTTGGGCGTCGTTTTGCCCAAGACCGCGACTCGCTGCCCCAAACCGATGCCGACCGAGCCTTCCACCTGGTAGCCACGGCGACCGACCTCATCGACTACCAGCTGCCCTTTGCCACTGACGAGGAGGCCGAGACCATCATCCCCCATGCGCATCGGGTGCTCGAGGAAGCCATCTCGTTGGACGCCAACTGCTTTGACGCCATCCGCATGGACGAGGCCTCGCGCTGCCCATCGTTTGAGAGCTACTACGTGTTCCTTCAGGAGCGAGAGCCCGAGGTGCGAGCCGTGTGCGCACAGGCTCGAGAGCAAGCCGCCAAGGAGACGGGCGACTCCTCGACGGAACGCTTGGAGCTCGCATGCGCGCTCGCGACGTGGCCGCACCTGCGCTGGCTGGCCATGATGGCGAGCAAGGCGCTTATCTGCGGTCGCAACCGCGAGACGCTTCGCTTTTGCAACGAGCTTCTTGACCTCGACCTCAACGACAACGCCGGCGCGCGCTACACCGCCGCGCTCGCATACGCCAAGCTCGAGGACGAGCAAGGGCTTGACCAGCTTGAGGCGCGCTGCAGGCGCCTGACGCAGAGCTCGGCGGGGACCGACGCCTGGATGCTCATCGCCCGCCTTGCGCTTGCCCACCGCAAGCGCGACCTGCCTCGTGCGCGGCAACTGGTCTCCAAGCTCATCGAGCTCTATCCGCAGGCCGTAGTCGCCCTTGCGCGCCAGCGCGAGCTTCCCGACGGGGTCTTCTCGCGTCTCGCGGTGCCACCCTTCAGCGAGGACGAGCTCATCCTTGCCCTGTCTGAGGCCACGGTCCTCACGCAGGAAGGGCGCGACTCACTGGGCAAGGGAGCCCTTGGTTCGTGGCTTTTGCAGGAGAGCCTGGCCCATGCGACGCGCGCTCAACTCGACGAGCTGGACGACGTTATCGAAGGAATGGGCCCACTCGGCACTGCCTTTATGGGAGGTGCCCAATGAACGCCAGGTCAGAGCTGGTAGAGCGCGTTGCCTCCAGAAGACGCGCGGAGCTTGGGTCGCTTTCCGACGCGGGCTACCAAGAGCTGCTCGAAGCGGTGCGCGGCGACGTCGAGCACTTCATTGACTCGCCCGAGGAGGAGGCCTTCCTCCTCGTTGCCAAGGCTGTAGAGCGTGAGTCGGCAGCACGTGATGGCGAGGATCTGCTTGACGACAACGCCTTCTTTGAGGCGCGCACCCGCCGCATGGCGCGCCTGTCCCGCGATTGCGACGAGGCTTTGGCCATCGACCCCACCTGCCTGGACGCCCGTCTGCTGCATGTGCTGGCACAAGACCAAGACCCAGACACGACGCTCGGCCCACTGCTTGAACTTGAGCAGACCGCCATCGCGCAGCTGGGCGGGTCACCGATGCCTGCCGACGCCTGGACGGACGTGCGGCTGAGGCCGCTTCTCAGGATCAAAGCCGCGGTCTCACGCTCAAGCTTTGACTCCGCACGGTATCGCTTGGCCAGCGAAAAGGGCGAGGAGGCCATCGCGCTCTCCCCGTCAGACGTGCTCGGCCTGCGTCACACCTGCGCCTTGGCGTACGCGCGCCTTGAGGACGAGACGGCATTTGATGCCCTTGACGTGCGCTTTTCTCGGCAAGGTAGCGCTTGGAGCCACCTTGGCCGCGCCATCTTGCTCTACAAGCTGGGCCGCATGCCCGCCGCGCGGCGAGCCATCAGCGGCTACACGCGCCTTGTGGAAGGCGGGGCCTACGCGCTCATCAAGCCCATCTTGATTGACACCTACCTGCCCGACCGCCCCGAGGCTGCGCCGCTCAGCTTTCAGGAAGCCACCCTCGCGGTCCACGAGGCGGACCCCGTCATCTGCGACGTGCCCGACTTTGTGGGATGGGCGCAAGGCATACGCGACGTGTGGTTCTCGGCGCAGGACTTTGCCAACCGCAAAGGCTTTGACTGGTAATACTGCAGTTGCGGGTGTTGGTGCCGGGGAAGTCCCTTTTGGCTCCAGTTGCGAATGTTGACATCGGAGGGGAGGTTTCGGTCAACATCAGCTAATTAACTGGCCGCAAACCGGCCGCTTAAGCTGATGTTGACCGAAACCTCCCCTCCGATGTCAACATTCGCTATTAGCTACTCGCCAATGCGCTCGGCCATGAGATCGTAGATCTCGTCGGGCGTGGTGCAGGCATAGCAGGCGGCCAAGAGCTCGCGCTCGCCCAGGATGTCCATCAGGCGTTGCAGCATCGCAATCTGCGCATGCGTCTCGGCGATACCCAGCATGAAGTAAATCTTGGGATACAGCGTTACGTCAGAGCTGCCCATCATCTTGAAGGGCTGCGGCTCCTTGATGGTGGCAATCGCCAGCGACGTCTGGATGACGTGGATGCTGTCGGCGTGCGGCAAGGCGATGTCCATGCCCGCGGCGGGCAAGCCCGTCGCAAAGACGAGCTCGCGATCGGCAACAGCCTGCGGGAAGGTCGGCTTGGCGTACCCGTGGTCGACGAACCCTTGGGCGACGAGCTTCAAGGCCTCCTCTGCGTCGGCGGCCTCCACGCCAACCTTTATGAGCTCCTTCTTCAACAGCATGCTGGTTCCTCTCGCGCGGTGACGTACAATTATCGCCGTGTGCCCCTATTTTCTTACGGTGACTCAGGATTGGCAACCTGTGTAGCTGCGCTTCATTGCCAATCACACGAGAAGCCTCGTCCAGAAAGGACCCGCTATGCTGGTCAACCTGCGCGACATGTGCGCCATCGCCGAGCAATACAACATGGCTATCGGCTCGTTCAACACCCCCAACATGGAATCGCTCCGTGCGACCATCATCGCCGCCGAGGAGACGCACCTCCCCGTGATGATCAGCCATGCGCAGGTACACGAACCCATCGCACCGCTCGACCTTGTCGGTCCCGCCATGGTAGCGCTCGCCGAGCGCTCGAGCGCCCTCATCTGCGTGCATCTCGACCACTGCGAGGATCTCTCCTACATGCGTCGCGCGCTTGAGATGGGCTTCAACGGCGCCATGTATGATGGCTCCGCCCTTCCCTACCAGCGCAACATTGAGAACTCCCAGCGCGCCGCGGCAATGTGCGCAAGCTTTGACTGCGGCCTTGAGTGCGAGATTGGCTCCATGGGCGACCGCGAGGCTGGCGAGCGTGACGAGGGCGGCACCGCTGAAGAGTCTGGCGCCATCTACACTGACCCGGATCAGGCCGCCGAGTTTGTCGCGTCCACGGGCCTTGACGCGCTCGCGTGCTCGTTTGGCACCGTGCACGGCATCTACAAGGGCGAGCCGCATCTCTCCTTTGACGTGCTGCGCGGCATTCGCGAGCGCGTAAACGTTCCGCTGGTCATGCACGGCGGCTCGGGCGTCTCGAACGAGGACTACCACAAGGCCATCGATGCCGGCATCCGCAAGATCAACTACTACACCTACGGCGCAAAGTTTGCCGGCGAGGCCGCGGCAGATTTCATCGCCGCAAAGCGCGCCGAGAAGAGCGACTCGCTCATCTATTGGCATGACCTCACGCAGGCGGCGTACGAGCGCTACCTTGAGGTGACGATTGACATCATGAAGGTGTTTGCCAACGGATGCGAGTCCGTGGCGTAGGCGCGCGAGACGCCGTCCGCGCTACGCCTCCATCAGGCGCAGGATCTCTGCGTCAGAGGTCTCGGTACCCACTCCCATGAGGTAGGGAACACCGTTGACGTAAGGGCAGTGCAGCTCGGACGGCGAGAGCGACGTGGCAACGATGAAGTCGTAATCACGCGAGTGCTCCGGGGCAGAGGCCAGGGGCACTTGCGTGATTTCGTATTGGCCCTGGTAACCGTGGGAGTCAAGGAGCTGCTCGACCTTCTTGCGCGCAATGGTGGAGGTCACGATGCCCGAACCACACGAAAGCAGAATGCGCTTCTTCCCGTTTGCCATAGCTACTCCCCTCTCCGCACATACCGTGCGCACCTCTTCAGCCCATCGCTTTCATAATAGGGCTGACGTGGCGTTTTGCGAGCTTCAATGCCGTCGCATCGGGTATCTGGTCGCTTTTCGTGAGTCTGGTACCACGATGAGCCACCACAACTCCGCAGGCTTTGGTATACTAAGAAGTCGCGTCCCCATCGTCTATCGGCTAGGACGGCACCCTTTCAAGGTGCAGAGGCGGGTTCGACTCCCGCTGGGGGCACCACTTGATTTTGAGCTCTCTATCTCTAGAGAGCTTTTTTGTTAGAGCGACGTCCCAGGGAGTCGAACCCGTGAGGGCGGAAGCGCCCTGTGGGCGCTTCCGGTCCGGAGCGCGAAGCGCGGAGGACGTTGAGCGTTGCCGAAGGCAACGCGGCGACTCCCGCTGGGGGCACCACTGATGACGAAGCCCTCCATCTCTGGAGGGCTTTTTTGTTAGGTCAACGCTACAGGAAGTCAACCCGCAAGAGTGGCGCATACCCTACTCGACGGGAAGCTTGATGATGGTGGAAACAAGGCCACCCTTCTTCTCTCCTCCGTCGACAAGCTGGACGCCGTCGGGCACACCCGTGACTTTGATCAGCAGGTCCTCGCGACTATCGACGATAACGGAGCACGTCCCATCCTCTCCTGTCGTGTAGGCCTGCGTGCCGGACCGTGAGGAGACGCTGAACTCCACTCCCGGCACCGGATTGCTATCAGAGTACGCGACAAACGTGTAGTAGCCAGGCTGATGTGCCACGTAATCATCTCCCATAAAGGAAGTGACGAGTTTCTCAAAGGTATCCGCCTCTGGAATCGACCCTATCCGGAAGAATTGGATGATGCCGTTGCGATCAACAAGGAGCGTCGTAGGATAGGTCTTCGTCTTCACGAAGTCGAGGCTTTCGTTACCGATGGCAAGGGGGAAGGACAGGTTGTGCTCTCGCTCGTACTTTTGCACATCGCCCATGTCATCCAATATGTCGACGTCAATGCCAACCATACCCATCTTGTCCCGATACTTCTGGTAGACGGAATCCATCTCGGGAAACTCCCGCTCGCACGGGCCACACCAGGAGGCATAGAGCACGACCGCCGCAACCTCCTTGCCCTCCAGGACCATGTCCTTGGTGACCCTCGCGCCGCTTGGCTGCTCCACGTCAAACGCAGGCATTTCCCTGCCCACGATGTCCTCGACGTTTGACGCGTTCGCGATCATATTGTCGAAGATCTTCTTTTTGTTGAGCCTGAACCAGGTATAGCCTGCAAGCACTGGTATGCCCACGAGGCCGGATACTGCCAAGAGAATCTTTGTTCCTAGCTTCATGTTCCTTGTCCTCTCGATGGTTCGCTCCGATTGTCCGTGCAGTCTGGGCGGTTCACCAAAACGCCTGCGTATGTCGCGAACGCTTACTAAGACTATGTCCTTGCGAGCACGATACGTATGTCACCGTACGCGCTGGGAAGCCTGTGCTCCGCATCATCTGCGGCGAATCCCTCCGGCGCACCTATTACATGGGCAGTATAGGCACCCTCGTCGAGGCCGGCGAAGATAGCAATGCCTGCCTCGTCTGTCTTCGCTGCACAGCACATCAGATCGGAGCAGACCTGCACCTTGGCCCCCTTTACCGGCACCCCCGACCCATCCTGCACTATGACACGATAGGCCGAGGCAGACTTCCCCTTGCCTCCCATCACACCAAGCTTCATCTCTCCTGCTCCTTGTGGTTGGCGCTCTCGCCCTCTTAATCGTTTGTCGGGTTTGTTGCCTTACCTGCGTCTAGCACGACGGTCGTGGCCACACATCTCGTAGTAGCGGCGCTTTGACTCGTACATGCGCTGGTCAGCAGCTTTGGCCAACTCGTCGATGCTCATCTCGGGATGTTCGCTTGCCATGACGGGGCCCGTCGAGACCGAGAGCTCGATGCCCTCCTCACGCGAGACGTCCTCCATCATGATGCGGAACGCACGCAAGATGAGCTGCAGCTCAGGGTCATCCTTTGCCGTGATGAGCGCGGCAAACTCGTCGCCACCGATGCGATATACGTTGCCATGCTCTCCCAGCGTCTGCTTCATGCAGCGGCTTGCGCAAGAGATCAGCTTGTCGCCCGCCTCATGGCCAAGGGTGTCGTTTGCTTCCTTGAGACCATTCAGATCCATGGACACATAGACAAGGTCGGACGGAAGCGGCGCTCCCCTCAGCTCCTGAAGCGCGGACTCGTACGCACGACGGTTGAGCAGGTCAGTCATCTGGTCAACGTTGGCGTTGCGATGCTCCTCGATGATGGCCGCCGTCATCCTGCGCACAATGTAGGAGATTACTACGGCGGTCAGCACCAGGTACAGGAAGGCGACGCCCATCGTGGTGGCCATGCCCTCGTTTGCCACGCGCACCGACTGCGCAACCACGATGACGTAGGCGCCATGCAGCTGCGCGGCGCAGTAGCATCGCTCCCCATCAATCGTCGCCGTGAAGCGGGTGGCCTCCTCAAGGTTGCGTCCCTCGAGGTCGATGCCCATGTCAGAGAGGTACTCCCCCGTCTGACGCACACCGGTCGAACCCTCTACCAGCCCAGAATCGGCATCGGCCACGATGGTCTTGGTGCCCTCGTACGAGGCGATATTGGCCAGCACCTCAGGAATGGCTACGGCATGCAGCTCGTTGAGCAGGCGGACGGGCTCGATACCCACCTGGACCATCGCCGTGCCGGATCGGTTCCAGCAGAGCGCATACATCATTGACTTGCCCTCAGCGGTGTTGGGCGTCACGTCTTGGCACAGGGAGAGAGTCTTGTCGCTGAGCATGGGCTTGAAGAAGCCGATCTGCTCACCGGAGTCAAAGCTGTAGCCATAGTAACGAGGAACCGTGCCGCTCACGATGGTGCCTGTAGTGTCAAAGAGGTGAATCTCGTCCACCAACATGACCTCGGTGATTTCAGAGAGCGCGTCGATGTCGTTGCCCATCTCGGGCTGACGCTCAAGAAGGTAGGCAATCGACTTGGCACGCGTGATGTAGTCCTCTTTAAGCGAGTCAACAAGGGCCTGCGTACGGTCATCGTTGTTGTCGATGATGATGCCCACGCGGTCGATGAGCAGCTCGGAGGTCTGGTAAGCCTTGTTCCGGTTCGCATTCTGCACGATGAGGTAGAACAGCAGAAGTAGGACAAGCACCGCGGCACTCGCCAGCAATACGGCGCGCATCACGCCCCTCGAAAGCTGATTACCCTCACGCTGCATGTGCCCTCCCGCTAGGACAGCAATCCGCATACCTCTGCCACTGTCGGTATTAATCCTAGCTCTGATGCGTGCGCGATAGCGTGAAAAAGGGAGTTATCGACCAAGTCGGGCAAGCGTTGCGGAGGCTATGCCATTCGCGTCAAGGCCTGCGCGCGCCAGCGTCTTGGCCGGCGTATCTGCGGCAAGGTAGACGTCGGGCATGCCAAGGCGAAGCACGCGCGGAGAGTCGTCCCGCTCGGAGAGGTGCTCGGCGACCGACGAGCCAAAGCCACCGTTGATACAGTGGTCCTCGACCGTCACGGCAAGGCGCATGCCCGCCAGCGCGTCCAGCGCGTTGGTGTCAAGCGGCTTGACCGTAGCGAACTCAACCACACGCACCTTCACGCCCTCGCGCGTCAGCTTCGTGGCGGCACGCAATGCCTCGCTGGTCAGAGGGCCTGTTGCGAGCAGTGCCACCTCTGCATCGGGGGTGTCACGCAGCACCTCGGCCTTGCCAATCTCGGTATGCTGGCCGCGCGCGTGGATGCACGCGTCGGTTTCATACTGGCTGATGCGCACGTACGCGGGGCGCGGGTTGGCTGCAAGCTCCTGCAGGATGCTAGAGAGCTCGACGTTGTCGGCAGGGCACACCACCGTCATGCCCGGAATGGTACGCATACAGGCGAGGTCTTCAAGCGCCATGTGACTCGCGCCAAGCGAGGCAGACTCGCAGCCGGCAGAAAGGCCCACCAAGACGACGGGCGACTCCATCATGCCCAGCATGACACGCACCTGATCGAGCACGCGCGACGTGATGAACGTTGCATAAGAAGGCGCCAGCACATGGAAGCCCTCGTTGGCGAGGGCAGCCGCGACCTCAACTTGGCTTTGCTCGGCAATGCCCACCTGCACAAAGGCCTGCGGAAGAATCTCGCGCATCTCATCAAGGTTGAGGCGCCTACCGTAGTCGGACACCACCACTGAGAGCAGCTCGTCGCGTCCGGCGATGAGCGCCATGGTCTCACCAAAGACTTGTTTGGCGTCAAGCCCGCAGAGGCGCAGTTCCTCACTCGGCACGGTCCAGCACCTCCTTGCGAGCCGCCTCAAGCTCCGCCACGGCACGGCTGTATCCGTCTTCGTCCAGGCAACGGTCATGCCACTTGACATCGTTCTCGGCGAACGAGAGGCCCTTGCCCTTGACGGTATGAGCGACCACCACGAGGGGCCGGTCGGAGCGGGTAGTCAGCACATTGGCCAGCGCCGCAACGTCGTGACCGTCAACCTGCTGCACGTCAAAGCCGAAGGCGGCAAACTTGCCAGTCAGTGGACCGCTGTCGAGCACCTGCGACGTGGGGCCATCAAGCTGCAGACCATTGGCGTCGATGATTACCATCAGCGAACCAAGGCGATTGTGGCCCGCAAACGACGCAGCCTCCCACACGGAGCCCTCGTCGCACTCGCCGTCGCCCATCACGCAGTAGATGCGTGAGGGAAGATTCTTGCGACGTGCCGCCAAGGCAAGGCCGGCGGCATAGCCCAGGCCCATGCCGAGGCTTCCCCCGGACAGCTCGATGCCACGAGAGGTATCACGACGGGGCTGTTTGCCAATGACGGCCTCAGGGCCAAACATCCCACGATCAAAATCTTCCTTGCTCAGCAAGCCAGCCTGCAAAAGCGCAGGCCACAAGGCAAGCGACGCATGGCCCTTGGAAAGCACGAGCCTGTCGCGCTCCTCCCAAGGCACATCGCCCGCGCCCGTATGCATGATGGTGCCCAGCAGAACAGCCATGATCTCGGCACAAGAAAGGCTTCCGCCGAGATGGAACGGCGTATCAGGATGCGCGTGAGCAAACTCGATAACCTGGCGGCGAATATCAATCGCACGCAGGGCGAGCTCAGTGCTGGAGAGGCCTGCGCCAATACGCGCAACGCCATCCGCTCTGCCGCTCTGTGTGATTTCAGACGCCGTTGCGGCCAACGCTCTCCCCCTGACGCTGCCATGACAATGCCATGAAACCGGCATATGCTACCTAGTGTTACAGACTACACCATAGCGGCCAACTTTGGCCTCCTTAAACCGGCCGCTTGCATCACCCCACACAGGGAGAACACCACACGTGGATTGTCCGTGAATCTTAGCCAGCGCGATTGTTGATATCCGGAAGTGGGCTTTGGCATCGAGATGCGATTGTTGACGCCAGGGGGCCGGTTTCGGTCAACATCAGCGGAGACGGCTAGAAGCCTCTCCCTGCTGATGTTGACCGAAACCGGCCCCCTGGCGTCAACAATCGCAAGGTGGTTCTGGTAGGGGCGGCGGGGTTCGTCGCGTTGCCTTCGGCAACGCTCTACGGCTCCGCGCCTGGCGGCGCTCCGCCCGGGACATGCCACAGGCATGTCCCGCCCTTCCGGGTTCGAACCCGTGCAGCCGACACGCACAAGAAAGGGCCCCATTGCTGAGGCCCTGATTCACATGGTAGGGGCGGCGGGGTTCGAACCCGCACGCCTTGCGGCGGAGGATTTTAAGTCCCCTGCGTCTGCCAATTCCGCCACGCCCCCGTAGGTAGTAGGTTAGCGCAATCAGCCGAGCGCGGTAAGCGTGGGAGTCCAGCCTACGGGACTCTTCTCACCCGCCACCGTTGCCGCAGCCGTCAGCGCGAGGCCAAAGAGCAGGTCGCTTTCGCTCACCGTGAGGCGATCGAAGCCCGTCGCACGTAGAATCTCGGACACGGCCACAGCTCCACCCAAGATGACCGGCGCGCGCTTGGGCTGCAGTCCCGGCACCTGCGCTCGCTCGGCAACGCTCATGGCCGCCAGCTCGGCCTCCATGCGCTCAACCTCCGCAAGCGTCAGCTCGTGCAGGTGCACATACGAGGAATCGTACGGCACGAGCTTTGCGTCGATAGCTACTAGAGTCGTGACAGTCCCGCCGCAGGTCACGAGGCATGCGGGCTCCATGGGCGCCGCGGCGATGAGTCCCGCGACGGGCTCAAAGAGCGTGGAGGCAAACTCGTGCGCCTCGGCAAGCTCCTCCGCAGTCGGAATGCCATCGGCCCGCTTTGCGAGGAAGCGCTCTGTCACGCGGCGGCAGCCCACATCGATGGAACGAACAAACGCCACGTCAAGGGCCCCGTTCTCAAGCTTGCCGAGCGCAAACTCGGTAGAACCACCACCGTTGTCCGCAATGAGGACGGGCGTGCCCGGGAAGTCTTGGGCAATGCCCAAAAGCGTCAGCATCCCCTCGACCTCGCCCGGAATTACCTGCGCCGCAAGCCCGCGAGCAGCAAACTGGGCAAGAAGCTCGTCGGAGTTCTCGGCGTCGCGCGCGGCGCTCGTCATGGTGACACACATCACCGGGGCGCCCGCCGCATGGGCCGCCATCAGATAGGAGTCCACGCAGGTAAGCACGCGCTCCTTAGCCGCCTCGCTGATGCGTCCCGTTGCAGAGAGCCCTTCGCCAAGGTCGACGATGGTGGACTGTTTCGCGAGGCGCACCACGCGCCCTTCCTCCACATCCGCCACTGCAAGACGTGCCGTAACCGTGCCAAGGTCAATGCAAGAAACGCGCTTCATAGGAGCCCCTCCTCACTCGCCTTACTGCCAGCTATCTGTACTGTAGAAGAACACCACGTCAAGCACCTTGATATACCAAGGCCGAGTATCCTCAAGCTCAATCTCGGCAAAGAGGTCAGAAAGCTCGTCCTCGGGCAGGCCCTCAACCACAACGCTGACCTCATCTGGTTTAACCCAACCACGACGGCGCGCCTCATCCTCAATGCCCTCTTGGGAGGTCAGCCTCCCCACGTCTTGAAATAGGGCTTCGTTCTGCTCAGAGATCGCCTGGTAGTACGCCTGCAAATCTTGGCTGCTGCGCCATGCCACGTAATAGTTTCGCGTGGGTGCGTAGAGCATGACGACCGCCAGGACCACCGCAACGAGCGTGATGATGATGCCAGGGTGACTCCGCGCGGCATCGCCTATGGAGCCGGCACGCTCAGCCAAATCAAATGACGACCCGCCGCGCTCGCGAGCCTTGGCCTCCGCGGCCTCGCGCCGCCTGCGCGCAGTACGCGTCTCTGCCACGTTACTCACTCGCCTTCGTCTGCGGCGCCACGTGCTCGCCGTCCTTGATCTGGTCCCACAACACGTTGAGCTCGTCGGTGGAATAGGTCTCGAGGTCACGGCCTTCCGCACGGGCGAGACGCTCCATGGCAGACCAACGCCTGCGGAACTTGCGGTTGGAGGCCGCCAGCGCCTCCTCCGCATCGATGCCCTCCCTGCGCGCCACGTTTACCAGCGCAAAGAGGATATCGCCAAACTCCTCGGCCGCTGCCTCGGTGCCGCGCTCCTCGCGCTCGAACTCCGCGCGCTCCTCGGTCACCTTGTCCCAGATGTCCGCAACGGTCTCCCACTCGAAGCCCGCCTTCGCGGCGCGCTTGCTGATCTTCTGGCACTGCATGAGCGCGGGCAGCGAGATGGGCACCGAATCCAGCAGGCCTGGCTCCTCGCCCGCCTCACCACGAGCCTCGCGCTCAATCTTCTTGACCTCGTCCCAGCGCTCGAGCGCCAGCTCGGCAGACTCTGCCACCTTGTCGCCAAACACGTGGGGATGGCGACGAACGAGCTTCTCGTTCAGCTCGCGGCAAACGTCGTCGATGGTGAACTCGCCATCATCCGCGGCAATCTGGGTGTTGAGCAGCACCTGCTCGAGCATGTCGCCCAACTCTTCGCGGAGATGCGGCACGTCGTCCGCCATGATGGCGTCAACAGCCTCGTAGGTCTCCTCAATCATGTTCTGGGCAATCGAACGGTGCGTCTGCACCTTATCCCACGGGCAGCCGTCCTCTTGGCGCAGGCGCCAGATGGTGCGAACCAGCCGGTCAAAGTCTGGATGGCCCTGCGGGGCCAGCGGCCGCTCGAGCGTCGCCGCATCCACATCTTGGATGAGTTGCAAAGGGGTATCCTGCTGTGCCATATGTGCATCCTCGTTACGTTTAAGCTGCATATGCCGCGTTTGGCGTTCGTCTACAGATGATAGCGCCAAGGCCGCATGCGACAATCAGCATGCGGCTCACCACTCGAAAAAGTGCACAGCAACCAGAGGCTACTTCTTCTTTGCCCGCAGCCAAAGACCGAGTGACACCATCGCGAGGCCGGCCGCGAGAAGCGCAGTCACCTTGCCGGCGCTTGGCAGTGGGTCGATCGCATACGGAAGACTCGACTGAGCCGTTAGGCCTTCACCCTCGCTCAAGAAGCCGACAACTGCTTGCCCCTCGATGTAGCTGCCAACAGACAGCAGGTCATCGACCTCGTCTGCTTGCGCTGTCAGAGGCACAAAGGCCAGTACGGTTAACGCGACGGCCACCAACGCCAAGAGCATCTTGTGTGTTCTAGCTGCGGGTATGCTCACATCACTCTCCTCGCACATACGGGTACGTCGCATGTTATCAAATGTCTTGAACTAGCTGAGCTTGAGGCGGGCTTTCGGTACGGTTTAGCTCGTCGTTTGCGCTTGGCATGACACCTTTGCACTATCGGTGTACAAAGTTGTCAGAACACTTGTTATCTAACATATGTTAGACTACGTAACGACGGACGAAAGGGCAGTGCTTCATGCCACCAAAGGTCAAGTTTCAAAAGGAAGAGATTGCCAACGCAGCGCTGAGCATTGCGCGCCAGAAGGGCTTCGACGCCGTGACTGCGCGCGAGGTTGCCAAGGAGCTCCACGTGTCGGTTGGCCCGATCTTCACGTGGTTCGAGAACATGGAGCAGCTCAAGGCGGCCGTATACGACCTGGCGAAGGCCCGCTATCTGGAGTATCTCAAGCAGGGGCTGAGCAACGAGATTCCCTTCCACGGCGTGTGGCGGCAGTACCTTCGCTTCGCACGTGAAGAGCCCGAGCTCTACCGCCTGCTCTTTCTCACCAAGCCCGATGGCGTGTCGGGCGGTGCCATCGAGGCTCTGCGTGTCTCGCAGGACCTCGCACGCCCCTCGATCATGCGCATCTACAACATGAGCGCGCACGAGGCCGACTGCTTCTTCCGCGACATATGGCTCGTGGCCTTTAGCTGCGCAACGCTCATCGTGACGGACGATTGCCCCTTCACGGACGAGCAGATGCTTGCCGTGGGAACAGAGATCAGCCTCTCCATCTGCAAGGCATACAAGGAGATACCGGGGCTTCCGGAAGGCAACTACGATCGCGATGCAATCTTCAGCGCACTGGTTAAGGCATAAGGGAAGGGACGCAAAATGAAGAGCAAGGTTCTTCCGGTGGCCATGACCGTTCTCTGGATCATCACCTTTGGCATCGCCCTGCATAACTGGACCTTGGGCATCTGCCTCGGCCTTTGCATGGGCATGGCCTTTGGCCTGTTTGGCTCAGACGGCAGTGATGAAAAGAGTGACAAGTAGCACAAGAGGTGTGACTATGAAACTCAAGCACCTTGGCATTTGCGGAATCATCAGCCTGCTGTCCTATACGGCGATGGTGGTCTTCTCCCCGCTGGCGTATCCGGGATACGACTGGCTCACCATGGCGGTCAGCGACCTGAGCGCGGTTGGCGCGCCCTCCGCAGAGCTCGCGGAGCGGCTCAATGCGCTGTTCGGACCCTGTGGCATCGTGTGCGCAATGGCAGCCTGCGTCGCCGTAGGCGGATGTCGCTCACGACTGCTGAAGGCAGGTGTCTACTTCTACGCCGCGATGGAGTGGATCACCGTCGTGGGATACAAGCTGTTCCCATGGGTGGAAGGCGCCGCAGCATCCACCTTCCAGAACACCATGCACCTGCTGGTCACAGCTCTGGTGGTGCTCTTCTCCATCATCTCGCTGGTGCTGATTGCGATTGGCGCCCGCAAGGAGCCGATTCCTTCGCTCAGCGCGTGGGCGATCGCGTGCTTCACGGCCATGCTGATTGGAGCGCTGGGTACGGGCATCATGCCCAAGTCGGTGTTTGGCTTGTTCGAGCGGTTCAGCACGTTTTCGGCCGTCGTGTTCAACGCGGTCCTCGGAGTACATCTGCTGCGCGGTGCGTTTCCGAGCGAGCAACAAAGCGCAGGTCAACAGGCTCGTCAAACGGCCAAGGAGGTATAACGCCATGAAGCATATGAAACAGGAGCAGACCAAGAAGCACCCCGTCCGGAGAATACTTTTGGTGCTGTTTGCGCTGGCAGTTGTAGCTGGCGGTGTGTTCTCACACTTTGGGGGCTTCGGGACAGGCAAGTGTGCCGACACGGCTGAGTTTGCCAAGTACGCGGGGGCCATTGACGACATCACCATCCCCGAGCAGGCACGCGTGGTTGCCCTTGGCGAGGCGACGCATGGCAACGCGGAGTTCCAGCAGCTCAAGCTGGATGTGTTCAAGGTGCTGGTTGAGCGCTACGGCGTGCGGGGGTTCGCGCTTGAGGCGGACTACGGCTGCTGTGAGGTTGCCAACCGCTACATCCATGGTGGCGAGGGAACGGCGCAGGAGGCGGCCGCAGCCACGGGCTTTGCCATCTATCGTACCGAGCAGATCGAGCAGCTACTCTCGTGGATGCGCTCGTACAACGAGACGGCGGCAGAGGCCGACCAGCTGAGCTTCTACGGTTTTGACATGCAGCGCTACGAGCACAACTATCGCTTCTTGCTTGAAGCTGCCGAAGACCTTGGCATAGACACGACCGAGTTGGCCAAGCTCTGGGACGTCCAGACGGACGAGTTCTCCGATGCCTACGACGCTGACCAGCGAGCCGAAGTCATTGGCAAGGTCCGTATCGAGCTGATGGAACAAGACAGTCCTCAAGCTGCGCAGGCAGTGCACTTTGCGGACATCCTGCTCCAAAACATCGAGCTTGGCAAAGTGGACGACTATGCCTCGCAGGGAAACGTGCTACGCGACCGATACATGGCTGACAACGTGTTTTGGATCCTTGCGCAGGAGGAGGCGCGTGGCAACAACCGCATCTTCGTCTCTGCCCACAACGGGCATATCGAGCGGCAAAACACGTACGGGGACGCAGGCAAGGCAATGGGCAACCTGCTGTCTGACCAGCTGGGCGATGCATACTTTGCCATTGGCACCGACTTCTACAAGGCGCGCGTCAACCTGCCGAAGGGCAGCGACGGCAAGCGCAGCGTGCACACCTTCTATTCCTACGACGCGCTGTCCAAAGCCTCGGCCAAGTGCGGCAACGAGATAAGCTGGCTCGATTTCTCAGCGGTGCCCAGCGACTCTGCGCTGCGCCAGTACATCGACGACTACGGGTGGATGGGGTCACTCGGAGAGGGTTACTCGCCAATCATGGCCATCCTGCCGATGGCCTATCGCATTTGGGACGCGCCTTCGGAGCTTTACGACGGCATGATCTTCGTCGCGCAGGCGCATCCCACCGAGATTCGTCCGCTGACCACGACGTAAGGCTCTCGTGCAGAGGGCTGGCGTTCGGATTCGCTCGTTTTGCGCTGAAAGACCTCGCCTGGTTCCACTGGGCTACACTGAGCATATGGGATTCAAGACGTACACATGCCCGATTGCGAAGAAGTGCGGCGGCTGCGAATGGCTCGCCGTGCCCTACCCCATACAGCTCCGGCGTAAGCAGGAGTTTGTTGAGGAGCTGTTTGCGGCGGTGGCCAAGGAGGACGGCGCCTCTCTTGAGGACGTGCGCGGCATGGACGACCCGCGGGCCTTTCGGTTCAAGGCGGCGACGCCCTTTGCGCCTGGCAAGGGCGGACGCATCAGGAGCGGCTTTTACGCGGCGGGTTCGCACCGCATCGTGCGCTGCGACCAGTGCCTCGTTGAGGATCCTCGCGCTCGCGACATCCTCAACTCTGTCGCGCGCATTGCCTCTGACCTGCGCATTCCTGCCTATGAGGAGGACCGAGGCACCGGCTGCCTGCGTCACGCCGTGCTGCGCTGTGGGTACGCGACCGACGACCTGCTGCTGACGCTGGTCACCAACGGCCCCAGCCTGCCTGCCGACAAGCGCCTGGTAAAGGCGCTCCGAGAGGCTCACCCCGAGCTCACCTCAATCGTGCAGAACATCAACGAGCGCAGAACCAATGCCATCTTGGGGCGCGAATGCAAGACGCTCTTTGGCCCCGGCATCATGCATGACAAGCTGTTGGGCTGCACCTTTGAGATTGGCCCCACGAGTTTCTACCAGACCAACCCCGCGCAGACCGAGGTGCTCTATCAGCTGGCGCTTGAGGGTGCTGCCCTGCAGCCGGGCATGCGCGTGCTCGACGCCTACTGCGGAACGGGCACCATCGGCATCTGCGCGGCAGCTGGATCAAACGAAGTGCAGGTCACAGGGGTAGAGCAGGTGCGCGGAGCAGTCTCGTGCGCAAAGCGTAACGCGGCGGCCAATGGCGTCTCGGATCGATGCGAGTTCATCCGCGCAGACGCCACGCAGTACTTGGTGAAGGCCGCAAAGGCTGGCGAGCACTTCGACGTCATCATCATGGATCCGCCTCGCGCAGGCTCGACACCCGAGTTTCTCTCCGCCGTGGCAAACATCGCACCAGAACGCGTGGTGTACGTGTCGTGCAACGCCGTGACACAGGCACGCGACCTTGAGGTGTTGCGCGCCCAGGGCTACCGCATGGAGCGCCTGACGCCCGTGGACATGTTCCCGCATACCAAGCACGTCGAGACGGTGGCTCTTCTGGAAAGAACGCGTTAGACGAGCCGGCTTGACGGGACACGAGGATAATCAGGATTGGAAGACGAAAAAGTGACGCAGCAACAGGTCGCATTGTTAGAGCTAGTGCTTGTATCTGGACTGGGGGCCATCCTGTTCATTGCCGGCATGGTCATCAGTATCTTCACTGACAGGAGAAACAAAAGCTGCACCTCAGAGACCGTTGGAGAGGTTGTTGGTCACTCATTTAGGGGCGGCGGGCGAATGGCGCCCGTCGCAGAGTTTGAGGTCGGCGGAAAACCATACACTTGCCAGAAGAGGTTCAATGGCGTCATAACGGTACGCGCAACGAACCTCGACGAGCCCAAAGCGTGGGAGGACGAACGGGGCTATCTGCACGTCAAGACTGGCGTCCTTGCGAACATGCGGCAGGTCGCACGGGAGCTCTGGCCAATAGGTTCGAAGATGGCCGTCCATTATGACCCTCGCAATCCCGAGGTCAATTACGCTGACAGGCCAGTGAGCAATGCGGCCTTGAGCATTGTTTTTCTCTGCGCGGGCGCTGGCATGGCCGCCCTCGGGATGCTTGTTTACTACCTGATGCTGCACGCGTAGCGAGACCCTCAGAATAAACAGGAAAGAGAAGTGCCATGAAGAAGCTGTTTACTGCAATCAGATCTTCTGACCTTGAGATGATTAGACAGCTCATTGAGAAGAAGCCCGCGCTGGTAAACTGCGTGGCAAAGCAGCCGCCCAAAAAGGATGACGGACAGTCGCCTTTGCAGGTCGCACTCAAGACGGGCAACACCGCCATTGCCAACTATCTGTTAGATATGGGTGCGGACGTACGCTTTATCGAAGACGAGTCCTGCTGCAACGCCTGGAGAACACCGGTACTTCATGATGCAATCAACTGTGCCGTGATGTGCTGCAGGTGGAACACGAATGATACGCACATGGGCTTCCGGGTTTTCTCAACAAAAGAAAGAGCTGTTGAAGCTCTCGCCGTCCTGAAGAGGATGCTTGCTATGGGAGCGGATGTGAATGCGCTTGATTCATACGGCAATTCAGGACTAAACCGTTTTGCACTTCAAGCCAAGCAAATATTGCCGTCATACAATTATGCGGAGCATCGTGAGGGGACCGATCGAATCTTTACCGATGAGCTGCACGAAGACCTCAAGGCCGTTCTTCAGGCACTAAAAGACTCTGGAGCAGACGCTACGTACAAAGCTCCGAACCTTGGCTATTCCGTCAGACAATTCTGCAGCGAAGGATCCATTGCAATCTTGTTTGATGAGGTGTTTGGACGAGACGTTGCGTAAGAACGGCTGTGAGCGGATAGACGCAGAATCTGTCGGTTTTGCCGAAGCGCCTTACGAGTGCTCTGGGGGCCGCGCGGAAAAGACAATCGCCCTTTGGGCGCCTTTCTTGCAGAAACCGCAGGTCGGTTTGCAAGAGTGGCGTCCAAAGGGCGATTGGCATTTTACTTGGCGCGAACTACGCTCCTACTGGCCCCACTTCTCGTCCCAGAGGGCTCGAATCTTGTCAAATTTCGCGGAACGAAGCAAGCGAGTGGTCAACACGAGCTCGGTGCCCGAGAAGATAATCTGCGGAATGAGGTTTTGCCAGGTAATTGCCTCGAGCATGGCGCCGCTCTCCGTGATGTTGGCAAACAGCAGGTTGATGATGTCGTGCAGCGCATGTGCAATCATGACGGGAATAATGGTTCCTGCGTTCAGGTACACCGCCGCAAAGAAGCCTCCCGAGATAGAGGCCGTAAGGCACTGCTGCAAAACGCGACCGAAGTTACCGCCGGCAGCCAGGTTAGAGATGTGCGTGAAGCCAAAGAAGACTGCCGTGAACACCACCGCGAAGATCATGCCCCCGTAGTCGCGCTTGACCCTCATGAAGTTGGGGAGCACCAGCGCCCTAAAGACCATCTCTTCCATGATGCCAGCGGTGCAGGAGATGGAGACGATATGCAGCACGTCGTTCAAAACGTTGTTGGTCGCGAAGATGCGGTCGAGAATAAAGGCCACAACGTCCAAGATGGCGACGGGAATGAAAAGCTTAAGCCCGTCGACGGTACCGTCAAGCGCAAAGATTCCCTTGAGCGTACCGCGGAAGAAGACCTTGACCACAAGGAGGTACGCGACGAGCGTCGCGGGGAGAAGGTAGGCGAGGTTATAGAGGTCCGCCATGGCGCCTTCAAGTCCGAGGACTTGTGCCGGCACGCTGAAGGCGGAATAGATAATCAGCGTTAAGAACGTGATGATGAAGTACGCGATGATGGGGCGATCAAAGAGCTTCATGGGACGTTTCCCCATGTTTTCGTGCTCAGCCACGATGGGTCACCCTTTCATTTGGTGCATGATGTTGACGGGCACGCAGCTTGGCCACGCACCCGGTGGGATAAGTCGCAGCAATACTACCATTAACTGCCAACCCGCACGCTACTCAACCAGCTCGTAACGACCATAATTGATGTTGATGTAGCCCACGTCGCTATATGACCAGACGGCAATGCCTACGAGGTCACTGGGGAAATACATCATGCCTTGCACCGTTCCCAGGCCTTCTGCTTGGTACGGATCAAGCGGCGCACCCGGTCCGTAGAGATCCGTCAGTTTACTGACGGCCCGTTCGTACGTCAGATCGTACGAGCACAGGTCAACCGTATAGAAATGGCTTGCATTGCGCGCGAATCCTTGCACCCGCGCTCCGAAAAGCCGTCCTGCAAGCTGCACTTCCTCATCCCGGACGTACGCTTCGTCCACGCCGGCGGCCTCTGCCGACTTCCCTAGCCAATCAAGAACTTGCTCCACGTCATCAAACACATACACCGGGACGTCAGGCACCAACCCCACGATGGGCTCATCGTCTTGGTAGAGCTCAAGCTCGTAGCCATCAGGGAGCGCGGAAAGATCTTCGTCCTTTACAAACCAGTGGGTGGGATACGGCCCCGGCCCCGAAAGGGGCTCTTCCGCAAATAGGCATCGTACGAGGTTGCCGCCCACGCGCTTCTGGATGTATTCGAAGCCGCTGATGGGATACGGGGCCAACCACATGTCCACGTAGCCGACGGGACCGTTAGCATAGCCGACCTTGTACTCGTATGTCTCTGAGTCGCCATCGGCTTGCGACCACAGCGCTCCGTCCTCCCCGAATGTGATGTGCCACGGGTTCACCGAACCGTACTCGGTCCAACCACCAAGCAGCGTTTCGTCAATAAACGCCTGCTTAAGGGCCTCATAGTCCAGCCCTGAGCTGACCTTCTTGTCATCGTCGATGTCGGGCACGTATCCCTCAGGCAGCGACGCGACCTCCTCGTCCTTGACAAAGACGCGCGCGGGATTGCTGTGCTCGTCGAGTTCAAACAGGCAATCGAACCTTTCCTGGCCCACGGGCAAGCGCTTGAACAGGTACTCGGCGCTATCTGTGGTGAGGGTGCAGCGCGAGGTGCCGTACGTTTCCGACACCGTGTACGCCTCGGCCGCACCGTCGCGCGTCACCTCATGACCGGCAATGGCGAGCGTTGCGGGGTCGTCCGTGCCGACCTCCGTCCATGCCCCTGCCAGCGTCTCAGCAAACCAGTCGCGGTCTGCATGACCGCCAGAGTTATGCGGGCCCGCAAAGCACGCGGCCAGAAGTGCTGCGAGGGCCCCCGCGATAGCGAGCCTTACGATGCGCATGCCCGTCGACCTCCCTCGTTGTCACATACGACTTAACACCATTATAGGAATCGGAGCCGTACGCCTGTCACGTTTGCGCAGGCAGCCGTACAAGGCCCTATAATTGACCCTGTAATGCTGTCATCTGTCGTCGTAGGGAAGCTACTGGATGACGGCGAAGCACCTAAAGTCGTTTGAGGCGAAAGCGCGAGGTGGAGAAATGGCAATCACGGTTAACCTGAGGTACAAGGGCGAGAACGGCAATGCGCTGAAGTTTGCCGAGGAAATGATGGCGAGCGGAACCGTCGCGGCCATCAGGGCCGAGGCAGGCAACCTTCGCTATGAGTACTATCAGTCGCTCGAGGATCCTGAGACCGTCCTGCTCATCGATAGCTGGGAGAGCCAGGAGGCCATCGACATCCATCACGCTTCTCCGATGATGGCGACCCTTGCCGCCCTTCGCGACAAGTATGACCTGCACATGACCGCAGATCGCTACACCGATCTTGAGGCCTACGAGGCCGACCAGAAGTTCCTGCGCCAGTAGGCAAACGAGCACGTAGACGTTGGGCCCGCCCGGTGCGTCCCGGGGGTAGCCCCCTAGACGCACCGAGTGCGTCTAGGGGGCTACCCCCGGGACGCCCTTCGTGTCAGAGGGCGATGACGTCGTAGCGGACGGCCTTTCCCGTAAGCGAGTACGACGGCTTCTTCCCCGCGAGATACGGCCCCTTGGGCGGCCGCTTGATGACCACCTTGCGCGCTTGATGACCACCTTGCGTGGACGCGCGGCGAGTGCCGCATCCAGCAGCTCGGCCTCGTCCTCACAGGGGCTTTCCAGATGGTGCAAGAGCTGGAACTTCTTCTTTACTTGGGCGCTCTTGGTGCGCGCGGGAAACATCGGGTCAAGCAGTACCACGTCGGGTGCCTCACTGAGGTTTCGCAGCGCTGAGACGCTGTCCTCCTCATGAAGCGTCATGCACTCAACGATGCCTGTGAGCTGCGGATCGTTTGCAGCACGTCGCAGCGCGTCTCGCAGTAGCGCCGCAATCACGGCATCTCGCTCGTAGAGCTCCACGCAAAAGCCCGCGGCGGCAAGCAGGAGCGAGTCTTCTCCCAACCCGGCCGTAGCATCAATGACCCGCGGCGACTCAGCGCCCCTGATGCGCGCCGCCTTGACCAGGAGTTCGCTCCGCACACGGTCAGCACGCAGACGTGGGAGCAGCCGCGTGAAGTCCCCGCGCAGCTCCATGCCTTCGCCCGCCAACGTGAGGCCCTCGACATCCATCCGCAGCTCAAGGCCAGGGGGGCACGTGATGCCTACGATGTCCTCTACGCCCACGTTGTCTCTCCTCTCTGCCATCCGTGTACGTCCTACTATACGTTGAAAGTGCCACTTCGAGACGACTGTACGTTCAGAGCGCCATTACAAGCCAAAAAGAGGAACGAAGTGGCACTTCCAACGTACAGTAGCTCGCTAATGGCACTTTCGACGTACAGTGGCCGCCAGGTCGTCCCGCGTCACAGATACTCATCCCAGGAAACCTAGGTATTCATCAAAGACGTTGAAGAGAGCATCCCCCGAGGCAACGGGGAGCTCTCCCCCATCAGACAGAAGCTCATGTGTGTAGAGGTCGCGCGCACGGGTGAGCACCAGCGCTGGAACCACGTTCACTCCATCCCCAAGCACGACCTCCAGATAGGGCACGTACTTAGCCGCCTGGGCCACCTCCACGGGATCCACCGCGTCCTTCATCTTGAACTCGAGCGAGAAGGCATACCCAGGCTTCCCTAGCCCGCCACATTCCCTCGACTCTCCCGGCACGATCACCAGCGCGTCCGCATAGATGCGCACCCACTTCGCGCGTCGGATGCGCAGCTCGAAGCAGAGCTCCCAGCCGTCGCACGTCACGCCAAAATCCACCAGAGCCGTGAAGGTCTCGCGCATTACAGCCCGGCAGTCGCAGAACGAATGGATGAGCCCGCGCGTGTCGTTAAGGCTGCGGCCAATGCGTCCGCACCCAGCACGCAGCTCATCAAGCCACATGTCCTCGTCCTGTGCCATGAACTCGGCAACCGTACCGTACCAGCCCGAGAAGTCGAAGAGCCCCTCGTGAGGCGCTCGTTGCTGGATGAGCCCGTGCCAGCGATAGTCATCGTCGTGGTAGCAGAGGTCGCGGATGAAGGGATATGCATAGAGCCGCTGGTTGCAAGCCTTTCGTTCCACACCCAGCTGACGTGCCATCTCGCGCGCGGTGATGCCGTCATGCGAGCAGATGAGCTGGTACATCGCGCGACCGAGGGCGTCGGTCGCATCGCGGGAAAGCCTGCGCTCCATGAGCGGCCCCGCAGTCCTAACGCACGATAACGGCAGTACCGCTGGCCGTGACCATGAGCATGCCGCCGCCCTCTCCGAGCACCTCATAGTCGATGTCCACACCCACCACGGCGTTCGCCCCGAGCGTAGCCGCACGCTGCTCCATCTCGGCAATGGCCTGCTCACGTGCCACGACCAGCTCGTCCTCATAGGTCTTGGATCGTCCGCCAAAGATGTTGCGCATCCCGGCAGCAAGGTCCTTAAACATGTCCACACCCGAGATGACCTCACCAAACACGATGCCGCAGTATTCGGTGATGGCGTGACCCTCGATGCTGGGGGTAGTGGTCGAGATCATGACTATCGCCCTCCTGTCGTACTCCAAGCGAGTTGCCCTTGCCGATTATACGGGACCATAGGAGATGCGGTTTATCTCAGCAGTCGGCCTACCTTCCTAACCCTAAGGGGCTTTCGGTAGCACCCCAATCGCATGGCACCGATCTCTGATTCCTGCTGGTTGTCGCATGTAGCGTCGCAAGTAAGGCGCCATTTTTGTCGCAAGTAAGCCCAAAACGCAAGCAGGTCAGAAGCTTTAAGCCTCTGACCTGCAGTTCTTTCTGGTGCCCCCGAAGAGATTCGAACTCCTGACACCAGGTTTAGGAAACCTGTGCTCTATCCCCTGAGCTACGAGGGCGTAAGCGCCATTCTAGCACACCAAAGGCGCACGTCAGATGGCGCGTAGTAACGCTACTTCTTCTTTGCAGCCTTTTCGGCGGCCTCGCGCTCGGCATCCTCGCGGATGACCTGCTCCAGACGACGCTTGGTCATGCCCTTGACCTCGGCGTCAACGCGCTTGCGAATGGGGCGCGCCTTCATGAGGTCGTAGATGAACGCACCAATGATGCAGACATAGGCCAGAACCAGCGAGATCAGTGCGATCGGCACCAGCACGTTTGCACCGCTCGTGTCCGCGCCGGTCCGGTTGAGCATGTAATTGATACCGAACGAGACAACGGTCAGACCAAGGCCGACACCCAAGAGAATCCACCACATCCTCTGCGTGCGGGCATATTCCTTGTCCTGCTTCAGCAGCGCGTTTGCCGCCATGTTCATGCGGTCCTCGGCGTCACGCACGGAGTTGCGCTCTGCCTTGCGCTCTTCCTTGGTCATCTCGGAAGACTTCTTGCCCGACTTGCCGTGGCGAGCGTCCTCAGCGGAGACCACACGCACCGATGAGGCAGCGGCCGTGGTTGGCTTAGCGCGAGCAGCCGAACGACGGGAGAACCCCGTCGATTCTTCCTCGGCCTCGGACTTGGCATCGGCGTCCTTCTTGCCGGAGAAGACGCCACCGGCCTCCTGGGCCTCCTTCTTAGCTGCCTCGATGGTTTCACGCAGTCCCATTATTGCTCCTTCATGGGGATGAACTCGGTACCAGTAATGATCTGGAAGGCCTCCTCATAGCGCGCGGAGGTTCCCTCGATAACGTCAGCAGGCAGATGCGGCGGCTCGCCCGTCATGTCCCAGTTGGCCTTCAGCCAGTCACGCACGTACTGCTTGTCATAGCTGGGCTGGATCTTGCCCTCGACGTATTCGTCCGCCGGCCAGAAACGGCTGGAGTCCGGCGTCAGGCACTCGTCGATAAGCGTGAGCTGCCCGTCAATCAGGCCGAACTCGAACTTGGTGTCGGCGATGATGATGCCGCGCGTCAGCGCATACTCGGCAGCCGCGTTATAAATCTTGAGGGAGGCGTCGCGCAGCTGCTCGGCCATGTCGAGGCCCACAATCTCGGCGCAGCGCTCAAACGAGATGTTCTCGTCGTGATCGCCCAGCTCAGCTTTGGTAGAAGGCGTAAAGATGGCCTCGGGGATCTTGCTGGCCTCGGTCAGGCCGTCCGGAAGGCGAATGCCACACACGGTGCCGTCCTGGTCGTACGTCTTCTTGCCCGAGCCCGTGAGGTAACCGCGCACGATGCATTCGATGGGCAGAGGCTGGGCCTTCTTGACCAGCATGGAGCGACCGGTGAGGTAGCTCGCATACGGCTGGTACTCTGCGGGATAGTCCGCAACGTCCATGGAGAGCAGGTGGTTGGGCATGAGGTCAGCAAAGCGCTCAAACCAGAACTGCGAGATACGCGTGAGAATCTCGCCCTTGTGGGGAATCTCGTCGGGCAGGATGAAGTCAAACGCACTGATGCGGTCAGACGCAACCATGAGCAGGCTATCGCCACAGTCATAAATGTCGCGGACCTTACCGTGGCTGTCGGGCCTGATTTCCATCTGGGCCATTGAAGCCTCCTTGGGTCGATTGCACAGAACCATCATTGTAGCAGGAAGAAGCCTCGCTCGTACGAGCGTGACACCTTCCCGCAATCGCCCATGTTAGGTCTTTTTCTTAGCCCTCTTGGATGGCCTGAGAAAGGGTGCGGCGGTTTCGGTCTTGCGGAAGGCGAATGCTGAACGTGGTGCCCTTGCCCTGCTCAGACTCGACCGTGATGGTTCCGTTATGCTGGTCGATAATCTCTTTGGTAATGGCCAGGCCTACGCCCAGTCCGCCCGAGACACGCTCGCGGCTCACGTCAGAGCGCCAGAAGCGCGTGAAGATGCGCGAGATGTCTTCCTTGGCGATGCCGATGCCGGTGTCCTGCACCGAGATGATGACCTCCGGGCGGTCGTAGGCAACCGTCACCAACACCCAACCGTCAGACGACGTGTAGCGCATGGCGTTAGACATGAGGTTGACGATGGCCTCGCGAATGAGGTCGGGGTCAACGTCCGCGTAAAGCTCGTCGCGGCCAGTCTCGTTCGCAAAGCGCAGGTGCAGGCCCTTCTCGTGGAAGAGCTGGTGTTGAGCGCTCACCAAGCTGCGCACCAGGTAGACCATGTCGGTGCGCTCAACCTTCAGGCTGCCCTTGCCGTTCTCGATGCGCGAGAGGTGCAGCATCGCGTCAACGAGACGCGACAGGCGGCGTGTCTCCGAGGCAACCGTCTCGAGATGGTCAAAGTCTGCCGGCAGCACCCCATCCTGCATGGCCTCCACGGTAACGAGCATGGCCATGAGGGGCGTGCGCAGCTCATGCGCCACGTCCGACGTCAGGCGATGCTCGATCTTGATGTCATGCTCGAGCGTGGTGGCCATCGAGTCGAAGGTCTCGCCCAGCTGGCCAATCTCGTCCTCGCCGCGCAGGTTGGTACGCGCCGTAAGGTCTCCGCTTCTGATCTGAGCAGCCGTCGAGGTAATGACCTTGATGGGGCGCGTCAGCTTGCGCGACGTAAAGTAGCCAATGACGCAGGCAAGGAGCACGGCGATGCCCGCCGCACCAAAGATGGCCTGGTAGGAGTGCTGACGAAACGCGGCGTCGCTCTTGGTGAGCAGTGCGTCAGAGCCAAACGCCCACAGGCGCACCGTCCCTACCTTGTCGCCTTCAGAGGTGATGACGTCAGCCACGACCAGCGAATCGTCATCCAGATCCGCGTCGGTCAAGGGAGTTGGGCCGGTGTATCCCGAGCGTCGAGAGAGCGCCCAGGTGTCGTCGTAGATGACCTCGTTGTCCTCGTCGAGCACCTGAACGCCCAGGTCGTTCGACGCAGTGGAGGCAGACTTTGCGTAGGTCAGCACGCGGCGCGTCCAGCCTTCTTGCTGCTCGTACTGCGTGGCAAGCACCTCGGCGGTCGAGTCCGCCAGACGCTGCATGTTGGTGCGTGTATAGGTCTGGAACTGGCCCTCCCACGTAAACGCCAGCACCAGAGAAAGGATGACCGCCGTCATTGCCGCCGTCAGGGCAAAGAAGAAGGTCAGCCTTGCGCGAAAGGTCTGCGTCGCGCGATGCGGCACCGACGGCCGTACCGTGTTGTACAGACCCTTGGCAGAATCGCCCCCGTCGGATAACGAGGGCGATTGCTCATCTGTCAGGAAATCGTCGTCCACCGCTACTTGTTGTCTGCGTTCTTAGCCGCAGCCTCGAAGCGATAGCCCACGCCGTGCACGGTGTAGAGCCAGCGCGGGTTGCGCGGATCGTCGCCCAGCTTGGCGCGCAGGTTCTTGACGTGACTGTCGATGGTGCGCTCATAGCCCTCGAAGTCGTAGCCGAGCACCTTCTCGACCAGCTCCATACGCGTGTACACGCGTCCCGGGTAACGGGCCAGGGTGGTGAGCAGCTTGAACTCGGAAGCGGTGAGGTCAACTTCCTTGCCCTCAACCATGACCTTGTGGCCGGAGATATCGATGGTGAGGTCACCAAAGTCCAGCACCTCAAGGGCGGGCTCGCTCTCGGTATGGGCACGACGCAGCAGCGCACGCACGCGGGCAACCAGCTCGCGCGGGGAGAACGGCTTGATGAGGTAGTCGTCGGCGCCCAGCTCGAGGCCGATGATGCGGTCCTCGACCTCGCCCTTTGCCGTCAGCATGATGATGGGCACGTTGGACGTCTCGCGGACGGCACGGCAAACGCGCTCGCCCGACAGCTTGGGCAGCATCAGGTCAAGAATGATGAGGTCAAACGAATGCTTCTCAAACTCCTCGAGTGCGCTCTGGCCGTCGCCGACGCCACGGACCATGTATCCCTCGCGCTCAAGATATGCTGCTACCGCGTCGCGAATAGTCTTCTCATCCTCAACCAGGAGGATCCTCTTCTCGTCTGAAGCCATGGCGGCCTCCTTTGCTATGCCGAATTCCCTCTATTGCAGGCCCATTTGGCGTTGTCGCATAATTCACGAACTTATATGTCATTTTACCGCAGTTGCATCCGTCGCATTCATACCTAAAGGGCGAACGCGCGAACCAAGACGGAGGCGGGGTATCCCGTGTCAGGGTTCTTGATGGTGGCAAATGTCACAAAGGTGTCCGTCTCTCCAACGCGGGCGGGATACTCGCCGTAATCAACGCAGCGGTCGGCGGCGCCAAGGAACGTATAGCCGTGGTTCTTGATGTCCACCACATAGTACGAGGCACGACTCTTGACCACGAAGAGACCGTTCTTGGAGCCCGCGATGTTGGCAAAGGGCTCCAGCGGCACGGAGGCAAAGTCTCCCTCGGCCGTCCCGATGTAGGTGCCCATGGAGCCCAGAAGGCCACCGTATCCGTAGCTCGCCTCGACCGAGAGGGCAAAGACGTCACCCATACGCACGGCGTGGAACGGCCGCACGTTTTCGGGCATGACCAGACGGTCGACAATGGTCTCGAGATCGTCGGCGAGGCTGTAGGCCGTGATGCCGTAGAAGGTGCCTTCTTCGTTGCGCACGCGTGGCGACAACGTCACCGTGTTGCCCGACACCGAAGGCGAAGTGGCAAAGCGCCCCAGCGACTCAACCACGTCCGTCGCGTTGGCGGCACCGGTCTTCCATAGGTAGCAATGGGACATCTCGGAGGTCTTGTTGCCGCTCAGAGACGGCATGACCTGCCAAATCACCTTGTTGCCGGTAACGGCAAACCGGGGCGGATCCCAGTCGGCGTCGCCCTGCCAGAGCGTGTTGGGCGAGCCAGACAGCGTGCCATTGGCAAACGAGGCCGCGTAGAGCGACCAGTTCTTGGTGAGCGTGTCGAGCTCGACCCACGCGTAGGCGGAGTCTGAGCAGCGGGCGTCGTAGATGACCACGTTTGGAGAGTTGGGCGTGATGGGCTCAGCCACCACCTCGGTCAGCTCTCCGGTACTGAGCGAGAACGCCGAGCACTTGACCATGGGCATGGCCGATGCGCCTGCGGTGGTCACGGGAAGCCACGTGCCCTCACCTTCATGCAGCACGTTGCCGAGCGGAAGCTCCCACTCGCCCTTGCTTTCAAACTCGCGCTCGAGGTACTCGTAGGCGCCGTCCTCACCGAGCACCGTGGTTGCGGAGTCTTCCTCGACAACCACCGGGTCAGACGGAACGGTCTCCTCGGCGGGATGCGAGCAGCCAGCAAGCACCTGCACCGCCGCAGCCGCAGCACCAGCCGCTGCCGTTGTGCGGAAGAACCCACGCCGTGTCAGGTTGTGCAAACGCACGTCAGCTCCTAGGAAACGGCCTGCGCGAGGCGACGAGCCTCTGCAAGCGCGATGGTCATCTGGTCGGCACACGAAGTACCACGGTTAAGGCATTGGTTGCCAGCAAGCAGACTAATGATTTCATCAACATCGTGGCCCTGAACCAGCTTGGCGACGGCCTTGGTGTTGCCGTTGCAGCCGCCAGCGAACACGACGCGCTCGATGGTGTTGCCGTCATCGGACAGCTCAATATGAATGTTGCGCGGGCAGACGCGCCGCGGGGTGTAATCGTAGCTGTACATCTATTCTCCTTCTGTCGCACTTTCTCAGTATACCCGCCGAGTACCGCCGCTAGCGGGTTTTTGGCGACGGCCCTCAATGTGCCATTTTTCGCAGGAGTTTGCGCAGGAGTTTGCGCGTTATCAAAACGACGCACACGCCCGTTAGAATGGTATCCGCACACTGTGTATGGCCACGTTGGCCAGCCCACCAGAAAGGACCCATGCATGATTGATCGCTACACGCGCCCGGAGATGGGCCACATCTTCTCGCTTGAGAACAAGTACGCCATCTGGCAGGAGATCGAGGTTCTCGCCTGCGAGGCGCACGCCAAAATGGGCGTCATTGGCATCACGCGCGAGGAGGCCGCCTGGATTCGCGACCACGCCAACTTTGACCGCGCCGAGGTGGACGAGATCGAGGCCGTGACCAACCACGACGTCATCGCCTTCCTCACCAACATGGGAAGCTACATTGATGCCGAGGTACCCGAGGGCGAGCCCAAGCCCAGCCGTTGGGTGCACTACGGCATGACCAGCTCTGACCTTGGCGACACCGCCCTTTGCTATCAGCTCACGCAGGCAACCGACATCATCATTGATGACGTGCGCCGCCTGGGCGAGATCTGCAAGCGCCGCGCCTTTGAGGAGCGCGACACCGTGTGCGTCGGCCGCACGCATGGCATCCACGCCGAGCCCATGACGTTTGGCATGAAGTTCGGCAGCTGGGCGTGGGAGCTGCGTCGCGACCTCGACCGCCTGCTTGATGCCCGCGAAGGCACTGCGTGCGGCGCGATCTCGGGCGCGGTGGGCACGTATTCCTCCATCGACCCGTTCATCGAGAGCTATGTGTGCGAGCATCTGGGCCTTTCCAGCGACCCGCTGTCTACGCAGGTCATCAGCCGTGACCACCATGCCTACCTGGCCGGCGTCCTGGCCACCACCGCCGCGACGTGCGAGCGCATCGCGCTTGAGGTGCGCAACCACCAGAAGACCGACACCCTCGAGGCCGAGGAGCCGTTCCGCAAGGGACAAAAGGGCAGCTCGGCCATGCCGCATAAGCGCAACCCCATCACCGTGGAAAAGGTCTGCGGGCTTTCGCGCGTGGTGAAGGCCAATGCGCAGGTTGCCTTTGACAACGTGGCCCTGTGGCATGAGCGCGACATCAGCCACTCGTCCAACGAGCGCGTTGCCCTGGCCGACAGCTTCATCGCGCTGGACCACATGCTGCATTGCCTCATCCGCATCATCGATGGCCTCGTGCTGTATCCAGCGCGCATGAAGGCGAACCTCGAGTCAACGCGTGGGCTTATCTACTCCTCCAAGGTGCTGCTGGCGCTGGTTGACACCGGCATCACGCGCGAGGCTGCCTACGCTATCGTGCAGCGCAACTCCATGCAGGTGTGGGACGACGTGCAGCAGGCGCGCGAGGGCGCTGACCTGAAGGCGCGGCTTGCCGCTGACCCCGAGTGCACGCTGAGCGCAGAGCAGCTTGACGCCATCTTTGACCCGTGGAGCTTCCTTGGCCGCATCAACGTAGTGTTTGACCGCCTCGAGCAGCTGAGCTTTGAATAGCCTGCGCGCTCTTTTCCGCGCCACTGAAAAGGGCCCCGGAAATACGCCCGAGGCCCTTTTTCTTACGCTCCGATGACCGCTTGATCAGCCGCGAGGGACGCTTTTGCCTCCCCTAGCTGCTCGCGCACGGCCGTGATTCCCGTACCGCCGTACGTGGTGCGCGCGTTGGCGATGGCCGTCGGGTCGAGGCAGCCAACGATGTCCTCGTCAAAGAGGTCGCTCGCGGCACGCAGGTCGGCGAGCGTCAGGTCTTCGAGACCGCAGCCGCGCTTCTCGCACTCGAGCACGAGGCCGCCCACCACGGCGTGCGCCTCGCGGAACGGCATGCCCTTCTTGGCGAGGTAGTCGGCCACGTCGGTTGCCGCCGTGAACCCGGTCTTTGCCTGTGCGAGCATGGCGTCGGCGTTCACCCTCATGGTGGACAGCATGCCCTGCATCACCATGTAGCATTCGGTCAGCGTCGTGGCAGCGTCGACTGCGCCGGGCTTGCACTCTTGCAGGTCCTTGTTGTACGCCAGTGGCAATCCCTTGCAGGTGACGAGCAGGCTGACCAAGTCGCCGATGACGCGGCCGACCTTACCCCTTGTGAGCTCGGCAAAGTCGGGGTTCTTCTTCTGCGGCATGATGCTCGAGCCGGTGCTCCACGCGTCAGAGAGCGTGACGAAGCCAAACTCCGAGCTGCTCCACAGGATGATCTCCTCGCAGAGGCGCGAGAGGTGCACCATGCCGACCGAGCACGCGTACTCCAGGTCAAGGAGGTAGTCGCGATCAGACACCGCGTCCATCGAGTTGGGAATGGGGTGATCAAAGCCGAGGTCCTCGGTGGTCTGGAAGCGATCGAGCGGGTAGGTGGTACCTGCAAGCGCGGCCGCGCCAAGCGGGTTTGCGTCCGCCGCGTCGTATGCGTTGAGCAGGCGCGCGAAGTCGCGCTCGAGCATCCAGTAGTACGCGAGGAGATGGTGCGACAGGAGCACCGGCTGTGCATGCTGCAGGTGCGTGTAGCCCGGCATCACCACGCCCAGGTGCTCCTCAGCAAGGTTGAGCAAGACTTCGCGCGTGGCAAGGTTCTCGTACATGAGGTCTGCTGCCAGGTCTTTTGCCAGCAGGCGAATGTCGGTGGCCACCTGGTCGTTGCGCGAACGACCCGTGTGCAGGCGCGCGCCCGCCGTGCCGATACGCCGCGTCAGCTCGCCCTCGACCGCCATGTGCACGTCTTCGTCGTGGTCGTCATCCCAGACGAACTGCCCCTCTTCTATCTCAGCGTCTATCTGCTCGAGGCCCGCACGTATCTCTGCGAGGTCTTCCTCGGAAATGATGCCGTTCTTGGCGAGCATCGTGGCGTGCGCGATCGACCCCGCGATGTCCTGCGAGGCCATAATCTTGTCGTCTTGAAGCGACGCGCCCCACTTCAGCGCAAAGTCGCTCATTCCCTCTTCAAACCTGCCGCTCCACAGCGCCATAGTCTCCTCCTTGCTTGGGACGTCCGCATGAAAGCTTATCAAAGCTCGGGCGCGTCTCCGTCTGCCATATAGACTTCCCACGAGTCGAACTCCGAGGGGAGCTCTTCCCCTTCCCAACTCTCAAAGGTTTCTGAGCCGAGGTCGTCTTCCTTCCAGAGGTGATTAGCCCCTTCGTCGGACGGAAGCAGCGCGCCTCTCAGCTCCTGCTCATGTGTGTCAAAGCCGTTCTCGCTGCGAGCTCGCAGCCTGACGCCGAGCTTTTTTGCAAGGCGCCGAACCGTGGCGTAGAACAGGTTCTGGTCCTTCACCTCGTCGTACGTTAGCTCAATGACTTCAACGTCCATTCGCTCAAGCGCCTTGCGACGCATCGAGTCCTCGGTGCGTGTCTTCTCGCGCTCATGCACTTTTCCGTGGCATTTGTGTTTTGTCAAGCCTTGTTGAGCCACCGCCGTCACGGATTTGTGAGCCACTTCCCGTCGCCTGGCGGCGGATGCCCAATGGCATCCGTCACGACAAA
>OMWB01000018.1 GCA_900314645.1 uncultured Actinomycetes bacterium
ATTCTCTACACTTGTATGAACCGCCCATCCTGCGATTGGTCCCACATCAGGATGACTTGCATATTTAAATAAATTCTCCGCATCGCTTTCTTCCCATGGCCGGAGGATCAGTCTTTTCGTTTCAAGTATCATTGCATACCTCTCTTACCAACGGCATCTCTGCAAACTGGAATTTATACGATTGCTTTCAGCACAGAAGTCGGTCCCCAGCTGTTCAAAACTGAAACAGATGAAAAACCCGCTTTATTTAAGGCTTCTATTTCGTGTTCAACTGTTAATGGAGTATCGTAATGATAAAAAGTATCGTCCGCTATGTTTTGTTCTTTTTTCAAGCGAAGCAGCTCTGCACGGCGAAAACACTCTTCTTCATCGGACTTTGCGAAATAATCCGTAAGGATGAAGCTTCCTCCGGGTTTCAGCGCTTTTAGGAGTTTCTCATACAGTCGTATTTTCTCCTCCCCTGTAAAATGGTGAAGAGATTCCACAGACACCGCTGCATCAAAAGAATTCTCGCCAAACGGCACATCAAAATACGAGCCCAAAATCAAAGTCATATTCTTATCAGGAAATTTGTTGCGCAGTGCCTCAAGCATACCCGGTGCAAGGTCGATGCCCGTAACCTCCGCCGAAGGCACCAGTTCAAAATAGTAACCAAGTTCCAACCCTGTACCGCAGCCCAAATCAAGAAGGCGTGTGCCGGCAATTTGTGGCAGGCAGCTTGCTGTATACGGATAGAATTCCTTTGCGGAATCAATACAGGTTAATTGATGTTCTTCGTACCCACTTAATCTGGCATCAAAGAATTCACCCATTTTTTCAAGCATCTTTCATACTTCCATAAACTCGGAGTTGTCGCGCTGACATCTAAATCACAGCCACAACCTGCCGTTATCCAAATCACTAACTCAACCCTACCGTAAAAACATCTAAACCGGCAACTCAACCTTCGTCCAGAGCGGTTGTTGAACGAGGGTCGGAAAAGCGACCTTCGTTCAACGTCTTGCCAACTGGGAAGACACGCTCACCCAGAAGACCGATAATGCGCATCCCATCCAATTGGCACCATTCTACGCTCCCCAAAGGACAGCAATGGGCCTTTGGAGGAAGCATGCAGTACCGAATTGTGTCGATAGAGAACCCGGCCGAGGTTCACGTGCACGATGGCCAGCTAGTCGTCATGCAGGACAAGGGCACGGCAACCGTCCCGCTTCGCGACATCTCGATCATCGTCGTCTGCGGGCCAAACATCCACATCTCGACGCTCTTTTTCAGGCGCCCCCTAACTCGTCGGCGCAGCCGCAACACTGAAATAGTTACCACACGACTAGGCGCACGCCGCATCCAACTGGCATACGTTCAAAACTGATGAATCGAGTGGTAACTGTGTATTCTAGCCAGTTACCACTCGATTCATCAGTTTTGAACGTACCGCAGGATTGCTCCGGCACCCCCGCATCGAGTGGTAACTATTTGCCCTTGCAAGACGCCAAAGCTGTCCGTGCCCATCATTGGGGGCGGCGTTCTGGCGGTGGGGCAGCGCTGAGCGGGGCCAATCGGGCGCGCATTCCGTCCCATGGCCCAAGCTGGCGACAGACTTGGTGCACAACATAAAAAAAGGTCAGAGACACATGCTCTGACCTTCGAAAATTTGGTGGGCGTTACAAGATTTGAACTTGTGACCTCTTCCGTGTCAGGGAAGCGCTCTCCCCCTGAGCTAAGCGCCCTTGGCTCAAAGGTGCAGGTAGATGGCCTGCGCGTTGCGGTCGTTCCTTGCAACGAGGGGTACTATAGCACTCAAAAACACCCTCCGCAACCCATGTTTATTACAGTTTATTACACGCTTTCTTGCGGCGGGCACCTATGAGCACTGAAGGGCACTTCCCAGATGATCTCAGCTGAATACGAATGCATACTCCGTTGAGCATCACAATGACGAGCAGCACCTGGGCGTTGAGACCACGAAGTCGCGCCCGCTTCTCCGAAGACTAGTCACTACCGCGCAAAGATATGTACGAAATGTGCAGATGTCACCCTCCAGAGCGCCATTTCTGTCCGGCACCCCTTCTATCCTTTTCTCAATGCACGCGTGACCGAACAGGAGAGAGGTATCTGGTAGCACTTAGAGCCCGAAAGGAGCGATTCGTAGACCAAGGCTTTGTCCAGCCCCTGCTTACCACCCAAAAGTTATGGGTCTGTACCAGCCATCCAGTCAGTCGTCCATTAGGAGAAATGATACACGTGAGCTGCGTTATCATGGATCATTGCAAGTCGCTGGTCTTTACAAACGGGTACTTTGGCAAGAGCGCGAGAACGAGGCACAAGTCGGATAAGCGCTGCACTACTCCGCTCTTAGCTAATTGAGTTGGGGTGCGAGTATGGCGGAGATGATAGACGTTAGACCCGACTATCGGGGCGAAGCAAAAGTCTGGGACAGCCTTCATTCATCTCTTTCTTGCGACACAATTGTTTACAACCACCGAGAAGTCAACGGGCGTGAGTTTGACTTCTGTTTGCTGGTAGCGGGCACTGGAATACTTGTCATCGAAGTCAAGGGCTGGCTCCCTCAAAAGGTCAATGTCCAAGGCGTAGACAAGATCTTAGTTGAGGGCTACGAAAAGCCTCAACGATCGCCAAAGAAACAAGCTCGTGCGTACCGCTTTGCCCTCCTCAACCAAATCCAAGAGCGCCATAGCGTGAGCCCTCTAGTCATAGATATGGTCTGCTACCCGTTCATCTCCAGGGCCGAATACGTGACCACTCGATTGGACATCATTTCTGAGAGCAGCTTGACTATATTCCAGGAGGATTTAGAGGATGCCGACCTTTTGAGAAAGAAGATTGCGGCCGCATTCTCCAGCTATTCGTACATACCTCATGATGAGCTAAGCAAATCGCTAATCGCCGAACTTCGCCAAGACTGGGAACCTACGGATAATGAAGCGGGATTCCCAGTTGAGGCGGGCGAAATTAAACCCTATTCGACACTGTCCTATTTCTCCAATGGCCTTACAGATGGTGAGGCGGTTGGAATAGTCAATGACTATTTTGCAGGAGTTAAGCAGGTAGTCTTTCTAGACTCCAAGAAGAGCCTAGATTTGTTGTTGAGCGCATTCAATGCCGCCTTTCAACGGCAAAATATCCAGCCGCAACCAAATGGGTTGAGCATCGGTTATTCGCATCCCCTGCGTGCCGTGGATAATGGAGCTCGAACCTTCAACCTAGAGATATACACAGTAGAAGGTGTGAGCAGCCCGCAAATTACCTCTTTCTCAATTGAAGAGGGACGGTGCTCCGATATAGAGCGTGGCTGGGTGGAATTGCTGGCATCAATGACAACCTTTAACTATCAGCAGTATCTGGTCGAGCATGCATCCACGGAGAAGAACGTACTCGTGGAGGCCGGCGCGGGAACGGGAAAAACCTATTCAATGGTCTCTCGCATTGCTTACCTCTGCAACAAGAGGGACAAGCCGGTTTCGAGTCTCTTAGACGAAGTGGCATTGATGACCTTCACCAATGATGCGGCGACAAATATGAAGGTCCGCCTGAAGCAGATGTTCATAAACTACTTCATTCTGACTGGCAAACCAAAACATCTAAAGATGGTAGACGAGGTCGATCAGGCCCACATTTCGACGATCCATTCCTTCGCAATCGGACTTCTGAGAAACGAGGTCTTGTACTCAGGGCTTGGCACAAACTTCAGGATTTCATCAAATGAGCTGCTACGGAACAGTATTTACGATGACTATCTGAGTACTTTCATCGATGAGATGGCCTCGACGAATCCCAACTTCCTTAACGAGATGCCCGTTCCCATCTATGACCTTAAGAAGAGACTCGTCGCTGTTGCCGATAGGCTTCTCGCGAAGAGCGTAAATCTGGCAACAATCAGCTCATCAGAGATGGGTGTACCCGTAAGGAACTATATTCCATACTTTAACGATCTTATCGAGAAGGTGGTCATACCCGCAGAGGACGCGTACTCAAACGAGCTACATCGCGATAATGACTTAGATCTCAAAGAGGCAATCATTCAGTTGGCAAGTGTTTTGGAAAAGCATTCGGGAGTAATCAGAGGCCTAAAGTTCCGGTTCCTTTTCATCGACGAGTTCCAAGATACTGATGACGTACAGATTCAAGCGTTCGCCATGCTGCAGAGACTCATCGATGCTGAGTGCCGATTCTTTATCGTTGGCGATCTTAAGCAGAGCATCTACCGGTTCAGAGGGGCAACAATCAGCGCCTTCGCGACAATGCGCAATAAGAGCAAGTATGGATGGGATTCCTATGCCCTCACCATCAACTATAGAACGGATCATAGGCTACTTGACCGTTACCATCCAATTTTCTCCAAGATGGGCCATGCTGGGATGCTCCCATACGTTGATAGCACCGATAAGCTTGTGAGCACTGTGACGAAAGAGTCCGAGGAAGAGGACCTATTCACATGCATCCCATGCAACTGTAAGGATGACAGGATATTTGCGGAGCAATTTACCAAGGTATTGAAAAGACAGGTTGAGCTACTCGAGTCGATTATCCAGAAACGCGCCGATGGAGGCGATAGCCCGCTCAGCAGCGCGGAACGCACGATCGCCATTTTGGTGCGTAGCAACTGGCAGGTCGAGAAGCTTGTCCGCGCAGGTAGAAATGCGGGAATCGTCATTGATACGAAGACCGGCGGAGACCTCTTTCAATTGGAGTCCACGATTGACATGTATAAGCTGGTCGAGGCCCTTTGCGACTGTTCGAATACGATACGCCTAGTCAATCTGATTGAGTCGAACTTCGTTGGGCTCACATTGAACTATCAAGAGTATAAAGATGTCGCCTATGATCGCATGCTGGCGGACCTTGTGCGGATTCTCAATGAGTTCTTTGCTGCAAGAATTGGAAAGTCTTGGCAAGAAGTGGTCAACGACGCCTATACACAACCTATCCTATACGTAATCAAGAATCTTTACGACGCCCTACAGCCCTGGAAGCAATTCAGCAATAGACGGAGGGACCAAGACCTCTACATCATCAACTACGAGTATCTAATTGAACGCATACTAGAAACCATGCGGGTTGATTCTCTCACACTTAATCAAATTGCCGAGTACCTGCGGATCAACATCGTTACGCAGCAAGAGCAGGCATCAAGACATCTTGCGGATGAAGATGACAACGGCATCAGCATTATATGCACCACGGTGCACAAATCGAAGGGACTCGAATACGGCAGCGTAATTCTCCCCTTTACGTATGAGGATATCAGCCGCCCCGACAGGGTGCGGACTGATGCAAGCTACATTGATAACAAGCTCTCATACATCGTCACATTTGACGGCGACTCGATCGAGTACAACTCAAATTTCACCATGAGTGTAGAGATGAACGAACAGGTCCAGGAAGAGGCTCGCATCCTTTACGTCGCTATGACCAGGGCAATCCGCAGCTGCGTATGGATGAAGAACCTCGACAGCCATCCAAAAGTCAGCTGGGGAACCCTTCTGGAGGCATAGCATGTCAATTGCGATTTACACATACCGGGATCCCTACAAACTGTCATCTGAGCCGTTTTGGGACGAGATAACCACCTGCCCATATTTTTGTGTCTCGCAGACTCTAGCAAACGGTCTTGAGGCGGTTTATGGCGGACACGCAAGGGACCTTGCGAAAAAGTATGGAATCAAGACCGTCAAGCAGCTGGTTGACTCCGTCTATCCGGTGTGGCAAAGCACCGCGAGCGCAGTTAGGCAGCATGCAGCGATCGATAACATCATAAGCTCTGGGCTTTTAGAATCGGATGGCACGGAAGGCCCGGCTAACATCAAGAGAGCGTTCCTGTTCAACCGTGAGGAGGTATTTGCCTCCATACGTATCCTGTTCGAGCTCGACGTCAAAACAGACGATATCCTCATGGATGAGCTCACTCCTGAACAGCAGTTCATCGTCGACCTTTACACGAAGATCAAGAGCTCTCCGGTCTTATTAGATCTTTTTACTGTAGACAGCGACCTTACTGCCGAGGAGGTGGATGCCGCCATAGCAAGTGCCATCGCGTCGAACGAGGCATCCCATATCCCTGACAGAGTAGTTATACACGGAGTCCACCAATTCACGCCGATAATGCTGAGGACGATAGAAGAGCTGTCACGCTACAAGAAAGTGATTCTTCTCTTCGGTTACCAGCCTCAATACAAAGCCATCTACCAAACATGGATCGATGTCTACTCATCATTCGATTGCCCGATTGCAAGCTTTGGTGGGAAGGAGTTCGTCCCCAACCAGAACATGTCAGAAAGCTATGAAGGCAATCGCCTAGGGGATGGTCTCGGCAAGCTGGCAAACGGACAAGTCTGGGAGACAGACAGCTCCTGCGAGTACCAATTGATTGAGTTTGACAACATGACTGAATTTGCCAGCTATGTAGCTGACCTATACTCGGCTGGCCGGGCAGTCAATCCGAAGAATCCTCTCAGCGCCATGAAGGAGCATGTTTACGCAGCTGACAGCTCAGTCAATGACATACTGAAGGTCTACTTCCCCGAGCAGTTTGGAGAGAGACAATTCCTCAACTATCCACTAGGTCACTTCTTCATTGCCATCGCAAACATGTGGGACATGGACGGCAACAGAGTTGTCGTCGACGACCTGAACGATATTCGAGAGTGCCTGATGGCGGGAATTCTCAATGAAGAGCACCTTGGAGAACTCTCGACGATATTCGACAACACTAGTGCATTGTTCGTCGGATGCCGCACGATAGATGACATGCTTTTACGTATCCGGAATCTGCAACGGAGCAGGCGTCGTATGTCCAGGAATCTCGGGGACGAAGCGCTAAGCCGGATTTCGTACTATAGGGTGCGAGATGCTGAATTGGAGAAGCTAAAACAGGCTCTCGAGGAGCTGCAAGACTTGTCACTCTACTTCTACGAGGATTTCGAGCGCCGACCCAATAACTTTCGTGCCTTCTACAGGAAGCTAAAGGAATACCTTCGAGACCAAGTTCTTGACGCACGCGAGTTGGATCACGAATTTGAAGATATTGTCCGTAGGGTCTACAAGCGGTTGGAGGAAGTTGAGGACATAGACGCCTCCGCATCTTTCGAGTGCCTTAAGTCGACGATGTCAATCTACCTTACCCAGGAAGAAGGGCCTGCGGGAGGCGCCAATTGGATTGTCCGGAACTTCGAACAAATCGACGGCGACATACTGAGAAGCGCAAAGAGGACATCAGGTAAAGAGCCGGAAGTCTACCATTTCGCATGCCTATCCGATGAAGACATCAACTCCGTACTAGTCCATCCATTTCCCTGGCCTTTGGACGATGGGTTCTTCCTCGTAGCACAAGAACCGGTCGACTGGAAGTATCAGGTTTTCGTGAAATCCCGCAAGGAGTATCGGAACTTCAAGTCTTACGCGCTCCTATTCGGCCTGGAGTTCAACCGTGCAAGTTACAAACTCAGTTATGTCAGGCGAGATGGAGAGAGGAGCAAGACACCGTACTCAAGACTAACGATGCTTGGGGCGAAGGTTGCTCCACTGAATGAGACGAGACTCGGCCACAGACTCCAGGAACTACCCGATATCGCCGTCGGAGTAAATGGTGGCGCAATCACCCCTTACGACAAGTTCGACTACTTCCGATTCCGCATATGCAAGTACCGCTTTCTGCTCGAAAGTATTATCGAGAACGGAACCAGCTACAAGGACTCGTTCCTGCTCTCTAAGTATCTAGAAGCGTTATTGGAAAACGAAGTCAGAGATGAACTGCAGGGTCTGCCTCTAAGTGACCCTGTTCTCGTCAAGAAACTTCACGAAGCGCTAGACGATCTTGAGAGGTGCTTCCCGTACCTGCGCTCTTCTGAGAGGGCGGACGCCATCAACTCAGTGAGGAGACGACTTCTCAAGTCTGCAACCAAGGGATTCCCACTGATTGGGCAGACGCAAAGAGACTTCATGAAGATAAGGGAGTTGTTCCTGCAAAGGAGCCTGACTAATTCTCTTGGCCGAAATGTTCTAGAAGGAAAGTTCGATGACATCTCTGAAGAGGTAATCAGCAACTCGTTAACAGAAGATGCTCTCAATCAACTCGACTATGTTGCAGAGCCCGATATCTGGTGTACGTACTGCTCGAATAGAGAAATCTGTGCCGCATCTTACACACAGAAATGACCGCTAGGAGCCCCACATGTTGCGAAGAGGAATGTATGTAAGATGTCCTGCAGACTATGAGAGCCAGACAGACCCACGCGTCTTCATCTGCGCGCAAGTCAAAGAGGTCAGCGAGTTCGAAGAGACCGTAACTGTCGAGTCCTACGATCCGTTCCGATTGACAGCATTCTTCGATGATCTGCCCGTTGGCACGCTCAAATTCCCTATCGAGTCGGTTAAGCGCTGCAAGCTCTTTATCGGCTCAGATGTCATATTTAGGGGGCAGACCTTTGAGGTGCTAGCGGTCAAGACCAGCGAAGAAGGGTTTAACAAGTACTATCTCAGGGACCGCTCGAAGTCTGAGCCAGTCCTAGTGGCGGAGACTGATCTCATTGCATCCCTCATAAATGGTGATGTCGACCCAGCCCAACAGCTGAGGGAGTACGAGTTCCAGAACCCGGCGTGGTATGTGGGACGATCAATCGTTTCAAGGAGCATGAACATTCTGGACAACTCCATCAACGGGTTCAGAGAGCTTGCCGGGTCAAAGATTAGGTTATTACCACACCAAGTCAACACGGTTCTTCGCTGTCTGCAGGAGACACCATGTCGCTTCCTCCTAGCCGATGAGGTGGGCATGGGAAAAACGGTTGAAGCCCTTTCGATACTGAAGATCTTCCTGCGAGACAACGCAAACACGAAGACACTCATCGTCGTCCCCGCCACGCTAAAAGAGCAGTGGAGGATTGAGCTCCTCCTCAAGTTCAACTTGGTAGTCGGTAGGAACGAGAATGCGAACTATATAACCATCATCACGGTCGATGACCTGCCGACCTACAACGCGGCAAAGGAGTCGTGGGACTTCGTTATCATCGACGAGGCGCACAGATACGTTGGCGATCGTCGCAGCTTCAGTCTTATGCACCATCTGAGCGAGTCTTCTAGGAACATTTTGCTGCTCAGTGCGACTCCGGTGCAACAGCGCCGGGAAGAATACCTCGATTTGCTGAGGCTGCTTGACCCAAAGAAATACGACTCATACAGCGTCGAACGATTCGGAAAACTTCTGGACCTCCAGAGCAAAATAGTTCAAAAGACTGCCCTAATCCTCGACGATCTCGATGACTTCAGAGAGGAACTGGCTTCTGCAGCCGAAGAGGAACTGGATCCGCATGATTCCGAAGAGTGCGAAGAGCTCTTCGAAGACATGGTAGATAGCCTAGAGGATGTTTGTTCCGTCATAGGAGACGCCAAGCTTCACGGACTACTCAAAAGGGCTGACTTTGACAGCGCTGATTGTGGAACTGAGGACCTGAGCGTCGTCATTTCATACATTTGCAGTAATTATCAAATCGAGAGCAACATAATCAGGAACAGGAGAAAGCTGCTCGAATCTGACGATGGATCCAGACTTCTCTCCCGCAGGGAACTAATGGAAGTCACATATGCTCTCGATAGTGACAAGAACACTTATGAAGCTCTCTGCTATCGACTTATCATGGATTGGCTGGAGGCCCACTCGGAGAGCGTTAGCGTCGATGAAATCATAAGACCGATGCTGGGATCCTTCTTTAGCTCGCCTTGGGCATTCTGCGCGTTCCTTGAGGATAGTGCCAGAGATGGCGTTGCGCTGGACGAAATGATCGTGGAGAGCGCAAGACAGTGGGCTAAGGAAGAGGACTACGTCCTTGACTGCATCGTAGATATTCTCGAAGACCCCTTCTCTTATGAAAAGGAGTACTCTACGCGTATCGTGTCAGTCCTCAACGCCGTCTACGAAGACCTATACAATAAGAAAGTCGTGCTGTTCACGGGTCACAGCAAAACCTTCTCGGCCTACAAATCAGCACTCGGAAAGGTATTCGAGCCGGGTGAAGTTAGTTTCTTCTGCGCAGGAATGGGCCCTGACGAACTAGAACTACAGGCTTACAGTTTCCAAAACGACCCACGGTGCAGGATTATGCTCTGCGACTATACCGGTGGCGAAGGAAGAAACTTCCAATGCGCTGACTATGTCCTTCACATAGATCTGCCTTGGGATGCCAACCAGATAGAACAGCGCATCGGCCGCCTTGACCGCCTCGAGCGAGATCCGTCACGACCTGTTGTTACCTCTGTGGTCGTGCACACTACAGATACGTTCGAATCGTCCCTGTTTGACTTCTGGAACAAGGGACTGAGAATCTTTACCCAGTCTCTCAGTGGTATGGAAATCATCATGGGCGACGTGAATAGTGAGATTGAGAGCGCCGTAAGGGAGGACTGTCGTCTTGGCCTGGTGGATAGAATCCCGGCGATTCTCGCACGAACCGAAGAGATGCGCGACACGGTTCGAAAAGAGCAAAATTACGACGCTGCGGGCTTCCTGTTCAAACCTCTGTTTGTTGAACTCAAAAGACTGATTGACTACTACGCAGAGAACGAGAACACACTTTTTGCGGATGCCATGACAGGGTGGGCATCGCTTGCGGGGTTTAAGGGGCGTAAAGAGTCGCAAGGTATCATTTCATACTCTGCATACTCCTTCTCTCACGCGTCTGCCGCGAACTCTCAGCTCATCCCGCCGAGGTGGGATGAGTACCTCGCAAGCGAACAGAATAGATTCGTCAGCCAGGTTCAAGAGTCATATGCCATGGCTAAAGGCATCGCGGGGCAAGAGCGCACAATCAGGGGCACGTTCCTGAGGGACCTCGCAGTAAAGAACGACTATCTCCACTTCTTTGCGCCTGGCGATGCGGTCTTCGACTGCATCGTCAACAATGCGATCAGCTCATGCAAAGGAAGGTCCACTGCCTTCGCAGCGCGTGCCAGGATTAGGTGGATGGGGCTCATCTTCACTTGGTCCATAAGACCAGACGAGACATACCTCATGGATCAGGGCGTATCGCCATACGCTCTCGCTGCATATCGCGGATATATGCCGTCTGAACAGATAGTCATACCTATCAGTATCCGCAATCCAGACTCATTAGCAGATGACGTAATAGTGAGAGAATATCAAAGGCTACTTAGCTCCGGATACCAGAAGAACTCCTTCAAACACCTAGGGAGAAGAGGTGGTTCAAAATACGAGGTGGACGGCCTAAGCCCCATTGAACAGTTCAAGGCGACATACACTGAGGATAGCTGGAAGCAGTTTGTCGATCGCGCCAGAAGCCATGCGTATAAGAGAGCCAGCGCAGCGGCGTCGAGGAAATCGGGTGTCGCTCGCGCAATGGAGGAGATGGAGCGGGCTCTATCTGCTCGTAAAGCTGAGGGTGAGCTTTATGGCACTCTCTCTACTGAGATAGAGAATCTAGAGAAGGAACAGCAGGCTATTCTCTACGCTCTCGCAAATCCGACACTACTGCTAGACTCTGCTGCATATGTGAGGTTGACCTAACAATGTGGACAGATAAGAAGGACCTCAATCAGAGAGTTGAAGCCTTTATCAACGGTGAGGCGAACGAAGTTGACCTGGGGTTAGACGGGACAACTGATGCTAGAGAGCGCTTCGCTATCCGAAGCGCCAAAAGACTCGTTAACTCGTTCAAGCTCTATAGGGAGCAATCCTGCGATATGGGTGACCTCCTGGGAGCGTTGCGGTGCTATCTCCTTGCCCTTCAGGTTCAAATACGCATCGACAGCCCAAGTCTCCCCAGACTCAATGACTTCGGCATCCTTTTGGATGCAAACACCAGCAAGTATTACGCCACCTTTGACCTTCCGAGCTATGTGAATGAGAAGTTTGTAGCCGATGCCTTCTTAGTGCTTGAACATGTGCAAAGCAAGAGGGATCTAGGGCTTGATTTGCACACTGACCCCTACATCAAGGCGTTGACTGGGTTCGGTACTTTCAAGACTCCCGCCCAAAAGCTTGCAGTTTCCGGTGCGCTCGCTACGCCCGCAGGATTCACCACGCTAATCTCCTTGCCGACAGGTGGCGGTAAAAGCCTTATAACGCAATCCATGGCATACCAGCAAGAGGGACTGACGATAGCTATCGTGCCTACCGTCTCGCTCTCGATTGACCAAGTCCGCGTTGCAAAGCAGATCGTCAAGTCGGACAGCGTCGACAGCGAAGTCTTTTCGTACAGAAGTGGCGTCGATCCGTCCGACCTGATTGCGGCTATAAATGATAGGACCGCCAGACTCCTGTTCGTTTCGCCCGAAGCCGTCATGGGCAACACACAGATTAAGCAGGCGATTGCACGCGCCAATGAAGCGAGATACCTGAGGAACATAATTATCGACGAAGCCCACATCGTCGTTGACTGGGGAGCGCTATTCAGGGTGGACTATCAGTGTCTCGAATGCTGGCGGAGAGATCTATTGTTAAAGAACCCTGGCATACGTACGGTGCTACTGTCAGCTACTTTTGAAGAGCGGTGTGCAGGCATACTTAAGCAGCTATTCTGCGAGTCGGACGAAAAATGGATTGAAATTCGATGCGACTCGCTTAGACATGAGCCTAGATTCATGCACATAAGAACTAAGACCGAGGGCGAGAAGGACGCCAAAGCACTAGAGTTAGTTAAGAAGCTACCACACCCCCTGGTCGTCTACGTTGCAAGCCCCTATGAGGCAAACCGCTTTGCATCACACCTAAGGAACCAAGGAATCAGGAACGTCAAGACATTCACCGGCCAGACCAACAATGCGGACCGAATGCAGCTTATTGATGACTGGGCAGATGACAAGCTTGAAATCATGGTCGCAACATCAGCATTTGGCGTGGGGGTGGACAAAAGTGACGTCAGAACAGTGCTGCACCTCTATGTTCCCGAGAACGCAAACGCCTACTACCAGGAACTCGGCAGAGGGGGCAGGGATAGGCTGCCCTGCCTGAGCGTCATGTGCACCTGTCCTTCGGATGCGAGTGCATCCTTTGGACGAATATCTAAGAGAGTGCTCAAGCCTGACAAGATTGTTGGTCGCTGGTCTAGCATGTACCACAGCAAGGAATCGAAACTGCAAAATGACCTTATATACATCGACACCTCTGTCAAGCCCTTCTATTCCGATGATGACCCGTTCGAGGACGCACCGGCATCAGAAAAGCATAAGACTTGGAACATCTTCGTCTTGCTATTCCTAAGGAGGAATGGTCTGCTGGAAATCTGCGACATTCAGTTCGTAAGGGATAAGTACCAACAAAAGTATATTTTCGTAGTAAGGATTATCGATAACAGGCTTCGTAGCGAAGACGATGAGCTCAAGGAACTGATTGAACGCCTTCGAAGCGAAGAGTGGGAGTACTATTCAGAGTCGTTCAAGACTATTAGAAGAGCGTTGCAAAGAACGGGTACCGAATGCTGGTCCGAAATGTTCTTCGACACATATCACTATGTATCGGAATTCTGTGCAGGTTGCGACGAGCATGCTGAGCCAAACAGCTTTGACAGCGGCGTATTTCCCTTACAGAAGCGGCTGGCAAGGCCTCTGAGAACCTTTGACCAGGAACAATTGGCACTATTTGGCAGCTCGGAAAATCTCGTCATCGTAGCTCAGCCATCTGAGCAAGGTGCGCTATTCAGCACTCTAAGCAGATACCGCATTTCTGCGCTCGTAGTCCAAGACGGAACTGACATTGACAGTTTGATTGATTCGATTGACAACACTCGCTCTGGCTTTATCGTGCTCAACGACAAGCTATTGAAAGAGTTGGTCAGAAGAAACGCACTGTACTACCTCTCGGGTATCGTCGTCGTAAGGTATGGAAAGGGAACGAAGGGTACCCTTGTGTTACAGAAATACATCAGCTCAGCATTCGACTCAAAGCCTTTTACCAAGGTGGTGCACGTAATCGAGGAAGACTATTACTTTGAATCTGTTGGCAAGAGGTTCACGGACATCGTCGATGGCCCAGTCAAACCATTGCGAGCGATAGTTTAAGGAGGTACGCGTGTTTGGGCAGAGAATGGTAACGCCTGCAATACCAGAGCGCGTCTACGTACTTTGTCGAATCGTAAGGTCTAGCAACAACCACTACATTTCGGATAAGGATCTCCGAGAAAGAATGGAGCCGAGCTTTCTTGGCAACAACAGCTCCTACTACCACGATTATCTCACCGCAGCCACCGAGCTGCGGCTAGTACAAGTGGTTGATGGCATGGTCTCCCTTGTCGTGGAGCCGAGCACGGTGGACTCCATGACTTCTTTGAGAAAGCATTGTAACGGCATCATTAGAGAGTTTTCCGGGGGCCAGTTTTTCGAAACGACAAAGGCCTACTTCAATCTCGGCATCAACGTTCTAACCGGCCCGAATAACGTTGCGGAATGGGGCGGAAGGTTCAAGGACGAAGCCGGGTTGACTATAAACAACATGGAGCTTCGCGCATGGCGATTCTGGTTCACGTACCTTGGGTTCGGTTATCTCCACGACATGTTCCTCTTACCAAGTGCCGGCACCTTCATCAAGGATGTCATCGATATTGCCGGAATGGAGAAGAAGCGTCGTTATTCGTTTGGAGAGTTCATCGATCTCATAAGACCCTATGCAGAAATCGTCTTGGGTGAAGAAGGAGGGACGCTCAATTTTGGGCTATCCAACGGGCTTAGAAGTCTTCATGACTCTGGCGTTATAACGCTCGAACATATCTATGATCAAGAGGACATCTGGAGTCTCTACCCAATGCAGCTCCACAGCATGAGCGCAACAGTCACCAACATTACGCTTAACAAGTAAGGGGACTCGGGATGGATTCAAGCATAGCGCGAGAGAGAATCACGAGCGTCATAAGGCCTGATTCGATTACCTCTTCACAAGGGGATTTTCTTGCCACCCATGTTACTGTCGGCGGACTCGAACTACTAAGCAAGTTCGAGCTCATGCCTTCCGCTGGAAGGCGCTACACCGAAGACCATGTATATAGGTCATTGGTATTGAACCCCGACAACCGGCATCAGTTTGTTGCGGTCTACGGGCAAAGCGGAACGGGAAAATCTCACCTCATCCGTTGGTTTGAAGCGAAATACAGGTATGACAAACCAGACAGCGAGGTAATCCTCTTCATACGCAGAAGCGATAACACACTAAAGGGCACGATCAAGCAGTTGCTTTCGACGCCGGAAGTCCAGACGATTGCAAACCGGGAGGTCTACGAGAGGCTCGTAAGGGCAACCGCTTTCGAAGACGAGGAGCGGCTGAAAGGGAGAATCTACTACGACTTCGTGAACGAAGTCGAGTGCGATGAGGGAACCCACGGCATTTCGCTCAGCAACGTGCGCAAGAAGAGGCTGGTCGCATTCCTGGCCAACGAGATGGTCAAGGAACACCTCATGTCCCCTGACGGACCAATCGAGCGCATATACTCGCGAATCGCAGAGAATTCGAACGTAGACAGAGATACGATCGCACAGTTCGAAAAGGCCGACTTCGTAATATCCGCAGATCTTTATGATGAGATTAATGGATCGGCAGACCCGAAGGCTGTGAAGCAGGCACGGGCTCTAATGGCCGATGATGGCGGACTGGAAGAAGCCGACAAGATTGCCAGCTATCTGAACCAGTTTGTAAATAATGTCATCCAGCGATGCGCCGGCATACAGCCAGGCGACTTTCGAGACATATTCCAGGACATAAGGAGGGATCTCGCCAAGATTGGCAAGAACCTCACGTTGTTCATCGAAGACGTCACGTCCTTTACTGGTGTTGACGATGCCCTACTCGATACCCTGCTCGTGGACCACGGCTCCGATGATAGCCTGTGCAGAATATCGTCTTTTGTCGGCACCACAAGCAACTATCTTCAAAACCACTTCCGAGATAACCACAAGGACAGGATTACCCGATACATATACATACCAAGCGGCATATTTGAAGAGGACAAACTCTTCGAATTTGTTGCTCGCTACTTAAATGCGATGTCGCTAAGTAGCGAAGCCATAAATCAGTGGGCGGACAACCACGCTCTTGCGTCTGAATACCCAGTGCACGATGTAAAAGAAGGTAACAACTGGGAATTCGTAACCATTGCAGACGGAAAGCAACTCTGTCTTTACCCGTTCACCAGGCATAGTATCCAATACCTCTATGACCATGTACTCTCAGCGGGCCAACAGACGCCAAGGTACATTATCAGGGACATCATCGAGCCTGTCGTAAATGACGCGCTGTACAACAAGGCATCATTCCCAAGCGAAGGCGGACAAAGCATTTCTTATGACCAGAAGCTTGCCTACCGCATAAACAGCCAAATTGACGACAGGGCACTTGCCAACAGGCTCCTCCGGTTCCTGACGATTTGGGGTGATGGAACACCCTTCCAAACGAACAAGGATGGAGTGACCTACTACTCAGCCATTCGCTCTGACATCCTGAGCGAGCTTGGCTTCCCGGAAATCAGCCTATTGGACGGCCCGAACAAGCCTCCCTCGCCACCAGACAAGAAGCCTGACGACAAAAAGCCCCCTAAGCCTATTGTCGAGCCAGTAAAGCCTCTAGTATCTGACGCCGTCCGCGAGCGAATCGACAAAGCGCTAATCGTTCTCAATGAATGGGCAGGGGGAAAGTCAATTGATGTGTCTACCACGGGGGGAGCTGCAGGCGTCCTCAACTCTGCCCTGAGGGATCTAAATACCTTTGTAGGCACTGCCATCAACTGGCAAGCCGAAGGTGTATCCGCAGACAACATCGCGAAGATAAACGCTTCTTCAAGAAGGTTTGTAACGCTAAGCAATCAGCGGAGAGGCGGCACGGGGTTCTACGTCCTACCCGCTGATACCAACTCAGTGCCAGTTATCTCCGCATTTGTGCGATGGCGCTATTACGGAAATTCCAGCTGGAATTACGATGATGCCGAGTTTGACGTCTACATTGTCACGAATTGGCTTCAATCCGTCAAAAACGCAATTGTGAGTGCGGTCAACGACGCAAGGGACACGGGTACCAGTTACATACAAGCTGCAATATGCGCCGAAGCTTATCGAACGATTCTCCTTGGCGAGTATAAAGGCGACACCTTGTCGAGTTTTGGCATCGAGCATCTGTTTAAAGATAGCCACACAGACATAGGGTCAACCGCCCATTGCAAGGAATGGAAATCCTTGGTGGGGCTTCTCTCGCAGAAGAACGACGATAAGGTAAACGCCGACACTGTCCGCCAGTACTTCAATATTCGGCAGGGACGTCAGGGCACCTCAAGCGGTGGCGTAACGGTACTTGACTATCCAAGGTTTGTCAGAGCCCTATCGGAGGCCAAATCGGGAGACCTCACGCTGCCACCGTCTGTGATGGAACAAAAGGACAGCGTAACTACGAGGGACCGTGCCTTTCAGTACTATTCGAAGATCTCTCAAAGAATTGCTCGCGTCGCTGAAGCCGAATCTGAAAGAGCCAAGCAGCTCCTCGAGCTTATCGACGAACATCTTTATGACGAAGAGTACGGCATAGACGAAGAGGCCATACTTGAGTTTGTGGACTCGGTCAATCAGTTCTATTCCGAAGTCAACAAGTCAAAGATGCCAATCGTGTATCGCTCCGCCGATAGAATCAAAAAGAACGCGAAGCAAATCTCGGGAGCTATAAAGCAAACGAGAAAAGCCCTCCAAAAGAACACTCCGCTGGCCGTCATCCTAGCCTTCTCAACAGACCCGCTCAACTATCTTGATATGCTTGCCTCTTTCCTTGGCCAGCTACAAGGTGATGTGAAGAGAGCTGAGGGCTGGATCGCGACAAAGGAGACCACCCTCGGAGCGTCTTCTGGATTGGTCGCCTCATCTGAGCGTTACCAACAAGAGTTGGCATCGCTAGACGAGTGTATCGCTCTTCTCGAGGAGGGTTCAAACGATGATTGCTGACACCATACACAGCCTCATCAAACGCATGAAGAACATCCGCACGTTGGAAGAGATCAAGTCCAACAACGAACAGCAGCAAAAAGCTGACGAAAGGTACCGCTCTCTTGTAAATGACGTAAGCGAGTTCATACGAGCTTATGCTTTCGCAAAAGACCGATTGTCTTTCACTCCTTCGGAAGGCCTTGAGAGTGATGTGAAGGATATCCTTTCACAGCTTAAAGAATTAGTGGCAGGTGGAATCGTCGACATCGAATCCGCCAAAGATGTTCAGAAGCGGTATACGCGCCTCAAATCTCAAATGAGGACGGAATGGGAAACGTATTATTCAAGTTTCACTCCGACCATCGAGACCTTACGTGTAATCGAAGGAATTGATGCGGTTCGAGTAAAGAAGTGTCTCGCAGATATCCAGCTGGCCGAAACCTGGTCTACGAACAAGCCCTCTCTCGAGAGGCTTGCAAAGGCGCTTGATGATTCTAGGAAACTGATTGGAGAGCTTGACCTGGACGATGACATTATCAAGTTCTTGCAGAAAATGACAAGCGGCAAAGCAAGAGTGTCGGATCTCAGCTATGACCTCATCCTCTGGATGAAGAAAGAGAAGATAGAGGATAAGGTCAGCTTATCGTTCGTCTTATAGGCGAGTATTGCTGAGACTCAGACTGCCCCTTTATCAGCCTAGCCCACACCTACATCCCAGACGGGAAATCCTTGGTTAAGAGCAATCTGGTAAAGGGGCAGTATTACCTGTGACACAGACTTAGAGAAGCTTGATCTAGCTCCATCGGTTCGGTCGTACGTCAAGACCAGTGGATCAATTGAGATATAGGAATCGATGAGGCTCTGACCGTTGATTCGGCAAATCTGGCGGAGTTCCGGTCGTAGTAGTCAATCGTATTGTTTATGCCAGGATTCATTATCTGATGCCCTGCAAGTCTTTCGCAGCTCTCACCAGTTCAGCAAGACTCTGCGAAACCAGCCTTTTGTCACTCATCCTGCCCCAACTCAATCTTATCGCCGATTCCGCACGCTCCCGTCCAAGACCCATGGACATAAGAACGTAACTCGGTTCGTACGAGCTGGAGGTGCATGCGGAGCCATTAGATATCGATAGGCTCTGTCTCGTTGCGATCATAAGCGCCTCTGACGAGACCCCCTCGAAACTTACGTTAAGGCAATTGGGTGCGCAAAGGTCCGGCAGGCCATTTACTTCATAATGGACCCCGCTAGCGTCGAGGGTGCCAATCAACGACCTCTTGATGGAATCCTCCAGGAGGCAGTCAGACTCCCATTCCTTAGAGCACAGTTCCGCTGCCTTGCCAAAACCTGCGATAAGGGCAACTGGCTGTGTGCCGGGGCTAATGCCCCGTTCTTGGCCTCCGCCAAACAGCACAGGTTGCACGGGCGGGTATACATAATCCCTTTGCCGAAGGATAAGCGCCCCGATGCCCTGCGGCCCGTACATTTTATGCGCGGTGACCGACATCAGGTCATATGTGAGATCTTTGACCTCATCGACCAGCTTGCCGAAGCTCTGTGCGGCGTCAATGTGGAAGAACGTTTCCGGATACTCTGCCGAGATGAGCTCTCCGATCTCACATACCGGCTGCCTGATACCCGTCTCGTTATTCACATGCATAACCGACACGAGCAAGGTGTCTTTCCGTAGACGCGATTGGACGTCGTCGAGAGAGACAGCTCCGGTCTGGTTGACTGGAATCTGCTCGATCTCAAACCCTGCTCTTTCGAGCGCTCGGGCGGCGTTTATGACCGCCTTATGCTCGATTGCCGATATGAGTACGTGCTCCCTATGGGTTGACCGGCCGTACTCAATAAGGCCTCGTAACGCGATATTGTCGCTCTCGGTGGCACCGCTCGTGAAGATGACCTCAGAAGAATCCACCCCCGCAAGGTTCGCAATCTCTCTCCTTGCATTCTCAACAACTCTCCTGCAGTCTTCCCCGAACAAGTGGGTCCTACTACTGGCATTTCCTGGATGATTCCTATACACGTCCATCATCAAATCGACGACGCGATCGTCAACTGGTGTTGTTGCGTTGTAATCAAGGTAGACCATATCGATCTCACTCCCCGAATCCCAGCCGAAGCAGATCGTCAATCGACTTAATAAAGTTGGTGCCGGAAAGGTAACCTATGCCACGCTCAAGATGCAGATTAAAGTACTTTGCTAGGGTTTCTGGGTCTTTCCCGAGGTTGTTATCTAGACACCAGCTCGATAACAGCAGCTCGTACACGCTTCCCGCATCGCCGGCAAAGGTGTGCCAGGTCATTTCCACTCCGCCCTCATGATCTATCTCTACGTCGGTCGGTATGCTCCCCTCCTTGAGGGAGTAGCAGAAGGCCCATCGAGCGAGAACATTCCAGTTCTTTACCCCCGTCCTCCCCTTAAGCCTTGAGAGCTTGTCTTGAGATTGGGGCGAGATTCTCACCTGCTTGACAATCATCGTGCTCCCTCCGCGAAGTACCCACGCTTGATTGAAGTCGAACGCGTTCCCTCGTCGTAGACAAGTGTGAACTCGTCGCTGATGTTTGGCTTGAGCGCTTCGTAGTAGCTACCGAACACTTCAGAATCAGTCGACAGAATGATCGATTGCTCTGACGCGTAGGGAAAATACGACTTCACGATCGACATCCGGTGAGCCGAATCCAGTCGGGCAAGCGGGGTGTCGATAATGACTGGGAGTTTCTTGTCGGAGCATCTTGCCAAGGCCCATAGCGTTGCTATTACCATAAGCTGCTTCTCGCCGGCTGATAACGACTGCCTGTCGACGAGAGCCCCATCGGGGCTCAAATAGGACATCTCGAGGGTCTCGGGGTTCATGCTGATAGAAGTTATGAGACTCTGCTTGTTCGCCAATGTTCGGTAGCACTCTCCAATCGTCTCGGACAGGTACCTCACCTTTCTCTCTTGGAGGTGAGCTGCGTACCGCTCGAGGATGTCGTCTGCGAGGCCGGCATAACGCAACAAGCGGTCATCTTCTTCGGCCCCATTCAAGCTCGAAAGATACGATCCCACGGCTCTCTTGTACTCGGCGTTCGTCCGAATGTATTCGCCATTGAGGCTGGATCGTTCTTCCTTCAGCGTGGACAGCCTTGCTTTGACAGAACCAAGTTGCCTGTTGGCTGTCTCCAGTGCGCTTTGTGCCTCGTTCATCGAAGACTCGTCAATCGCAATAGACAGGTAGTCCTTAACCTCCGCGAGATTAGCAGCAAGGAGCCCTTCTCTCTGACGAAGCCTCTTGTACTCCTCTTGCAGGCCTGGAAGCTCCCCGAGCAGCGACGAAAGCTCGCTGACGTCAGCGGATGTTACGCCGGTGATGTCTGTGCCGAAGCTATCTGCCGTCTTGTGCTGGGCGTACGAGAGGAAGGACCTGATGGCTTCCGCGTCGCCTTCGTATTGTGCGAGCAGCTCATTAAGTTGGCATAGCGCCTCCGACATTACCCCTCGTTCGTAGTCAGCCTTCGCCTCCTCGAGTAGTTTCGGCAGTATTGGATAGAACATAATGAGTGGAGCGTTTCCGCTGCTGAGCGCAATCTCATCTTCGCGAACCTGTTCAAGCTGGGATTCTATCTGCCTCAGCCTCTCTTCATGGGCGGCCCTTTGCGCGGCAGCCTCTCCTCCCGCGGCTATGAAATCGGAACGTAGGGCCTCGATGGATTTGTTGAGCGCTCCCTCGCTTTCGAGAAGTGTCTCGATCTCCCCATCAATCTCAATGATTCTCTTTCGCAGCGAGTCAACTGCCTCCGCAAGTTGGTCAACCGCGTCGGCGGGCGCGTCGTCCCCCTTACGCTTCCTGATCCGTCTCGATACGGCCTTCAGATCTCGGCGCAGGACATCGACGGTGGAGACGCCCAAAAGCATCCTTATCGAATCTCTGATCTGGCCGTCTGACCCATCGAGCGCCATCTCGGCAATCTTCTCTCCGTCAAAGAAGAAGAAGGTGGATAGCGCCCTGGGAAGGATGTCCTCGACGTAGGCCGTCCAATTATCGGTCAGAAACGCATCGTAGGAGCCATTCCTCCTGACCGTGGTGTCAACGTGGATATGCTTGAAGGAGGTGTCCCACCTTCTCTCGATGGCAAGAACCTCTTCGACTCCATCCACCTCATGGCTAAAGGTGAGTTTAATTGCCGCAGATGAAGAGCTTGGGCTGGTGTTTGTGTGGGCCCGGAGGTATTGCCCGAAGGTGGTATATCCACTCTCGACGTACGCGCTTGAGTTGGGCCCATAGAGTGCGACAAGGACTGCCTCCAAGAAGGTAGTCTTCCCCCTCCCGTTCATCCCGCCAATGAGAACGACGGGCTTTGTCGCGCTAAAGTCGAACCGGTTCGTGCCTCTATAAACGCCGAAATTGATGAGGCTAAGCGACTGTAGGCGCATCACTCATCACCATCCTCAAACTCGTCAAATGACCGGCTTGCGATCTGCCCATCCGCTTCAACCTGCCGCCGTCTCCTTGCCAAATAGAACGCCTCTGCATCCTCTTCGTCGTCGTACATGTTCTTACGGATGGCCGCCTCAAGATTCTTCAGCACGTCTTTGCGTTGGTTGAGCCCTTGGGAGCGTGCCTCGATATCGAGCAGCGTGTAAGCGAGCTCGAATGCCAGGTCTTTGTCTGGCGCTACCTCCAGACAGGTGTCAGCTAGAATACCCCACTCCTCAGCGCCAAGGGAGGAGGGGCTGATCCAAGATTCGTCCACGAATGGGCGACCATTCACTTCGGCAAATATCCGGGGAAGCGAGTCGTCGAACTCGTGCTTCTCGAACACCCAAATCCTTCTGATCTCCTGTAGTTCGGACTGAGCTATCAATTCGACGTCTCTGTATTCAGGCGGCGCAATCGCGCGCACCTTCTTCTGCAACTCGAGTAGCTGCCTCAGCCACTGCTCACGTACCTCCTTTTTGTAAGGACCATGATGGAGCTTCTCGTCATCGCCTTGAAGAGATCCGTTCATCTTGCGAAACGTGCGTCGATCACGATCCCCCTCTTCGTCTCCAATGGCGTTTCGGAAGGCCAGCAAGGGGCTAAGCCACTGGTTCTCTGGGTCGTTGTTGATCATCGCCTGCATGGACTTGTCCTCGCTCACCATGGTGCACATCCAGCAGCCGAAGCGGCTCTTTCCGCAGCTTGGGAGATCCTTGGAGACCATGAGCGGGCACTCGTTGTCAGCGGTGGCCCCCCGGTAGAGCGACAGGAGCTCGTTGTTCGAGTAGCCCCAGGGATTCCTGTACTGCATCAGGAAGAGCCATACGTCGTCGTTGGTCCACTCGGCTATCGGAGAGAAGACGTACTCGTTCATGAGCGAGGGGCTGGGGCTGAGAAGCTCCCTCACCCTCTTGCTCTCGTAGTAGGCCATCGTCCGCGCGCGCCTCGTGCTCTCTGCCTTCCTGGTCCCCAGGACCAGGATGATCTCCCCGTACTCGGAGATGCGGCTCTTGATGAAGTCGTTGACGGGCCTTATCTTCATCCTGTCCGTGCACCAGCGGTACTTCCTCCGGGGGAACGGGTAGCCCCTACCAAGCAGGTTGACCCAGAAGGTCTGGTCAGGCGCGGGAGTGAGGCGATGCACCACGAACGGCAGGTTGTTGGAGTCCGCCGCCTGCCTCATCTTCTCGAGGGACTGTGCCGCCCACCTCTCCACTATCGGGCTCTCGACAAGCGTGTCGGTATGGATGACGTGGACAGCCTTCTTCCGGCTGTCGGCCGGCAGGCCCATCAGGGACAGCCACACGAGCTGGAGCGTGGCGGTGCTGTCCTTACCGCCCGAGTATCCGATCACCCAGGGGATGTCGTCGGCCATGTAGAGGCGCCTTATCGTCTCCATCAGGCCCTCTATCTCTTCCCTTGTCACCATCTGTGATCCGTCAGGCATTCGTCCGCCTCTTTTCCAGGGTTGCCGCAAGCTTCCTCTCGTGCCGAATGTCCTCGTCCGACAGGGGCAGTTGCAGGGCCTTCTTTATCACGTTGGCCGTCAGGCAAACCGCCTGGTTGTTCGTGATGATGCGGCCGTTGTTCGATATGGTCCTGTCAGACCAGACTGGCGAGCTCCGGTACCAGTCGACCGTCTCCAGGTACTCCAGCGATACGAGCGGCTGGCCTTCGCTGTAGAAGGTTGCGCCGACCCTTCCCAGCGCCTGCAGGCAGACTGCCTGCACCGCTATTGTCTGCTCTCGGAGCTCCCTCTTAGAGAGCCTGCGCTGGTCCATCTCGCTCCATGGGATCATGTGCGACGTGACCGCTCGCCAATAGTCAACGAGGAACCTTCCGGCTGCTGCGTCGACCTGTCCCTGGCCCACAATTCTTCTGTTGGCCTTATAGAACATGTTCAGCGTAAAGAGCGACGCAGAGTTTTTCCCGAGATTGTCCCTCTCCTTGTCCGTGTACCTGTCTAATAACTCAACTGCTTTGATGGCCTCACGCGTTGCCACGGCGAGCGGATCTCGCGAGTCATAAAGCTCGGCGATGGAGTTGGTCGTCCTTACGGCATGCTTGTTCAGGTCGGTGAACATCTGCTGGCTTCTGGACAGCCCGAGGTCCTCGTAGAGGACAACAGAAATCGTCTCGGAGCCGATTGGCTCACTTTCTTCCAGAGCTTCGAGGATGGCGGCGACCCTATGCTGTCCGTCGTTTATCAGAAAGGTCGCATCAATTGATACGTTGAGCGTTCCGAGTGGGCCGTCACCCTGTCTCAGGAACTCCATCTCCCCGTCGACGGAAGCAGCGAGCGCCGAGAAGACGTACGTGTCAGGATTATCGAGAATATAGCTGCGAATCTCAGGTATGCGCTGCTCGTTGAGTCGCCGTTGTGCCCTGAACTCGGGCTGGATGTATTCTCCGTCAATCTCGAATACCTTGGGAAGTATCCTGAGGGGAAGCATGGCTATAAAGTACTGTCGGCCAGCCTGTATGCCCTCGACAGCGGGGAAGCTGTAGAAGAAGTCCATGCCATTCCTTACGTAGAGTGATAAATGTACTTAAGTATACGCCTAACAAAGATGCTCAGAGACTAGAGAGAAGAAATTGCCCAGGCCGATTATGTCAGCCCGGGCTTTCGCTATGAGCGCTTTTCAAGCCGTTTTACTCTACCGGCTCGGCCTCCTTCCACTCGCCATCAAGGCCCTCGCAGACATAGGTGGTCTCCTCGTCTCCATCGGTTCCGCTTCGTATGCCTTGGATGAACAGCACCATGGGTTCGGTCTCGTAAGTCGGGATGGCTATCTCGAAGCTAAGCCAGCACTCGTAGCTGCTCGTGGGAATGTCGATCTCCACGCGGTAGGCTTGGCCGTCGTTGCCGTCAAGACTCGTCACGTTGTACGTTCCACCTTCCCAGTCGTGGGCGTCGGGCAGGTGACGCATCACGAACGCACAGACTGTCGCGTTCACGAGGTCATCGTACACCCAGCGGACACTCTTGTAGGTTGCGTCATGCTTGGCCATGCCGCTGTACCGGTCGGAATCGCCGAGGGCTGCGATGGTCTCGTCGCGCTGCATGAAGCTGTATGTGACCAGCTTGGAGGTCCAATCGCAGCCATAGCGGTCGAGCACCATGAGCACGTCCTCGTCGCTTCTGGGCACGAAGCCGTCATCCATGCTGGCGATCATCTCACCGAGGGTCCTTTGCACCGCATCGTCGCAGACCCACACGGTGCTGAGCGGCGGCATCCTCCACTTTTGTGCGGGATAGGGCTTGTTTGTCTTGGCTTGGTCGGTCATGTTGGCCTCCTACTAATGTGGTATGCTCTGGAATTATATTGTACAGTTGTTGAATATTCATCAATTGTACAATCTGCAGATTCACGTATTCTACAAGTGATGAACCTTCGTCATAGCTTAGACTTAGCTTGTGTGGTGGATGCGGACGCTAAGGAGGCGTAATGTACACGGGAGATGCCATTAGGCACATGTGCGAGGTTTCTGGCAAGGGCTCCACGATAGTGTCCAAGGACATCGGTCGCGTGAGCAGCTTCGTGGGCACGATCCTCAGTCGTGGCAGCGTCCCGAAGGCTGATACGCTAGCAGAGATCGCCGAGGCATGTGGGTACCAGCTCGCGCTCATCGGGCACGGTGAGCAGATTGTGATCGAGTACGAGCCCCGTATCCGGGACTAGTGCATTGTCTCGAGCGTTTAGCTTTTATCGGTTGGAAAGGAAGCAGGGAATATGCTATCGGGTGATTTGATAACAATAACCGACCTACTGAACCATCAGGGAAAGATGGCATTCCTCGATGGAGCCACAGATGAACAGATTTCGCAATTCGAGAAGGAAAACGACGTCACGCTTCCCGAAAGATACAAGGAGTGGCTGCGCTTCTCCGATGGCGGCGAGTGCTTCCTTCCTGCGGGAGCACAGTTTTATGGCGTCGCGCACAAGCCGCTGATAGACGTTAATGATGACGACAGGCCGGGTGACAATTACATTGTTATAGGAGCCTTGGCTTCCGGTGATCCCGTGTTGTGCGAAAAGGGAGAGGAAAGAATATCTCTATTTGACAATGAGACCGGCAGCATCGATGAGGAACTAGTCTATGACGATTTCTTTGCCCTCTTAAATGACCTTTATGACCTGCTTGGTATAGGAGAGTAATCCTATGTCGAAAACGAGCATAAAGGAAAGGAATAAGGCAATTAGACTTGCTTGGGAAAAAGAGCAGGCGCTCGTTTCAGAGGGAAAAGGGACAAGGGATTGGACTGAGGCACAGCAAAAGGACATTCTTGACCCGAGCAAAGGCAAAGCCTATGACGATGATGGGCGAGCTTTTGAGGGCCAGCATATGAAGAGTGCTGCGGAGTATCCTGAGTATCAGGGTAATCCAGATAACATACAGTTCCTTACAAGAAAGGAGCATCTGGAGGCTCATAAGGGTAGCTGGCAAAACCCGACGAATTGGTATTACAATCCGGAGACTAAAGAGTTCGTAGACTTTGGGGACAGTCAGCCCATTCCCTGTAAAGTGCTCAATCTTAGTGAGCCGGTACAAGGCCCCTCTGTTGAGGTTCAGCAAGATAATGAAACAAAGGATTGCTCGAAGCAATCAGGGCTGGCGAGATTAGAGGATCAAGGTAGCCGACTGCCGAAGCAGAATAAATCTGAACATCGGTCGGAAATCATAGCTCCAAAAAGGGCAGCTGTAGCAACTCCAGAGATACAAGAGAGTCTCGGAGACAAGGTTCTCCATGCGATATATGCCGCAAAGGAATTTGCCGAAAGACATCCTACATTAATGGGCTTTTTGAAACTTGCGGGTTTAGCCGCTGCTGCTCAATATGCGAACAGCGGAAAGGAATCGGGCAGCAGTTCGAAATCGTCCTCGTTAGAGATTCTTTCCAGTAATCCTTCCTCAGAAGACGACCATGTTGATTCTTCAGACATGAAATCTTCTGACGGCGTGCCATCCGGAAGGGATTATCCGGACGAGCGCGCATCTCCTGAAGAACACACAGTGCCAGCTCATGGGCAACGCTACCATACAAAGGAAGGTGTAATCTGGAAGGAAAAGGAATCGTACCAGCGCGGCGGTAAACACAATCATGATTAGTGTGGATCCACTTTGACGTTCCTCTACCTATTAATCACCTTTGATCGTTGTTAGCGTCGGACATATTCTTGGCAATGGCTTGCCTTGAAACGCAGATAAGGCCCCTCTCCACACAGCCATTGCGACTGCGTGGAGAGGGGCCAAATCGTTGCTACTCCTGGGGCATGACGATGACGTTGCCGTCGTTGTCCAGACGTGGCGTGATGGCGACCGAGTCTCCGCACCTCACGAGGATGTACTCGGTGTTGTTCCAGCGGTCGAGGACGACGTAGCTCTCGACGCCCTTGGGCACCTCGTAGAGAGCGCGGTCCATGTAGGGCGGCTCACCGTCCCTCTTGACGTAGGCGACGCCTCCCTGCGCCTCGATCCGCTCGACCGTGACGGCGTTGGCGCCCGCGTTGGTGCCGTCCTGCGGGTCGGCGTATGCGCTGTGGCAGGCGACGGCGCAGAGGCCAACGATGACGGCGAGGATGACGGCCAGCACGAAAGCGCCGACACCTGCGGCGCTGTCACGCTCGTCCTGATGGTAAAGGCCGCTCATCGCAGCTTCCCATCGTTCAGGCACCGCTGCAGGGCACGCACGGAGTCGTTGCCGAAGTAACCATCGGCACCGCACTCGCCGCAGAGGTAGCCCCTCGCGATGAGGTGCTCCTGCACCTTGGTGCTGGTCTCCCACCCCCAGAAGCCGTCTGGGATTGCGCCTACGAGCTTCTGCAGTGCCCTCACGCACTGCGAGCCCTGGCCGCCCCACTCCACGGAGGTGACCGCAGGGATGTACTTGGCGTTGCCCTGCCACTGGCCGGAGAGGACGCCGTCCTCCCAGGTGCCCAGCGCGTGCTGCAGGTCGAGCACGGTGTTGTAGCCCGCCCAGCCGTCCACGTCGAGCTTTCCGCCCCTGGTGTTGTTCTTGGCGGTTGCCGGTGCGGAGGAGCCCTCACCCGAGAGCCTCTCGTTCACCTCGCGCGAGAGCCGTGCGAACTGCTTCGAGAGCCACGGCCCCGGGCAGTCGGTCGCCTGGAACCAGCAGTGCATGGTAAGGACGCCGTCGCTGTTGCCCGTATAGGAGCAGTTCTCGATGCCGTTGCGGCGGCAGACGTCGGCGCAGAGCTCGACGAGCGACTCCCAGCAGGCGTCGGTGAGCGAGCCGTCGGCGAGGTTGGCGCACTCGATGGTCACGGCGCGGTTGTCGTTCCAGCCGGAGCCGGAGGTCCAGGCGCGGTTGCACTCCTCCACGTACATGGCCACGCGGCCGTCCGAGCCGATGCCGTAGTTGGAGCTTGCCTGGCGGGAGGTCGGCGCGAAGATCTGGCCGCAGACCTCGATGGAGCAGTTGCCCGCCATGTAGTGCGGGGTGATCTTGGTGATGGGCTGGTTGCGACGCCCCGAGTGGTTGAGGCTGAGCGCCACGTAGGACACGAGGGGGCTGTTGCTCATCGCGCGTCACCGCCCCTCTCGATGGTGGGCACGCCCTCGTCCACCTCGGGAAGGCCCGTTGCTATGGCGATGAGCACGGAGATGATGGCGGCGGTGGCGCCGACGCTGGCGGCCCCGAGCCAGTCGACCTGCGTGATGCCCACCGCAGTTGTGCCGATGACGCCGAGCATGCCCTCAGCAAATGTGCGCAGCGCGCGGATGGCGGCCGCCCGTACGAACTCCTTGAGGTCGAACTTCATGGTGGATCTCCTTCCATGTGGAAAGAGGCCCGGAGCATGTCCGGGCCTCAACCTGCCAAAGCGTGTTTTGGATCTACTGGTCCTCGAGCCGCCCGATGCGGCGGTCGTGGTCGTCCAGCTTCGCCTCGATCTTGGTTATCCTCGCCGCGTGGTCGTCGAGCTTGCGGTCGAGTGCGCGCACGTCCTCGCGCGTGTCGCGTGCCGTGTCGCTGATGTAGTCGAGCTTGTCGCGCACGGCCTGCGAGGTCATCACCTCGCCGCGCCTGTCGCGCAGGACGCCGACCACGAGCGCGATGGCCGCGATGACCGCCGATGTCACGGCGACCGCCTCTCCTATGGTCACGGTCATCAGCCTCCCTGGTAGTCGCTCAGCTTCTTGATGTAGCTGGCGCGCTCCGACCAGTAACTGGCGGACTTGTAGGAGTCGACGAGCGAGTCACGAACATAGATGGCGCAATCGCTGGGGACGCTCGCGAACGTATTGCTGGCGAGCGAGGGCACCACGCCGAAGTCGAGGACGAGCTCTTCCAAGGCGGTGCAGCTTCCGAAGGAGCGCGTGGCGAAGCTGATGGTGGTAGCCGTGCTCAGCAGCCTCACCGACGCGAGCGCCGAGCAACCCGAGAAGCAGTTTCCCGGGACGTAGGTCGTGCCGCTCTTGGCACGTATCTCCACGTCCACGCTCGTAAGAGACGTGCACATGCTGAACTGCGAGCCGTAGCTCTGCAGCTCGATGACTCGCGTCGGGGCGAAGGTCTCCAGCATCGAGTACATGAACACGTTCTGCCCGATGGTGAGGATTGTGCTGCCCGCTGCGAGGAGTTGCCTCACGGACGAGTAGTAGAAGGCGCGGTAGTCTATCTGGGTCACCCACGAGGGAATCTCGACGCTGCGAAGGCGCTGGGCGCTTCGGTAGGACGAGCTGTCCACGGCGAAGGCCCCCGCGCGGATGATCGTGTTGGTGCCCTCGTCACCGAAGTCCTCCGCCGTAATGTCCACGTAGGAGTCCGGCGTCGTGTTATATCCACGGTAGAGCGTCTGGGAGGCTATGCCGTTGGCGCCACCTCCGCTGGGGATGGCACTGATGGCGGTGGGCATCTGGTCGAGGGTCATCTTCGCCGAGGTCCCCGCCTTGGTGCGGATGGCGTTCGCGATTGCCGTTATCTTGCTGCCGGTTACGAGCGTGTCCAGTGCTGGCATCTGTCTCGCCTCCTTACCACGTGGTGCTGTCGCCGTTGGCGTACGCGGGCCCGCTGCCGTCGTCGTTCCAGACCTCGACCAACTCGAGCCAAAGCCTGTTGGTGCTGGACAGTGGCAGAACCTCTCCCGCGAGAGCGGCCGCGCCCACGTAGCGCAGCGTTAACGTGCTGCCGCTGAGCGACACGCGGACGTTATGCTGCGTGATCCTGGAGCCGTCGTTGTAGGCGTCCACGATCGAGGCGAACGTGTACATGTAGGACTTGGGACGGATGTCGCACGAGTATAGGTGCGAGGCCGAACCTAGGCTGAAGGTGATCCTCATGCGGGCTGCTGTTGCGGGTGACTCCGAGAGCGTAACGTTGGTGCTCGTGGTCGTCACCTCCACGTCGCCGTCGGTGTCGGCGTCGTATATGGTGACCGTCGGGTAGCCGCCTGCCGCGTCTATGAGGTCAGTCACGTCGCTCGCGAGCTTCGCGGCGGTGACGGCGGAGTCCTGGATGCCCGACGTGCCGTGAGTGTGGGACGTCAGCGCGAACCGGCTTCGTATGTTGGAGACCAGCGTCTCGAGCGCGCCTGGCATGAGCGCGACGAACTCGCTGTCCTCCCCGATGACGGACATGGGCTTCCCCTAAGAGGTGAAGAGCGCGTTGATCTGCGCGTTGGTCACGATGGTTACGTCGGCGTCCTCCACGAACCCTGAGAGGTCCACCGTCGGGGCCTGGGCGTCCCATGCGCTGCCACTCCACACGTAGTTCATGCCGTCGGCGGAGACGTTCCACATGTCGCCTGTGGACTGTCCCGAAGACGGGAGCTGGACGTAGGTGGAGACGGTGCCTTTGTAGGTGACCGCCGATGCAAGCGCCGTGGAGATGGCGGTGCTGACGGTCGTGCTCACCTGGCTCGCGGTCTGGAAGCCCGAGTCGTTCGTGAGGTCGGAGACCTTCGTAGGCACGTCCACGTCCACGGCCTTGTTCGCGTCGGGAGTGAGGGCGCTCCCGTTGACCTTGACCGTCTCGATGGTGTTGGGCTCGCCGCCCTCGGCGACGATGTCGTCCACGCGGCCGTCGAGGGTCTCGAGCGCCGCCTGCGTGGCGAAGAGCTGCTTCGCCTTGTCGTGGTAGAGCGAGAGGTGGTCGTAGTCGACCAGGCTGTCATAGGCCGGCGTTGGCATTTCCGGTTCCTCCGTCCTCGAAGAGCGAGAGTATCTGTTGGTTGGTGACTATGGAGAGCGTGACGTCCTCGTCCGCGTTTCGCGCGAGCTCGGCGTCGATGGCGTCCATATTCGAGTTGATGACCTGTATGTCCACCGGCTCGTCGTAGGTGGGCTTCGCGAGCCGGTAGCGGTCCGTGTAGGCGGGCAATTGCGCACCCCCTTACGATGTCGAGATCTTCGTGCCGTCCACGTAGACCCCGTCGCTCTTGAGCTCCAGCGTGGTGGAGCCCGCCGCGAGCCCGATGTAGTCGGAGGTGATCGAGATGCCAGACGCGTAGCTTGCGACGTAGATGTCCACGCCCGTGTTCGACACGCCGATGCCCGACCGGGGCGTGAACATCGACGCCCCCGAGGCGTCCGCCTGCACGGTCCCGTAGGCGTCGCCCGAGCCGAGGAGCCCCGTACGCTGCCCGCGCATGTAGACGTTGCCGTCGGCGAGGCGTATGAACCCGCGCTGCGAGAGGTCGGCGATGCTGTCGCTCGGAACGTAGAGCGTGAGCTGGCCGCCTGCCGAGTACTGCTCGACCTCCGCCACGCGCCTGGCGGCCATGCCGACGTCCACGTATATGCCCCCGTAGCCGTCCTTGCGGTAGACCCGCAGGAGGTTCTGCAGCGTGCTCGATATCTTCGCCTGCAGGCTGATGCCCTGCAGGTTGGACGCGTCCAGGTCGTCGATCTGCACGGTGGGCGTCGTCGCGTCGTTCACGGTCGGGAACGTGTTGCCACCCCCGCCCGAGATGTAGCCGCCGTCGACGAGCGCGTCCGCGAGGTCCTGCAGGTAGCTGGGGTCGCTGTTCAGCCTGTTGGCTAGGTTGTCGAGCCACGATTGGTCGAGGGCCGAGCCACCGGAGCCCACGATGGTCTCCGTCTTGGTGCTCGTCGAGGTCGTCTTGGTCTTCGCCTTCTTCTCGGTGGCGTCCTCCACGTACCTCATCACGAGGTAGCTTTTTCGTTTGCCAATGGTGACGGTCCCGGTCGCCGTCTCCAGCATGAGGTCGCGTTTGATCCTCGTGACACGCTGCCGCATGCGGACGGGCGGGTCGAAGGCGGTGTCGACGACGTCCACGTGGTCCCCGAGGGCAACACCCCTCAGCGCGTCCTCGGCGTCTATCACGTCGGCCTCGTAGGTTATCTCGGGCTGCGAGAGGTTCGCGAGCTGCCGCTGGGCCTGCGCCTTCAGGAAGGAGGCGTCGATGCAGTTCTCGTCCACGTAGTAGCCGAAGTGATGCACCTTGGCCGTCTTCGAGTCGTTCCAGCGCCCCCAGCTGTCGCGCGCGGAGGTGTCCTCCACGTACCTCAGCCCGCCGTTCACGCTGGATATGTCCAGGCGCGAAACGTTTCCGTTGGAGTCCTCGCTGGCCTTCCCGTAGGCGTAGAGCGCGGTCACGGGGTCGGTGCTCTCCACGATCCTGCGTACGCTCGTGACGTTGCGGCTGTAGGTGAAGCGGCGCGTCGCGGTGGAGCTGCCACGCTCTGCCTTAATCTGGACGACTCGCGTATACACCTCTGCGGAGCTGGTCGAGCCTATGGTCACGTAGGCCCTCAGCTCTCCTGCGTTGGCCTCCTCGATGATCTGGTTGATGGCCTCGCGCACGCTCGTGTTCTCGAACGTGAAGCTGAAGGTGCCCTGCACGTCCGAGCTGCTCAGCCACCTGCTGCCTCCCGCCGATATGACGCTTGCGAGCGCGCTCGCCACGCTGACGTCGGTGAGCGTGAGCGAGCCTATGTAGTCACCCAGCGTCTCGCAGATGGAGTTGATGGCGGTGACGTTGGAGATGGACCTGCCGTTGCTGTCGTGGATGCGCTGAACAGAGTCCACGACGTGCTCGTGCCACTGGCCGGAGAGGTCTCGCCACACCAGGCGGTCGCCCTTCTCTACGAAGTCGAACGTCGTTATGGTGAGCGTGTCGGTCCCGTCCAGGTCCTCCTCGTGGGTGGCCGTGATGGGCCTCACGCTGCCGAGCTGCGTCTCCCAGCGGTCGTATCGTGTGAACCTCATCTACAGCCACCTCTCGTGCCATTTCACGGTTGCGGTAGACGTGGCCTTCAGGGTCACGGTCGCGCTGTCCAGTGGGAAGAAGTCCGAGGCCAGCGCGAACGTGCAGGCGCTGCCCCCGTACTTCACGGTCTGCCTCTGCATGTCGATGATGAGCTTGCTAGTTCCATTGAATGAACCCTGCGCCTCCACGTACTTGCCCGTGGACTCGTTGGTGAACCTCCAGGCGGTGCTCCCGCTGACTGGTGTCGCCTCCACGGTAGGCCAGCTCCTCGTGTTGCCGCCACGGGTGACGCTCGTGGATGAGGTCCCGATGGTCGCCGTCCTCTGCGCGGCCGCGTAGCCGGTGGCGTCGGGAACAACGAAGGCGATCGTGACGTGCGGGTGGGAGTGGCCCCGATCGAGCGTGGTGCTGCCGCTGACGTACGCGTCGTAGGCGATGCCGCTCTCGTCGGGAAGAACCAGCCTCTTGGTGACGGTCCCGGTGGTGTCGAGCGCCGCTGCTAGGAGCTGCCGATACCCGCTGACCTCCGTGGCGGTCTGTCCCTTGAGCGTCGCCGCGAGGCGTATCTCCATAGGCCTGAGTCTCCTGCCCGCGACGATGGAGCCGTCGGACGCGGGTATCTCCACGTCGGTCAGCTCCACCTCGGCGAGCAGCGAGCGCTCGATGGCGATGCCGGTGAGGTACTGGCTGAGGTCGGTGCCCCCAAACGTCACGGACTGCAGGCTCATGCGAGCACCCCCAGCTCCTTCATCTGCCTGGCCGCGTCGCGCCCGATCTCGTCGGTGAGGCTGCGGACGTCCCTGGTCGTGTCGTTGTTCACGAAGGTGTCGATGCTGACCTGCACGGTGAGCCCGTCGCCGACGGCCCTGGTGCCGAGTCCCGCCGTGAACTGCGAGATTCCCTGCGCGCTGAGCGGCACAACGGCCTCCGGCACGCCCGCCTCGCCGACGAGCGCCGACGTCGGCCTCGTGACGATGCCGCCGGCTGCGAGCGCGACGCCCGATGGCAGCAGAAAGCTCAGGTCTATCGACGGCAGCGACTCCATCCAGCCGCCTATCTGGCCGAAGCCGTCCACGATGGGCTTGAGGACGTTGTCGTGCACCCAGCGCAAGGCGCTCCCGATGATGTCGATGACGTTCAGGATGTGGGGCAGCCAGTAGTCGGCTATGTCGATGACGGTATCGAAGATGGGCGCGACGTTCTCGATGAGCAGCCCCAGCGTGTCTGCCATGTCCGGCAGGTGCTTTGCCACGAACTCGATGACCCTCTCCACCATGTCCATGATGGTCGGGATGTGGGGCGCGAGGGCGTCGATGCTGTCGGCTATCGCAGGCGCGAGCATCTGGGCGGCCTTGACGAACAGGTCCGCTATCGGGTCGATGTAGGGCTCAAGTGTGCGGATGATGCGGTCAACCGCAGGCATGAGGGCTTCGGCTATGTCGGCGCATGCCTGCATGAGTGTCGGGATGTGTGGCGCGAGCAGGCTCACGAGCTCGCCCGCGTACGGTATCGCGTCTGCCAGGAAGCCGGAGACGATGCCGAAGGCCTCCGCCAGGTATGGGGCGACGTCGGACGCGACGGAGCCGATGGTGTCCGCCAGCGCCACGCCGACGGCACCGCTCGCTTCGAGGATGCCAGGGATGAGGGGAAGCACCGCCTCGGCGACCTGCTCCCACATCGCGAACGCGGCAGTCCACGTGTCGACCTTCACGTCCATGAAGGTGGTGGCGATGTCGGATAGCCACCCCTCCACGGTGGGCAGTGTCTCGCGCACGTGGTCGAGGACGGGCGTGATGCCCTCAGACAGGGGCTGCGCGAGCTCTGAGGCTTTCTGGGCAATCGAGCCAAGCAGCTGCTCCGCGAGCGGTAGCGACTCTCCGACGATTCTGCCCAGGGCGATGCCGACGGGCTCGAGCGCGGGGCGGATCGTGCCCATCGCCGATGAGAGGGCTTCGGAGACGCGGGCGATGCGGCCCTTCACGTCGAGCCTGTCGAGCGTGGCGGTGAGGTCGCTCATCCACGGGCCGAACTGCGAGCTTATGCTGTTGATGAACCCGGAGATGTTCTCCTGTCCCACCCAGTCGAGGCCGGTGGCGAGCGCCTTGCTGATGCGGTTGCGCACGTTAGTGACGGCCGTGCCGATGCCCGCCGTGGCCGTCGCCGCCTGCTCCGCGAAGGAGGCGTAGTTCCCCAGCCCCTCGCTTTCCAGCCTCAGGAACGCCTCGTTGAGCTCGGTCAGCGGGATTGTCCCGTCCTTGGAGCCGACGAGGTTGTTGTAGAGGTCCGTGGTGTTGAGGAAGCCCATGGACTCGGCCACCTGCTGCAGCTGTGCGGGAGCGGCGTTGACCACGCTTCGCCAAGCGGCCATGTCCACCTTGCCGGCGGCGAGCATCTGGCTCCACTGCTCCAGGGCGTTGGCCTGCAGGGACGCATCCTTGCCACCCGCCACGATCGCGTGGTTGAAAGCGATGGCGCTCTGCGTGGCGAGGTCCATGTCACGTCCGAAGGCGGGCACGATCTTCTGGGCGAATGAGACCAGCTCGTCGAGGCTCGTGGGCAGCCCGTCGATGGAGTCGGAGAGCCGCTGGATGGATGCCTCGGCCACCGCGCCGTCGATGCCCATGTTGGACATGATGCGCGGGAAGTTCTTCAGCGTGTCCAGACGTCCGATTGCCGAGCCCATGGAGCTGGTGACGGTCCCGATGGCCGACTGCGCGATGCCCGAGATGACGGACCAGATGGCTATCTTGGATGCCGTGAGGCCGCTGGATATCCCGTTGCCGAGGTTGATTCCCAGGGAGCGACCCGCGCTCGTGATCTGGCTGGACGCCACGGAGGCGAACGTCGAGCCGACGGTCGAGGCCGCCGTCCTGATGCCGCTCGTGACGTGGCTGCCGACCGACGAGAGCGCGGACCCCGCGACGCTCGCCGCCCTTGAGCAGATGCCCTGCAAGCTGCCGGCGATGCCCGATGCCTTGGAAGCGAAGGAGGACGAGAACGTTCCGCCCGCCTTGGACCCCGCGTCCCTTGCCGCCCTGGACGCCTCGTCGGCAATGCCCGAGAAGGCGTTGCCGCCCTTGAGCGCCTTGCGCACCTCGGAGTTGAACCTGTCCATCGACGGCATGAGGGACACGTATGCGGTACCCACCTCGGTGGACACTTGATCACCCCCTCGCGTAGGGCAGTATGGAGTCGATGAGCTCGAAGTCGGTCGCCTCCGCTTGTGCGGTGTCGGCGCTCACCTTGGCGGGAGTTGCCATTGGCTGTGGCCTGTTGACGCCCTTCGCTCCGTCCTCGGAGAGCATCCAGGCGAGGTGACGCACGGCATGCTCCACACGCGCCAGGATGTACGCCTCGTCGCCCCATTCGAGCGCGGGGCTCAGCGCCCTGGACGTGCGGGACTCCCTAGGCAGCTGTGCGGCGAGGGCGGCGAGGCGCACGACCTCGGGCGTTGTCTCGCCGCCCTCAAGGCCTTCTCGGAAGTCATGCAGGTTGAGGTTGTAGAACTGCTGGAAGTCAGCCAGCAGCTCGTCGGGGTGCCGCGCCAGCAGCGTGGCGAGCGTGGCTAGTTTTTTGCCTCGCCACCCACGGCGAGCGTGACGCGGTCGAGCAGCCCCAGCATGCGGTCGGCGTCGTCGTCCAGCTGCTCGGCGTACTCGTCGGAGTGGCCGCAGAAGATCTTGTCGAGCGCGGAGTAGAAGCCTGCGGGGTCGGACGCGCCGAGGGCGAGCGCCTTCTGCACGCTGAAGCGCCTCGGAGCGCGCTCGTCGTACTCGAAGGTCATGCCGTCGTACTGAAGGGTCTTCATGGGTGGCCTCCCTAGCCTGCGGTGGTCTCGGTGGACTGGATGAAGTCGATGACCGTGTCCACGTGGGTGGTCGCGGAGCTGCCGCTGCCCTCGGTCCAGGTGTAGGCGTTGCAGGTGACGGTCACCTCGCGGCCCACCAGCTCGGTGGAGCTGATGGTGAGGTCGCTGACCTCGCTCACCTGCCCGTCGGGTATGATCTTGCGCCAGCGGCGGCCGTCCTTGAGGACGAGCTCGGCCACGTAGACGCGGTGCTCGCGCTCCTCGTTGTTGTGGTGGACGGTGATGAGGCCGGAGGCGTCCGTCACGTTGGCGTGCCCGTACTGCTCGCCGAGGCTGTCCCTCTTCACCTCCACGAGCTTGAACCTCTCGGTCTCGACGCGGTTGGACCGGCTGGTGTTGATCGCGTCGCCGTTCATGTCGGTGTCGGTGTTGGTGTCCACGCTCTCGGACTCCACGATGCCTTCGGAGGCGACGTAGCCCAGGTTGAGGAAGGCCTCGGTGAGCTGCGTGGAGAAGCTCTTGAGCTGCGGGATGAGCGCGAGCACTGCCGCGCTGCGGGGCGCGCTGAACAGGTAGCCGCCCGCGATGCCCTTGCCCGTCGATACGTTCTTGGTGTCGTTTGCCGCCATGGGCGGGCTCCTCTCACTTGTTGATGGTCATGTCGCAGGGCACGCTGTAGCAGTGGCCCGCAGGGGTTGTCGACCTCGCCCAGCCGTTGCGGTACGGCGCGTCGGTCGACACGTGGCTCACGAAGGGGTCCCTGTCCGGCATCGCCCGCATGAGCGCGGCCACCTGCCGCGCTAGGTCGTAGGCGTGCACGTCGGTGGAGGCGTGGCAGTCCAGGAGCAGGCTCGGGAGGTCGAGGAAGTCGCTCTCCGTGCCGCCGTTGGGGTTGACCACCACGTACGTGGACAGCCCTGAGGCCTCGCTGGGCACCTCGGTGGCGACCTTGGTGCCGCCCAGCTCTGCAGCGAGGTAGGCGCGCACCCTGCGGACGGGGTCGGTCGTCGCCATGTCACGCTCCTCGTATCGATTGCAGCGCCGCCTGGAGGGCTCGGTCGACGCGTTGGTTGTGACCCCTCGTGCGGAAGTCGGTCACCCTCTGGTGAGTACTGGTGGCTCGTGCGTGCGCGCGCATCCTTCCGGATCGCACGTCGCAGGAGCACTCCAGGCCCTGGCCTCGTGCGGCCTCGGCGACCTGCCTCGCCTTCGCGAGGAGGTGCGCCTGCACGGCGTCCGAGTTCATGATCTTCCGGTACGGCTCCTTCGAGCCGTTGGGCACGTAGCGCCTGAGCGTCGCGGTGCTAGACGTCATAGCGCACCACCCTCACCACGAGGTTCCACTCGCAACCAAGCGGCAGCGCCGCGTCCGTGTAGCGCTCGGGATCTCCCACCACGCGGTAGTCCTCGCCGCGCACGGTGACCAGGGCGTTGCGCACGTCCATGTCGAACTCCCTGGGGAAGTAGAGCGTGAGGTCGCACTCCATGCCGTGGGGGCGTCCCGGCTCTATCCGGTCGTACGTCGTCGTGGACGGGTTCACCAGGACGTTGTCCACCTGCACGGACCCCGTTCTGTGGCGGGACGGGATGCTGCCGCCTCCCCACATGCTGTTGAGCAGGTCGCCCCAGGTGATGGTGCCCGGGTCCTCGTGGCCGTGCTCCCACACCTCGTTGCCGAAGTCGTCGGTGCCGGTGAGGGCGGGGATGCTCACCCACACGGTCTCGCCGGCGATCATCACTGGCCTCCGTCGCGATGCGGTTGCAGGAAGCCGACCCGCACCTGGCCGATGCCGAGCGTGCGGCGCTCGCTGGCGAGGATGTAGACGTCGCCACCGGGGTTGGCCGCGGTGCTGGTGAAGCTGTACGGGCCCGCCGTGCCCTGCTGCGACTTCAACCCTAGGGGAAGCGGCTGCTCTATGGCCCGCTCCACCATGGAGCAGCAGATGGCGCGCAGGTTGGACGCGAAGGGCTCGGTGCCGGCGGAGACGCGCCCCCTCCACGGGATGCTCGAGGCGTCCATCTCGGCCGCGAGCTTGGCGGTGGCGTCCGCCAGCTTGGCCTCCGCCATGGAGGCGGCGCGCCCCGTGAGGTCCGAGGCGCGCCGCGCGTTGAGGTCATCTATGGTCGCGAAGGGCTCCATGAGGCCCCCTTACTGTCAGGACTTGGTCACGGTCACGTGGTAGGCGGTGGCGGACATGCCCTTCGCGACGACCACGTTCACGTCGTTGGTGCCCGCGACCCAGGTCGCGGAGCCTCCGCTCTCCACCTGCGTCCCGTTGACGTAGATGGCGACCGTCGCCCCCTCGTCGCTCGCAGTTGCGGAGACCGTGTTGGTGGCGTTGGTGGTGGCCGCCGCGTACTCGGTCACGTCGGCCGAGAAGGACGGGCTGAGCGACAGGCTGCCGATGCTGAGCGCGGACAGCGTGGAGTCGTCGGCGCCGCCGCTGATGGTGGCCTTGACGATGTAGTTCATGACCTCCGGGAAGAGCAGGATGCCGGTGTCGGCGTAGGTCTCGGCGGTGCCGTTCTGGTGGCGGCCGGTGTGGTGGACGCCGATGAGGCCAGTCTCGTCGCTGACCTCGAACTCGAGGCCCGCGCGCGCGAGCTCGGAGAGGTCCACCGCGTAGCAGTTGATGTTCTCCGTGAGCGTGGCGTAGACCGTGCCCCTCGGGACCTTGGCGTCGAAGACGCAGGTGCCGAGCGACAGGAAGTTGCGCAGGTACGTGAAGCCGAAGGCGCTCTCCACGTTGTTGATGGTGGCGGCCCCGAGGTAGGTCGCGAGGTCGAGGGGGTTCGCGAAGTAGATCGGGGTGCCGTCGGTGTCCATCTCGGAGAGCGTGTTGGCGAGCGTGCCCCAGGCCATCGCGAAGGCCTGCTGGAAGGTCGCGCCAGTCGCCACGCCGGTTCCCTGCGCGAGGAAGTCGAAGAACTTGCGGCGGATGGAGCCCTGGATGTCGCGCAGCATCTTGCGGTCGGTCTGGCCGACGGCGGTCTCGTAGCCGAACTTGAGGATGGCCTGGGCGGTCGTTGCCTTGCGCCACTCCTCCAGGTCGACGGTGTAGGCCGGGCCCTTCACCTGCGTGTACTTGGAGAGCGGGATGTCCTCGCCCTCGGCGACGGTGCCCGACGCGAGGTTGCCGGTGACGGTGTACATCTGCACCTGGGTCCCGGCGCGCAGCACCTGCGGCTCGGTGATGTCGAGGACGGTGAGCAGCGCGGTCACGCCCTGCTCGAACTGGTGGACGAAGTCGATATCCTGCACGCGGGCGAGCGCGGCGGAGTTGATGAGGTTGGCGTCTGCCATGTCTGGCCTGCCTTTCTGCCTTTCGGCGTCTTTCGCGCTCGGCGCGCGTATGGATGGTGTCTGGTCCTGCTAGTTGAAGAGCTCGAGGTTGGCGAGTATCGCGGCGCGCCTCTCTGCGGCGTTCCTGATGCCGAGGATCTGGTCCTTGGTCATCGGCACGCCTTGGTCGAGGCCGCCTCCCTCGCTCACCTGCGGGTAGACGGGCATGGACGCGCGGATGGCCTTGGCGTGCTCGCGCAGCTCGTCCTCGGTGTCGCCGCGCAGCGCCGCCGCCGGGATGCCGGTCTCCGCGGCGACCTTGTCGCGCCACTCCGAGAGCTCCTTGGCATGCTGGAGCTCGGCGAGGGCGGACTCGGCCTTCTCGGCCCGCGCGAGCAGGTCTGGCACCTTGGCCGCCTCGGCCTTTGCGTCCTCGTAGTCGTCGGGCACGGCGCTGGCGAGCGCGCGCCCGATCTGGTCCTTCACGCGCAGGTAGAACTCCTCCTGCGTGGTGATGGGCTGGAATGCGGCGGGTTCGGCGGGTTGCGTCTCCGCCGGTGCGGGCTGCGTCGTGGCCTCTGTGGTAGTTGGTTCCGTTTGTATGACACTTGTCTCGTCAGCCATAGCTGCTCCTTCCTGCTCTTTTTGCATATAAGGCAAGATTGGCTGCGAACGTGAAAGGCCTCCTTGCGGAGGCCTTTCACAAATATCTTCAGTTGTGCTACAGGCGGGCTATAGCATCGGCTCGATCATTTGGATTGACAGAGCCTCACGAACGAGTTTCGGTTCGACATCGCCTGGTTTGATTTCGGGTGTTGTTCGCACGTGTACAGTTACGCGGTCCATTACGGAGTACTGAGCAAGATCGCTGTCGCTCAGTTCACCACGCTTAATGTAGACGGTGGGCAGTTGCTTCCCATTCTCGTCTTGGCCATCTGGAAGAATCTCTAGGCGCTTCGTTACAGAGATTGTCTGAATCACTCCAGTGATATCTTCCTCATAGGAGTCAATATTGCGCGATTCTATGCTGTGGTAGGCATAGCTTGCCGCTTCGCTCGTAAGAGTTACACGACGCGTTGGCTTTTCTGGCTCCTCCCATGTCACATCGACGTCAAAGTCGCTGTCTGCAAGCCTCTTCAAAAGGGCCTTAAGTGTGGCAGCTTGTCGAGGACCAGCAGCCTTAACCATATCGATGAAGGGCTCGATGTCAACCATGCTAATCGTTGAGAGCAGCTCTATCAGCTGATCCATGCTCTCATCGGCAAGAACAATCTTCGGATACTCGTACCCAAACAACGACTCGCCTTGCGGGTAGGCAATCGCCATCTCATCCGCCTTAGGCGTTATCGATAAGACGATGGACCCCGGTGCAGGTTGCGCATCCAAGCTTAACTGGGTGTCGTGAATAACTGCTTGTGGAACCCTACCCCTAGATGCTCCGTGGCCTTCAATCACAGCTCCAATAGCAGTAACCAAGCTCTGGAAAAGCGACATGACGTTACCGACAGCATCCAAGTCAGCTGAATGCTCGTGCACGCCGTTGCCGTGGATACGCAGCGAACCGGCTGACTTGATTACCCGCGCCGTGCCAGCCTGAATGCGTGTCATCGCCTCAACGCTTGCTCTGCTGAGATCACTTGCGGTTTCCCACTCTGGTTCAAAGTCGCGATATTGCTCCTCGTCAACACCTAGCTCTTGGAGCAGCTTCAGCAAACGGTTGTCGTCAGCCTGCATCAGCCATCACCTCCAAGTAGCCGCGAGTGCAAGGAATCAACTTGCCTTGCTCGTCTCTCGTGGCAGACCACAAATTATCCCAATAGCCGCGATCATGCAGATAACGGTCTTCTTTAGATCCGCGTTTCGCATCACTCGCATCCTCAGGACTGCGTACTTCGAGAACGAAGGAATCAATATCGAGATCAAACTCTGTCTTGAGCATATTGTGGGCGATGATATCAACTAGATACTGCGCAGGAACGCTGAGTCGTGGAACAACAGAGCTATCAAGTAGAACGACGATATCTATGTCACCAGGGACTTCCTTGGCCGAAAGGAAACTACCACTCATCCAGATGTGCGGCTTCTTACCCAAGGCCGCTTCAAGCAGGTCCATGACCTTCTTCAGGGAGTTCCACAAATCAACCCTGCGCTCGTTTGTCACAAAGCGTTCCTCAACCTCACGCGCTGGCGCAAGGTATCTTCCAACTGGAAGGTATCCGCTTTCGGCTAAATCCGGAATCACGACATGTGCTCCTGCAAGTCTCCTCTAGTTGTCAACAGCATATCGGGAAGCGGTCAGTTTTCCCAAAACGTTGCGGCAAAGAAATCAAACGAGGCCGACAGACGGTAGGGCAAGTACCTAGTGCATGCCGTACATGTGGCGCATGGCTATCTCGATCTCGTTGAGGCTGCGCCACTTCCTGCCCTCGGTCTCGGCCTTCGCGGCGGCTGCGCTGATGCGGTCGTAGACCTCCTGCGGGAGCTGGTTCTGGTTGAGCGCGTCGCGCGCGGCCTCGTACATGGCCTCGTACTCGCCCTCGTCGTAGCCCTCTATCGCGGTGTCGTCCGCGTCCATAGGCACGACGGTGCAGCGGCAGTTGTCGTGGAAGCGGTTGGCGGGGTCGCCGCCGCCTGCGGTGGCCTCGGTCCAGTAGGTGAAGCCGCGCCCCGCCATGGTGATGCAGAACGCGCAGCTGCAGTCGGGCCTGGGCACGCGGGCGTAGCCCACCTTGCGGCCACGGTGGCGCTGGTGCTCGGAGCGGATGCCCGAGAGCACGGCGGCGCGGTTCGCCGACTGCACGTGCTGGCCCGCGCGGGTGGCGATGGCCTGCGGAACGTCCGCGACCCTGCCGGCCTCCCCGGCAAGCCTCGCGTTCTCCACGATCGCGCTCGCGGCGGCGAGCGCGGCCGCGTGGTCGTACGTGGCCCTCGCGGGCTCGCCCCTGCACATCGCGTAGAACTGCGAGCCAAGCGTGTGCGCCATCGTGCCGTACGAGGGCAGGAGCGACTGGAGCAGCTGCTCGGCGAGCTCCCAGCCCTCGTCGGTGGAGAGGTTGAGCTGCTGCAGCGACCAGTAGACCTCTGCGTCGGCGGACATCTCAAGTGCGGCGATTGCCTCCTGGAAGGCGCTGATCTCACTGCGTGACGGGTTCGGCACTCGCGCCGCCTCCCTTCGAGAGGATGCCCCTCAGCAGGTCCTCGCCCTGGCTGCGGCGCACCTCGGCCATGATCTCGTCGACCTGGTCGTCGGTGTAGCCGAGCTCCTCCCAGTACACGCGGGTGTTCACGATGCCCGGGAAGGCGCTGGCCTGCTTGACCATCGCGTCCGCCTGGCTGACGAGCGACGGCCTCGCGGGGTTCATGAAGTGGCACCCCACCGCTCGCTCCTCACGCGTGAGCTGCGCGAGAGGCTTGTTGCCCACGACGGCGAGCGCCATGCGGGCGACGTTGGCGAGCGCCTTGCCGTTCGCCTCGTTCAGGCTCTCGGCCTCGATGATGAGGCCCTCCTTGGCCGCGTAGATCGCCTCGGCGCTGGACGGGTTGTCCTGCACGATGCCCAGCTCGGAGATGGGGACGCAGGTCGCGCCGCTGAAGCGGGCGGCCAGCGAGCGCAGGTAGCCGATGTGCGGCTCCATGGAGGATGCCGCCACCTGCAGGAACTGCGGGATGTTGCCCTCGCCGTCGCGGCTGATCGCCATGATGGAGCCGAGGTAGGCCTCCCACCTGGCCTGCCATCCCGCGCGGTACGGGCTCGGCTCGTCCTCGTCGTAGGTCCCGTCGTCGTAGTCCTCGCCGTCATCCTCCCAGTTCGGGTCGTACGTCTGGAACAGCGACTCCGGCGCGCCGAGTATCACCTTCTGCGGGCTGGTGAAGAGCTCGGCGCCGATCTCGGCGCGCAGCGCCGTGCGCATTGCGCTGTCGGTGATGCTCATGACGGCCCGGCTGATGCGCGACACGCCGAAGGGGCGGTCGAGCGAGGCCCGGTAGACGAGCGGCTCCACCATCGGCCTGCCCATGGGGTGCGGCAAGGCCTGGAACCGCCACTGGTGCCGGTCCTGCCAGAGGCGCACGGTCGCGTCGGGCTCGTAGAGGTTGTAGGCCGTCGGCACCCCGTGGCTGTCCACCTCGGCCACGGTGCACGCGCACCGGATGCGGTGGAGGCGGAAGTCCCAGAGCATGGCGCAGCTGATGGCCGAGTGCGCGCGGATCTCGGGCACCTCGCCCTCGCCCCGGTTGACGGTGAGGGCGGCGCACGAGTGCGTGAGCTGGCTCGGCACCAGCATGCGGTAGGTGTCGTAGAGGTCGTTGGCGGCGCACACCTCGTCGAGGACAGCCGTCACGGCCTCGTCGCCGGTGAAGGCGTCGAGCCTGCTCCTCACGGCGAGCGCGTCGACGGCCTTCTGGGGCCACTCGACCACGGTGTCGATGTCGGTGAGGTCGGGCGGCACGGCGATGCCGATGTTCTTCAGGACGTTGCGCCCGTGGTAGTAGCGGCTGCGCATCACGTCGCGCGGCAGCTTGGCCGCCCAGAGCGCGAAGAGCGAGCGCAGGTCGCGACGGTACGCGTCGGGCAGGCCGGGCGGGTCGGGCATGCGCCTGCCCCCGAGGGCGACGATGCCGCTGTCGCCTATGTTCAAAGCAGCCTCATCCTCCTCGTCGGGTTCCTCTTCGTCTGCTTGAGGGCGTAGAGCGCGTACGCTGCCGACTCCACCGGCTCGGGGTCGATGCCGCCGAAGCCGTAGCCACCGTATGCGCCGATCTGCCTCTTGGTGGCCCCGCGCACGCTCTCGTCGAGCGCGTCCTGGCCGAAGTGGGTGACGCTACCCTCGCGGACGGCGTTCACCAGGGTGGTCGCGGCGGCGATGGCGTCTCGTGGCGACGTCCTCGCGTACCCCTGCTTAGGATAGTTCAGCGCCTCCAGCGCGCCCATCAGCGCGTCGGCGTTGCTCACGCCGTCTATCAGCACGTAGGCGACCTTGCCGCGCAGCCTCCACAGGGCCTCGGCCAGTGGCTCCACGCCGGTGGCGGTGATGTTGGCGTGCATGGCGAGCTCCACGTGGGGCAGCCGCCCCCGGGCCTCGACGCAGTTGGAGACGGCGACGTGCGTGCCGTCTGGGCTGAACTTGATGCCGATGGCGCGCTTCACGCGCTTGGTCGCCTGGGTCGGGTTGTCGATGGCGCAGCGCTCCCACGCCGAGGGGTCGATGGCGGGGTCCGGCACGGCCGACTCCTGCCACCAGCCGAGGCGCTCCTGGCAGAAGCCGACGAAGTCCATGTCGACGAACTCCTGCGCGGTGAAGCCCTCGTCGAGGCGAAGGCCCATCGCCGGGTTGGTCAGGTACACCAGCTCGAGCAGGTCCTCGAAGTCTGCCGTCTCGGGCGGCAGCGTCTCGATGGACCACTCGTGCCAGCTCGTGCGGTCGTTGGGGCACTCGATGGCGGCCCGCCGCCGCCTCTCGAAGACCACGCCCGGCGCGTTCTCGTTGGGGGGCGTCCCCGCGTAGATGATGAGGCGGTCGCCGCGCGACGCGGCGAGGGTGGCCATGATGGCCTGCACCTGGTCGTCGGTGAGCTGCTGGCACTCGTCGTAGACGAGCAGCGTGATGGCGTCGAATCCGCGTCCGGCGCTGCCGGTGCGGGTGGCGTACTCGATGCTCGCCCCGTTGGCGAGGTAGATGGCCTGCTCGCCGTTGGTGTAGCGGATGCGGCCGCCGGCCTTCTTGTCCACCAGGCGGTGGATGGCGGCGTTGCGCTTGCTGCGGTTGTTGAACACGCGGCACATGCGCTCGAAGGCCTTCTGCGCGGTCTTGGTGCTGTGCGCGGTGTGGAGGATGTGCGTGTTGGGGTCGGTTACCAGCAGGTAGAACTCCAGGGCCTCGATGGCGCCGTTCTTGCCGTTCTGGCGCGGGCAGGCGATGCCGGCCGATATGACCCTGAGCACGCCGTACTCGTCGCGCCCGAGCCAGCAATCGAGCAGGTCGCACTGCCATGGGTCGGGCTCGAACCAGTACCTCGTGCAGAGGGCGGCCGCGTCCGGCCCGTCGGTCCAGGCCACGCCGTCAGGCTCGACCCGGATCCTCGGCTCCTGGCTGCCCACCCTTCTTTCTCGCGATGAGCTGGGCGAGGAAGTCGTCGGCATCGTCTGCATCGGCCTTAGCCTCCTCGTCGCTCTGGATCACGCGCCTTCTCGTCTCCACGGCACCCATGCCCAGCTGCTCGCGCGCGAGCATGTCGAGGGCCTTCATGTTGCCGTCGAGGGCCTGCTGCATCAGGGTGCGGCGCACCATGGCGCGCCCCTGCGCGGAGAAGGTGGCCTTGGCCGTGGCGAAGTCCATGTGGAACGCGTGCGTGCAGAGGTCGTCGAGCTGCGACTCCTCGCAGCCCATCACCGCACAGATCTCCTCGGCCCCGTTGAACTGTGTGAGGAGCCCGCGAACGTTGTCTGCCTGGGCCTCGTCCCACATGGGTCACCGCCTAGTAGGTCGCGTTCATGTAGTTGATCGTGTAGTCGCGGGCCTCCTTGCGAGTGGCGCCGTTCTGGCGTGCCCACTTGTAGGCCTGGCGCGCGGACATGACGTTCTGTCCCGTCGCCGTCTTGCGGCCCCTGAGCAGGGCCTGGGAGATGAGGCCGCGTCCTCCGCCGCCCCCTCGCTCGCTTCCGCTTGCCATGTCATTCCTCGCTCTCCATCACGGCCGTCCAGAGCCTCCCGCCCCGGACCGACTTTGGTGACTTGACGTTGTGGTTGATGGTCGAGTACGCCTCGAAGATGCGGTCGGCGAAGGCCTCGATGCCGTCGTGCAGGTCCGCGTCGCACTCGATGCGGAACTGCTCGATGTTGCGTGAGGAGCGCAGGTTCGCGCTGCCGTCCATCACGCACTTGAGGCCGTCCACGGTCTCGAAGGTGACGATCTTGGTGTGCGCGCTCGCGAAGGCGACGTCGAGGATGCCGTCTACGTCCAGCCGCTCGTACAGGTACGGGACCAGCCCCGTGGCCTTGCGCTCGTGGGCATAGAAGTAGTCGCTGAGTACTATGCGCAGGCGCTCCAGCTCGAAGCACCGCTCCACCACGTTGCGGAGGCTGTCGATGTTCTCCTGGCTCATGCTGAGCGTCTGGATGGTCATCGTGCGGTACTCGGCGATGCCGCGCTCGGCCATGGCCTCCAGGGCGTCGCCGAAGATGAAGTTGCCGCTCACGAGGCAGAACATGCGCATGCCCGGCTCCAGAGCGAGGCCGTCCACGAGGTCGACGGCGTGCTCGTACAGCACGGGCTCGCTAGCGGTGCCCTCGTAGATGCGCGGGAGCAGGTAGCGCTCGCTTCCGATGCCGTCGGTCTGCCTTGACGCCGGCACGAAGCCCGTGAGGTCGAAGTCCAGCGCGTCGGGGTCTATCCCGAAGGCGGAGGACAGGCTGAAGTCGAGCTCCAATGCGGCCTCCGTTTCCACAGGTCGACAGGCAAAAATCGCAATCGGGGAGATATTTGGCTACCCGCGATAGCAGCAGGGAGGGTCGATGGGGAGGGTATCCTCCCCATGGGCGTCACTCCCACCAGTCGCGGCTCGTTGGCATGGGTCGCTCGATGACCCGCAGCTGCTCGTCGGGAAGCTTGTTTCCCTTTCGACGGTTGCAGATGGCATGCGTTGCCTGAAGGTTGTCGGGGTCGATCGGCGAACCTCCGCGACTTATCGGGATGATCTCGTCGAGCTCGTAGGCCATCGGGTGGCCCCGTGGCAGCGAGTAGTCGATGGGCTTGCCGCAGAGTGCGCACGGGTCGCCGCGCCTCATGATGCGCACGCGCATGGTGTGACGGCGCTTGGGGTTGCGGTACCGTGGGTTGCTGCTCGGCATCTGCTCACCCCGCAGTCGTTCGTCGGGCACCGGCCCTGTGTCGATAGACCCCTGGCACTGTGCCGGGACATGAGAAGACCCCGGCATCCTTGCGAATGTCGGGGTCTCGCGTGTGTGGGTCGGTCCGCGCTTTGCGCGCACCATAGTGATATCACGGATGGGCCGTTCGGTGGCGTCCGACTCAGTCCGATTCGGTCCGCTCCCGTCCGCACTTTGCGACCAAGGCGTCGATGTCGCCGTAGGCGTCGCCGTGCGGGCCGGCGTCCTCGGGCGCGACGTCGACGGTAGGCGGAAGCTCGGGCGGTCTGGCCTCGTCGATGTGGAAGGTCTTCTCCGGGCCGATAAAGTCGAGGTACTCCACGAGCGCGCTCAGGTCGTCGTAGAGCTTGGAGCGGCCGATGTGGAACGCCTCCATGATGTCCTTGTCCGACGCGCCGAGGCGGTAGCGCATCTCGGCGACGTCGAGCCCGTCGAGCAGCGCGCCCCTGAAGCACGGGCGGTTGACGCTTACCATGAGGTCGAACAGGGCCAACGCGTCGCGCGCCCAGCCGTAGGCGGCGTCCTCGGCCTCGCCGTCGATCATCTCGTCGGCCTTGCGCATGGGGTCACTCACGCCTCCCTTACCGTAGCCGCCGACGGTGCCGAGGGGGTCTGCGATGGAGAAGGCCTTCGCGCGCCTCAACTCGGCGATGTGCTCGGCGCGGTCAAGCGCCTTGCGGGCCTCGTCGACCTCGGTGAGCCACGCGCGCGCCCATCGCACGCTCACTCCGACATAGCTCTCGGGCTCCTCCGGGGCGGACGGACAGCCCCCTTCGGGGGGTGCTGTCCGGTCGACCCCAGAATCTTCTTCATCTCGGTGGGTGAGGCTGCCTTTGGCCTCACCCGATATCCACTCTTCACTCTGAACATGAACTTCATGTTTAAGGGAACCTGTCTGTCCGCAGACATTGCTTGTGGTCGTTGTGTCTGGGTGTCCGGACACGTCGCCTTCGATTGTCTGTCCGTAGACCATCATGCGATCCTCCTCACGATGCCATTCCTACGCTCAAGCTTCCGGGACTCGTCGACACGCCGCTGCACGGTCTTGCTACTCACATTCAGGTACTCCGCAAGCGCATCTACGCGGACCTCTTCGTCGCCCATGGACACCGCATCGAAGGCCTCTTCAAGTGCCTGCTGCTTGTCCTCGCGCGCCTTCGCCCTGGGCTTGCCGCTGCCGTCAGTCGAACGTGCGTCTCCGCCATCAAAGGGGCAATTCGCAAGCACCCCACGCAGGTCAGGCACGTGCAGTGGATAGTCAAACCACGCGTCCATATGGTCGGCGCTCTCGAACTCGCGCAGCGTAAAGCTGACCCGCCATGCAGTCACCTGTGCCGACTCCTTGACAATCGCCCTCAGACGCTCGTTCAACGCGTCGCCGTCGGGCTTGTAGAGATGCTGTACCGCCCAAACGGCGAAGGGGCCGGGCTCTGAGTAGAGCGGCGGTGTGATGCCCACTGATTCCAAGGTACGGGTAATCTCGTCCATCGCCGCCTGGTCACGTGCAGCGCGCAGCTCGTCACCAGTCGCAGCAAGCGGCGTCATGTCGAGGATGGCGTCGGGATCTCTCGCGAAGACGCCCGACCCGCTCATGCGATCCATGCTGTGCTTCGTGCCCTGGAAGCCCTTGCTGTGGTGGTGGCAATAGACGACGGCACAGCCCAGCTCGGCGCATACCTTGTCGAACTGGTTGCAGAACGCACCCATGTCCGAGGCGCTGTTTTCGTCGCCCACGAGGATCTTGTAGATCGGGTCGATGATCACGAGGCTGTAGCCTCCGTGCTCCGGGTCGCGTCCCTTCTTGGCGGCGCGGTGTATGAGCCGTGGTGCTAGACGGTCCATGGGGCACGCGTGGCCGCGCAGGTTCCAGACGTCTATGTTCGAGGCATGGCTTGCACCTATGCCGAGCGCCCGGTAGATGGCATCGAATCGATGCATGGATGACGCCCCGTCAATCTCTAGGTTCACGTACAGCACGCGCCCCTGGCTGCACTGTCGACCCATCCAAGTGCGTCCCTCGGCGACGGCGACTGCAAGCTCCATGAGTGCAAAGCTCTTGCCCGCCTTCGAGGGACCGGCGAGCAGCATCTTGTGACCCTTGCGCAGTATTCCGTCTATGAGCGGTTCCGCCAAGGGCGGAAGGTTTGCCAGAGCATCGGCAAGATTGGCAGTCTCCGGTAGGTCGTCGCGCTCCTCCGCGATCCAGTCCTCCCACTCCTCGTAGGAACGCGCGCCGACGTTAGTGGCGATGAGCGCCTGGCGCTTTCCGGCGCGGGTGACTCCCGGCATGCGCGACAGTCGCGAGGGGTTGCGGTTCTGGCCGTCCACGTGGAGACCGGCGCGGGCACACTCCTCGTAGAGTCGGCTGACGCGGCGCTTGTACTCGTCCATGTTGGAGGCGTCCACGCGTACGATGCCGTGCACGCTCTTGTTGCCGCTGCTGACGACGGCGGTGAGGGGGAGGTTGAGAGCGCGCATGATTGCGAGCTGCTGCTCCGGGTCGTCTTCGTCGCTCTCGATGAGCACGTGGCGAAGCGCCGACACGTTCGAGTTGGTGCGACCCTTCCCGTCCACCGGGTTGTGGCACACCCAGACGCCTGCATCCTCGTCCCAGTCGCCTATGGCCTTCGCCACGTCCCCGTACTTCTCGAGATCAGCTATGAGCTGTCCGGCGGTGCGGTCCCAGGAGCCCTTCTTGGGATGGTGCTTTTCGTCGTCTCCAACCCATGACTGGGTTACGTAGCAGACGTGCTCGGTCTCTTCGAAGACCGCATGCAGGTAGTCTACGAGCTGTCCCGTGGGGTTCCAGTCACCGCCCGTCGCGCTTTCGGGAAGGTCGACTGGCTCCACGTACGCGGGGTCTACGACAGTCGCCTCGTCTCTCCAGCCAAAGGGCTCGTCCAGCGCTCCGGGCGAGAGCTGCACGCCACGCGAGCGAGCGAGGTCGCAGATGGTGCCGGCGCCGACCCCGTCGTCCTTTGAGTCGGAGAAGCCCTGCCACTTTGTCGCACATTCGCCGTCGTGCCAGCGGTCTCGGTCTTCGCGGCTCCAATCCTCCCAGACGGAGAGGGCAAAGCCCTCGGCCTTGAGCGCCATACCGACGCTCACCCATTCGGTGTAGCTGCATGACGAAGCTGGCATCTGCGAGAGGATGTGAGGCAGGTCGCCATGATCGTTCTGTTTCATCAGTTGCTCCAATCTGCAATGGGTACGCCCGGAACTCACCGGGCGCACCGAAATTGCTTGACGCTAATGCCTACGAGATGCCCAGCGTTGGGTCGTATGTTGCTGGGTTCATCCAGCTCGGAACGTGCCACTGGTGGCTGGACAGGATGCCCATGACCTTGCTCGCCTGTTCGAACGTCCATGTCCCGGGATGCCGGAAGCCGAACCGCTCGAGCTGACGGATCTGGCGCGGCGTTGCCATGTTGGACTCCGCTCGTCGAATGAGACGGTCGAGCACCATGGAGGCCATGCCGAAGCAGTCGATGGACGACGTGTCTAGTCCGAAGTTTGCTATGGCCCGCATCTGTCGCTCCGTCGGCGGGAGCGCGTCAGCAGGCATAAGCGGCTCGTAGTCGGCAAGGTCCTCGTCCTCGATGGACATGCTGAACAGCAGCGGGTCCACCAGGCGCGACTTCTTGCGCCGCTGCGCCGCAAGCTCCCTGACGAGCGATGCCTCGCGCTGCTGCAGGATATCGGTCTCGGCTTCCCGCTCGGCAGCCATGAGGTCGATGCCGTTGGGGGCATCCTCCTCCTTCTCCGTCATACGCTTCGCCACCTCAGCGCTCTTGGCAAACAGCGATGCTGGCCGACAGAGGTCGTGGCGCTCGGTGTTCCAGAGGAAGTCGAGAAGCAGCAGGTGGTCCTTGCCAGGGTACAGCCTCGTGCCGCGACCTACCATCTGCGCGAAGAGCGCACGGCTCTTTGTGGGCCTGAGCACCACGACGCAGTCGCACACGGGGCAGTCCCATCCCTCCGTGAGCAGCATCGAGCAGGTGAGGCACTTGGTCTCGCCGCTCTCGAAGCGTGCCAGGATCTCTGCCCGGTCGGCGCTGTTGCCGTCGATCTCCTCGGTGGGAATGCCCACGGCGTTGAGCGCGTCGGCCATCCGCTCGGCCGTCTTGACCAGCGGCAGGAACACCACGGTGTGACGCCGGTCGCAGCCGGCCTCGAGCATCTTGGCCGCTATCTCGGGCAGGTAGGGGTCGAGGCTCTCGTCGAGTCCTGACGCCTGGAAGTCTCCCGCCTGCACCTTCACATCGGAGATGTCGATTTCCAGCGGGATGAGCTGCGCCACGGTACGAGAGAGGTAGCCCTCCCTTATCGCCCTGCCCAACGGGTACTCGTAGGCAATGCTGCTGAACACCTCGGCGAGGCCCCGCTTGTCTGCCCGGTCGGGAGTGGCTGTCACCCCAAGCACGCGAGCATTTTCGAAGTGGTCGATCACGTTGCGGTAGCTGTCGGCGAGCGCGTGGTGTGCCTCGTCTATGAACACGTGCGAGAAGTAGTCGCTCGGATACTCCGCGAGGCGGCTCTCCCTCGCGAGGGTCTGCACGCTGGCGAGCGTGACGGGAAACATAGAGCCCATCGCGTGGGATCCGGCCTTCTCTATGGCGCAGTCTAGGTCGCTGCATGCCTTGAACTTCTCTTGGGCCTGGGTGATCAGCTCGTCCCTGTGGGCGAGCATGAGCACCCTGCCCCCGCCGCGAACCGCGTCCTCTGCCACGGAGGACATCACGACGGTCTTTCCCGTACCTGTGGCCTGCACAAGGAGGGTGCGTGCGTTGTCACACGCACCCCACTCAGCCTCTATGGCTTGCACAGCTTCTATCTGGTACGGTCGCAGGACCAGCCCCATCCTAGACGAAGGCCCCGCCATAGGGCGGCTGGGTCGTGGGCGGGTACTGTGTCTGGGCCTGCTGCGGCTGGTGCGGTTGCTGCGGCGCCTGTGGTGCGAACGCCTGGGCTGCCTCGTCGGAGCGCGCGCCAAAGAGGAACGACTTGATGCTGTTGCCCGTGCGCTGCTGCCCATCGTTCCCGGTCCACTGGTAGTGCTCGACATCGCACATGCCGCGCGTGCCGATAATCTTGTCCCACGGGTAGCGGACGGCGCTACCGCTGGGGGTCTCCGGGTCGATAAGGCGGACGGCCTTGAAGAAGGCGGTCAGCTTCCACTGCATCTTGCGGTTCAGGGGCAGGTTGGTGTGGATGTCGGAGACGTGGCCCTCGGGGTCGGTCGTCTCGAGCGTGAGTTCGGCCTGGAAGCAGGCGGCCATTTTCGCGGAGCCCTCGAAGCGTCCGCGCTTGAAGTCGGTCACGCGGAACATGCAGGGGCCTTCGTTGAGAAGCTGGAAGTTGCTGGCGTCGGCGGTCTCGACCTCGTCGTCCCAACCGAAGGAGTCGTTGTACTCTGCCATCGTTACTCTCCATCTGTGCCGAACGGCACGTCAATGCGGTTAATCTCGATTGCCCGGAGCACGCTCGGCCACTGATCGGCGAGCCATGCCCTGAAGTCGGGCGGGTATGCCTCGAGGGGCGTACCCTCGGGCTGGTAGCCATGTGCGTCGATGACGGCACGAAGCTCGTCTGCGGACACCCCGTCGCGCCGCATGAGCGAGAGCAGCGCGTCGCCCGAATCGGCAGACTGGCTTGCGGGCTGGGGTGGCCCGGATGTCGCCGGTACCACGACAGGCGGATCGGCTACGATTCCGGAGAGGTGGTCTTGGAAGAACGGCAGCAGGGGCTCGATGTCCAGGTCCAGGACCTCTGGGAGCTCGAGGCGGTTCTTCGCGTCCCAGCTCGGTGAGTGAGTCGTGCGCAGGATGCGCTTACCGCCGGAGGCCTTCGCGTGGCCGCCGTTTTCGTCGGTAGTCACATAGGTCAGGTAGTCGGCGAAGAGCAGCAGGTCGCACCATTCCTTGACGAGCGGGGCCACGTGCTTCGTGAGCTTCATCTCGAACCGGTCGTAGGAGCCGAGCTCGTCTGGCCGCTCGAACTTGCGGAGCTGGCTGTGGCTGGTGCACACGACGTTGACGCCGGCCTCAATGACGCGGTCGAGCTCGTAGAGAAGCTTTGCGAACTCTTCCTTCAGGATGACGTAGCCCTTGCCGTAGCCCCAGCCCTCAATGGACGCCTTCTTGGGCTGCGCATGGCTGCAGACGTGCTCCACGCAGAGCTGCTCGGCAGCGTCCAGGGTGTCAACGACCAAGGTTGAGCAGCACGAGGGGTCCTCCGCCACCGCACGCACCTCGTCGAGCAGCACCGCCCACGACGCGGGCTTCGGCAGCCTCGCTACGGGGAGCTGGTGCGAGCCCTCCTCGGTGTCAATGATGAGGGCGTTAGGGGACATGGCGGCAAACGACGTCTTACCGATGCCCTCCGGCCCGTAGACCACGACCCGGATGGGCCGCTTGACGATGCCACAGGTGAGCTGGTAACGCATGGCTACTCGCCGCCCTCGGAGAGCAGCCCCATGACGGCGGAAGGAAGCTCGCTGCCCATGGCCTGGGCTACGAGGACGGGGTCGATTCGCAGTGTCGATCCGATGGGCACGGCGGGTTCGTCGATGACGCGAGCCTCGCAGCCATCGGGGATCTCTCCATCGCGCTGCGCGGTTGCGATGGCGTTGTCGGACACGATGTAGTTCTGGCGCGCAACGCCCTTGAGGAACATGTCCTCGGTGATGGTGATCTTCTGGCCGATGAGCCGGTCAGGCATGCCCTCTTCGACGTCGAGGGTGATGACGACCTGCTTGCGGGCGAGGCCGTTGCCGAACGCCCACTGGGCGAACGCGTCCTCGTCGACGATGGCAACTGTCGTCCTGTGTTCCGCCTTGGAGAAGCGGATACTGTAGGTGCCGACCTTGCGGCCCCTGAGCAACATGTCGTAGGTCTTGCCGCCGGAGGTGTAGCCGTAGGAATAGTCGAAGGTCACGCGGTGGCCGGCCGCCTTGTCCAGCAGCGGAATGCTCTGGGCGGCGGCGTGCTGAACATGAAGGATTTCCCGCTCGACCTTTTGGACGAACTGATCCGGTCCCATGCCAGAAAGCCTCTTCCCTGGGCGGATCTTCCCCTGATCTACACCGAAGATGAGCTGATGTACACTTCTATATTCACAAATCACTGGACAACGTCCGTGAAATACTGTACACTGAGCTTACTACTATCATCATGAGGAGGGAAACATGCTTCAGCAAGTCATGACGGAGCCCGGAAAAATCATATTCCGGGAGGTGCCGGAAATCGAGCCGGCGGCCGGAGAGGTTAAAATCAAAATCATGAATATCGGCGTATGCGGATCCGATATTCACGTATATCATGGCAAGCACCCCTTTACAAAATATCCGGTTACCCAGGGCCATGAGGTTTCGGGACTGGTGGAAAAGCTCGGTGAAGGCGTAGACAATCTGAAGATCGGCCAGAAGGTAACCATTCAGCCTCAGGTGGTCTGCGGAAAATGCTGGCCCTGCCGTCATGGCAAATACAATCTCTGTGAAAGCCTGAAGGTCATGGGCTTCCAGACCACCGGAACCGCTTCCGAATATTTTACGGTGGATGCCGCGAAAGTAACACCCCTTCCGGAGGAAATGAGCCTGGAAGAGGGAGCCATGATTGAGCCTCTGGCCGTGACGGTTCACGCCATCCGCCAGGCAGGCGATGTGGCCGGCAAAGATATCTGCGTGCTGGGCGCCGGTCCCATCGGTATCCTGACAGCCCAGGTTGCCAAGGGCATGGGTGCCAGAAAGGTCATGATCACAGATATTTCTGATATCCGCCTGGCCAAAGCCGCCGAGGTCGGGGTGGATGTATGCGTCAATACCCGGAACGAGGATTTTGCCGAAGCTTTTGTTCGCACCTTCGGTCCGGACAAGGCGGATGTCATCTATGACTGCGCCGGTACCAACATCACCATGGATCAGGCCATCCAGAATGCCAGAAA
>OMWB01000004.1 GCA_900314645.1 uncultured Actinomycetes bacterium
TCGCACCTGCACGTCAACTATCTCTACATTGGCCTCTCGTTTGTCATTGTCTTCGTTACCGGCCTGCTCGACGACAAGTTCCAGCTGAATCCAAAGCAGAAGCTTGCGGGTCAGCTCATCGCCGCCGGTATCGCCGTCGCGGGAGGCCTTGTGGTGGGCGTCATCGTCAACCCCGTCACGGACTCGCTCATAGACCTGGGATGGCTTGCCTATCCGCTGACCATGATCTATCTGGTTGCCTACTCCAACATCATCAACCTCATCGACGGCCTCGATGGCCTGGCAACGGGCATCTCGTGCATCTCGAGCCTCACGATGTTTGCGCTCTCCCTCATGGCTGGCCGTCTTGACGCTGCCGCACTCTCCATCTCGATTGCCGGCGCTACGCTTGCCTTCCTTCGCTACAACTTCAACCCGGCCTCCATCTTCCTGGGAGACTCAGGCGCGTTGCTTCTCGGCTTTGCGCTCGGCACGGTCTCGCTTCTCTCCGTGACACGCGTCGCCGGCCTCACCACGCTCATCGTGCCCCTCGTCATCGCGGGCATCCCCATCATGGACACCTTCTCGGCCATCGTGCGCCGCAGTCGTGCCCACGTGAGCATTGGCCAGGCAGACCGGGGCCACATCCACCACCGGCTCATCGCCGAGGGCTTTGATCAGAAGCAGGCCGTGCTCCTCATGTACAGCTGGACCGCCATCCTGTGCGTGGGGTCGTTTGCCATGACGCAAGTCACGGTGTGGCCGCGCATCGTCATCTTCCTTATTCTGATTGCCGCGTCGGCAACATTTGCCGTCTATCTGCGCCTCTTCCAGCCCGTGTTGCTCCACCACTACAACCCTGAGACCGGCGCTGACGAGCTCATCGACCCGCAGAATCCAGCGTTTGAGGCCGAGGAGGCCAAGCTGGAGAGCGAGAAGCTCTCTGACCGACTGCCCCGCATCTAGCTGTGCCCACGAGAAAGACCCCCATGTCAAAGACCCTTTACCTTATGCGCCACGGCCAAACCTTCTTCAACGTTCGTCGCGTCATCCAGGGGTGGTGTGACTCCCCCCTCACCGAGCGCGGCATCGCGCAGGCAAAGCTCACGCGCGCATGGATCGAGGAGCAGGGCATCACCTTCGACCACGCATACTCGTCCACGGCGGAGCGGGCATGCGACACGCTCGAGGTGGTCACGCGCAACAAGATGGATTACGTGCGCACCAAGGGCCTGAAGGAGTTTCGCTACGGCGTGCTGGAAGGGTGTCCTTACGACCTCTTTGCGGCCGTGGGGAGCCCCTACGAGAACTATGGCGACTATCTCGTGCAATTTGGCGGGGACTCTGAGGAGTCGGTGGCCCAGCGCATGACGGACACCCTCACCCAGATCATGGAAAAGCCCGACCATGAGCGCGTCCTCGCCGTGGCGCACGGCGCCTGCATCCGCTGCTTTACCAGCCATTGGGACAAGCACAACAAAGTGCACGTCAACAGCGTGACCAAGAACTGCTCGCTCTACACGTTCACCTACGAGAACGGCATCTTTAGCCTCGTTGACCTCTTTGAGCCAGACGATTCAGTGCTTGACTAAAAAGCCCATCGCCCTTTGGACGTCTTTTTTGCAGAAAGCGCAGGTCGTTTTGCAAGCAAGGCGTCCAAAGGGCGATGGGGTAACCAAAAGGGGCTCGCAGACCAAAGCCTGCGGGCCCCTTATCACATATGTTGCTTGCGCTTACTCAGCGGCGAGGGCCTTCTTGGCAACCTCGGCGAGAGCCGCGAACGTGGCCTCGTCCTCATAGGCGATCTGAGCGAGAACCTTGCGGTCGAGCTCGACGCCGGCAAGCTTCAGGCCGTGCATGAACTTGCTGTAGGAGAGGTCGTTCATGCGGGCAGCGGCGTTGATGCGCTGGATCCACAGGCCGCGGATGTCGCGCTTCTTGTTGCGACGATCGCGGTAAGCATACTGACCAGAGTGCTGAGCCTGCTCCTTCATGCCCCTGAAGGTGCGGGAACGAACGCCATAGTAACCCTTGGTACGCTCGACCAGGGTGTTGCGCTTCTTGTGACCATTAACTGCGCGCTTAACACGTGCCATATCTAATCAACTCCTTGAATATCAAAACTGACGCGAGGCGCTCAGTTACTTGCCCATACGCTGGATGACGGTCTTCACGTCGGCGGGAGCCAGCTCGGTCTCCTGACGGAAGCCACGAATACGCTTGGGGGACTTCTTGGTCAGGATGTGGCTCTTGAAGGCCTTGCCGCGCATGATCTTGCCGGTGCCAGTCTTGCGGAAGCGCTTAGCGGTTCCCTTGTGGGTCTTCATCTTGGGCATGATACTTACTCCTTTTCTTCTGCGTCGCCCAGGTCAACCTTATCGAAGGCGCCCTTGATGGGAGCGACGAGCATGTGCATGTTGCGGCCCTCCATCTTGGGCTGCTGTTCGACCGTCGCATAGGGCTTCAAATCCTCAGCGAGGCGCTCGAGGACGTTGAGTCCCTGCTCGGGGTGGGCCATCTCACGACCGCGGAACATGATGGTGACCTTGACGCGTGCGCCCTTCTTGAGGAAGCGCATGACGTGGTTCTTCTTGGTCTCGTAGTCGCCCGTGTCGATCTTGGGACGGAACTTCATCTCCTTGACCTCGACACGAACCTGCTTCTTACGCGCGGCCTTGGCCTTGCGGTCCTGCTCATACTTGTACTTACGGTAATCCATGACCTTGCATACGGGAGGCTCCGCGTTGGGGGCGATCTCCACGAGGTCAAGGTTCTGTTCATCGGCGATGCGCTGAGCGTCGCGGATGCCAAACAGTCCGAGCTGCGAGCCGTCGACGCCGATCAGGCGACACGTGCGCGCGGTAATCTCGTCGTTGATGCGAGGACCCTCTTGCCTAGCTATCTCGTTCACACCTTCCTTCCTGCCGCGACGGCGAGCGTCGCGTCTCATTGCGGCCTTCGCCGCATAAAAAAACTCCTGGCACCGACAGCGTCCCAGGAGACAAGGCCCGCCCATGGCGGGAGAAAGCATCCGTTGTCTGACCAGGCAGCTGCCCTGTTGGCGCCACAAGGTGGGGGCACACGATCTGCCCCGCTTCGAAAATCACAAGAAACGAGTTTAGAGCACTTCTGCGAGCCGCGCAAGTACCCACAACTTACACAGACTTGCCCAATCTGGCGCACCACCACGGACAGGCCTCAGCGGTGCGCCAGAGATGACGCTACACCCTGATGCCGATGTCTTCCAGCATTGCGGCAAGGCCACGATGGTTCTGGCTGCGGTCAGGAAGCTGCGGGAAGTCGTAGGCCGCGAAGTGGTTGCCCTCGATGATGGCCGGTCCGTTCTCCGTAATGGCCATGTCCCAGCCAATGTAGCCCACCGTAGGCACCACGGCAGCCGCACGCTTCGCCAGCTCGCAGGCTTCCGCAAAATACGGAACCTGGAAGCCCTCGAAGCGAACGCCCGTCATGGGGTGCTCCTCCACCAGCTCCTGCTTGTTGGTGTGGCCCGGGCCCGTCACCTTGCCAGTCTCGAGGTCCATGTGGCAGGCATAGCCGCCATTCTCCAAGTTGTCCACAAACTTGCCGTGGTTGCCGGTCTTGAGCACCGCGTACAGCAGGTGGGACTCGCCCTTCCAATACACGGTGGCCATGCGCATGCAGTTCACCGCGTAGGGATACAGGCGCGACATCTCGGGATGCTGGATGAGCAGGTCCTCCACCACGCCAAAGTTCTTCTCGGGTTGGCGCAGGTAGGCAACCGCCTCGTCGAGTGTGGCGAAGTCGGCAAGATGGATCTTCTCGATGCCGTGGCCGCACTCGCCATCGTTTGGCTTAGCGATGACGTACTCGTGGCCCTCGAGGTAGGCGGCCAGGTCCTCGTCAGACACCTTGGCAAGATCGCGCCAGTCGCGGCCCATGAAGTCGGAGAAGTGCGCGTAGAACTGACTCTTGTCGTCAAAGATCGCGCAGTCTTCAGGGTCGTTGATCATGTCGTCGAAGCGCTTGTTGCGCATGCGCGTCATATAGGTGGCGCGCTCCTCGTCGGTCATGTTGTAGAACTCAAAGATCAGATAGTCGTAGTAGCCGGCACCAAACTTGCGGGCACAGTGGATGATGTCGGCAAGCAGAAGCGCCTTGGGCTTTCCGCTGCGCTCGTGCGCGTCGTTGACGCACTGACGCAGCTTCTCGAGGCTCATGCCCGAGGCAACCCTCATCAAATAGTCAAGCTTTGGCATGGTTATGCTCCCCTCTTCCCGCGCTTGGGGCGCAGGAGGAACAATCGGCGAGTCTTCAATATGCCCTGCGTACCAACACCTCGCAAGGACTAATGGAAAATACACATTCCAAGCAGCACGGACGAACACTGAGCGGCAAGGGGGTATGATAGGTTGCGTTGTTTCACATTGATTAAGTGAGATTGAGTGAGGAGCATGCTCATGAACGAGACGATCGAGAAGTACGAGTCGAACGTCCGATCCTATTGCCGCAAGTGGCCGGCAACGTTTGCCACTTCCAAGGGCCCCTTCATGTATGACGAGGAGGGCACGCGCTATATCGACTTCTTTGACGGCGCGGGCACCCTTAACTTTGGCCACAACAACCCCACCATCAAGCAGGCGGTCATCGACTACCTGATGGGTGACGGCATCGTCCACGCACTGGACATGACCACCTCCGCAAAGGCCGCCTTCATCGAGACGCTGCAGACCCGCATCCTGCAGCCGCGCGGACTTGACTACAAGGTCGCCTTCCCGGGCCCCACGGGCACCAACGCCAACGAGCTCGCGCTGAAGTTTGCCCGCAAGGCCACCGGCCGCACCGAGGTCTGGGCCCTGATGGGCGCCTTCCATGGCATGACGCTTGGCGCCCTCTCGCTTACGAGCGACACCTACTCCCGTGAGGGCGCGGGCATGCCGCTGGTGGGTGCGCGCCACATGCCTGCGCCCTACACCCTGCCCGGTCTTGACGCCCTGGCCTTCATGGAGGCCGTGCTGGCCGACGACCACGCCGGTGCCTCCAAGCCCGCCGCCATCGTGGTGGAGACCACGCAGGCCGAGGGCGGCATCCAGGTGCTGCCGACGGAGTTCCTGAAGGGCCTCCGCGAGCTCTGCACCAAGCATGACATCGTGATGATCGTCGACGACATCCAGGTTGGCTGCTGGCGTACCGGCACGTTCTTCTCGTTTGAGCGTGCAGACATCAAGCCGGACATCGTGACCATGTCCAAGTCGCTCGGCGGCATCGGCACCCCGTTTGCCATCACGCTCGTCTCGCCCAAGTTTGACGTGCTGGGGCCGGGAGAGCACAACGGCACCTTCCGTGGTAACCAGCTGGGCATGGTTGCCGCGAAGGCAGCCATCGACTACGCTCTCGACACCGACTTCGTGCCTGAGCTGCAGGCCAAGGCGGAGCTCATGAAGGAGCTCGTGCAGAGCGTCGCCGCAAAGCACGGCGTCGAGGCCCGCGGCATCGGCATGATCTGGGCACTTGAGCTGGGCGACGGCAAGCTGGTCCTCGACACCATCCACAAGTGCTTTGACCACGGCCTGGTATGCGAGGCCTGCGGACGCGGAGACTCCGCGCTCAAGCTGATGCCGGCGCTGATCACGCCTGACGACGTGCTTCGTGAAGGCATGGGCATCATCGACGAAGTGCTTACCGAGGTTCTGTAGAATCTGCTATAGTCAGATATCGCGCCCGGATGGCGGAATTGGCAGACGCGGAGGTCTCAAAAACCTTTTCCGAAAGGAGTGCGAGTTCGAGTCTCGCTCCGGGCACCAGATGAAACGAAAGGCCACTCAGTTGAGTGGCCTTCTTTCATACGGCTATTGAAGCCAGGGATTAGTGGCGAGCTCGCGCTCCATCAGCGTCTCTGGGCCATGGCCGCACAGAAGCGCCGTCTTTGGAGGAATCACCTGCTTTAGGCGGGCGAGCGTCTTGAGCATCGTGTCCGGATCTCCGCCCAGAAGGTCGGTGCGTCCGCAGGAGCCCGCAAACAACGTGTCGCCCACAAAGCACACGCCCTCCGCCGAGCCCCCACCCAGCAGTGTGATGCCTCCCTCGGTATGACCAGGGGTTTCCAGCACCGTAAACGTTGCCGAGCCAACCGTGAGCACATCGCCCTCGACAAGCAGCCGGTTGGGCTCGGGAGGATTGGCCTCCTCTGCGCTCGCAGCACCAAACAGGTGCGAGGACAGCTCGACCGCCTGCGTCGCACGCGGCGCGTCGATCGCGCCGATGGCCCAGGGTGCCCCACATGCCTCCACCAGCGCACGGATGCCACACACGTGGTCATGGTGGCGATGGGTTGCCACCACCAACGTCACGTGCACGTCCTGAAGATGCTGGGCGATGGCCGCACCTGACGCGCCCGGGTCGACCACCAGGCACTCCCCTTCGCTTATGTACGCATAGCAGTTGGTCTGGATGGGCCCCACCACAAATTGCCGAATCTGGTCTTCCATCGCTAGTTCCCCTTGACGCGCTTACGAAGCGAGTTGGCACCCTCTCCCGGCATGATACGGCGAGCGTTGTAGACCGACGGTACGCGGTTGACCGTTGCCAAAAGCGACGCCAGAAGGCTCGCGTCCGCGATGGCCACCGTGAAGCGCAGCCGTGCGGCGCCGTTGTTTGCCACCTGCGTGGAGGCGGCCTGGATGTTGCCGCCCGCATCGTTGATGGCGATGGTCACGTCCTTGAGGAGGCCCATGCGGTCGTTTGCCTCGATGACGATCTCGACCCTGAACTCGGTAGCCCCGGAGGTGTCCCACTCAACGTCGATGATACGGTTGGGGTCTTTGGTGAGGTCAGCCACGTTGGGGCATGTGGAGCGATGCACTGAAACGCCGCGTCCACGCGTCACGAAGCCGACGATCTCGTCGCCAGCCACCGGGTTGCAGCAGTGGGCAAGATGTACGAGCAGGTCTGGGTCGCCCTTGACCACCACGCCGCAGCTGGGGTGCTTCTTGCGGTCGCCCGTGCGACGACGGTCCGCCTGGCGTCCCGTCGACAGCAACAGCTCCCTCTCGGCAGCCTCGGCAGCTTCGCGCGCGGCCTTCTCCTGCTGAGCCTTGTAGTCGGGAGAGTCTTCCAGGATGGCGGCCTCGATGCGATTGGCAGCCTGCTTGGCCGAGATCTTCCCTCCACCGATGGCCGCGAAGAGCGACTCTGCCGTCTTGTGGTCAAGTGAGGGCAACGCCTTGTCGATGGCCTTCGCGACGCGGTGCGTCGAGATGCCATAACCACGCTTGCGCAGCTCACGGGCAAGGTCGCTGCGGCCCTGCTCGGCATCGTCCATCTTGGTGATGGTCGAGAAGTACTTGCGGATCTTCGACTTCGCACCACCGGTGGCCACGATGTTGAGCCAGTCACGCGACGGGCGCGCGTTCTTGTTGGTGAGGATCTCCACGCGGTCGCCAGACTCCAGCTGCGTCGCAAGCGGCACCACCGACCCATTGACCTTGGCGCCCACGCAATGGTTGCCCACCTCCGTGTGGACGGCGTAGGCAAAGTCGAGTGGGGTGGAACCCTTGCGCAGGCTCATGACGTCACCACGTGGGGTGAACACGAAGATCTCGTGCTCAAAGAGGTCGACGCGCAGGGTGTCGAGGTACTCGTCCGCGTCGCCCATGTCGTCGTCGGTAGTCCAGTCCAGACTTCGGCGAATGTGGTTGATGGTCGAGTCCACCGAGAGGTCTGCCGCGGACATCTGGCCCATCGAATTACCGGCTCGCTTGTACAGCCAGTGCGCGGCGACACCGAACTCTGCGTGCTCGTGCATGTCATACGTGCGTATCTGGATCTCGATGGGACGCCCGTCAGAACCGATCACCGTGGTGTGGAGCGACTGGTAGCCATTGGACTTGGGCATGGCGATGTAGTCCTTGAAGCGCCCGGGCAACGGGTGCCACAACGAGTGCACGGCACCAAGGACTGAATAGCAATCCCCCACCGAGTTGGTCAAGACACGCAGCGCGATGAGGTCATAGATGTCAGAGAACTCCTTGCCCTTGCGTACCATCTTCTGGTAGATGGACCAGAGGTGCTTGGGGCGTCCCTTGATCTGATAGCCCTTCACCTCTGTGGTGGAAAGCTCGTCCTCAAGGGTCTTGATCGCCTCGGCGGTGTCCTGCTCGCGCTGCGCGCGCGAGTCGCGCACCATGCGCGCCACACGTTCGTAGTCCTCAGGCTGCAGATAGAAGAAGGCGAGGTCCTCAAGCTCCCACTTGATGGACGAGATGCCCAGACGGTCTGCCAACGGTGCGTAGACGTCCATGGTCTCGGTCGCCTTGAAGACGCGCTTCTTGGGTGGGAGCGCGGCCAAGGTGCGCATGTTGTGCAGGCGGTCAGCGATCTTGATGATGACCACGCGGATGTCGCGCGACATGCCCAGGAACATCTTGCGCAGGTTCATGGCCTGCTTCTCGTCAATGGATGAGACGTTGACCTGCGTCAGCTTGGTCACGCCGTCGACGAGGTCGGCCACCGTCTGGCCAAAGCGCGAGGAGAGGTCATCCATGGTCGCGTCGGTGTCCTCGACGGTGTCGTGCAGAAGCGCCGCGCAGATGGTGTCCTCGTCCATGTGCAGGTCGCCCGCGAGGATGATGGCCACCTCGACGGGGTGGTTGATGTAGGGTTCACCCGAGCGGCGGCGTTGGTCGCGGTGGTACTCCGCGGCGAAGCGGTACGCCTCCTCTATCTTGGCAAGGGCTCCCTCGTCGAGATAGCTCGCGCAGGTGTTCTTGAGCACACGATAGTTGTCCGCTCCCGGCACGGGGGCGGGCTTGCGGGTTGTGGTGCCTGTCGCCGCTTCGGCCATTTGTGCCTCCTTAGCGGTCTACCTCCCGGCCAAAACCAGGGGTAATGGGTCGGTTGATGCGCTCGAGCATCTGGTCCGGGGTCGCCGTGAGCGCCCAGTCACGGAAGGCCACGAACTCTTCGCGCGCGTGTAAACCTTCAAGATATCGGATTGAGCTCTCGAGGTCTACTCTCGCCGGAGAATCATTCATGGTGATGCGACGAGCGGAACCGTATCCCGTCGTGTCCAGCAGCCCAAGCTCGCGGAAGATGGAGATGCCGCACGAGACGGACTGGTCATCCAGGACCGCGCGAGCGTCAAAGGTGACGGATTCCTGGGCTATGGCTGCGTTCGACAGGCTAAACGATGAGTCGCCTTGCTGCTGTTGCGCGCGTTCCGACAGGCTGCGCAGCGTACGATAGAGCGCCACGAGCTCGGGGCGCTGCGGGGCCGACGAGGCAATGATGCGCTCGTTGATGCGGGCGTCGCGTGAGCCAAAGAGCATCCATACGCGGGCGAGCTTGCCGTCGCGCCCTGCACGGCCACTCATCTGGTTGAACTCAATCTGGCCAAACGGCATGTGATAGAGCATGACATTGCGGATGTCGGGCAGGTTGACGCCCTCGCCAAACGCGCTCGTGGAGACGATGCAGGTCAGCGTTCCCTCGCGGAACGCCTCCTCGACCCGTGCGCGATCCTTGCGCGTAAGCCCCGCGTTGTAGAAGGCGATGCGCGAGGCGAGCTCGGGTATGGCATGGCGAAGCATGCGCGCAAGCGAGACGGACTGCTCGCGGGAGTTCACGTACACCACCGTCTTGTGCCCCTTGGCCACCGCCGAGATGAGGGCCGCCTCGCGATCTCGCAGCTCGCGGCAGTCCACGACCTTGAGGTTCTCGCGCACGCTCCGGTCAACGATCACGTCAGCCTCGTCGATGGAGAGCAGCCCGCAGACCTCATGTGCCACGTCGTCGGCGACCGTGGCACTCACCGCGAGCGTGCACGGGTTGCCCAGCGCGCTCAGCACCTCCGGCATGGAGAGGTACGCGGCTCTGCCGCCGCCTTTGGCGGTTCCGGCGTGATGCGCCTCGTCAATCACCACAAAGCCCACGCGGCCGGACTCCGCAAAGCGGTTGGCATGGATTGCAAGGAACTCAGGCGTGGTGAGCAGCACGTCTGCATCGCCCTCGGCAAGGGCGGCAAAGGTCTCGTCGCGCTGGCTGAGCGGCGTCTCGCCCGTCAGCACGCGGACCGACATGCCCAGCTCTCCAAAGGACTCGCCCAGATGGAAGGCCTGGTCCGAGACCAAGGCGCGCAGCGGGTACACAAAGACGCTGGTCTTTCCCTTAAGCAGGGCCTCGCGTGCGGCGTGCACATGGAAGATAAGCGACTTGCCGCGGCCCGTCGCCATGACCGCAAGGGTCGACCTGCCGCGCGCAAGGGTGTCAAGCGCCTCGCGCTGGGCCGGCAGGAACGGATGGCTTCCGATCATCTGACGACGGAGCTCGTCGGTGAGCCGGTCATACGACATGCTTGAGAACGTGGAGCGCACGGTGCGCAGATGCTCCTGAGCGGCCGCTTCGTCGTCACGCAAGGCTTCCACGCGACTCACGCGCACGTTGACCCCCAGCGAACGGCCATCGGTCCCGCCCGTCACCTCGCTCACGCACGCGGTATAGCGCACCGCCCCGCTGTCGACGATGGGAGCCAAGACCGCCGATATCTGCTTGCGCAAGTAGCCTACCTGCGCGCCGGCATCGGTGAGGATGGCTATGGCATTGGGGTCTGCCGGGTTGCGCACGTCGCGTGCAACCGTCAGCTCCTGTCCCACGACCAGCGTGGCAACCACGGACTGACGCCCCTCGAAGGTCACCCCAACCACCTTGGTGTTGAAGCCCTGCGAGTCCCCGATGCCCGCGTACTCGTCGCGGGAGAGAACCTCGTCAGCCCGGGAGAACAGCTCGTCCGCCAGGGAGCTGTCGCTTTGGCGCAGCGGCTCCTTGCGCTCGGCGCTTCGGTAGACGATGTCGCGCACCATCATCTTTGGCTTGGTGCGCCCTTGCCACGTCTCGTTGACTGCCTCAAAGACGAGGTCGACGGCCTCCTCGCAATCGGCCGCGCGCTCGATCTGCGGGGCACGGAACATGATGGCCGCAGCGCTGCTCACGCCATCGGTGGCCGTAAAGCGCAGGTGGTTTCCTGCAACGCCCACACGCGCACGGTTGCGCATGCAGACACCTCGCACGCCAAGGAGCGGCTTCTTGTTGCCCTGGCCAAACGGCTGCAACACCTCAAGCGAGCCAATGCTTTCGCACGTCAGCTCGTTCAGGTTCACGAGCGCCGCGACCTCGCCGCGCGACTCGAACTGCTCGGCGGGAAGCTCGCTCATCACCTCGTCCAGGCGTTTGCGGAACGCATCGAGGTTCTTGGCCTCGCACGTCACGCCAACCGCGCCGGCGTGCCCACCAAAGCGCACCAGGAGGTCTTGGCATTGCTCGACGGCGTGGAAGAGGTCAACGCTTCCTACCGAACGTCCCGATCCGCGGGCGATGCCGTCGGAAATCGAGAAGAGGATGGCCGGGACGCGATATCGGTTGACGATGCGGCTCGCCACGATGCCCTTCACGCCTTCGTGCCAGCCCTCGCCTCCCACGACCACCACACGGCCTCCGTCATAGGAAGCCTCCACCTTGGCCAAGGCCGCAGCGGTAAGCACCGACTCCGTCTCACGGCGGTCGGCATTGGTCTGCTCGAGCCGCCCCGCAAGCACGGATGCCTCGGCTGGATCATCGGTAAGCAACAGGTCAAAGGCAACGTCGGTCGTGCCCATCCGACCTGCGGCATTCAGGCGCGGAACCAGCGTGAACGGCAGCTCGTCAGCCGTGATGGTGGAGAGATCCACATTGGCCGATGCCGCCAACGAGACGATGCCTGGGCGGTCTGTCCTGCGCATGCGGGCTATGCCATCGGCGACAAGCGCGCGATTCTCGCCCTCAAGGAGCATCATGTCAGAGACCGTGCCGAGCGTCGCCACATCGGTGTAGTGGCGCCAGAGGTCAGGCATCCCAAGCCTGCGTCCCAGCTCACATACCAGCTTGAGCGCCACGCCAGCACCCGCCAGCTCGCGCGAGTAGCAGTTCTCGACCAGCTTGGGGTCGGTGACGGGCACGCCCTGCGGCACGAGGTCTCCCGGCTCGTGATGGTCGGTGATCACGACGTCGATGCCCTCAGAAATGAGCCACTCCACCTCATTTCCAGCGGCAATGCCGTTGTCGACCGTGATGATGAGCGACGGGTCGCATCCCTCACGAACACGTGCAAATGCCTCGCGGGAAAGCCCGTAGCCTTCACCGAAGCGGTAGGGGATGTACGGATACACGTGGCCGCCCATGCGGCGCAGCGCCAAGGTGAGCAGGCAGGTCGCGCTCATGCCGTCCACGTCAAAGTCGCCAAAGACGGCGATGCGCTCTCCATCCAAGAGCGCACGCTCTACACGGTCTGCTGCCTCGGCCATGCCGGGAATGTCGAGCGGGTCTGCCCAGTCACGCTCAAGCGAGGGTGAGAGGAACCGCGCCGCCTCGTCCACGTCCCGCTTTCCGCGCGCGACGAGCACGCGTGCCACCAAGGGCGAGACACCCAGCTGCCTGACAAGCTCGTGCTCTGCCTGGGCGTCGCTCGGCAGCACTTCCCAACGTCTGCTGTTCAGAAGGCCTGCCATGGTTAGCCCACCTCCCTCACATGGGGAGGGTGATTCGCAAAGCGTGATACGCGTAAGGCGTTGCGCGATGTGCGCAACCGAGGCCCCGAGGCCAAAGTGGCTGTGGTCATGGAATGCTCGCCTTTGTCATGACACGGCCGAGCCGTGCCGTCATGTTTATCAACAAAGAGTTTACCAGTTATGTGACAAACATGTGCAAGCAAGTTGGCAAACGCAAGCTTCAGGGCACATCTTGGGTCCTCAAGCCCCACCGATGGGCCACGCCTTGGTTTTGGGCTACCAGTCCTTTGCCGCGGGGCTGTCCATGTAGCTGGAGAGGAACGCGCCGTAAGTACCTGCGATGATGGCCTCGCGCGCACGCCGCATCAGGTCAAGCAGGTAGTAGATGTTGTGCATGGAGAGCAGGATGGAGCCCAGCATCTCCTTCTGCTTCACGAGGTGATGCAGGTAGGCACGTGTATAGCCACCAGTGCAGACCGGGCACGTGCAGGCCGCGTCAAGGGGCCCGTGGTCGTGGGCGTGGCGGGCGTTTTTGAAGTTGAGCCTGCCCTCACTCGAGAAGGCGGAACCCATGCGGGCCGTTCTTGTGGGCAGCACGCAGTCGTACATGTCGATGCCACAAGCTACGCCGCGAACCAGCGTGGTGGGATTGCCCACGCCCATCAGATAGCGGGGCTTGTTCTTGGGCATATACTCGCTCACGAGCGGCGTGAGCGTCTCGAACATCACCTCGTGGCTCTCCCCCACGGAGTAGCCACCGATACCATAACCGGGGAAGTCGGCGCAGCTCTCAAGGTGGCGCAGCGAGCGAAGCCGCAGCTCGAGGTCCATGCCGCCCTGTACGATGCCAAAGAGCGCCTGGTCGGGGCGCGTGTGCGCATGCCAGCAACGCTCGCCCCACATGCTGGAGAGCTCCACTGCGCGCTCCACGAACGGCCGTGGCGACGGATAGCCTGGACATTGGTCGAGCTGCATCACGATGTCCGCGCCGAGCAGCTGCGCGATGCGCATGTTCTCCTCGGGCGTCCAGAACACGTGGCTTCCGTCGTAGTCCACCGCGCGAAACTCAACGCCGTCGTTGGAGAGCTTCACGTGCTCACCGTGACTGAACACCTGGAAGCCGCCCGAGTCGGTGAGGATGGGGCCATGCCACTGCATGAAGCTATGGAGATCACCCATCTCTGCCACCAGCTCTGCACCAGGACGCATGGACAGGTGGTAGGTGTTTGCAAGCAGAATCTTGGTGCCCAGCTGGGAGAGCGTGTCGGTCAGGAGACCCTTGACGGTTGCCTTGGTTCCCACCGGCATGAAGATGGGCGTCGGAACATCGCCGTGAGGCGTGTGCAGCACGCCCGCACGTGCGTGGGTCGTGGGATCCTCGGCGATGATGTCGTAGGCAAACCAAGGACGGCCGTCTGGTGCCGTAGAGCCCAGTCCGCCGTTCCAGTAGTCTTCATAGGTCTTGGCCATCATGCCTCCCGCTTTAACCACTTACCGAACCTCGTCCATCTCTTCCTCAAGCCAACGAGCCACGCCGTCCTCCGTGAGGCTGGCGCACACCTCATCACTCAGCTGCTTAAGGTCATCACTTGCGTTGCCCACGGCGACGAAGCGTCCCACATGCCCAATGAGCGGGGCGTCGTTCATCGAGTCACCAAAGGCCACCGACCGGCTACGCTCCTCTTCCAGGTGCTCAAGCAGCCAGTCACATGTCGTGCCTTTGGTCACGCCGAGCGCCGTGATCTCGAGCTCGCGCGCCCACACGCGCGCCACCTGAAAGCCCCCAAGTGCCTCGATGCGCAGCGCCGCCTCCGCGCATGCCTCATCGCTCGTGAAGGAACAGCCGACCTTCTCGAACTGCTCGTGCGAGGCGATGATGGGACCGATGACAGGAACGATCTTCTTGCCCTGCTCACCAAACGTGAAGTGGACAACTCCACGGATAAGCGAGCGCACCTGCCTGAGCGAACGGGGGAAGTACCTGCGGAGCCTCGAACGGATTCCCTCCGTGCCACCGACCATGTAGGTGACACCGGTCCGCTCGATCCAGCTGTGGCCGTCGCTATGGACGTTCCACCCCGGGCCAAGATCGCTGACCTCGTCCATCATGCGCTCGACATCCTCGCGAGCCATGGTACGGGAGAAGAGCTCTTTGCCCTTCGCGTCATAGACCTTTGCCCCGTTGGCACACAAATAAACGTCCATCACCCCGAGGCGACGGACGGAACGCGGCACCATTCCCAGCGGACGCCCGGTACAGACCACCAATTGGCACCCTGTGTCGTGTGCACGCCTGAGAGCGCTTCTCACCCGAGGCGAGACCTCCACCCCACCATGGATGATGGTGCCGTCAAGATCAAGCAAAAGAAGCCCGATGCCGCGAGGGCATCGGGCCGTAGCTGGTATCCCTGTGGGATGAGAAGCTTTCTGACTACTCGCCAAAGCCGTTGTCGACGAGGGCCACGAGAGCGTCGAGGGCAGCCTGCTCGTCGGCGCCGTCGCACGCGATCTCAACGTTGGTGCCGCAGCCGAGGCCGGCAGCCAGGATCATCATGATGGACTTGGCGTTGACAGGAGCGGTGTCCTTGTCGACGTTCTTGACGGTCACGGCGCAGCCGTACTTCTTGGCCTCAGCCACGAAGACGGAAGCGGGACGAGCGTGAAGACCAGTGGCGTTGACGATCGTCGTCTGCTTAGAAACCATGTTGCACTCCTTTGATAGGTGGTGGGGTACTCCCCCTGTCTGCCCAACATGCGCCCAATAGTAACAAACATTCGACCTTTTGGGGCAGTCTGTCCCCTCTGCGGTACCCAATTATCGCCCATGTGCCAAAATAGCAGTTGAAATTGTGAAGCTGCAGTGTCTCTGCAGCTGAAAGGAGCCACCATGGACGAACAGGACATCTTTGCGGAAACCAGCGAAATGACCTCTGATGAGCAGGATTTGAACGTGCAGGTCCACGCCGCGCCCAACGAGACAGAGGGTGCGGATTTCGTGAGCGATAACATACCGTTCACCGAAAATGAGGGGACCTTTGACGAGGACGCCACCCCCTATGAGCTTCCCGGTGAGGAGCCCGAGGTCGAGGATTCGGCCGAGGAGACCGGTGAGGCGTTGGCCAAGCCCTCAGACAGCCCCACCGCCCTGGCCAACTCCGCGAGTGCCCAGCTCATGGAGGGCCTCGAGGCCGTCCGCAACGTGCGAGCGCTCGCCCGTCAGCATGCAGATGCGCGCGCACAGCTCGAGAACCTGCGTCGCGAGCTTGACGATGCCATGACCATCCTCGAGCACCGCGTCGAGATCGAGCGGAACTACGATCAGATCGTGTCTGACCAGACCGCGCAGATTCAGGCCGCCCAGGGCTCCATGGACGAAGCCAAGGAGCGGCAGGCCACCCTTGCCGCCGAGCGCCAGCAGCTCTCCCAGCGCCTCACGGCATTGAAGGCCGAGAACGAGGAGGCGCTTCGTCCCTACAAGAACCTCATGGAGACCACCAAGGGCCGTGCCGACGATGCGGCCGTAGCGCTTGCCGACGTACGCCGCTCCGTGAAGGCTGCCGAGAACGCCGCGAATGAGGCTACGCGCAAGCGCGACAGCCGCGTCTCCGCTGCCAACCGCGCCGTCGACAATGCCCAGGAGCGCCTGCGGAGGGTCCAGACCGAGCTGGACAAGCTGCAGGGGGACCCCGACGCGCCCATCACCGCCCTGCCCAAGATGCGCGACGAGCTGGTGGCGGAGCGCGTGCACCTCGATGACGCCCGCGAGGAGGTCGAGAAGGTCACCGCAGAGACGCAGCAGGCGGTTGAGGAGGCCCAGTCTCGCCTGTTCAGCCTGCGTCAGACCCTTGAGGCATCGGAGCGTGTGGCGGAGGAAACCAAGCGTGAGGCCGCAGAGCGCCGCGAGGAGTATGACAGCCTCTACAAGCAGACCCGTGCTGCCGAAGAGGAGCTCAACGCTGCCATCAAGGAACGCACGGCAACTATCGCCGAGCTCAACAACACCATCGAGGAGATTGACGACCAGCTTGACGAGCTGCAGATCGTCCTTGACGAGGCCAACGACATCCACGACTCGCCAGAGATCACGGCCCATCTGCGTGACCGCATCACGGCTGGCCAGGCCGAGCTTGAGCGCCAAGACCGCGAGGTCAAGAACCTCGCCCAGTCAGAGCGCACCCTGCGCGAGAGCACGCGTGGGAAGCGCATCGCGTTCTTCGCGGTCGTGGCCGCCGTCGTCCTGGTGACCATCCTCCTCATCTGGTTCTTCGCGACCAGGCGATAAGGCACACAAGCTAGACGATGAGCATCGCATCGCCGAAGGAGAAGAAGCGGTAGCGCTCTTCGATGGCGGCTGCGTATGCGTCCATGATCTGCTCGCGCGTGGCGAAGGCCGAGACGAGCATCATGAGCGTGGAGCGCGGCACGTGGAAGTTGGTGACCATCGCGTCCACCACGTGGAACGTGGAGCCGGGCATGAGGTACAGGCTCGTCGTGGCGTTCTCGCGTACCACCACGTCGCCGCTGCCAAGAATGGCCGCGGAATCCGGGACATCCTCAAAGCGTCGAGCCGTCATGGGCGGAACGGATGCCTGCGCGGTGGCCTCATACGCGCTCTCGAGTGAGCGCACCGAGGTCGTGCCGATGGCGATCACCCGATGGCCCGATGCCTTTGCCTCGTGCACCGCGTCGACCACCGCTTGGCCGACGTGGTAGCGCTCGGTATGGATGGTGTGCTCGCGAGGATCGTCCTCCTCTACCAGACGGAAGGTGTCGATGCCCACCTCCAGCTCAACCTCGGCCCAACGCACGCCCTTGTCCTTGATGCGCTGGATGAGCTCGGGCGTAAAGTGCAGGCCAGCCGTCGGCGCCGCCGCGGAGTGCTCCTCCTTCATCGCATACACCGTCTGGTACTTCTCTGGGTCGCCCTCGTAGCCCTGGATGTAGGGCGGCAGCGGCACGTGCCCGGCGGCATGGACGGCCTCGTCAAGCGTGCGGCCTCCCTGGGGAGTGAAACGCACCAGACGCCCGCCACGGCTGCCCTCCACGAAGTCGAGCACCTCTGCCGTCAACACTACGGGTGACTCCAGCGGGGCAAGAAGGCCACCAGCACGATACTCGATGACCGCGCCTTGCTTGAGGCGCTTGCCAGGATACACCAGGCATTCCCACACCGACCCCATCGGGTCAAGGTCCTCGCGCCGACGCAGCAAAAGCGTCTCGGCCACGGCGCCCGTGGGCTTATGCCCCACGAGACGCGCCGGCATCACGCGCGTATGGTTGGCCACGATGAGGTCCCCCGCCTCAAGGTAGTCCACGATGTCCGTGAACGTGCGGTGCTCGACGCGGCCGTCCTCGCGATGCAGCACAAGCAGCCTGCACGAGTCACGGGGCTCGGCAGGCGTCTGGGCAATGAGCTCGTCAGGCAGGTTGTAGTCGAAGTCTTCGGTGCGCATGGTCTCCCCATAGTTCTGGTTCATCTGCGATGGCGGCACATGATTGTAGCGCGAACCATCGCAGATGGGGTGCTGCGCACGATTGTCGCAAAGACCTTATGCTTCGATGTCCTCGTCAGGCTGCTGACCGTCGTGGGCCTCCCAGGCGCAGGGACCCAGGCTCAGGTCCGTAAAGCGCGCGGTGAACGAGGAGTCCTCGGGTGAGCAGGCGTAGACGCCCACGCGAATGGTCCCGAGGCCTTCGTGCAGGTGGCACACGCGCATCTGCCTCCAGTGCTCGCCGTCCTCGCAGCAGTCAATGCGGTAGTCGTCCTCGCGGCGGCTCAGGCGATACCACATCTCGCGCACGTCGGCCGGAATCTCGGTGGTTGCCCAGTCGGACCAACCGTGGTTGGTGACGACGCTCCCCAGATGCTGGATGACGCCGTCCTCATACTCCACTGAGCCCTTGATCCAGTTGTCAGAGTCCAGGTAGATTGCGACGCCACACTGATCAAAGCGGTGGCCTGCACCTGAGAAGTCGGTGCGTACCACAAACGAGAAGTACGGCTCGTCGGTCTCAAGCTGCAGCACCGGCGCGTTGTCGTTGCGGAAGTGATAGTAGGTGCGTTGCCAAAGGTCCGTGCCAGGCTCGGTGGTGATACTGATGACGTCGTCCCCAGCAGCCCACTCCTTTGGCTCACGCGTCCACACCATCTGCTCGATCTTCATGTTGCTCGTCCCGTTCTCCTCGTTTCCCCTCTCGAGCTTGTTGCCCGAGACACCGTGGCCCTCTAGCTGTGGAAGTCCTTGATAGACATAGATGCCTATGCTGGGCTCCGCACTTGACTTCGCGGCCAAGACGCGCCGCATGCCCCAACGCTCATAGACTTGCCAGTCGCAATCATCGCTCGTGACGAGGCGCAATTCCGTCGTCCCGTGCTCCATGAGCCAATCGAGGCCCGCACGGAGCAGCGCCTTTGCCACACCTTGCCCGCGTGCCTCTGGCGCGACGATGACGAGAGGCATCACGCCGATGCCCTCATTGTCAAAGGTGTCAGATGCGTTGTCCATCAGCCGACCCTCGTCATGTACCAGAGAAAGGGCCGAACGGACGTCAATCGCCAGCATGCGCATCATCATCTCGAGATTGGTCAGCTGCTGTTGCCAAACGCCACGAAGTTGGCTGTCATGGTCCTCCTCGCGGGGACTCCTCACGAGCACCACGCCCAAGACCTGGTCCTTCTCGTCTACCGCAGTGAGGGCATAGTCGCTCTTCATCAGATGTATGCACAGCTCCTCGGCACCGAGCCAATAGGACCGCGAGCCCTGGTCCGCATACCACGTGGCACCCATGATCCTTGACACGGGCTCAAAGTCACGTCCGTGGAACTTGCGAATCTGCATGTCATTGCCTCCTTATTGCCGCATTTCGCGGCTCAGACTATCCAGCGTGCGCTGCCTTCGCCGCCTTTCGCGCGTCGCGCGCCTCGTGGCGCTCGATGGCCGCCTCCGCGGCGGAAAAGCGGCACCCACAGTAGTTCTGACGATACATTCCCAGCTCGCGCGAACGTGTGGTGGCTGCAGGGTAATACGGACGAAAGTCTCTCCAGATAGGGGTAAGCCCGTGGGCCTTCGCCAGCGCAAACAGCACGTCTCCACAGGTATCGAACAGCTGGTACGGTGAAACCGCAAGCGTCGTCGAGATGTGCGTGAAGCCCTGTTCCTTCGCGACGCGGCAGCTCTCCGCCAAGCGCAGCGCATAGCAGGCACGGCAACGCGCCTCGCGGTCAAAACCATGCGGCGCAACGCCACGCTCCCACATCCCACGATCGTCACCTGCGACGATGACCTTGACATGCGCGACGTCACGGGCCCATGCCTGCAGCGTCTCCAGGCGAAGGTCGTGCTCGGCAACTGGCTGGATGTTGGGATTGGTCCAGCAGATGGTGGGTTCGAAGCCCTCCTCGCGCAGAAGCCGCAGCGGCTCGAGAGAGCAGGGCCCACAGCAGGCATGTAACAAAAGCGGTATGCGTTCCATGTGGTCCTCCTCCCCGCACGCTCAACCAGATGTGTCGGGACACCGCTGTATCCAATTATGCCCCGAGCTTGCTTCCGCGCACCAGTATTGTGACCTTTGAACCACCCAAACAGACCGTCCACGTTGTGGGATAATACAAAGGTTACGCACTCCAACCGAGAGGGGCCCCATGTCCTCCCAAGATCGTCCCACCTTCCCCAAACGCGCCATCATCACTGGCGGCATGCCGTACGGCAACAAGAACCTTCACTTTGGCCATATCGGTGGCGTCTTTGTTCCCGCCGACTTCTTTGCCCGCTTCCTGCGCGACCGCATCGGCGCGGAGAACGTCATCTTTGTCTCGGGTACCGACTGCTACGGCTCGCCCATTATGGAGGGCTATCGCAAGAAGGTTGCCGAGGAGGGATACGAGGGAACCATCACTGACTACGTCCAGGCTAACCACGACCTCCAGAAGGAGGCGTTGGACGCCTACGGCATCTCGCTTGACATCTTTGGTGGCTCGGGGCTGGAGCCTGCCAAGTCCGTCCACGCGAAGCTCAGCCATGACCTCATCACCCGTCTGTATGAGCAGGGCCATCTCATGAAGATGTCCACGCGCCAGTTCTACGACACGCAGGTGAGCCAGTTCCTCAACGGCCGCCAGGTCATGGGTCGCTGCCCGGTGCAGGGCTGCAAGTCTGAGAAGGCCTACGCCGATGAGTGCGACCTTGGCCACCAGTTTGATCCTGAGGAGCTTATCTCGCCGGTCTCCCAACTCTCTGGCACCACGCCTGAGCTGCGCCCCGTTGACAATTGGTACTTCGATCTTCCCGCCTTCCGCGAAGGTCTCGAGAAGCTGATGGACGAGTGGGACGACGACCCGCAGGTGCGCGCCATCGTCACGCAGACCGTGCGCGAGTCGCTCGTTGACCCGGCCATCTTCATCCAGAACAAGTTCCGTGCCGAGTTTGACGCCGTGGAGCCCACCTTGCCGGAGCACCGCCTCGTCGAGGCGGAAGGTAACCAGTCCTCCTTCCAGGTGGTCTTCGCCAACTGGCAGGACCGCGACGCCGCGCGCGAACTGCTTGAGGAGGCCTCCATCCGCTTCCGCACCGGCAAGACGCTGCTCCCCTTCCGTCTGACGGGCAACATCGACTGGGGCGTCCCCGCACCAGACCTCGAGGACGTGGCTGGCCTCACCGTGTGGGTGTGGCCCGAGAGCTTGTGGGCACCCATCTCGTTCACGCAGACCGTCCTCCAAAACGCGCCGGAGGGCCGCTACTCCTCAACCGACTGGCACGACTGGTGGTGCGCTGACGACGCCCGCGTGTTCCAGTTCATTGGCCAGGACAACATCTACTTCTACTGCGTGGCGCAGCCCGCCATGTGGGAAGCATTGGGATGGGGCCTCTTCCAAGACACCCCCATCGCCAACTACCACATCCTGTTCATGAACAAGAAGGCCTCCAGCTCGGGCAAGATCAAGCCTCCCATGGCGGCTGACCTTCTTGAGTTCTACACCGCCGACCAGCTGCGCTGCCACTGGCTGTCGCTCGGCCTCGACCAGAAGGCGGTCTCGTTCTCGCCCAAGGCCTTCGACACCAGCGTGAGCCACAAGGACAAGAAGACTGGCCAGGATGTCCTCGTGAAGGATGACCCGCGCGTGGTTGACCCCGCCCTCAAGGAGAGCGCGTTTCTCACCAACATCTTCAACCGCTTGGCGCGCAGCTGCCTCTATGGCGCGGCCAATGCCTGCGAGGGGCACCTGCCTGTCTCGGCACCTCACGCCGAGGTGGTCGAGGCGTGCCGCAAGGCAACGCTGGACTTTGAGCGCTGCGCTCATGGCTTTGACGCACACGGCGCCCTTGCCGTGGCGGAGGAGTTCGCACGCGCCGAGAACAAGCGCTGGGGCGATGCGAGCAAGGCCGCCAAGGGTGACGATGCCGCCTACGACCAGGCCCTTGCCGATGCCTTTGCCGCGCTGCGCACCACCTGCCTGCTCATGCACCCAGCCGTCCCCGCAAGCTGCGAGCTTATCGCCCAGTACCTTGGCTTTGAGAACGACCTGTTCTTCTCGTGGGAGCACGCATTTGACGGCCCCGCCGAGCTTGCCGCCGCACTGGGCGAGACGCCCGAGCAGCATGCCCTCGTCGCGCTTCCGCCACGGTTCGACTTCTTCAAAAAGCACGAGAGCCAGGGGCGCTAATCATGACGCCGGCCATACCCTCCCCCTATCGCAAGCGCATCTATGCGCGTCCTGCGGTTCCCGTCTTGCTGGCGCGCCGCGTGGCGACCGCGGACGGTGCTGAGCTGGCGACCTTTGTCTATGGGCCCGCAGGAGCCGATGTGCATCGCCTGCTCGCCGACGCGCCTGTGCTGGCGCTTCACGGCAACGGAGGTTCACACGCAACGTTTGCTGCCGTCATGGAGCCGCTCGTCGCTGCCGGCAAGGCGATCATCGCCTTCGACGCGCGCGGGCAGGGGCTCTCGGGCCGCGGAACGCTTCCGCTGACCTACGAGCTCTTTGCCGCAGACGCCATCTGCGTGCTCGACGCACTCGGTGTGACATCCGCGCACATCGTGGGGCACTCAGATGGCGGCATCGAGGCCCTGCTCATGGCACGCGACTACGCCGACCGAGTGCGCTCCATCGTCGCTGGTGGCGCAAACCTCACCCCCGAGGGCGTCATCGACGAGTGGGACACCGAGGCCTCTGCCGAGCGTGGACGCGCTTGGGCAACGTGGGTCGAGGAAGGGCATCTGCCTGCCGAGGTAGACCCCACCCTTATGCCGTCTGTGGAGGACACCCGTATCGATGCGGAGCTTCTCCAGCTCATGCTCGACGAACCGCATATCGAGGCGTCATCGCTCTCTACGATCTCGTGCCCTGCCTGCGTGCTTGTGGGCGAGCATGACTGCATTACCCGCGAAGAGACCGAGGCCATCGCCCATGCCATTCCTGGCGCTCGGCTGGTCACGGTACCCGATATGGGGCACAGCCTGCCACGCAAAGCTCCGGACAGCGTTGCGACGCAAGTGCTCGTCAACATCGTGCTCGCAGACCGATAACCTGCGATCGTTGACACTCTGAGGCCCGTCTACGTCAACACCCGCCTCTGGGAAGTTTGCTTCCCAGAGGCGGGTGTTGACGTAGACGGGCCTCAGAGTGTCAACGATCGCAGTGAGCTAGTCGTCAATGGTGATGGAGGCAATGACCGGCTGGTCTTCAGGGGCAACCGTTCCATTGCCATCCTGAACAGGCGTGTTCTCCGCAATCGCGTCGACGACCTCCATGCCCTCGATCACGCGACCAAAGGCGGCGTACTTGCCGTCAAGCGAATCCATGCTGTCCTGGTGGACGATGAAGAACTGCGAGCTTGCGGAGTCGTAGTCAGAGGCACGCGCCATGGAGATGACCCCACGCTGGTGTGGAATGACGTTGGTGACGCCGTTGGCGTAGAACTCGCCCTTGATGTTCCTGCCTGAACCACCAGTGCCGTTGCCGTAGGGGTCACCGCCCTGAATCATGAATCCGGCAATGATGCGGTGGAACGTCAGGCCATCGTAGAAGCCGTCAGAGGCAAGGTCCATGAAGTTCTTCACGGTGATGGGAGCCTGGTCTCCGTAGAGCTCGAGCTTGATGGTCCCAAAGTTGTCCACTCGAATGGTCGCATGATGCGTTCCCGAAGTATCGGTGGTATCGAACTCCGTTTCGGTGGCGACGGGCGTGAGATCTGGCTGCTCTTCCTCGCTCGTGGAGCTCTTGCCGCCACAGGCGGCCAGCACTGACGAGGCGACCGCACCCGTCAGGCCCAAAAACGATCGACGACTGATGTTCATAAGCAGATTCTCCTTAGTCGAGCTCAAACGCGCCCGTGTAGAGCTGGTAGTAGGTGCCCTTCAGAGCAATCAGCTCCTCGTGCGTACCCTTCTCAATGATACGTCCGTGATCGAGGACGATGATTACGTCGGAATTACGAACGGTTGAGAGGCGGTGCGCGATGACGAAGGTGGTACGACCCTCCATCAGGGCATCCATGCCGCGGCTCACGATCTGCTCGGTACGGGTGTCGATGGAGCTCGTTGCCTCGTCCAGGATCATGACTGGCGGGTCCGCCACCGCGGCGCGCGCAATGGACAGCAGCTGACGCTGGCCCTGAGAGAGCGCCTCGGCGTTGTCGGTGAGCATGGTGTTGTAGCCCTCCGGCAGACGGGAGATGAACGAGTGGGCGCCTACCAGCTTGGCAGCCTGGATGCACTGCTCGTCGGTGGCATCGAGACGACCGTAGCGGATGTTGTCCATGACGGTACCCGTGAACAGGTTGACTTCCTGCAGCACGATGCCAAGGGAGCGACGCAGCGACTCCTTCTTGATCTTGTTGATGTTGATGCCGTCGTAGCGAATCTTGCCGTCGGCGATGTCGTAGAAGCGGTTGATGAGGTTGGTGATGGTGGTCTTACCCGCACCCGTCGCACCAACGAATGCCACCTTCTGGCCTGGGAAGGCATCCAGCGAAATGTTGTGCAGCACGATGTGCTCGGGCACGTAGCCGAAGTCGACGTCGTCGAGCACCACGTCGCCCATGACGGGAATGTAGTCGACCGTGTTGGTCTCCTGATGCGGGTGCTTCCAGGCCCAGATGCCACTGCGGTCCGTAGGCTCAAGCTCCTCCAGCACGTCAACCATGTCATCGTCCATGCGGACGCGCACGAGCTGGACATAGCCCTCGTCGGTCTCGGGCACCTCATCAAGCAGCTGGAAGATGCGCTCGGCACCGGCGAGACCCATCACCACGAAGTTGATCTGGTGCGAAATCTGGCCGATGGAGCCCGCGAAGCGCTTGGTGAGGTTAAGGAACGGGATGCAGATGTCGATGGTCAGTGCCATGCCCGAGAGGCACGGATTGGGGATGCCCATGGTGAGGAAGAAACCGCCGGCAAGCGCAACCACCACATAGGCAAGGTTGCCGAGGTTCATGAGGATGGGGCCCAGGATGTTGGAGTAGATGTTGGCTTGCTTGGCTGCCTCAAAGAGCTCGTCGTTCACCTGGTCGAACTGCTCCTGCATCTGCTTCTCGTGCGTGAAGACCTTGATGACCTTCTCGCCGTTCATGGCCTCCTCGGCAAAGCCCTCGGCACGGCCGATGGCATGCTGCTGAGCGAGGAAGAAGCGCGAGGAGCGCCCGCCCATGAACTTGGTGAACCAGCCCATGAATCCAACCATCACGAGCACCACGCAGGTCAGCGGGATGGAGTACCACAGCATGATCGCCGTGATCGAGACCATGGCGATGATCATGTTGAGCAGGTTGGGCAACGCCACGCCAATGAGCTGACGCAGGGCGTCGACGTCGTTGGTGTAGTAGCTCATGACGTCGCCGCGCTTATTCTGGTCGAAGAAGCGGATGGGCAGGTCTTCCATGTGGTCGAACATCTTGTTGCGCATCTTCATGAGGGTGCCCTGCGTCAGGAAGGCGCCCAGCTGGTTCTGCGCAATCTGCGCCGCGATGACGATCACATACACGCCGATAAGCGACATGAGGATCTTCTGAATCTCCGGCTGAGCGGATGCCCAGTCGCCACTCTGCCAGAAGCGGCCAATGACGTCGATGGACTTCTGTAGAAAGACGCTCGGCAGCGTAGAGAGGGCCGCGCCAATCACCACGCAGGCAAGCATGGCCACAAGCTGCACGGGATAGAACGAGAACACGAGTTTCATGGTGCCCTTGAGCACCGTCATGGGATTGGTCGCACGGCGTCCACGGCTCCCCTTGCCAGGAACGCCCTTGTTCTCGCTGGCGCCACCAGGGGCTGGAGCTTCCTTAAGGCGTGCCGGGTCGGAAAGGACGGTGTCGACAGCACTCTTGGGGGTCGCGTTGTTCACAGTCTGCTTAGCCATTCAGATCGCCCCCTTCCATAGACTCTCCCCGCAAGGCAGTGTTTGCCATCTTTGAGCTCGCGCTCTTGAAGGGGCCCTCGTGCTCGTGCTTGCGCGTGTGCTCGGCGGGGACCACCGTCACGTGTTCGCGCGCAGCGGCGATGTCGTCAGAAGACACGTTGGCGGCGCGATCCTCGACCGGCTCACCGATGCCACTCACGGGGTCCGTGACCTCCTGACCAGCGAGCGCCTCGTCATGGCTCGCCTTGTTCTGCGTGAGGTAGACCTCACGGTAGATGTCGGAGGTCTTGAGCAGTTCCTCGTGGGTGCCAACGGCAGAGATGCAACCGTTGTCCATGACGATGATGCGGTCGGCATCCTCGACGGAGCCGGTGCGCTGGGCAATGATGATCTTGGTGGTCTCAGGGATGAAGCTCTTGAAACCAGCGCGAATGAGCTTGTCCGTCTTGGTGTCGACAGCGCTCGTAGAGTCGTCCAGGATGAGGATCTTGGGCTTCTTCAGCAGGGCACGCGCGATGCACAGACGCTGCTTCTGGCCACCGGAAACGTTGGAGCCACCCTGCTCGATGTAAGTGTCGTAGCCATCGGGGAAGGTCTGGATGAACTCGTCGGCCTGGGCGAGCTTGCATGCCTCGATGAGCTCTTCGTCGGTGGCGTTCTCGTCGCCCCAGCGCAGGTTGTCCTTGATGGTGCCCGAGAACAAGACGTTGCGCTGCAGCACCACGGCCACCTGGTTGCGCAGGGTGTCCATGTCGTAGTCGCGCACGTCAACCCCGCCCACGCGCACCGTGCCTTCTGTCGCGTCGTAGAGGCGGCTGATCAGCTGGATGAGGCTGGACTTAGAGGAGCCCGTGCCGCCGATGACGCCGATGACCTCACCGCTCTTGATGTGGAGGTCGATGTCGCGCAGGGCATAGCGGCCCGTCTCGGGATGGTAGGCAAAGCTCACGTTATCGAAGTCCACGGACCCGTCAGCAACTTCCATGACCGGATTTGCTGGGTTGGAAAGGTCGGGCTTCTCGAGCAGAACCTCGCAGATGCGGCGTGCGCTCTCCTCCGCCATGGTGATCATGACGAAGATCATCGAGAGCATGTTGAGGCTCATCAGCATGGAGAAGCCATAGGTGATGAGGGCGCTCATGTTGCCCACCTGCATGGCGGCGCCCGAAGTGGTGATGATGCGCTTGGAGGCGAAGTAGATCACGGAGGCGTAGATGGTGTCCACGGCAAACGTCATGATGGGCTGGTTCCAGGCAAGGATACGCTCGGCGCCCCAGAAGTCTTGGAAGACCTCGCCAGACGCACGGTTGAACTTCTGCTTCTCGTACTCCTCGCGCACGAAGCTCTTCACCACGCGAATGCCGGAGACGTTCTCCTCAACGCTCTCGTTCAGGCGGTCGTACTTCTTGAAGATGCGCCTAAAGATAGGCATGACCGTGCGGGCGATGGTGATCAGGGCAAAGCCCAGCAGGAAGCCCACCACCACATAGAGCGCCGCCATCGGGCCACCGGAAATGAAGGCCATCGTGGCAGCAAACACGATCATGAGCGGGCTGCGAACGGCCGAGCGGATGATCTGCATGTAGGCCATCTGCACGTTCTGCGTGTCGGTCGTCAGGCGTGTGACCAGCGAGTTGGTGCTGAAGCGGTCAATGTTGGAGAAGCTGAACGTCTGGATGGCAGCGAACATGTCGTGACGAAGGTTGCGCGCAAAACCCGTTGAGGCGATCGAGCACGCGATGCCGGCGATGGTGCCGCACGCCAGGCTTATCAGGGCAAGGACGGCCAGTATGGCGCCGTAGCGAGCGATGGTGCCCATCTCAACACCAGCGTTGAGCTCGTTGATCAGGTGCGAGGTGATGAACGGGATTGTGCACTCGATGACGACCTCACCCGCAACAAAAATAGGCGCGATAAGCGAGTTCTTCTTGTTTTCCCTGATGCTCCCGCCGAGAGTCTTGAAAATCTCCCCCAGCGTCAACTGCGACATGGTCTTCTCTTGCGGCTTCTGACTCATGCGCACGCCTCCTTCCCGTCCATTCCTCTCCAGAGCTCTGCCAGGCGATCGAGCATCTCCAGAAGCTGGATTCGCTCATCCTCACTCAGGCAAGAAAGGCATTCGGACTCGAACGCCTCAAATTCCCGTTTTCGCATGATTGCCTGTGTGACGCCCTCTTCGGTAAGCGTGATGTCCATCTGGCGGCGATCCTCGTCAGAACGGGAGCGCGTGACGAGCCCTTCCATCTCAAGCTTGGAGAGGACCTCGGACAGCGCCGCCGAGCTGATGTGCGAACGCTCCTGCAGCTCGCGCTGCGAGAGCTTTCCGCCTGCTTGATGGAGTTTTGCAAGGATATGCTGCTTACCGGAGCGACCGCCCGCATGCACATGCAAGTAGTGTCCAAAGAAGCCAAGATCATGCAGAATCCTGCGACTGAGCGGCTCCTCGTCTTGACGTGTCTCTTTCACGGTGCTCCTTTCAACCCCATTTACTATACGTCTGGTAGCATGAAATAGCAAGGTACCTAACGAATTTGATGCGCGCCTTCTCCGAGCGCAGAGCGTTCGTTGATTTACCTTGCAAAATGCCGCGGTATAATCGCTTTTTGTATGCACGAGCAGGTCGGAAGGCGGTGTGATTCGGTATGAACAACGCAAGTTTCTTCAGAAACGACGCGTGCCCCTACTTCCCCTGTCACGAAGGCGTCGATCCCGAGCGGTTCAATTGTCTCTTTTGCTACTGCCCCCTCTACGCGTTGGGCCCTCGTTGCGGAGGGAACTTCGCCTACACCGCGAGCGGCGTGAAGGACTGCTCCTCATGCACGCGTCTGCACGATGGAGACGGAGGCGCTCAGATTGTTCGCGAGCTCTTTCCGCTCTTGGCCGATCTCGCAAGACGTGAGGGAGGCCATGCGTGAGGGCGCTCGTCGTAGGAGGGTCTGGCAGCGGTAAGTCTGCCTACGCCGAGCGGCTGGTGGCACGGCTTTCCCCACACCGCACCTATGTGGCAACCATGCGAGACGATGGTCCCGAGGCAAGCGAACGTATCCTCCGTCATCGCAGCCAGCGTGCTGGGCTGGGCTTCATTACGGTGGAATGCCCCGATTCCTTGATGGCTGCCTGCCAAGGTTCCACGGATGGCGTCGTGCTCGTGGATGACTTGGGCAACCTGGTGGCCAACGCCCTCTTTGCTCCAGATGGCACCATGGCAGATGCTCAGACGGTTTTGGAGCGCCTGCTGAGGGAAATCGACACGCTCTCGCAGAGCTACCAGCACGTGGTCCTCGTGGGAAACGAGGTCGGCGCCGAGGGTCGGTACCCTTACGCGGAAACCAATGCCTGGGTACGAGTCATCGGAGCGCTCAACTGCCGCATCGCCGCATCGTTTGACGAGGTTACCGAGGTAGTTTCTGGCATAGCTTGCCCCGTGAAGGGGGTGTTGGCATGAGCGTCCTGCGCTCCATCGTCATGGCGTTTTCCTTGTTTTCGCGCATCCCCATGCCACAGGTGGACTGGAGCGAACACAACCGTCGCTTCATGATGGCCGCCTTCCCGGCCGTGGGCGCCCTTATCGGGGCGTGCCTATGGGGCTGGTGGCAGCTCTCCTCCCTGCTCGGCTTTGGCGCCATCCTACGAGCGGCAGGGCTCACGCTCATACCTCTTGGCATCACAGGCGGGATGCACCTCGACGGACTTGCTGACGTGGTGGACGCCCGGTCAAGCTACGCCGAGCCCGCCAAGCGACGCGAGATTCTCAAAGATCCGCACGTAGGTGCCTTTGCCGTCATGGGTGTCTGCGGATACCTCATCACGTACCTCTCCCTCGCAAGCGAAGTGAATCCTCGTTTTCTTGTTTCCCTGATCTGTGCACCCATCCTGAGCCGCTGCCTCAGCGGCTATGCCACCATCACGTTCAAGAAGGCAAGCACTGACGGCATGCTTGCCGCCGAGGGCTCTACCAGCGCAGCCGCAGCGGTGCGGCTGGTGTTGCTCGGCGTCTTTGGACTCACCGCTTGCATCATGGTCATCCGCGACGGATTCGTAGGCGCTGGCGCCGCCTTGGCAGCCGAAGTCGAACTCGCATGGGTCAAACGCACCGCCACACGCGAGTTTGGTGGCATGGGCGGAGACCTCGCCGGATACTATCTGCAGATGGCCGAGCTGTTGATGCTGGCCTGCATCGTCATTGTGGGAAGGTTGGTCGCGCTGTGATCTTGGTGGTTGGTGGGCTTGCATCTGGCAAGCGCAGCTACGTGCGGTCGCTTGGTTACGATGACGAGCAGATGGGATCGAACGTATGGGATGGAAATCCCGTCCTCGTAGAGCTAGAGGAGCTGCTGCGTACGGGCCCGCTTGATGATGCGGCCTTTGCACACGTGGCGTCACGCGACGTGGTGTGTTGCTGCGAGGTGGGCATGGGCGTGGTGCCCATGGATGCCGGCGAGCGCATCTGGCGCGAGCGCGTGGGTCGCACGTGCGGCAAGCTCGCCTCTGAGGCAACCCGCGTGGTACGCATGGTCTGTGGCATTCCCACCATAATCAAGGACGGAGATATCGCATGAAAGCCCGCACGCCTCTCTGCATAGCCTCGCTCTTCCTCGCACTTGTGCTTGTGCTGATGCCGGCAGTTGCGCTCGCGCAAGGCGAGCCCGTCTCCGACGACCCCTACGCCGACGCTATCACGCTTCCCTGGGACGACGGCACCTACCATGTGGCCGTCAGCATGGAAGGCGGGAGCGGCAAGGCCAGCATATCCACGCCAGCTGAAGTCACCGTCGCTGAGGGGAAGGCTGCGGCGCGCATCGTGTGGTCAAGCCCCAACTACGACTACATGGTGGTGGCGGGAAAGACCTATCTGCCCGTCAACGAGGAGGGCAATTCGGTCTTTGTGGTTCCCCTCCTCGCGATAGATGAGCCGTTTGATGTCATCGGAGACACGACGGCCATGAGCAAGCCTCACGAGGTTGCCTATCAGCTGACGTTCGATTCCGCAAGCGCTGTGGCAGCTGGGGGCACCGCCTCAACGTCGGCGCTCCCCTTGCCCGTGATCGCCGCCTGCGTAGCAGCCGCGGGGGCCGGCGTCGCCATCATGCTCATCCGTAAGCGGAGCTAGGTGCGTCGCGGGAACGGTTGCGGATCGAGCAGACGTAGCTGTCCGTCTGCCCAGCTGACCGTGCACTCGTAGCCCTCGCAACAGCCCACGCCCCAGCCGAAGTAGTCGTCTGAAAGAGCGCTTCCGTCCGCAAACGCATGGAGCGCCGCCATGACGGTGCCGCCGTGTGCCACCACAACCACGCACCGCTCCTCGCGTGCCGCAGCGTCCGTGAGGAGCCCGGCGAGCGCCGTGGCGGTACGTTCCACAAACTCCGCCCGATCCTCCCCGCCAGGGCAACGGCCCTTGCACCATCCGTCCACCCAGGCGCGATAGGCCTCGTCTTCCTCCATGTCGCGGGCCGAACGCCCCTCAAACGCACCGAAGTCAAACTCCTCGAGGCCGGGCACCTCAACCAGTTCCGCGCCCGGAAAGCACAACTCAGCCGTCTGACGAGCCCGCAGCAGAGGGCTCGTGTACACCTTCTCCACCTCAGGAAACTCCCCCGCCAACGCACATTGCGCACGCCCCTGGTCGCTCAGCGGCTCATTCGTACGGCGACCAACATAGCGACGCTGGACGTTTCCCTCCGTGGCACCGTGGCGCATCAAAAGAAGCCTCATGCGGGCCTCACCTCGTACGGCACCAGGCCACAGCCCTCAAAGGTGGTTCCGTCGCGATACAACGACAGCACCATGTCCAGCAATGGGATGAGGCTCACGGCGCCAGTTCCCTCGCCAAGACGCATGCCCGCGTGGATGGGCGCCTGCAGCCCCATGCGTCCAAGGAGGAGCGCCGCAGCTGGCTCGGCAGAGACGTGTGACGCCAACAGGGCGTATCGGCAGTCGGGCCGCAACCGCCACGCCACATAGGCCGCCACCGCGCTGATGAGCCCGTCGACGATGACCGGCACCTGGTGGACCGCCCCGCCCAAGAACAACCCGCACATGCCGGCGATGTCAAAGCCACCAAGCTTGGCGAGTACATCAAGCGCATCATCTACCTGCGGTTTATTCAACGCAAGAGCCTGTGCGACGACGGAGCGCTTGCGAGCGAGTCCCTCGTCGGAAAGCCCGGCCCCACGCGTCGTCAGAACCTCCGGGTCCTCATCAAGAAACGCACATGCCATGGCCGTCGCGGTCGTTGTGTTACCAATGCCCATCTCGCCCGTTGCCACCAGGCGGTAGCCACGAGCCTTGAGCTCGCCCATCAGATCGATACCCGCCATGATCGCCTGCGCGGCCTGTGCGCGCGTCATGGCGGGACCCTTTGCGATGTCTCCCGTTCCCGCCGCGATACGGCGGTTTAGCACCCCCTCCACCTGCGGAGGGTGCACCATACCCATGTCGACGGCGAGGCAGTCAATCCCAAAGGGACGGCACATGAGGCAGACCGACGAGACGCCGCGCGCTATGCTCTCCGCCACCGTCGTCGTCACCTCCTGGCCGCTTTGCGTAACGCCCTCCGCGACCACGCCGTTGTCGGCACAGAGCACGGCCACGCAGCGTTGCGCGATGTCCACCTGCGGACTTCCCGTCAGGGCAGCCATCTGCACCACGGCGTCTTCGAGCAGGCCCAGCGAGCCGATGGGCTTCGCGAGCGCATTCCAACGGTCGCGGGCGGCCTGCGCGGCAGCTTTGTCGGGCAAGGGGATGACAAGCTCGTTCAGCGCGCACTCGGCATCTGACAGGGTTTCCATAGCAACTCCCCTATTCACGACGATTGCCCGAGGCTTGGTACAGCAGGGCGTTCACGATGGCTGCCGCAACGTTTGAGCCACCCTTGCGTCCCGCGGCAACGATGGATTCCACCGGCGTGGCCATCATCAGCTCCTTTGACTCCACCACGTTGACAAAGCCCACCGGTACGCCGATGACCAGCGCAGGGTTGGCCATCGCCCCCTCCGAAATGAGACGGGCAAGCCGCGCCAGGGCCGTAGGAGCGTTGCCTATGGCAAAGACGACCGGTCCCTCAAGGCGGGCCGCACGCTCCATGGCAACGGCCGAGCGCGTCACACCCCGTAAGCGCGCCTCCTCCGCCACGTCAGCGTCCCCGATGAAGGTGCGGACTTCGCCGCCCAGGCTTCCGAGCACACGCTTGTTGATGCCGGCGGCCACCATCGTGGTGTCCGTCACCACCGTGGCACCGCTCGCGAGCGCCGCGATGCCCCGCTCCACCGCATGGGGCGTGAAGTGCAGCGTCTGGGCGTAGTCAAAGTCCGCGGTAGTGTGGACGACACGCTTCACCACCAGCAGCTCTTCCGGACTCAGCGCGAGGGATCCTAACTCGTCGCTGATGATCTGGAAGCTTCTTGCCTCTATGTCCGCGGGCCGCACGTACGTGAGGCCGTCAAGCTCGCTCACAGCCCCTCCTCGATGATGCGGTAGACCAGGTCCATGTCCATGCTGCGGCGGATACCGTCAGCCAGGAGGTCGTACTGCCGTTGCCGATAGGCTGCCATGTCAACCGCCTCCACGGCGCACCCATCCATGCCCTTGCGCGCAAGCAGGGCGCTGACCAGCGCATGGTTTGCCTCGGCATGGTCAAAGAGCCCGTGCACATAGCAGCCATAGACGTTGCCGCGTTGGCAGCCTCCCGCCCTGCGCTCCTCGCCTTCCGCCCCCACGCTTACCAAGAACGGCTCCTCGCCAGACGTCCTGCCCATGTGGATCTCGTAGCCACGAAGCGTCTGCCCCGAGAGCGGCGCAAGCGGACCTGTTACCTCCCCAAAGGCGCCTTCGACGAGCACCGTGCGCTTCTCCGCGCTGAACGTGGTCCGCACGGGAAGAAGCCCCATGCCGGCCACCGTTCCGCCACCCTCAACGCCAAGGGGGTCGGCAATCTCTTCACCCAGCATCTGGTATCCGCCACAAATGCCCACGACTGGGATACCCGACGCGGCGACCCGCTTGACGGCAGCCTCGAGACCACTCGCGCGCAGCCAAGCAAGATCAGCCATCGTGGCCTTGGTTCCAGGGATGATGAGCAGGTCAGGAGCACCAAGCTCCCGCGGGGTGGACACATAGCGAACGCCGACGCCCTCCATGGCGCCGAGGGCGATGAAGTCGGTAAAGTTTGAGATCTTGGGAAGCCGGACCACCGCGATGTCGACGAGCGCATCGCTCCTTCGGCGGCCCAAACGCTCTGAGAGGCTGTCCTCGTCGTCCAAGTCCACGTCCATGAAGGGCACAAGCCCTGCAACCGGTACGCCGCACTTCTCACGCAGTATCTCGAGTCCCTCGTCGAAGAGCGTGGGGTCGCCGCGGAACTTGTTCACCACGGTAGCCTTCACCATCTGCCGCTCGTCATCGTCCAAGAGCATCATGGTGCCCACCAGCTGGGCAAAGACGCCACCCCGGTCTATGTCGCCCACCAGCAGCACTGGCGCCTTTGCCAGCTTTGCCATACCCATGTTGACGATGTCGTCGCGCTTGAGGTTGAGCTCCACGGGACTGCCCGCCCCCTCGATGACGATCACATCGAAGTCGGCGGCGAGGCGCTCGTACGACTCCCTGATTTGCTCCTTAAGGGTGCGCTTGAACTGAAAGTACTCACGGGCAGGCATGGTGGCAACAGGCTTGCCGCACACAATCACCTGGCTGCCCGTATCGCTCGTCGGCTTCAGGAGGATGGGATTCATGTCGGCCAAGGGCTCGATGCCGGCCGCCTCGGCCTGCATGGCCTGGGCGCGCCCCATCTCAAGGCCGTCTCGTGTGATGGCCGAGTTGAGGGCCATGTTCTGAGACTTGAACGGCGCAACCCTGAGCCCGTCCTGGGCAAGCACACGGCAGAGGCCAGCCACCAAGAGGCTCTTTCCCGCACCTGACATCGTCCCTTGCACCATAAGCGGCTTCGCCCTCATGCGAGCACCTCCTCAAGCGCAGCGATGAGCTGTGCGTTCTCCCGCTCCGTACGCACGGCAATGCGATACCAGAGCTCGCCCAGCCCGTCGAAGTTGTCGCACGAGCGTATGAGGACGCCCTGGTCAAGCAGCCTCTCGGCAAGGCCTACGGGCCCCTGGAACAGCAGATAGTTGGTATCGGACGGAACGACCGAGAGGCCATGCGACGTAAGTGCCGCGATGAGACGCTCTCGTTCTCGGCGAATGAGCTCCAAACTCCGCGGGAGGTATGTCTTGTCCGTCAGGCTTGTCACGCCCGCAAGCTGCGCGGGCACGCTCACGGCCCAGGGCTGGCCCGCCTGCCCAAGACGCCGTACGAGCTCCTGGTCAGCACTGAGCGCGTAGCCCACCCGCAATCCTGCCAAGGCAAACGTCTTGGTGAGGGCCTTCACGATGACGAGGTTGTCGAACTCCTCCAGAAGACCGTTTGATCGCTGGCTTTCCGAGAGGTCGACGAAGCACTCGTCAAGCACCACGACAATGCCGAGCGTACGGGCCCGCTCGAGGCATGCGCGCAGCACCGAAGGTGCCACGCATCTTCCCGTGGGGTTATTGGGGTTGGCAATAAACACAAGGTCAAGGGCATGGTCAAGACTATCCGCCAGGCGCTCCGTCACCAAGAAGCCCTCCTCAGCCCTCAAGAAGTGCCGGCGCACGGCGCACCCGCACTGCTCAAGCGCCTGCTCGTAGCCCGAATAGCCAGGTGCGCAGACAAGCGCCTCGCGGGGATGAAGCGCCGCGCAGAGGCGCGCAAAGGCGTCCGTTGCCCCCGCCGTCGGAACTACCCAAGACTCGGCGACACCCTCAAAGCGCGCGATGGCAGCCGTCAGCTCACGGCACAGCGGGTCGGGATAGTGCTCGAAGTCGTCGACGTGGTCAACGAGCGTCTGCCGCGCTGAGGGCGGCATGCCTGCCGGATTGAGGCTCGCTGAGAAGTCAATCGCTCCCGGGTTGCCATAGACGTCCCCGCCATGTTGAAAGCGCCTCACACTACCACCTCCCCATGACCTGTCCCGCGGCCCACACGCAGACGAGCGCCAGCACGAGTGCCGCCGCCGCGCAGGCCGCCAACAGCCGCGTGGAGCGCACGATGTCCTCAGGCTCAATGGGTCGCAGGTCATCGCCTATGGTGGGCTTTTCGACCAACTTCCCGAAGTAACTCGAGGGGCCAGCAAGCATGACGCCCAAGGCACCAGCACAGGCTGCCTCGGGCCAGCCCGCGTTGGGTGACGAGTGGCGTGCGTGATCGCGCAGCATGATGTGCCACGCCCCGGCGCTGTCAAGGCCCACCAACGTCGCGACCAGGCACATGAGCGCGCCCGTCACACGTGCTGGCAGCCAATTGAACACATCGTCCAGTTTTGCCGCACAGGTGCCCAGATAACGGTACGCATCGTTCTTGTAGCCCACCATCGAGTCCATCGTGTTCGTCGCCTTGTAGAGCACGCCCGCCACCGGCCCGCCCACCGCCATGAAGAGAAGCGGTGCCACGAATCCGTCTGAGGCGTTCTCTGCCACGGTCTCCACCGCGGCGCGCGTGACCCCCGCCTCGTCCAAAGCCTGCGTGTCGCGGCCCACGATCATCGAGACGGCTTTGCGAGCCGCCTCGAGGCCCTCATTCTTCAACGCACGGTAGACCTTACGCGCCTCGATGCCCAGCTGGCGGGCGGCGAGCATCTGGTAGCAGACGAACGTCTCCACACCAAAGCCAAGGTACGGAGAGATACGCCAGGCAAGCTGCAGCACGCCTGTCGCAACGCCACACGAGACGCTCAGCACCACCGCCACCAGCACGATGCCGGCCAGTCGCTCGCCGCGCGGCGTCTGTGGAAACGCTTGGCGAAGCAAGCGCTCGGTGGCTGCGATAAGCGAGCCAATCAGGCGAATGATGTGCGGCATGGAATACGGGTCACCCAGGAGAGCGTCAAGCGCGCAGGCAAGAAAGAGCGCGGCACATCTGGTCATGCGTCCCTCCCCTCGCGCATGCCGAAGGCTGCGCAGGCAGCGAGGAAGCGCTCAGCCGCCTGGGGGCATCCCGGCAGGTACAGATGGGGAAAGCCGGCATAGAGCGTGGCGCTCTGGACGCCGCAGTCCCACCCTCGGGGACTCTGGGGCTTCTGCGCATGAAACGCGTCATCGTTCCGAGAGGTCTGCCAGTAGTGGAACTCATGCGCGGGCAAGGAGGCTCCCTCCTGCGCAAGGAGGCCGTCGTGGCGAGCCGTGAGCGTGACGTACCCAAACCTGCCGAGCCGCTCGCCCTTCACGGCGGCGCCCGCAAGCGCGCCCACCATAGGCCAAGCCTCACCGGAGACGTCCTCGAGGGTCTCGTGCAGGTAGAGGAAGCCGCCACACTCGGCGATGGTCGGCATGCCCGCAGCGATGGCTTCCTTGATCGCACCGCGCATATCCGTGTTGTTGCTCAGCTCCCGCGCGTGAAGCTCGGGGTAGCCGCCACCTAGGTAGAGACCACAGACTCCCTCTGGAAGACGATCATCCCTAATAGGCGAGAAGAACGCGATGCGAGTGCCCAGACGCCGAAGTAGGTCGAGGCAGTCGTGATAGTAGAAGCTGAACGCCTCGTCGCGAGCCACCGCAATGAGCGGGCCACCTGCCTGAGGGACAGAGGGAGGCAGTGGGTCGTATGCAAGCGGAGGCGCCTCATGAGCGAGCTTGAGTAGCGCTTGAAGGTCCAGGCTCTGCTCAAGCGCGTCAGCCACCAAGTCCACCCGCCGTTGCAGGTCAGCCACCTCGGCGGCATCAACCAAGCCAAGATGGCGGCTCTCGAGCAGCGCCCCCTCGAGCCGCGGCACGTAGCCCAGCACGGGCACGCCCGTCTCGCGCTCGACCGCGGCCTTGAGCTGCGGATAGTACGAGGAACTCACACGGTTCAAGATGACGCCCGCAATCTGGGAAGGGCTGCGGAACCGCGCGAATCCGGCCACCTCTGCGGCGGCGGAGAGCGCACGCCCCCGTACGTCCACCACCAGGACCACGGGCGTCTCGGTGGCGCGGGCCAGCGCATAGGACGAGGCCTCGTCGCTCGTGGCGATGCCATCGTAGAAGCCCATGGCTCCCTCGATGACCGTAAGGTCCACCCCCTCGCCGCCCTCTGCAAGCAGCGTCCGCGCGAGGTCCTCGCCCCCGAGGAAGAGGTCGAGGTTGCGCGCGGGCACGCCGAGCACCTTGGTGTGAAACGTTGGGTCAAGGTAGTCCGGGCCGCTCTTGCACGCCTGCACGCGGATGCCACGCCTCGTCAAGAGACGCAACAAACCGCAGGTCAACGTGGTCTTTCCACACCCGCTGGCCGTGCCGGCGAGCATGATGCGCGGGGTTGCCGCCTGCATCGCCCTCACTCCCCCTCGCACGACGTGGAGGCAGCGCGCTCAATCAGCATCACCGCAAGCGGGTCGAAGGGGGCGTTCGCGAAATCTGCGGCGGTACCCACCGTGATGCGCTCGTCCTCATAGGAGAGGCGCTCCCCCACAGACACCCGGGCGTCACCCAGGCCATACGCCGCGAGCTCCGCGCAAATGCTTTCGACGGACGAGTCTCCTCCCGTCAACAGAAAGGTTCGTGTATGCGCCCGCACCACGCCCACCACGTCGCAGTCCCTGCCGTGTGCCGAGGTGGCATACACGTCCTGCCACGTAGTCCTCAACTGGGCGCAGAGATATGAAAGGGACGAGACGCCGGCAATGACCTGTACGTCAAAGCCCTCAAGCAGCCCGTAGAGGGCGGTCGCCCCGCTGTAGAAACCCACGTCACCGCTCATCACCACGCTCGCCACCCGCTCGTCAGACGCCAGGAGCTCATCGGCAATGGCACGCGAGGAGACTAGCGCCACCTTGCGTGCCGGCAGATCGTCGAGCCCCGCAAGCAGCCGACGCGAGCCGATGACGAGCTCGCACTCGCGCAGCGCCCGCAGGGCGCCGCAGGTAAGGGTGTCGGGGTTCCCCATGCCGAGACCGATGACATAGACCTTAGAGACCATAGCGCTCCTCCAAAAGGGCCTCTGCCTGCGCGAGCGAGACCCCCTCGCGCTCCTCAGGCCGCTCGATGACGATGAGCCGCGCATGACAGGCACGGGCCGCAGCCACCTTCTCCTCAAAGCCGCCGGAAGCGCCCGACTGCTTGGTGACGAGCGTTCGAATGTCCAGTTGCCGCATGAGCGCCTCGTTGAGCTCTTGCGAGAACGGCCCCTGCATCGCGATGAGGTGGCTCGTGGGAATCCCCAGCTCGGCGGCGTGCTCCACAGCGGAGGGCAAAGGCAGGATGCGCACGTAGAGGCGCTGTAGGGCATCAGCCAACTCAGCGGCGTACACGTCGAGGTCCTTGCTGCCCGTGGTCAGAAGCACGTTGCCCTCGCTCTCTGCGACGAGCTTTGCCGCAGCCCGGGCGTCGGAGACACGCTCACCAAAGGCGTCTGCCTCCCCGTCCTCGCGCAGCACGCGAATGACCGGAAGACCCGCTTCGGCACCAAGGCGCGCCACGCTCTGCGTGATGTGCTGGGCATACGGGTGGGTTGCATCCACGATGCAGCAGAAGCTGTGGCCATCGACCAGCGAGAGCTTCTCCTCGTGCGAGAGCGGACCCTGGAGGCAGGTTACCCGACCACCTGACGGCAAAAGGCTTGCGCCGTAATCGGTTGCCACGCAGACCACTACGTCGCAGCCACGCGCATCAAGCCACTCCGCCAGCTGGCGGCCCTCAACGGTGCCCCCAAAGACCAAGACCTCCATCACTGGGCCTTCCACTGGTAGCCACGCGGCGTCACCATGCGGCCATCAATCACGCGCGTCTGGCTGTTGCCGACATATACGCAAGTCAGCATGTCCACCTGCGCGTTGCGAAGCTCGCCCAGCGAGAGCAGCCGGAACTCCTCGCCCGCGCGGCCGATGTTTCGGACGTAGCCGCACACGGTGGCGGCGTCACGCGTGGCAAGCAGCACGTCGCAAGCGCGGGCAAGATAGTCGCTCCTTCCGCGCGACGAGGGGTTGTAGAGCACGATGCAGAAGTCTGCCTCTGCGGCCGCGGCCAATCTGCGCTCGATGGTCTCCCACGGGGTCATCAGGTCTGAGAGCGAGATAGAGCACCAGTCGTGCATGAGCGGCGCGCCGAGCACCGCGGCACCGCCGTTCGCAGCCGTGACACCGGCAACCACCTTGACCTCTACCTGCGGGTATTCAGGGGCAAGCTCAAGCAGCGGGCCCGCCATGCCATAGACGCCTGGGTCTCCCGAGCAGACCACAGCAACCTGCTGGCCCGCCGCGGCACGCTCGAGCGCCATACGGCAGCGCTCAACCTCGCCTCGCATGCCCGTTGCCACCAGCTCCTTATGTGAGTACGCGTCCCTGATGAGGTCGATGTAGGTGGTGTAACCCACGATGACCTCGGACGCATCCAAGGCGGCTCGAGCACGCAGGGTCAGGTCATCGGAACCACCTGGTCCAAGGCCCACGCACGTCAGCGTCATGCGCGCTCCTTTCCCTCGGCCGGATCGTCCATAGACCCAAAGCCGAGCCGCACGACCTCAGAGGCAAGGGCAACCGTGACACCGCCAAGTGTCCGGCGTCCCGAGAGCAGCTTTGCTCCTCCGGCGCAAGCCGCCCGCTCGCACACGTTGTCAACGCCCACCGTCTGGAGCACAAACGGCGACGACGAGAAGTTGCCGGAAACCGCGGCCAGCTCATCGGATGTGTAGGTCAGAAGTGGGACGTTGAGCCAGTCCGCCAACGTACGGAGACCCTCCTCGTCGGCCTTGATGTCAATGGTCGCCAGCGCCGCAACCGCCTCGCGTGCCACGTGGGCGTGCGTGAGGCTCTCGTCAAGTGCCTCTGCCAAGGCGTCAACCGATGTCTGGCGCCTGCACCCCATGCCAACGGTCACCGTGCGCGGCACGAGCCTCAACGTATGCGCAAAGGGCCGCTGACCAAGGTCAAACGAGATCGAAATGCCCAGATCGCAGGCACCCTCACCGTCCCAGACCAGGCCCTCTGGGAGCTCACCAGCAATGGGCCAGTCGCTGCGCAGGCCAATGGTCGCGCCCGCCAATAGCTGGGCAGACACCTGCTTTGCGGCCTCGCGGTCGCAAAGGGCGAGACCCTGTCGCACCGCCCACTCGTCCACCGCAAAGATGCCGTTGACGTCGGTAGCAGTCGTGATGACGGGCTCGGCTCCACAGAGCGCGCCGACGGTTCGGGCTAAGGCGTTTGCGCCTCCCATATGGCCTGAGAGCAGGGCAATAGCGTGGCGTGCGGCCTCGTCTACACACACCACCGCAGGATCGCGCAGCTTGTCCTGAACGAAGGGTGCGATGGCGCGCACCGCGATGCCGCAGGCCGAGACAAAGACAAGCGCGTCGCATGCGGCAAAGGACCCCGCCGTCCACGAGGAAAGGCTCTCGTACACGTGCACGCCTGACATCTTTGCAATCTGGGGTGGGCTGGCTACCTGCGCGTCATTGCCTTGGGCGCGCAGCCCCTCCGCCAGCGAGCACGCGAGGCCCATGCCTCGCTCCGTGAAGGCAACCATACCTATGCGCATGTCGAGCCGCCTTTCGCGCTGCGATACCCGTGGCCGAAACCCGGATCGTACAGCTTGGATCGCTGCCCCGTTTTCGCGAGCACATCGCCAATCACGATCAGGGCCGTCTTGCTCACCTCATGCTCGCGGGCGCACTCCGAAAGCGTCCCGACCGTGCACCGATACACGGCCTCGTCGGGCCAGGTGGCGCGATAGACAATCGCCGCCGGGGTGTCGGCCTCATAGCCACCGGCCAGCAACTCCTCCTGCACCTGGTCCAGGAGCCCTGCTGAGAGGAAGAGTGCCATGGTGGCCTGATGCGACGCCAGTAGCTGCAGCTGCTCCGCCTCGGGCACCGGCGTGCGGCCCTCCGCCCTTGTGATGATGAGCGACTGCGAGACGCCAGGCTGTGTCAGCTCGGTCCCGAGCACCGCGGCCGCCCCAAAGAGCGAAGACACCCCCGGCACCACGTCGTAGCTGATACCCAGACGGTCAAGCTCCACCATTTGCTCGGCGATGGCGCCGTAGAGGGCAGGGTCGCCCGTGTGCAGGCGGACGCAGTCCTTGCCCGCATCGTTCGCCTCGCGCATGACCTCAACGGTCTCTTCCAGCGTCATGCCAGCGGAGTCATGAATCTCGCAATACGGAGAGCACAGCGCAAGTACCTCGGGATTCACGAGCGAACCCGCATAGATGACCACATCCGCCATCGTGAGCAGGCGTGCGCCACGCACGGTGATGAGGTCAGGCGCACCGGGACCCGCTCCCACAAAATGAATCATCGCCCCTCCCCTTCTTTGGGTCGATGCCTTTCCATCAGCTCAGCCGCACCGCGCGAGGCTCCCAAGAGACCATGTTGCTTTGAGAAGACCACCACCTCGCTGCGCAGGCGCCCCGCCGCACGGTGGGCCACGTTTGCCTCGAGCCGTGCCGTCAGGGTGGCCATCGCCTTCTCCAGAAGGCCCCGCTCCGAGAGGATGTCGAGCATGGCGTCGGTAGTCGGCGCCTCCATGATGCGGGCGACGTCACTTGCCGAGGCCCCAGCCATCGCCGCGTGGGCAGCCATCGTCTCGGCACGGCCGTCTGCAACGCGTGAGTGCAGGTTCATGGCGCCGCCGGCAACCTTCGCGAGCTTGCCGATGTGACCCACCAACAGGAGCGTCTCGAAGCCCAAAAGTGCGGCCTCGTCAATCGCCGCGCCAAGATAGTTCGAGCAACTCACGATGGACTCCTCAGCCAAGCCAAGCGTTTGGGTGGCAAAGTCGTGCCCATAGTTTCCCGGCACCAGCACCAAATCCGTTGCGCCCGATGCGCGCAGCACCTTGAGCTCCAGCTTTAGGGAAGCCACCAAGGCCTCCTCGCTCATGGGCCGCACGATGCCGCTCGTTCCCAAGACCGATATGCCTCCCTCGATGCCGAGGCGTGGGTTGAACGTGCGCTCGGCAAGCACAACACCGTCTGGGATGGAGATGGTCACAGCCAGCCCACCCGGGTACCCGTGGGCCTGTGCCGCGGCGCAGGCGGCCTCGCGTATCATGGCACGGGGAACCGAGTTGATGGCAGCCGCGCCAATGGGTTGGTCAAGCCCGGGCTTGGTGACACGGCCTACGCCCACGCCGCCATCAATCACCACGTCAGAGCCCTCGCTCAGCGCCACCCGCGCCATGACGAGGACGCCGTCCGTGATGTCTGGGTCGTCCCCAGCGTCCTTTTGCACAGAGCAGACCGCCCATGTGTCACCGCGGTCCGCCTCCTCAACCTCCACCACAACCTCAATGCCCGCAGGCGTGGATACGGTTACCGAGGGCACCGTAACGTCACCAAGAAGGAGCTCTGCGGCAGCACGCGTGGCCGCGGCAGCACAGGTGCCGGTGGTGTATCCACAGCGCAAGAGCTTGCCGCCCGCGCCTATGTAGCGCTCAAGCCTACGCATCGATGTCCCTCTCAGCGCCTTGTGCTACACGCAGCGTAACATCACCCGTCAGGGCGTCGTAGGTGCCCGGCGTCAGGTCATAGAGGTCATCGATGACGGAGGGAACAAAGACCTGCTCAGGGGTGCCCTGTAAGGTGATCTGTCCCTCCTTGATGCACACGAGCCAATCTGAGACACGCCGAGCCAATGGCAGCTCGTGGAGCGTCATGAGGATGCCGAGGCCTTGGTCGTGCGCGAGGTGGCGCAGCACCGAGAGAAGCTCGATCTGATAGCGCACGTCCAAATGACTGGTGGGCTCGTCCAAGACTAGGAGACGGGGTTCCTGGCATACCGCGCGGGCAAGCAGCACCCGCTGGCGCTGCCCATCCGAAAGCTGCATGAAGTCGTGGTCGCGCAGGTCCCATACCTGCAGGAGCTCCATCGCCTCCCGTACTTTTTGGCGGTCTTGGGGCGTAGCGGCCCCCAACCTGCCTGTATACGGGTAGCGGCCCATCTCAACGATATCCGCGCAGGTCAGAAGCTCGGTACGCACACGATCGGTCAACATGACGGAGAGCTGTTGGGCACGTGTGCGCACCGATACCTGGCGCAGATCCTTGCCACAGAGCAGCACACACCCGCCGAGCTCAGCAAGCTGGCCCGCCAAGGTCTTGAGGATGGTGGACTTTCCCGCGCCGTTGGGACCGATGAGCGTGACCACCTGCCCAAGGCGGACCTGAAGCTGGATGTCACCAACCAGAACCTGTCCCTCATAGCCCACCGCAAGGCCGCGGGCCTCGATCAGTGCGTCATGCGCACCAGGTGCCTGCCACATCTAACCCACCTGCCTTCTACGCCCCAAGAGCACCCAGATGACGACCGGCGCACCAAAGACGGCCGTCACCGTGGAGACTGACATCTCCACCGGGGCAAAGAGCGTGCGCGCGATGAGATCGCACAGAAGGCAGGCGACCGAGCCCGTCAGAAACGCCGCGGGAATCACCACCCGGGGCCTCGACGTCTTCAGGAGCCGCCGCGCCACATGCGGGACCGCAACGCCCACAAAGCTGATGGGACCCGCAAACGCCGTGACACATGAGGCAAGCACGCTGGAGATGATGATGACCGCGATGCGGAAGGCGCGCACGTTGACGCCCATGCTCTCGGCGTACGCCTCGCCCAGCTGATAGGCACCCAGCGGCTTGGCGAGCAGGTACGTGGCAGCAGAGCCCGCGGCCACCACGATTGCCATGAGCGCAACCTGACCGCCGTTGATTCCTGAGAAGCTGCCGAGCGACCAGTTGCGCAGGTTTGCGATGTTGGCGTCACTCGCAAAGGTGATGAGGACATCGGTGGCCGCGCTGCACACATACCCGATCATCACGCCCACGATGACCAGTGTGGACGCCGAGCGCACCTTGCGCGACACGGCGAGGACCGCGGCCATGGCGGCAAGCGAGCCGCAGAAGGCGGCGGCAAGGGACATCCAGGATGACATGACGCGCGTATCCCCCAGGATGAGAATCATCACCACCGCAACGGCAAGCTTCGCACCGTTGGAAATGCCCAAGATGTAGGGGCCAGCGATGGGGTTGGCGAAGAGAGTCTGCAGCAGCAGGCCGGCAAGGCCCAATGCGCCACCCAGAAGGGCCGCCGCACAGAGTCTGGGCAGACGGATGTTCCAAATCACCTGATAGGCAGTTTCTCCCTGGAACTTGCCCATGAGGATGGGCAGCATCTGTTCCACCGGAACGCTCACGGTGCCGATGCAGAGGTTAGCGACGAGCGCGATGGTCAGCAGGGCAATCAGGCCGCCAAACACGCAGAGCGCGCGGGTTGATCGCCCTGCGCCATAGGTCTCGGTAGCTTCGTCGCGACGAGCATCGCGCGTCATCTCGCGCGGGCTCACGTCAACCGCCTTAGATAGACCAGGCCCTCGTCTTGTCCCAAAAACGCGCGATGCATGTCGGAGATGATGGTACCTGCCTCAAGCATCTGCTGGTACATGTCCTGCTCGGTCACCCAGACGTCTCCCGTCTGGACCGCCTTGAAGTCTGCGAACAGCTCGTTTTTGGACAGGAGGTCGTCCATCGTCGTGACGCCCCCATCAATCGACGAGTTGTAGATGAGCACGTCGGCGTCCTTTGCCGTGGCGTAGAACGTCTCCATCTGCACCGTCATGCTGCTTGAGCCCGTCTTCGCAGCGTCGAGATCATCAAAGGCGTAGGTGCCGCCTGCCTGGGCGATCATCTTGGTTACGTAGTCTCCCGGGCGACGCACCACTGCGGCGCCGTTGCTGTTGAGGTAGAAGAACGCCACCGTCTTGCCCGTGGATTCCTCACCCAAGGCGCTTACCTGATTCACCTGTTGCTCGAAAGCCTCGGCCGCCTGTTGCTCCTTGCCCAGAAGCACGCCATAGAGCCGCACCCACTCGGCACGGGCCAGGGGCTCGCTCTCGTAGCTGGAGAGTTCCACCAGCACGGGAATGCCCAGCTCCATGAGCTTCTCCCGCACTTCGGGGGTATGGTTGATCATGGTGCTCTCTACCGCAAGGCGCACCCCGCGCGAGATGAGCAGCTCGTAGTCCGGGGCGCGATACTTTCCCCCGTAGACGATGGTGCCGGCATCCATGGCCTCGCGCGCCGAAGCGATCGACCAGTCGTCGCGCTCGATGCCCGAGACTGTGATGGCGTCCAGCGATTCAAGCGCGTCAAAGAGGCACATGGTGTCGCTCGCGGCCAGGTACACATCTCCGATGGGCTGCTGCAGCACCACAATGTCTTCCGAGATACCTTGTGGCACCGGCATACCATCGGGAACCACGAGATAGCGGTTACCGTCTGCAAGGCAGAGCAGGCGGTAACCGCCCTCAAAGGTGTCAACCGTAAAGCGCTTGGCGTAGAGGAGGCCGAGCGACTCCGTGACCTGCCAGCCGTTGCCCAGGTCAGGGTCGTGAAACCCCTCCACCAAGGTGGTGGGGCTCTGGTCCTCAGAGGAAGAGCCTGCCTGAGCACCGGGGGCCCTATGGCACGTGGTCATGACAAGGGCCAAGGCCAACGCGCACAGGACGATCGAGAGCGGATGCGGTCTCCTCACGCCAGTCACCTATGCCCTATTCCGCCTCTGCGGGCGCGTGGAACACGATGGTGTGGTCGTACCACGTGTCCCTGCGCTGGCCAAAGGCGGCAATCGCAAGCTCCTCATCAAGCGCGGAGACGGGAATGTCGAAGGTGTACTTGCCCTCGTCATTCAGGTAGTAATCGTATACACCCTCAGTTGCGGCAGCGGCCTCCTCAGCCGTGCCGAAGTACAGCTTTGAGAAGCCCTCACCTGGCAGCGAGAGCACAGCGTTGTAGGCCCCGTTCTCAACCTTCAGCTGGCATGATTCGCTGCGGAACATGCTCGAATCCGTCTCGGCCTCTATCTGGTAGGTCCCGTCGGCAAGGGCGCTCTTCTGAGCCGTGCCTCCGCAGCCCGTCACAAACAGAGCAACTCCCACACACAGAAGCATGCAGGCCACCAGTGCCATCAGTCGTTTGCGCATGGCAACCTCCTTCTCAGGCCAACCCTTCGTCACAACGGGCGTGACTAGGCGCTCGCAATGGCGTCGGCCACGTGGCTGACGTAGATCTCGTCAATGGTGTCGAGCTGACCCAGGCCCTCGATGACACATGTGACGTCGAAGCCCGCGGCCGTCATGACCGAGAAGAAGGACTCCGGATCCTCAGGGTCAGCCATGTCGTTATTGGCATGGTCGCCGGCAACCACCATCATGGGGCGCAGCACTGCCTTGGTGAAGCCAGCATCCTTGGCCGCGGTCACGACGTCGTCAAAGGTCGGCGTGGCCTCAACCGTGGCGACAAAGTAGTTGTTGTAGCCCAGATTATTGAAGACGCCCTGCATGGTGGCATAGATTGCGTTGGACTCGGCCTCGGTGCCGTGGCCCATCAGGCAGATGGCCGTGTTCTCGTCCTCATAGCGCTCCATCGCCGTCTTGATGGCCTCGGCAACGGCAATCTGGTCAGCCTCGGAGGCCAGCAGCGGCGCGCCAAGCACGCACTTGTCGAAGGAGGGGGCGTAGTTCTCGAGCGAGTCCTTGATGTCGTTGTACTCGAAGCCATCCATGAGGTGGGTCGGCTGGACGACGACCTCCTTCACGCCCTCGGCCACCAGCTTGTCCATGGCCTCCTCAAAGTTGTCGATATGACGGCCGGTGTCCTTCTCGATGTGGTCGATGATGATCTGAGCCGTAAAGGCACGACGGACGTCGTAGTCGGGATAGGCCTCGCGGATGTCGGACTCGATGGCGCCGATGGTGGCATGGCGGCTGCTTGCGTAGCTGGTGCCAAAGCTCACCACCAAGATGACCGGCTTGGGAGCCGCCGCAGCAGTCCCCTGCGTAGCTGCGGAGTTGCCCGCGCAGGCCGCAAGCAGCGCTGCGGAGCCCGCCATGGCGGAGGCGATGAACGAACGGCGTGATGTGGCGGTATCAAACATGTGACTACCTGCCCTTCTGGCCAAACGGCCGTCGTGAGGGCAGGCGGAACCAACAGGCATTTGCCTGCAGACAGGTCGCTGACCAGCACGTTATTGCTGGCACAGCGGGAAGCCATAAGTACAGCGACGACTGATCCGGAGTTGAACCGGAATCCTTTCAGAAGGCCTTGCAGTTCGGTGACCGTACCCTCGGTTTTTGTGGTCTCACCATGATAGCAGTAAGCGCAAGGAGTGGCATCACTGCGGATGCCACTCCAAAACTGCCTAGAGCGCTATGTGCAGGAAAAGGCTCCTAGAGGGTGTCGAGGAAACGTCCCAAAGCAGCGCGGCCCGCGTCGTCCCACTTGAAGACGCCTGCGTCTTCAAGCACCGCACCGAAGACTTGGCCGATCTCCTCGCGCGTCAGACGCCCTGCGTCAAGCTCGGCCTCGAGGCGCGGTGGAAGGATGGCAAGGCCCATTACCTCGATGAGGCCGATGTTCTCCTTTTTCACATGCCACTTGTCCGCATGCGGATGGAAGACGCCCAGCGGGTGCTCCTCGGTGGTCACGTTGCAACGAAGCGCGAGGTAGAGCACGTAGTCATCGCCCTCGCGACGGCACACGGGAGTCACCGTGTTGTGCGGCGTGCCGTCATCGTCAGCGGCACGGACACCCACCTGCTCATCCGTCCAGTCGCGCCACGCATCCAGCACGTAGACGGCGGCTTCCTGCAATACGTCGCGGTCGTCGCACGAGAGCTTCAGGACCGAAAGCGGCCAGCGCAGCACCTCGCCACGGACGGAGAAGAACGGTGCGAGGCTAAAGGTCTGCGTCACCTCGGCGCGCATCATCGGGAACTCGTGCAAACCGCCTTGGAAGTGGTCATGGCTGAGGATTGAGCCGCCCACGATGGGAAGATCGGCATTGGAGCCGATGAAGTAATGCGGGAAGAGGTCCACGAAGTCCAGCAGGCAGCCAAGCGCCGCGCGGTCCACATGCATCGGTCGATGCTCTGCGCTCATGGCGATGCAGTGCTCCTCGAAGTACGCGTACGGGCTGTACTGGAAGCCCCACCGCTCGCCACCCAACTCGATGGGGACGATGCGGAGGTTCTGACGAGCTGGATGGCCGCCGGCCAGAGCGGCAGGCTTGCCCGAGTATCCCTCGTTCTCAACGCACAGCTGGCAGGCCGGATATGCCTCCCCTGCAGGTGCGGCGCCCGCGGCCGCGATATCGCGCGGGTCCTTCTCAGGCTTGGATTTGTTGATGGTGATCTCCAACGGACCCCACGTGGTGTCCGTCACCCACTCAAGGTTGCGCGCGATGGCGGAGCGACGTACGTAGTTGACGTCGCAGCAGAGCTGGTAGAACCAATCAGTAGCTGCCTTTGGTCCCTCAGAGAGTCTGAGCGCCCCAAAGCTCGCCGCAATCTCTGACGGACGCGGCATGATTGCGGCAGCAACACGCATCACAAGGCGGTCACGACCGGTCGCCGTGTCCTCGGCCATGCCGTTGGCAACGCCAGCTTCTGCCAGCTCATCAAGGGCCGTGTCGAGCGTGAACGCATCGGCAGCCACCTCAAGTGGCGCGGGACCATATGCCCCTACCGCCTCGAGCAGTCGGTTGAAGGCCCACGCCTGATCCTCAGGCTCAATGATGCCCTGCTCAAGGGCATAGCGCACAAACCAAGAGGCCGCCTCGGCAACCCTCGTCACTCCACTGTTTGTCATAGTTCCTCCTAGAGGCGCCACGCTCGCGCTCCGTCATGGTCCACGTGATAAATCTGGCAGGAGCCCTCACCAAACACGAAGTCCATGCCTATACAGAACGACTCCGCCTGCTCAAGCGGCACAAACGCCTGCACGGTTCCGCCAAAGCCACCACCGTGGATGCGCACAGCACCGCGCGTGCCCAGCATCTCGTCAGCAACGGCAAGGCCCAGCATCGCCGGCTGCTCGGCAGAGCCCGCCACGGACACGTTCTGCAGATACATGGCTGAGCTCGCCCCCGAGAGCCGCGTCAAGCCCAAGAAGTCATACATACTTCCCTCGCGGAGCGCTTTGGCACGGCGCTCAACCAAACGCTCTTCGCGGAAGAAGTGGATGGCACGCAAGATGGCACGGTCTCCATATGCGGCACGCAGCTGCGGCAGCTCCTCAGCGAAGGTGACCTCCAGCGTCTGCCCGAGGCGCTCCACGCCGAGAGCGTGAGCGATGGCCGTCATCTCCGCAGGAACCGCGGCGTACTCATCGGTCAGGTCCTCATGGCTTGACCCTACCGAGCACAGACAGAGCGCATAACCCGCATCAGCGAAGTCGAAGTCGATGGGGTCGGCATCGATCTTTCCCGGCACGGCGAACGACATGTGCTGAATGCCGCCCAACGCCGACGACGCCTGATCCATCAAGCCGCACGGCTTGCCAAACCACTCGCGCTCAGCCGCCTGTCCCATCACGGCAAGCTCTTCAGGCGAGAGCAGGCCCTTGGCCCATAGCACGTTCATGGCCTGGCCCAGCTCAAGCTCGAAGGCCGCAGAGCTCGACAATCCGGAGCCCGCCGCCACGCTCGACGTAAGCGTGGCGTCAAACCCCTGAGGCACGAAGCCGCGCTTGGCAAACTGCGCTGCCATGCCACGGACCAAAGCGGCCGTGGTGTTACGCTCGTCTTCACGAGGCTCAAGCTCGTCGCAGCGAATCTGACTCGATGGATGTCCCTCACTGTTGATGGTGATGAGCTTGCCCTCATTGGCCGCGACAACACCCCGCACATAGCGGTCGACCGCAGCCGCAATGACCGTCCCTCCCTGGTGGTCAGTGTGGTTTCCAGCAATCTCGCTGCGGCCTGGTGCCTGCACAAAGAATGGCTCACGCCACTCGCCGAGGCCAAATTCGGCATCAAAGCGCTCCCTTAGGTTCCGTGCAGCGGCTCGGTCAAACCCTGCCATCCCAAACTCCCTTCCTAGCAAGCGACAACATGCTGAGCTCCGTCAGCATACCGTTCGTTTCATCGATGCCTGTTGACAAACGTCCTGAGCGCTTCCTCGAACTGCGCGCGCTCGTCCTCGTCCCAGTCCTCCACGCTGTCCGACGTCAAGAGCATGCCACCAAAGGTCACATCCGCCATGAGGAGCTGCCGCTTCTGAGACTCGGTCAGGCTCACGTCGTCGCGCAAGAAGAAGACGTCGGGGTCGTTGCGGAAGACCACTCCATCCAGGTGCGCCCTCCCCAGCGTGTTGTCCAGGCTGCGCTTAGTGCTTACGCGCTCTCGATGCAGCAGGCGCATGTACAGCGCGCCACCGTTCCAATCCAGGCTCACGTCGCAGCCGATGCGGCAGTACTCGGTTCGTCCAAAAGCAGACATGAGCGGAACGCCGCAGAGGTCAAACCATGTGTCCTCGGGAACGGATGCTCGGAGCAGCTCAAGCGCGTCGGCCATCAGCTGGCCGCGGTTCATGCCGTCGTGCGGCACGAGGCACGCACCGAACAGGAAGTCGAGCTTCAGCAGGCGGTATCCCCATTCGCGCGTCACGGTGCTCATGAAGCCCTTGATGTGCTCCCGCACCTCGGGATTGCGCGTGTCGAGCGCCCAGGCTCCACTCCAGTTTCCGGCTGCGGAGACCAGCTCGCCCGTCTCATCGCACATGAGCCACTCGGGATGCTCGGCAGCAATCGCGCTCTCTTTCTCAACCAGAAACGGCGCGAGCCACAGGCCGGGAACCAACCCTGCCTCTCGGCACTTCTTGGTGAAGCATGCCATGCCCTCGGGGAAGCGCTCGGGGTCTGGTTTCGTCCAGTCACCCACGCGTGCATAGCCATCGTCAATCTGGAACACGGCCCTGCACGGATGGATGTCACGTCCCTCAAAGAGCTTGGCCGTTCCCTCAAGGTCAGCCATCAGCTTTTCGTGGCTGATGTCGCCATAGTGCCGATACCAGCTGGAGTATCCCACGAGCGGAGGGGTGGGACGCGCCGTCACGCCCATCAGCGACGCATAGCATGAGAAGGCGCTGTTCACCGAGCCTTCCGTGACAGCAAAGGAGATGATCTCGACCGTTTCCCCCTCATGCACCGTGCGCTCTGGCGGCTCCTTCTCAAGCTTGAGAGCGTTGCCACGCGCGGACTCGCGTACCACGGTGTAGCCCGAGTCCTCGTCGAGGGAGCCCACCATCAATACGTCGGTGCCGTAGCGCAGATAGCCATAGCCCACGCCGTGTTGGTCTCCCGGGAGACCGGACTGCGGCACAAATCGGTAGTCACCCGAATTGTCGAGCACCCAACGGTTGACGAGCGCCGTGGGCACGCCATGCAGGCCACGAATGCGCGCGAGCGGGTGACGCTCCACCGAGTGGGTCCATGAGTTGTAGCCGCTCAGGAAGATGGCGTCAGCACCCAGCACATCCACGTCAAGGAGCGTGACCGAGATGGACGTCACATTCACCGGAGTGGTGGGGCAGATGGTGGCACGCTTCGTCATGAAGCCCTCGCCCTCAAGGCGCTTCACAACCAAACCCAGCTCACGGGCATAGTCGGCCGGGCGGGCGATGCCTTGCTCGTCTACTGTGACGCGACGCGCGGACGCGCCCTCTGCCAACTCATAGCGAATGGACCAAGAGGTCTTAATCTGACGCATACGATCCCTTACTCCTCAGTGGTGCCCGTCAAGGCCTCGGAGTGGGCCGTGATGACCTTCAGGACGCCGCCCTCGTTGTAGCGGAGGAACACCATACCACCAAGCAGGCAGAACACGGTAGCCACCAGCGCCGTGACGCGATAGCCCATGCCGCCGGTGCCGATCGTGGCGATGGAGGAGAACAGGATCATGGCAAGCGACTGGCCGAGCGTCATGGAGAAGGTACGCGCCGCATAGAACATGCCCTCGCGGTTCTCTCCGGTCTCCACGGCATCAAACTCGGCGATGTCGGCAAGGACGGCCTGCGGGAGGATGCCCAGGATGGCCATCGGAACGGCGGCGAGCACGGCCACCGCGCCACCCCATGCGAGAGCCGGGATGCCAAACATGCCGCACACCGTGGTGACCGCAAAGGCGACGCAGAAGAAGAAGAACGCGAAGCTGACGAGGCGCTTCTTGCCGAGCTTCTTGGCCAGCATGTTCACGGGAGCGTAGAACACGAGGCTGATGACCGTCATGCCGGCAAAGAGCACGAAGTTCATGGACTCGTCGAGCCCCATGAGGCTCGTCACGTAGAAGGGCATGCCGGTCTGGAACATGGTGATGGCGACCCAATACAGGATGTCGGAGATCTCGAAGACCTGGAACTCCTTGTTGGCGAAGGTCTTCATGACCGAGGCGCCCATCGGGGTCGTGGAGGGCTCAGTCTCGGCGTAGACGTTCTCGTCGATGGTGTAGGCCGGGACGAGCATGCACAGGACGGCGAAGGTCGCGAGGATCGCGATGGTGACGCGGTAGGCGTTGGCGATGCCAAAGAGGCCCTCGAAGAGCCCAGCGATGGTGGGCACGAGATAGGCCGTGGCCGTACCGACGAAGTAGGTCACAGAAATGAACGTGGAGAGGTTGACGCGCAGCTCCTGCGTGCGGCCAAGCTCGGGGATGAGCGCGTTGAACGGCGTGCAGTAGAGCGACAGCGTCACATAGAAGAGGACGAGGCAGACGAGCAGCGCGACGTCGTTGAAGAGCTCGTTGCCCAGGCCCGGCAGGGTGAACACGATGACCGTCATCAGGCCGAACGGAATGGCAAACCAGCGCAAAAACGGGATGCGGCGGCCCAGCGGATGGTTGAGGGAGTCAGAGCGGCTCGCAATGAACGGGTCGATGAAGCCGTCCACTAGACGACAGAACGCCGTGATGAGGCCGATGACCGTCATGCCCGCAAAGACGATGCCCTGCGTGATGAACAGCGGCATACCCGCGGCAAGGGTCTCCTCACTCGGCATGTAGAAGTAGAGCAGCCAGTTGCTCACTACACCCGACAGGATTGCCCAACCCAGCTGGCCAATCGCGAAGTTGCGCAGAATCCTTCCGTCCGCGAGCTTCTTCTCCATGTTCTTCCTTCCTTTCCTTTCTCGGCCGTCAGGCCTTAACGCCCCACTCGGAGCGAGCGAATCGCCATGTCAACAATGCACTGCAGCTCAGCCGCGCCGCGCGTGACCGAGAAGTCATCAGAGGGGATGACCTCACCGCGCATGAGCTTGGTGGCAACCCCCATGAGCGCATGCGCGACCGCCCGATAGAACACAGGGAAGTCTACCTGGCGGTCGATGGAGCCGTCTTGCCGTCCCAGCAGGTAGGCATCCTCAAAGACGAAGTAAAACGAGTCGACCTTCTCTGTGTAGCTCGCCAGCGCCTTCTCGTCGGGGCGCTCGGCCAACAGCAGGTGATCGAACTCGTCGAGGAAATTGACGAAGCTGGTGTGATAGACGTACGTTGCGCAGTACTCGCCGAAGAGCGCCTCAAGGCGTTCGGCGCCGCTCATCGCGAGGAAGGCATCAGACTCGACGAGCGTCAGGATGCTTTGGTTGAAGCGCTCCCACATAAGCGTCGCCGCCGCGATGGCGATGCCCGTCTTGGTGGAGAAGTGTCGGTAGAGCGTGGCCACCCCCACCTTTGCCGCCTCGGCGATGTCGGTCATCTTGACGCTCGCGATACCGTGCTCCAGGAAGAGCGCCGCCGCACACGAGATGGCACGCGCGTCGGAACCCTCGACCAACGCGTCCGATGCGTCCTCCATGCGTACCAATGGGTCCGCGCTCTGCTCCACTTGACGACACCTCCCCGCGGTGATAGTCTGACTATCAACTGATAGGCAGACTATCACCGCGTCAGATATGCGTCAAGGAGGATTCGCCATGGCATCCATGAACGACCGCGCCCGGAGCGCCTTCGGTAACCAGCAGGACGAGGCAACCTACCGCAAGGCGGTCAAGGGCAAGGAGAAGTTCCTCAAGAAGTTTGGCGATGACACGAACGCCGTCTACCACCTGGCCAGTGCTGACGTGCCCGTCATTGGCAAGGCCCTGGGCGTGCGCAACCTGGTAATGGGCACTGAGCCCCTGGACCTCGAGCAGGATGCCGCGAGTGCCGCGCTGCCGCCGGTCACCGAACGCACCGTGGACGGCGCCAACGGGGCACCCGTCATCGTGGGCAACATCCGCATGGGGTTTGGCCACTATCGCATCAGCATGGCCATGGCCTCCGCCGCGCATGCCATGGGCTACACCCCCTACTGGCTCGACCTCGCCTCCTTTGACCAGACCACCGGCTCCAAGGTGATCGCCTACCAGAACGACCTGTACTCCCTGGGCTCGCGCCTTTCCCAGAAGGTGGGACTCTTCAACCGCCTGTACTGGGAGCCGCTCAACTCCGAGGGGTTCCGACAGCTCTCCTACAACGCGGGTGACCAGAAGAACGCCGAGCTCTGCGTGCCGCTCTTCCGCGACATTCCCCGTGACACGCCGTACATAGGCACGCACGTATGGCCCGCGCAGGCCGCCGTGCACGCCGGATTGACGCACGTGGTCAACGCCATCCCCGACAACTGGCCCATGGCACTGCACCTTGCCGAGGGCTCCATCCACACCGTGCAGACTCCCAGCGCTTACCTGGGCTATCACCAGCTGCGCGGCATGGACAAGAAGCGCCAGCTCAAGACCATGCCTCTGGACAGCATCGTCTATACGGGCCACTACATTGACCACGAGCTGGTTGCCAACATCGCCCACGACTGTGAGGCGCGCCGCGTACGCCTTCTGGGCGGAGGCCCCATCCGCTACCTCATCAGCGTGGGCGGGGCGGGCGCGCAGCAGGAGCTCTTCGCCGCCATCATCGAGCGCCTCATTCCGTACGTGAAGACTGATCAGGCGACGCTGCTCATCAACGTGGGCGACCACCGCGGCGTCTGGGAGGCGCTCGAGAGCAGCGTCGAGGGCCTTGCCGCCATGGCGGAGCGTCACTTTGACAACTTTGCCGAGGTAGCCGCGCTTGCCGAGGGTGCTCTCGATGGCGAGCTGACCGGCATCCACGCTTTCTGCGACACCGACATCTTCAGCGCGGTGTATTCCTCAAACCTGCTGATGCGCTGCAGCGACGTCCTCGTGACCAAGCCAAGTGAGTTCAGCTTCTATCCCGTGCCCAAGCTGATGATCCATCGCGTGGGCGGCCATGAGGCTTGGGGCGCCATCCGAGCTGCCGAGGTGGGCGACGGAACCTACGAGATCGACGACACTGACGAGGTGCTCGCGATGATCGACTCGTTCCAGCTTGACCGCGAGCTCGTGGCCTTCATGTGCGACAACATCGAGACGGCCAACAAGGTGGGCATCTATGACGGCGCTTACAAGGTCATCGACCTTGCTGTCAATGGGATTGAGTAGAGAGGCTTGCGCGACACTAGCCTACAAAGCGCAATACCAGTCAATGATGATTTGGAGATCGTTGCGCTCGTCTAGGCTCTTCTGCACTTCCTCAGCTAAATCCATACGATCAGTGATGATGTAGTCTGCACGGCTGTTCAGAACCTTTCCCATGGATGACCGGGTGCTCACCGTCCAGATGCCTGTCTGCTTTCCTGCCTCGTGAGCCTGGTTGATGTGCTCGTCAGTTGCGGTCTCCTCTTCCAAGAGGAGCATGTCGCACTGAAGAAGCGACAGGTCGCCGAACTCGGTAAAGGAAAGCGGGCCTGTCTCGAACTCCGGGTAGGTGGTCTCCGCACACCTGATGACGTCCTGCTCCGAAGAGATGAGCACGACGTCATCCAAAGCATCGCGTTCGCGCACCATCTTTACGACGTCCATAATGTAGGTGGGAATGTAGATATGCGCAGTGAGGAACGTGGAGAAGCCCACGCCCACAAATAACTCGGTCGGCAAACGAACGGCGCTGTCACCTTAGGGGCAGACCCAAGGTGACAGCGCCGTTAGAGCTTTGTCTGTGTTCTTACACCCTGCGAAGGAACAGTCCGCTTCTTGGCTTGGGGGCAAACCACGTTGACTTGGGCGGCATGAGCATGCCGGCATCGGAGACACGCATGAGCTCCTCCACGGAGGTGGGGAACATGAAGAACGCCACGCCATCAGTTCCTGCAAGTCGCTCAAGCTCCGCGGCACCATCCGCTCCGCTCACGAACTGGATACGGCTGTCGCTGGTCGGGTCGTCAATGCCCAGAAGGGGACCGAGCACGCGCGCCTGCAGAAGCGAGGCGTCAAGCAGCGCGGTTGGGTCACCCGAGTCCTCCGGCAGGTCAACGAAGGCCAGGTCACGCCAGGCACCAAAGGCGTACATTCCCACATGTCCATGCTCAGCGGGCACAACGGGCTCGGCGGTACGCTCCCCCACCGTCAGATGAGCTGCCTTGAGCTTGTCAATGAGGTCCTGTTCAGAGAGGCCGTTCGTGTCGGAGACAACACGGTTGTAGGCCAGGACCTGCATCTCGCTCGCAGGATACAGAATAGCCAGAAACGCATCCCGGGCACCGGCGTCGCCAGCAGCACGCGCCTCTTCGCACATGCGCACGGCAGCTGCCGCGCGATGGTGACCATCGGCGATGTAACCAAACGGAACTTGCTTGAAGGTCTCGCAGATCGACTCGACCGCCACCTCACGCGCGATGCGCCACACCGTGTGGCGGACGCCATCCTCGGCCACGAAGTCATACAGGGGCTCCCCGGTGCAGACGAGACCCACCAGGAAGCTGATGGCGGGGAAATCCGGATACGTGACGAGGACAGGGCCAGTCTGAGCCGTCACCGTCGAGATGTGCGCAATGCGGTCGCGCACCTTCTCTTCGCGAACCTGCTCATGGCGACGAACCGTGCCCTCAAGGTAGTCGTCTACCGAGACGGCCGCGACAATGCCCGTCTGGGAATGGCCGTTCGCCTCGAGACGGTACACGTACAGGCACTCGCGCTCGTCGCGTACCAGCGTCCCATCCTTTACGCGGTCATTCAGCAGTTTTACCGCGTACTGATAGACCTCCGGCGCATACGGATCATGCTCGGAATCGAAAGCCGTCTCGGGCCGGTCGATGGCCATGAACGAATCCGGGCGCTCCGCGACGTAGGCACGTGCCTGAGCATCGTCTAAGACGTCGTAAGGTGGGGCAGAAAACCGCCCCGCGCGCTCAGGCACGGGGCGGAAGCAGTTGATAGGCTCGACGCGCATGCGCGAATCCTCTCGTCGTGGCTTTTTTGGTGACTCCGGCTACTTGCGCAGCGCGCGGACGCGGATGACACCCTCGATGGCGGACAGACGCTTAACGGCATCGTCACTGAAGTCGCCGCTGATGTCAATGAGCGAGTAGGCAACGGTGCCACGGCTCTTGTCAGACATGTTGTCGATGTTGACGCCCTCGTTGGAGATCAGGCCGGTAATCTGGCCAATCATCGTGGGGACGTTCTTGTGGAAGATGCAGAGGCGCAGGTCCGTGCACAGCGGGCCGAAGTCCACCGGCTCGAAGTTCACGGAATTCTCGATGTTGCCGTCGAGCAGATAGCTGCGGAGCTGGTGGGCGGCCATGATGGCGCAGTTGTCCTCGGCTTCCTTGGTGGAGGCGCCAAGGTGCGGGGTCACCACGGCATGCTTCATCTGGGTGGTCACGGAGTTGGCGAAGTCCGTCATGTAGCGACGCACGTGGCCATTCTGCAGGGCCTCGGTGAGCGCAATCTCGTCCACAAGGACGTCGCGGGCGTAGTTGAGCAGCACGACGCCATCCTTCATGGCGGCGATCTCGTCGCGGCCAATCATGCCCTTGGTCTTGTCAGTGGCCGGCACGTGAATGGTGATGTAGTCGCAGTTTGCCCAGATGTCATTGATGTTGGAGACGTGACGAACGTGGCGGTCGAGGCTCCAGGCGTACTTGATGGAGAGGTACGGGTCATAGCCATACACATGCATGCCAAGGCTACGGCCGGCGTTTGCGACCATCGCGCCGATGGCGCCAAGGCCAATGACACCGAGGTTCTTGCCGGCGAGCTCGCTGCCGGCGAAGTCCTTCTTGGCCTTCTCGGCCTGCTTGCCCACATTGGGATCGTCGGAGTTCTCCTCGACCCACTCGATGCCGCCCACGATGTCACGGGCAGCGAGCAGAAGGCCGGAGATGACCATCTCCTTGACGGCGTTTGCGTTGGCGCCAGGGGTGTTAAAGACGACGATGCCGTGCTCTGCGCAGCGTTCGATGGGGATGTTGTTGACGCCTGCGCCAGCGCGGGCGATGGCCAGAAGGTCGCGCGGAAGGTCAACCTCGTGGAGGCTCGCCGAACGCACCATGATGGCATGCGTGCCCTTGAGCTGATCGGACAGGACGAAGCCCTCGCCCAGCTCGTCAGTGCCCACCTTGGCGATGTTGTTCAGACAGTGTACCTGGTACATGGAATATCTCCTTATACAGCGCCCCGCCACCCTGGGGACGGGGCAGCGCCTCGTGCTAGTGCTTGGCCTCGAAGTCCTTCATGAAGGCGACGAGGGTCTCGACGCCCTCGATGGGCATCGCGTTGTAGATGCTGGCGCGCATGCCGCCCACCGAGCGGTGACCCTTCAGGTTCTCGAGGCCGGCGGCCTGGGACTCCTTGACAAACTGAGCGTCGAGCTCGGGATCGCCAGTCACGAACGGCACGTTCATGAGCGAGCGGTCCTCGGCACGAACGGTGCCCTTGAAGAGGTCGGATTCGTCCAGGAAGTCATACAGGACCTTGGCCTTGGCCTGGTTGAGCTTGGCCATCTCGGCGAGGCCGCCCTTGTTCAGCAGCCACTTGAAGACCTTGCCGCAGACGTAGATGGCCCAGCAGTTCGGGGTGTTGTACATGCTGCCGGCGTCGGCCTGCGTGCGCCAGTTGAGCATGGTCGGGCAGCCGTCGACGGCGCCCTCGGGGATGAGGTCCTCGCGGATGACCGAGATGACGAGGCCGGCGGGGCCGACGTTCTTCTGCACGCCGCCGTAGATGACGCCATACTTCTCGACGTCATGCGGCTGGGACAGGAACATGGAGCTCACGTCAGAGACGAGGATCTTGCCCTTGGTGTTGGGAAGCTCGTGGTACACGGTGCCGTAGATGGTGTTGTTCTCGCAGATGTAGACGTAGTCGGCATCCTCACGAATGGGCAGGTCGGAGCAGTCGGGGATGTAGGAGAAGGTCTTGTCGGCACTGCTGGCGACGGCCTGGGCGTCGATGAAGCGGGCGGCCTCCTGATAGGCCTTCTTGGCCCACATGCCAGTGAGGATGTAGTCGGCCTTGCCGTTGGCGCCAGGAAGCGCGCACAGGTTCATGGGCACGGCGGTGAACTGCTGGGAAGCGCCACCCTGCAGGAAGAGCACCTTGTAGTTGTCGGGAATGGCCATGAGGTTACGAAGGTCGGCCTCGGCCTCATCGATGATTTGCTGGTACATCTTGGAGCGGTGGCTCATCTCCATGACGGACATGCCACAGCCACGGTAGTCAAGCATCTCGTCGGCGCACTCGCGAAGGACGTCCTCGGGAAGCACTGCCGGACCGGCAGAAAAGTTGTAGACGCGAGACATGCTGCCTCCTTTTTCGGTAAGAGGTATCTTTCGACGGGTGAATGATAGCCGAGAGATTCCGTATTCACATAAATCCCTATCGCTACGTTGCAGTGTGGAAACACGCGACGCAACGCCATCCAGCGCTACCATGGAGAAAACGGACGAAGGAGAACTGATGATTACGCGTCACGGGATCGACGTCGCGAACCGCCGCTGCGTCGTCTTCGATTACGACGGCACCATTGCCGACACCAAGCCTGCCATCGTAGATACGGCGACCAAGGTGTTGCTCGATTGGGGCATTCCGCAGGATGAGGTTGCCCAGAAGGTTGGCGACCTCATCGGCCCGCCGTTCCCCCAAGCCTTCAGCATGGTCTTTGGGGTGAGCGCAGACGATGCTTCAGCAATCACCCGTCGATACCGCGAGATCTACTTTCAGAAAGGTGTTGACGCCTGGCCTCTCTTCCCTGGCATCGCCACCATGGTCCAACACCTGCGCAAGGCGGGACGTAAGACCTGCATAGCCTCCTCAAAGCTGCACACCCTCATCATGCGTGGCGTGGCGGACAACAACGCCACAGAGCTCTTTGACGCGGCCATCGGAAGCCAGAAGGGCGTGGTGGAGACCAAGGAGGAGGCCATCCGAGCGGCCATCGCGGCCACAGGATGCTCACCCGACGAAGCCGTCATGGTGGGCGACCGCTTTCACGACGTGCAGGGTGCCACGGCCGTAGGCATCCCCTGCGTAGGCGTGCTCTTCGGAAACACCGGCACGCGCGAGGAGCTGGTGAGCGCTGGTGCCACGGCGGTGGTAGACACCACCGCCGAGCTCGAGGCCGTTTTGCTTGGGAGGTAGCTCAGGTCACGCCTGACGTTGCGGTACCATACCCCTGACACGCACTCGCGGCGCCATGCCGCCTGACACAAGGAGCATCTCATGGACGAGCGTCCAGACTATGGCAATTGGGTGCCGGCACCCATGATCAAGGCACTGTGGGGCGCGACGGCAACCGTCGGCATTGCCTCCGTCGTGCTTGCCGCGCGCAAGGCCACCCGCATCTTTGGTTTAGCTTGTGCCGGCGTCACGTGCGCCGCAGCAGGCATGAGCGCCTACATGACCGCCTGCCGCCGCGAATTCGACTTTGAGGGTGGCGCGCTCATGGGGCAGATTCACCAGATTGTGGTCGACCACCTCCCCTGGAATGGCCAGGGGACGCTTCTCGACGTGGGATGTGGGGCCGGTGCGCTCACCATCCGCTGCGCCAAGGCCTTCCCCCAGGCGCAGGTACACGGCGTGGATATGTGGGGCGCCAACTGGGCATACTCGCGCGAACAGTGCGAACGTAACGCGCAGATCGAGGGCGTGGGAGATCGCGCCACGTTCTCGCGCGGCAATGCCGAGTCCCTCCCCTTCGCGAGCGAGTCGTTCGATGCGGTGGTAAGCAACTTCGTCTATCACGAGGTGTCCTCCGAGCCCGACAAGCACGCCCTCATTCGCGAGTCGCTGCGCGTCTTGAAGCCGGGCGGCGCCTTTGCGCTGCAAGACATGATGTGCCAGCAGTCGATGTACGGCGACATGGAGGCCTTCTGCGATGAGCTCCGCCGTGACGGCATCGCTGAAGTGCATTTCGAGCCCCACACCGAGGACGCGCCGTTCGTCCCCGCTTACGTGAAGGCTCCCTGGATGATCAGCGGCGCAGGCCTGCTCTGGGGCAGAAAGTAACCCAGCCCCACGGCGATTGTTGACGGAAACGGGCCCCGCCGGTCAACATCAGCACAAGGTCTTGCTGATGTTGACCGGCGGGGCCCGTTTCCGTCAACAATCGCATGAACCGAATTAGAATAGAAAGCAAATTGCAAAACTGATTCATCGAGAGGACGGCCATGGACCGCATCAAGGTCATCGAGGTCAAGGAAGACGTGCTGGCAAACAACGACCGTGCTGCCCAGGCACTGCGCGAGCGGCTTCATGACCAAGGCACGATGCTTATCAACCTCATGAGCTCGCCAGGCTCGGGCAAGACCACGCTGCTCTCGGCCACGCTCGATGCTCTGCGCGACGAGCTCGCCATTGGCGTGATGGAGGCCGACGTTGACTCTGACGTTGACGCCTACACGGTGCAGAGCCACGGCGCGCGAGCCGTACAGCTTCACACCGGTGGCATGTGCCACCTGGACGCCGCCATGACCGAGCAGGGCCTGCACGAGCTGGGCACCGAGGGGCTCGACCTCGTCTTTCTTGAGAACGTGGGCAACCTCATTTGCCCGGCAGAGTTTGATACCGGGGCCGCCCGCAAGGTGATGATCCTCTCCACGCCGGAGGGACATGACAAGCCGCTCAAGTATCCGCTCATGTTTGAGGTCTCTGACCTCGTCATTGTCTCGAAGATGGATGTCGCGCAGTACTTCGATTTCAGCTTGGAGGAGCTTGAGAAGAATGTGCGGCTGCGCAATCCGCGTGCCACCATCCTGCCCGTCTCGGCAAAGACCGGCGAGGGCATGGACGCCTGGTATGGGTGGCTGCGTAACGAAGTCAGGCAGTGGAAAGCGTAGTGGACGCACGGGGAAGCGCCCGCTGAGTCATAAGGAGAGGAACATGAACCAGTTTGACAGGCCAGGAGGCCCGACCGGTCGCCCTCAGGACGCCTACGGCGGCGCCAGCGTCGAGGAGCGCGCGCTGGCCATGCGCGGAGACATGACTGACGAGGAGATATCCGCCCGCAACGTCATTCCCACGGCCACGCCAAACGGCGAGCCCCATCACATGATCGCGGACGAGTACTTCTCCGAGAACGACACCGCCACGCATTGGAAGCCCGCAACGCCCGACGAGCCGGGCCCCGCGGCAGCCGAGCCGCTCAAGCTAGGCGTGCTGCGCGAAGGCGCGAAGATCACGGACCGCATCCCCATCAAGCTGCACCTGCGCAAGGCAACGCAGAACGACCCCGAGTACTGGGGCCTCGCGGCCGTCATGACCGAGACGGAGGCGGAGCTCCTCAAGCACATGAAGGTGCGCGTGCCTGAGACCTTCCAAGAGGTGGTGGAGGGCTCCGGGATGAACCCCGCACGCGTACAGCAGCTCCTCGATGACCTCTGCTACAAGGGCATCATGGAGTACAACTGGGAAAACCTTGACGGCAAGAACCCTAACCACGAACGCCGCTACGTGCTGCCGCGCTACGTGCCCGGCTCGGCCGAGTTCACGGTCATGAACCAGCACCTACTTGAGGAACACCCGGAGTTTGGCACGTTCTTTGAGCGCATGACCTATCTGCCGCTCACCGTGGCCACCAAGCTGGTGCCTCCCGGAGGTGCGGGCATCGGCATGCACGTCATCCCCGTCGAGCACGCCATCAAGCAGGAGACCGTCACCGCCTCCGTTGAGCACCTGAGCCATTGGCTCAAGAAGTACGATCGCTATGCCGCAAGCTCCTGCAGCTGCGCCCTCGCCGAGCGTGCCCGTGGCGACAACGGCGGACGCGACCCGCAAAACTGGTGCCTGGGCATCGGCGACATGGCGGACTACCTGGTCGAGACCGGCAAGGGCCACTTCATCACCTACGACGAGGTCATCGACATCCTCCTTGAGGCCGAGAAGAACGGCTACGTCCACCAGATCACGAACATTGACGGCGAGGAGAAGATCTTTGCCATCTGCAACTGCGACGTCAGCGTCTGCTACGCCCTGCGCACGAGCCAGCTCTTCAACACCCCCAACATGAGCGCCAGCGCCTACCGCGCACACGTCGACGAGGAGAAGTGCGTTGCCTGTGCCGGCTGCGTTGAGGTGTGCCCCGCCGGCGCCGTGCAGCTTGGACAGAAGCTTATGACCACGCACGGCCGCGTCGAGTATCCCAAGCAGCCGCTGCCCGATGCCCGCAGCTGGGGCGAGGATGACTGGGACCCCGACTACAAGAACAACAACCGCGTGGAGTGCCACGAGACCGGCACCGCACCATGCAAGGTGGCGTGCCCAGCACACATCTCGGTCCAGGGGTACCTCCGCATGGCTGCTCAGGGCCGCTATCGCGACGCGCTGGCCCTCATCAAGAAGGAGAACCCCTTCCCCGCCGTGTGCGGACGCATCTGCAACAAGCGCTGCGAGGCCGCCTGCACGCGCGGCACGGTGGACGAGGCCGTCGCCATCGACGACGTCAAGAAGTTCATCGCACAGAAGGACCTCGAGGCCGAGCATCGCTATGTGCCGGAGCCGGTCATTCCCTCGACGCGTGGACGCCTGCCGGAGAAGATCGCCATCGTGGGCGCGGGCCCTGCAGGCCTCACCTGCGCGTACTATCTCGCCAACATGGGCTACAACCCCGTGGTCTTTGAGAAGAGCCTGAAGCCCGGCGGCATGCTGACCTACGGCATCCCCAGCTACAAGCTCGAGAAGGACGTGGTTGCTGCCGAGATCGACGTGCTACGCGAGATGGGCGTCGAGATTCGCTGCGGTGTCGAGGTGGGCGTCGACATCACGCTCGACGAGCTTCGCGAGCAGGGCTTCGCCGGGTTCTACCTGGCCATCGGCTGCCAGGGAGGTCGCTCGGTCGGCGTCCCGGGCGAGGACGCACAGGGCGTCTCGAACGCCGTCGACTTCCTGCGTGCGGCACTTGAGGATCCCGCGTACGAGGTCACCGGCAAGACCGTGGTCGTCGGTGGCGGCAACGTGGCCATCGACGCCGCGCGCGTGTCGCGTCGCTGTGGCGCCGAGGACGTGAAGATGGTCTGCCTCGAGCAGCGCGACGAGATGCCGGCCCTTCCGCATGAGGTTGTGGAGGCCGAGGAGGATGGCGTCGAGATCGTCAACGGCTGGGGGCCAGCCTCCATCGAGGTCGACGACGAGGGCAAGGTACGGGGCATCACGTTCAAGCGCTGCACCAACGTCTACCATCCCGACGGCACCTTCTCCCCAACCTACGACGATGCGACCACGACCTTCGTCCCCTGCGATAACGTGGTCCTCTCCATCGGACAGAGCATCGTGTGGGGCAACCTTCTGGACGGCAGCGCCATCGAGGTTGGACGTGGTGGCCGCGTCGCGGCCGACCCGGTGACCTACCAGACCGCACAGCCGGACATCTTCATTGGCGGCGACGTGTACACCGGCCCCAAGTTCGTCATCGACGCCATCGCCGCAGGTCACGAGGCCGCCATCAGCCTGCACCGCTTCGTGCAGACCGGCTCGAGCCTCACCGTCTCGCGCAACCAGCGCTACTATGTCGAGCTCGACAAGTCAGACATCGTGTTGAATCCCCTGGGCTACGACCATGCCGGCCGCCAGATTCCACCTTGCGAGCGCGTTGAGCAGATCCTGCACAACTGGCATGACCCCAACTTGACCTTCACCGAGGAGCAGATTCGTACCGAGACGGCACGTTGCCTCTCGTGCGGCGCCTCCATCGTGGACGAGAACAAGTGCATCGGCTGCGGTCTGTGCACCACACGTTGCGAGTTTGATGCCATCCACCTGCACCGCGATGTGCCCGAGGCCAGTACCATGTACAAGGCGGAGGACAAGATCAAGGCCGTGCTGCCGTATGCCGCCAAACGTGGCATCAAGATTCTGCGTGGCAAGAAGGGCCCGTTGGCCTCAAAGTAAGTAGAAACGACTCATAATCGGCTGGGCAACACGCGTTGCCCAGCCACCCGCCCTTGAAAGGACCGCTCGTGAAACGACCCAACGCCTGGAACGACTACACACCCGAGCAGCTCGATGAGCTTGAAGCCCTGACCTCTGACTATATGGCGTTCATCAGCGCCAACAAGACCGAGCGCGAGTGTTGTGCCGCTGGCATAGAGATGGCGCAACAGGCGGGTTACACATGCCTTGAAGACTGCATTCGCGAGGGTCGCACGCTCCGCGCGGGCGATAAGGTCTACGCCGTCAATCGCGGGAAGATGCTGCTTTTGGTAGAGCTCGGCTCCGAGCCGCTCGCAAACGGCCTGAACATCCTTGGCGCTCACATCGACTGCCCGCGCCTCGACGTCAAGCAGGTACCTTTGGACGAGACGGATGGCCTCGCCTACCTTGACACGCACTACTACGGTGGCATCAAGAAATACCAGTGGGTGACCTTGCCGCTCGCGCTTCATGGCGTCATCTGCAAGAAGGATGGCTCCACCATCGAGGTGCGCATCGGAGAGGATCCGTTTGACCCCGTCCTCTACATCACCGACCTTCTCCCCCACCTCGGCAGCGAGCAAATGAGCAAGAAGGCGTCTGAATTCATCCCGGGCGAGGCCCTTGACGTGCTGGTGGGCAACCGCCCCCTCAAGGTGGACGACGACGCCGACGATACGCCCGTCCGTGCTCAGCTCCTTCAGCTGCTCGCCGACGAGCTGGGCATCGACGAGGAGGACTTCCTCTCTGCCGAGCTTGAGGTGGTTCCCGCCGGTCCGGCTCGTGACCTTGGCCTCGATCGCTCGATGATCATGGGTTACGGCCAGGACGACCGCTCCAACGCCTATCCCTGCCTCGTGGCACAGCTTGCCTGCGAGCAACCTCGACGCACCGCGGCAACGCTGCTCGTCGACAAGGAGGAGATTGGCAGCATGGGCGCCACGAGCATGGCCTCCACCTTCTTTGAGGACACCATGGCCGAGATTTGCGCTTTGGCGGGCGGGGGAGACGCCCTGTCGCTGCGTCGATGCCTGCACAACTCCAAGGTGCTGTCCTGCGACGTCAGCGTGGGATACGACCCCGCCTTCGCATCGGTCTTCGAGAAGAAGAACTCCGCGTTCTTGGGCCACGGTCTCGCGTTCCTGAAGTTCACGGGAGCACGGGGCAAGGCGCGCTCCAACGACGCGAGCGCAGAGTACGTCGCTGAGATTCGCCGCATCATGGATGAGGCCGGCGTGCACTTCCAGACCTGTGAGCTGGGCAAAGTCGATGCGGGCGGCGGCGGAACCATCGCCTATGTGCTCGCACGCTACGGCATGAGCGTCATCGACTGTGGCGTGCCCGTGCTCTCCATGCATGCCCCGTGGGAGGTTGCCAGCAAGGCTGACGTCTACGAGGCATACCGCGGATATCGCGCGTTTCTGGACGCGTAGGTCGCCCCAATGCACGAGCTGGGCATCGTCTTTCATATGATCGACACCTTGGAAGAGGTCGGACGGGCAAACGAGCTTACGTCCATCTCCAAGGTGACGCTCAATCTGGGAGAGGTCTCGGGCGTGCTTCCCGATTACCTGCTTGACTGCTGGCGTTGGGCCGCCGACCGCACCGACCTTCTGGCGGGTGCCGAGCTCGAAATCGTGCCGATTAGCGCCGTGACGGTCTGCAACGCATGCGGACGCACCTATGACACTATCGAGCACGGAAAGACCTGCCCGCACTGCGGAAGCCCTGACACCGTGCTGTTGCGGGGCAACGAGGCCGAGATAGACACCATCGAAGGCTGGTAGGCTCTTGACCCGTAAGCGGGCCCGTCACGAAAGCGTGACGGGCCCGCTTACTTGATGCGAAAAGCCGCGGTGTGTCAGCCAATCGCGTAGCTGACCGTCACCTGTGCCTCGACGCTCACTTCTCCTGGGGCAACCTTCATTTCGCCGCCGCCCGCATCCCCGCCTAAGGCCATCTCGAAGTCGGCGGACTCGTTGGTGGCACGATACATGGTGTTCTGGTACCCCTCCACAATCGAGACCACGTCACCAAGGCTGACACCCGCCGCCTTGGCCATCGCCGCCGCCTTCTCGCGCGAGGCAGTGATGGCCTCGGTCAGGGCCTGGGCGTAGGCCTCGTCATAGGTGCTCGCATAGTAGTTGGGGCCGTACACGCCCGTCGCACCGGCCGCGACACAGGTCTGCATCAGCGCAGCGACCACATCGAGGTCAACGTCGCTCACCTGCAGGCTCGTACGCTGCTCATAACCCGTGACCTTCGGCTCGTCTGATGACCAGTCATAGGTCGGCGAGAGGTTGGTGTAGCTCGTCTGGATGGACTTCTCGTCCACTCCAGCGGCGACGAGGGCATCAATGACGGCGTTGGTCATATCAGAGCCCTGCGATTGCGCTTCTTCGGCCGTCGCAGCCATCGCCATTACCTCGGCGGAGAAGCTCGCCTTATCTGGGACCACCTTCACCTCGCTGGACGCATTCACCGTGATGACGTTGGTCTGCTGGCCTTCGGATACCACCACGGTACGCGAGCCGCATCCCGCGAGCACGACACCGAGCGCCACGGCAACTGCTGCCGCAACCGCGCGCAGACTCTTGTTCATGTTGACTCCTTTGCTTTGGGTTGGACACACCCTTTACACGAGCTACGGGCTTCCATTGTCGCACCGCACACAAAACCGACACATAACAGAATAGTCAGGTTCTTTGCGGATGTTGACATCGGACCGGTCCCTTCGGTCAACATCAGCAGCTTAATCCTGCTGATGTTGACCGAAGGGACCGGTCCGATGTCAACATCCGCTTGGGGTGGGGTTACCACGCGAACGTCGAGTCGAGTATCAGGCGCATGCCGTTGAGGATAACGATGACCGCCACGCCCGTATCGGCGAAGACGGCGGCACCCATGCCCGCCACACCAGCGATGACCAGCACAAACACGAGCGCCTTGACCAGAATGGCGAAGCAGATGTTCTCCGTCACCACATGCATGGTACGCACCGACAGCGCAAGGAAGCGTGGCAGCTGCAGGAGGTCGTCCGAGAGGAGCGCGACGTCTGCCACCTCAAGTGCCGTGTCAGACGCGGCGGCGCCCATCGTGATAGCCAGGTCGGCCGTGGCAAGCGCGGGAGCGTCGTTGATGCCGTCTCCCACCATCGCGACCACCTGACCGTCGGCCTGCAGGTCACGCACGTACTGCACCTTGCCATCCGGAAGCAGCTCGGACACCACATGCGTCATGCCGATGGGCTTGGCGATGGCCTCGGCGGCCTGAAGGTTGTCACCGGTAAGCATCTCGAGCGTCTGCACGTGCGCAGCGTTGCGGATACCCGCCATGGCCTCGGCGGCCTCGGGACGGATCGTGTCGGCAACGCCTACCACGCCCAGGGCCTCTCCCCCACGCATGATGACCAGCGCGGTGGCACCCTGATTGGCGAGCTCGGACACCGCGGCCTCGGCTTCGGGAGAGACGTTGCCCTCTTCCTGCGCAAACGCAAGCTTTCCGATGGCGCAGGAAACGCCTGCGACCGTGCCCTTAACACCGTTGGCGGCAATCTCCTGGACATCGGTGGCCTCAAGCTCCGGTACGTCGAGCTCGTGCGCTCGGGCGACCACGGCGCGGGCCAGCGGGTGGGTGGACGAGTCCTCAAGCGCGTGGGCAATCGCCAGCACGTCGGCCTCGCTCGCCCCGCCAAGCGCGCGCATGCCCACCACCGACGGATTGCCCGTGGTCAACGTACCCGTCTTGTCAAAGGACATCGCCGTCACCTTGCTCGCAATGTCAAAGTAGGCACCGCCCTTGACCAGCACGCCGTTGTTCGCGGCGCGCGTGATGGCCGAGACAAACGAAACCGGCGTGGAGATGACGAGCGCGCAGGGGCAGGCAACTACCAGAAGCGAGAGCGCGCGATAGATCCAGTCATGCCAGAGCTGACCAGAGAACCCGACCATCAGCGAGAGCACGAGCGGCACACCGATGCCAACCACGAGGGCGCAGCACACCACGATGGGCGTGTAGACAGCGGCAAAGCGGTCCACAAAGCTTTCGTAGGGAGCCTTCTCTGCCTGCGCGCCTTGAACCATGGCGACGATGCGTGACAGCATCGTGCAGTCCTCATCGGCCGTGACCTCAAGCTCAACCACACCCGTCGTGTTGAGTGAGCCCGCATAGACCTCGGCGCCCACACCCTTGTCCTTGGGCGTGCTCTCGCCCGTGATGGCGGCCTCGTTGAAGGACGAGCTGCCCACCAGGATCACACCGTCCAGCGGAACGCGCTCGCCAGGGAGCACGCGAATGCGCTCGCCTTCCTCGACGTCCTCGACGGCCACGTCTTCCACATGCGCGTCAGGGCCCTCCCCCTGCACCAGATGCGCTTCCTCAGGCGCAAGCTTCATGAGCTCCTTGATGGATCCAGAGGTCTTTCGCATGGACCATCCCTCGAGCCACTCGCCGATCTGGTCGAGGAAGATGACGATGGCCGCATCGCCAAACGTGGAGGGATCGCCCGCAAAGCCCATGATGAGGCCGCCAAGCACGGCGATGCCCATGAGCACGTTCATGTCAGCCGTGCGACGCTTGAGCGCCGCAAACGCCATCGGCGCGACAAAGACCAAGCCGGCAACGGCAGCCAGCACGTAGAACGGAATGGCGCGCGTCTCGTTACCCATGATGTGCTCGGTGATGAGGCCCGCGACGAGCATCGTCCCCGAGATGAGCATGAGCACGCGCTCACGGTTCTCCTGGTACCAGCTGCGCTCGGCAGAGAGCTCCTCGCGCTCTTCTTCGGAGAGCTCGAGGTCCTGTCCGCATGAGCGGATGGTCTCGAGGATCTCGCGGCGCGCCTCGAAGGAGTTGGCGTCGTCTTCGAGCACCACGTCGAGCGTTGCCGTGGCATAGACGATGCGCGTATCCTTCACGCACGTGAGCATGCGCACCGCGTTTTGGACGTTGAGCGCACAGTTGGGACAATCGATGTCCAGCACGTGATAGCTCAGCGTTGGCGCCTCGGAGAGCTCACGCGTCTCGGGTACATGCTCATGGTCATGGTCGCAATCGCAGCCACAGGAGCAATGGTCGCCGTGGTCGTGGTGATGGTGGTGATGGTGGTGCTCGTGGTGCTCGCCATGGTGATGGTCTTCGCAGCAGCAATCGTGCTCATGCTCGCAGCAGTCATGGTCATCGTGATCATGGCACTCACAGTGCTCGTGCTCATGCTCGCAGCAGCATTCGTGCTCGTGCTCTTCCTCCACGCCCTCCGCGTGAAGATGCTCGTGCTCGTGCGCCATGGCTACTCCCCTTCCTTGCCCGTCAGCTCTGCGGCGTGGCTCAGGCCAACGCTGATCAGCAGCGCCACATGCTCGTCGGCCAACCGATAGATCACCCGCTGCCCCTCACGACGCGCGGTCACCAGGCCGCGGTCGCGCAGCATGCGGAGCTGATGCGAGATGGCCGACTGCGATACCTGGCAGAGGTCCTGCAGGTCCGACACCCCGCGCTCGCCCTCACACAGGGCCGCGAGGATGCGGAAGCGCGTATAGTCGGACAGCGCGTCGAAGATCTGCGTTGCCTCATAGATGACGTCCTCGTCGGAGAAGAAGCACGCGATGCTCTGGTCGAGGTGTTCATGCATCTGTTCTACGGTCATAGGTATCCCCTCTTACACTCGTTGTTGTATTCAATATATGAGCAATTGCTCATAAGTTCAACCGTTCAAGGGCAATCCAAGGGGAATGGCATATTCTTCACCGCGAGTGCACATATCGGTCTTCCGACGCCCCATCCAACCATTGCGTCGAAAACAAAAAAGGGCCAAGCCACATGTGGCTTGGCCCAATCACGCATGCTTGGTTCCTACGTCGCTTCGTCTGACTGGTCGGCCCCGCAGTTCTTTGCGCGTTTGCCTTCCGATAGCCTCCCAGCCTGCTTGAGCGCCTGTCGCAAGATCCACTCTACCTGGCCATTCGCGCTGCGCATGTCTTCCTCTGCCCAGCGCTCGACCGCATGCCAAACCTCGGGATCGATGCGCAGCGGATACTGTTTACGCGCGGCCATGACTGGGTTCCGTCAGCATTCTTTAGTACAGGGAGCCGGTGTTGACCACGGGCTGGGCCTCGTTGTCGCCACAGAGCACCACCATGAGGTTCGACGCCATGACAGCCTTGCGGTCATCGTCAAAGTCAACCACGCCACCATCGGAGAGCTGCGAAAGTGCCATGTCGACCATGGAGACGGCACCCTCGACGATCTTCTTGCGTGCTGCGATGATGGCCTCGGCCTGCTGACGACGAAGCATAGCCTGGGCGATTTCCTGAGCATAGGCAAGATGCGTCAGGCGTGCGTCGTCAACCTCGACGCCGGCAACCTCGAGCTTGCGGTCAAGCTCGGCCTTCAGCGCCTCGGACACCTCCTCGATGTTGGTGCGCAGCGTGATGGTGTTTGAGGCATTGGTGTCATCGTCCTCCATGTGGTCGTAGGCATAGAGGCTTGCCACGTGGCGCAGACCGGTCTCGGTGATCATCTCCACATAGGACTCGTAGTCGTCAACGTCAAACAGAGCCTTGGCGGTGTCTTGCACGTGCCACACGATGACGGTCGCGATCTCGATGGGGTTGCCCATCTTGTCGTTGACCTTGATGCGGTCACCCGTGTAGGTGCGTGCACGCGTAGAGATCTTCGAGCTGTGCTGGTGCCTGCCCAGCTTGACCTCAACGCCCTTCTCCCCCGCTGTCACAGCCGGTTCTGCGGCACCCTGGCTCGAGCCGCCCAAGCTGCGGGAGTAGAACGGGTTGGCCCAGCGGAAGCCCTCGTCGCGGACCGTGCCCACGTACTTGCCAAACAGCACACAGACGCGTGCCTGTCCAGGCTGCAGGGTGAAGAAGCCGCAGCTCGCGATTATGGCCGCCGTGAACACCAGGCACGAGAACAACAGCATCAGCAAACCGCCAAACGTTGCGTCGTAGCTGTTCAGCATGATGATGGACCACAACATGAGCACCGGGCTCACCAAGTACCCAAGGATCACCAAACCGAGCATGCCCCAGCCACTTGCCGCGTGCACCCTCTTCTCAACGCTCATCGTACATTCCTTTCTTGGGCTTTGGGCGGCCACTCCACAGGCCAGATTCCCCATGTGCCCCTAACCAACGTTCTTTCGTTGGCTGAAACTATTGTGATATCACATTGGTTTCTTGTCAAGAAGAATCGGATCCGTACACCGATGCAACTCCCATCACCCTTGGGGTATAAAGAATAGAAGTGCAATCCAGGAGGCATATGACAACCAAGGGCGATAAGGGTGCTGGTTCCAGGCTGCTTCGCAGCGCGTTCATGGCGCTTGTCGGAGTCCTCCTCTACTTCCTTGCTCTCGGTGTTTCGAGCGGCTCCGGGATTACCCCTTTTGTGGCGCTCTTCGCAGGATGCCTCATTGGTTCCTTCGTGCTTAACTTGGCGTATCTGCACCTCGAAGAGCTTCAGGTACCCGATGAGCAACCGCAGGCATCGCCAGAGGAACTGGTCGCGATTGAACAACATGAGGAGGTTTCCGTTCCTCAGGCAATTGAGTCACGCCCCTCGAGCACGCCAGTCGTTCCCAGCACCACTGAGGCCCCCGAGGTCGACATCACCCCCAGCGTGACCGACCTCGACGAGTGGGACCTTGGGGAGAAACCTCCGAGCACCCTTGACCTGACGGCGCTCAGCCGGCGCATCGTGGGCGTGATGGACCCCATCGCCGAGCTCAAGCTTTTTGTGGGAGACATCCGCACGCGCGAGGCCGAGGGCACCGACATGCCATCCCCCTTCGAGCAGTATGCCGCACGTCTGCTCGTGGAAGCCGGGCTCTTCAAGTCTGATGTCAAGCTGCCGCACCTGCGCATCGTGCGGCCACCCGCCTCCCATATGTTTTACCTGCGCATTCATGACCGCAAGCTGCCGTATCTGGCCAAGATTCGGGTGCTTTCGTTGGAAGCAGCGCTCAACGCGCTTCGCTTCAGCGACACCTACTTTGACGATCCCGACGCACGCTCGGTGGAGGAGCACTACCAGCTGCTACAGAAGCTCACACATTCCATCGCGTCGCAGACGCCAAGCCTCAGCGAGCACATCCCCCTCTCCGAAGACGATTCCCCCGACACGGAGTGGGCCGTGCGCATGGGCATCTCCACTGCCATCGAGTCGTTCCAGCTGCCGCATCGCCTGGCCGCGACGTGGCGCGTCAACGTCAACGACGGCAACGTGGCCATCCAGATGGAGCTTCCGCCCGAGGCAACCTTCCCCGCCACCCGCTACGTTGAGGACCTCGGCCTTGTGGCCACCAGCCGCGAGATGCGCAGAAAGGCCGCGTCTGACTATTCGCTCAAGCTTGCGCTGCTCGTCGCCAATGCGGCCTTCCGCTGCTCCGAGCTCATCAAGCACGTTTGGGTTGCGGGCACCGTCCAGAGCGCGACCCGCACGGCCTGCTACCTCTCGGTGGACTTTGACCGTTGGCGCTTCTCCAAGCTCGACCTCTCTGATCTGGGCGACCTCTCGGTGGTCTATCACTCGTTTGCGCCCGCGATGCGCTACGAGGACGGCATCCTCAGGCCGGTGGAGCAGACGTTTTCACTGGACGAGCGTCGCTTCTGCCCGCCGCGCCGCTATGAGGCCGTGGGCCTCTCCACACGCAAGATCAAGCACCCCTATTCTGACGAGCTGGGATGCGACCGCGTATCGGGCCTTTCCATTAACGAAGCATGCAACCGAGAGTACCTAGCCGCGGACATCCTCTCCCGCCTGAGTGACTCCACCGAGCAAAACGTTCATCTCATCATGGAGCTTGCGGGGGACGACCCAGACCCGTCGGTACGCAGCGCGGCAGAACGCACGGTAACCAAGCTCATAGAGGGCTCGATTAGCGACGATGCGGAGTCGGTGGGCAGGGAGTTTCTGGACGGCGACGCCCTCTCGCGCGCAGTTGAGCGCGCAAGCGAACTTCTTCGGGCAAAGAACCCCTCCGCTGCCGAGGCGCAACTTGCTCTCGTGTTGGATCCCCTCGAGACGGCAGGCATCTACGCAGACACTCCGCACGTGGAGTATCGCTTCTTCCCAAACTACGTCGATCGGGCGCTCTATAACCGCCTCTTCACCCTTGACGGACGCCTGCCTCTCCTGGTGCCACGCAACTACTACACCGCGCACTTCCTGCTTTCGGTCTCGCAGCTCATGCAGGGTAAGGCCGAGGATGCACTCAAGAGCGCGCGACGCCTCGTGGAGCTCTCTCCCCTTGACGCGCGGAGCTATGCCCACCTCACCCGGTGCCTTGAGCTCTGCGGGCGTGACGAGGAGGCGGAGCGTACCCTCGTCCACCTGCTCGAGATCGCGCATGACCCTGAGGGGCTGGGAATCGCGTACTATCGCATGGCGTTCTTCCAGTGGAAGGACGGCCATACGTTAGCCGCGCAAGCCTGCTACCAGTTTGCGCTGCGCTTCATGCCCGCATACGCACCAATCATTGCCATGGAGCTGGGAACGCTCGCGTTGCAAAGCCCTGGCTCCATGCACGAGGAGCTGACTGAAGACGAGGCAGAGCAGGTGCTACGTGACGCAGACATTCCCGTCGCCCCCACGGACGAGATGTCCGAGGCCTTCCTCGCCTGCGCACGCGCCTCTCTAGACGCCGAAATCTTCCCGGTTGCCCGCAACTTTGCGTGGATTCTGGGCGCGTTTTCGGGAGACGACATCATTGCCGGGGTGCTTCGCTCCATTGAGGACTCCCCTTCTGATCCGTGGAACGACCTTCTCCCCTCATGACCTACAGGAGCACCACCGTGAGCGACACCACTCTGTGGCCGCCCGCCTTTGACGGCGCCATCTTTGACTTTGACGGCACCATTGCCGAAACCGCCTACATCTGGGAGCACGTGGACCGTGCCTTTCTGGGGGCCCGCGGCATTCCCTACAGCGAGGAGTATGCCCGCGCCCTAGCGGTGCTGGGCTTTGACCGTGGAGCACGCTACACCATCGAGCGTTACAACCTGCGCGAGGCGGAGGCGGACATCGTGGACGAGTGGAAGCGCCTGAGCTGGGCATTCTACCGCTCCGAGGTGACGCTGAAGCCTGGCGCGCGTTCCTACATCCTCTCGCTCAAGAGACGTGGAGTCCGCTGCGCACTAGCCACCAGCAACGAGCCCGAGCTCGTCCGCAGCATGCAGCATGTGGATGCGGCGCAGCTGTTTGACACCTGCGTGTACGGATGCGAGGTCGGGGTCCCCAAAGACCAGCCCGATATCTATCTCGAGGCCGCTCGACGCATGGGTGTTGACCCTTCTCGCTGCGTGGTCTTTGAGGACATCGAGCCTGGCATCCGCGCCGCCCAAAGCGCTGGCTTTCTCACCTGCGCCGTCAAAGCTGATGACAATGGCCAAGATTGGGAGGCGGTATCGTCCGCATCTGACCTTGCCCTCACCACATGGGAGGGCCTCGTCCCCCTTACGTGAGAAGACGAGGCCCTGTGCTTGGTGCCGTAGCCTTCGGGGCAAGACTTACAGGTCGAGCTCCATAAGACGTGCGATGGACACGATGTAGATCTTGAGCGCGCGCTTGAGGCACTCCTCACTCACGCCCTCATCTGGCCCGTGCTCGATGCCCACCCACTCGGGATCTGTGATGCTTGGGTCGTGCGGGCCAAAGGCGCATGCACGCGGGAAGTGACGTGCGTAGGTGCCGCCACCAATCACGAAGGGCTCGGCTGCGGGGTCCACGTACTCGCGATACGTCTCGAGCAGTGCCTGGATGGCCGGCAGGGACGGATCCATATAGAAGGGCGGGTGGGCCATGCCCGACTCAAACGTGCAGCCATGCTTCTCGGCAAGGTCCTCAAAGGCGGCAACCACATCCTCGATGGCAATGGACGTCGGATAGCGCACATCCATCGTGATGGTCATGGTCCCGTCGCTTTGGGTGCGGATGACGCCAGCATTCATGGTCAGCGCGCCAAACACCTTGTCAGACGAGGCAATGCCCAGCGGTGCACCGTCGCTCGTGTTGGCGATGACGTTGACCATGCGGACGAAGGAGTCGAGCCCCTCGTCATCCGCCGTCACGCCAAGGTCAAGCAGAAGGCTGGAGAGTTGGCCAATGGCGTTGACCGTCCCCTCAGGGAAGGCAGCGTGTCCGCCGACGCCATGGGAGACAATCTGCGTGAGCCCCTCGACGTCGCCCTCAAGCTCAAAGCTGCCCGGGTACTCAAACACCGGCACGCCCTCGGTCTTAAGCTTGGCAGTCGCCAAGCCGGGGATGGCATTGGCTACGGTGCCTCCATCAAGCTCCACCAGTTTCGACTCTTCCTTCACCACGGGAGCCTTCGTGGTAAAGAGGCCGTGGAAGATGCCCTTCTCTCCGCAAATCAGCGGGAAGTCTGCGTCTGGCGTAAACAGGAAACCAGGCGCCTCGAAGTTCTCCAGATACCACTCGACATCGGCCATGCTGGTCTCTTCGTTGTTGCCCACGATGCAGCGCAGCGTGTAGGGCAGCGGTTCCCCAGTGCGGCGCACCTGGTCCGCGAAATACTTGGCCGCGTAGACCGACAGCACAAACGGGCCCTTGTCGTCCAGCACGCCGCGGCCGAGAAGATAGCCCTCACGGCGCGTCACGTCCAGCGCCGGGACCGTCCAACCGATGCCCACCGGCACGATGTCAGTGTGGGCGATGGTGGCAATCTGCTTCTCAGACTGGCCGGGAAGGTCTGCGTAGCCAATGTAGCCGTCGCAGTTGTGCGGCTCAAGGCCGGCACGCTCGGCAAGCTCAAGGCCCTTCACGAGCGCGCGGTAGGGGCCGGGACCCCAAGGCTTGCCCGATTCGGCATGCGCAAGGTCCTCGACGGAGTCAATCCGCACCAAGGACCTGATGTCCTCCACGACGTCCTCCCAGACCTCTTCAACGTACTTCTCAACGTCCTGCTTCAATTGCTCGTCGGACACGGGGCGCTCCTCTCTGCGGACAAGCCGCACCATTCACTTGTGCCCTCCCATGGTATCCCTTTGTCCGCCCATCCCGGCAGACGATATCAAAAGTCGATGCATGCAAAAGGAGGGCCACCTCACGGTGGCCCTCCCCTCTTGTCTGCCTCTTGTGGTTGGCTTGACTAGATCTTGCGGACAGCGGAAGCCTGCAGCTTGCCGTTCTGGCCGGTCGTGATCTCGAACTCAACGGCCTGGCCCTCGTCCAGGGTCTTGAAGCCGTCCATCTGAATCTCGCTGTAGTGGACGAACAGATCGTCGCCGTCCTCGCGGGAGATGAAGCCGTAGCCCTTGTCGGGGTTGAACCACTTAACAGTACCCTGTGCCATGACGTGCCTTTCTTCTTTGCCCCGGTCCTGTCCGGAGCACAACGCTGCGCTCGCGCGCGATACCATGCGGCAAAAGACCGCAAGCGCTATCTTACCCTAACGTCAAGGACTTATTCACGACAATTCGGCTGTGATGCCAAACAATGTATGCATACGACCTAGAACAAGCTAAAGCAGCAGATAATCACTACTCATCCCATGCATATTCGATGGAGAGCAGGCGCTCTTGGGCAAGCGGAGTCTTACGAACCGTCAACAACTCCTTTGCCTCAGGCGCCGTCGTCACCTGATAGGTCAGCACGAGGTTCTCCCCCACGTCAGCATTGAGCACACCCGTGAAGGCGTCGTAGCCGTAGAGCGTGTACTTGCTAATCCAGCCGTAACCCTCAAGGTTCATGTTGGTGATGGACCCCCCTGCGGGCGCCATGATGAGCGGCACGAGCACCATGTCGGAGTCGGTGCGCTTGTCGGGAGCGTTGTAGCCCCAGACGTAGCGCGGCGAGTACTCCAGCTCGTCATCCCAAGCCGAGTTGCTGATGGTCGTGACCACGTCATACGTCTTGCTGCCGTCTGCGTTCTCGGTTGGCTCAGAGACCCGGGTATCGAGCTTGGTGTACCAGCCAATCTTTGCCCAGGTATTGTCGCTCAGGTACACGCCCAGCTCAGGCTTTGTGGGATCATCGGGTACCTTGCCAGAGAAGCCCTGGTCCGCAAAGATCTGCTGCAGATCCTCGTTCTCCATCCAAACCTGCAGGCGATGGTCTGCCGCAGAATCACTGAGCATCGCATACAGATCAGTGAGGCTCACGGTGCCCAGGCTATGCATGAGCTTGTCAAAGGAAAGTGAAGCGACCTCAGCAAAGAACTGGTCCTGTTGCTTGCCCTGGTTGCCAAACCTCCAGTAGGCGTTACTCATGAGCTCCCAGGCAGCATTGGTGCCATCCACCAGGGTGCCGTCCGACGCGGTGACTCCTCCGGTGAGGGCGAGCACATGCTGCAGGAACACGGGGTCAATGGCAATGACGCCGTCGATGTGCACGTTGCGGTGATGCTCATAGCCCTCTGCCATGTAGCGTCCCACCTGCGTGAAGTCAGGCAGGAAAGGAATGGAACCCATGTTGCCGTCGACACCCGGGAACGCCTTCAGCTCATCTTCCCGGAAGGTGAGGAAGTCGTCGTCCTTCTGCTGAAGCGTGACCGTCTTGCCCATGGCAATCTTGCCGTCTTTCACCGTGACAAGCGTCCACGACCCCGGGAAGCCGCCCGCCGAGCGCAGCTCTGCGTTGGTGAAGGCCACCACCAGATAGTTACGCGTAGCGCCACCGCCGCCCAACAGCGTGTTCACGTGCGGAAGAAGCGACTGCGCCAGCTCGATCATGCCTGTTGCCGACCCGATGCCCTCTTGGACGGTGTTCAATACCTTGCCGAGCTGCTCGATATGAGCCGGCGGCAGGCTGATGATCGTGTCTGCGCTACGCAGGAACACCGGGGCTGCAGCCTCAAGGGAACCCGACAAGGACTCGAGCGCGACCAGGTCAACGGAGCCAGCGCTGAAGACGTTCTTGTAGTTCATCACGGTTGGGTTGGAGGCAATGGGAACGAGCGCGTTATCTGCTAGGTCAACGAAGACGTCGGAGAGCTTTTGGACGCTCTTGATGTCGGAGCCGTACTTCGGAGCAAGGGTCGCAAGGTACCATGCGGGAGAATGGACCTCTCCCTTGATGGAATGGGCGACGTTGACCACGTCATCGACCGCCTGCTGCAAGGCCTCGGAGTCGCCCTTCTTCACGGCTCCCTTGAGGTCATCGATGGCAGCGAGCACGTCGTCTGACTCTGCCAGCACCGAGCGTGACGAGCTGTACAGGTCAAAGGCGCAGAGGCCAGCCAAGGCAATTACCACAAGCACCGCGACGGCAATGATGCGGGCAGTAGTCCAGCCCTTTCCCGGACGAGCGTGAGCGGACCTGCGCTGCGGCGCCATGTGCGCTTCGTGAGCATCAGTGCGAATGTGAGAGGCCATGTCTAACCCTTTCGGTGGCTCTGTGCCGCTTGCTGACGACAATCGCAGAGAAAACCATGCTTAACCTGTTTAGTTTGCCACAATTGTGTGTCACCGACGTGGATAAGCCCCTAAACGCGACGATGCCGTAGTTGGAAGGCCCCTTTGGCAGCCCTGCTAACCCTGTTGGAACTCCTCGGGAACGACATCGGGGTCTACGCCGAACGAATCCGCCACCGCCACCGCTTGGTCACGCCTGAGAGCAGCCGTCTGCGCGTCTCCCATCTCCTCGTAGACGTCACCCAGCTCGCGCAGGGTGTACGTAACGTACTCTGCGAGGGAGTCCCCGATGCCAGAGAGGAGCATCATGGTGACGAGCGAATCGGGAGAAAGCTTGAGGGCCACCTGCGCGTCAAGGTCCAAGAGCCCTGCGACCGCCTCCTCGGCCTCTTGCACGGCCGTTGGATCGTGCTTTCTGTGCGCGAGACCGAGCGCCTCGGTAACCACCTCGACAAACTGCGCGATGACCTCAAGCAGATAGTCCTTGTGAAGCATGTTGCGAATACCCTTTCGAATTGGACGTTACTTTTGGGGAGGCAGCGGCACGCCAAGGTGCTCGAAGGCCGCCGGCATTGCCTGACGTCCCTGCGGGGTGCGCGTGATGAGCCCTCGCTGCAACAGATACGGCTCGTAGACGTCCTCGAGGGTTGAGGGATCCTCCCCCACTGCCGAGGCAACTGTCGTCAGGCCTACGGGACGCCCGCGGAAGGTTCTTGTGAGCACTTCGAGAATCTTGATGTCCATCCAGTCAAGGCCCAGCTCGTCAATCTCGAAGAACGAGAGCGCCTCGGCTGCGATATCCCATGTGACGTCGCCGTTTGCGCGTACCTGGGCATAATCGCGCACACGCTTGAGCAGGCGATTGGCCAAGCGCGGCGTACCACGCGAACGTGAGGCAATCTCCGCAGCAGCTTGGGCGTCAACCCGCACGCCCAGAATGGATGCCGAGCGCGTGACGATGGTTGAGAGCTCGGAGTTTGTGTAGTAGTCAAGACGGTACGAGATGCCAAAGCGGTCACGCAGCGGACCCGTGAGCAGGCCCGTTCTGGTTGTTGCGCCCACCAGCGTGAACCGGGGAATGTCCAACCTGATGGAACGGGCAGCGGGACCCTTGCCGATGACGATGTCTAGGAAGAAGTCTTCCATGGCGGGATACAGGACCTCTTCCACCTGGTGGTTGAGGCGATGAATCTCATCCACAAAGAGCACGTCACCTTCCTCGAGGTTAGTGAGGATGGCAGCGAGGTCTCCCGTGCGCTCGATGGCGGGTCCTGAGGTGGTGTGCAGCTTGGCACCCATCTCGTTTGCCACGACACCGGCAAGCGTGGTCTTTCCCAGTCCTGGAGGACCTGAGAAGATGACGTGGTCAAGCGGCTCGCCGCGGTCCTTGGCAGCCTGGATGAGCACGCGCAGGTTCTCTCGCACGCGCTCTTGGCCACAGTAGTCATCGAGCGTGCGAGGACGCAGAGAGCGATCGACCTCGAGGTCGTCAGAGGTCAGCTCGCCTGTCACGCTGCGGGGGCCACGAGAACGCATGGGAGCTGGCGTCTCGAACAGATCGTCCTTGTCGGCCTCCCACATCAGTGACCACCTCCCAGGCGCCTCAGCGCGAAGGAGAGCGCCTGCTCGATGGTGAGGGCGCCGGCATCCTCATGCCCCTCGAGCGCAAGCTCTGCCTCTTGTGGCGTAAAGCCCATTGACAGCAGTGCGTCCGTTGCCTCTGCGGTCACGGAGTTTGCGGAGCTGCGAGGCACGACATCGTCAAGCGACGGAGTGGAGAGTCCCACCAGCGAGCGGAGCTCGGCGTCCTTTTGGAACACACCGTCGAGATCGACGAGCAGGCGCTGGGCCTTGCGCTTTCCCACGCCAGGCACCTGTGCCATGCGGTTTGCATCCTGCGTCGCCACCACGGTGGCAAGCGCGGCGGGCTTGAAGGTGGAGAGCACCGAAAGCGCGAGCTTGGGCCCCACTCCAGAGATGGCCACCAGACGGTCAAAGAGGGTACGCTCCTCGCGGCTCATGAAGCCATACAGCTCCATGGCGTCTTCGCGCACCACCATGCGCGTAAGCACCGTGACACCTGCCGTGCCTACCGAAGGGAGCTCGGCCGCGGTGTTATGGGAGATGCCAACCTCGTAACCTACGCCGCCAACGTCTATGACGGCATGTGTGGGCATCACCTCAACCAAGGTTCCGGTCAACTGTACGATCACAAGGAGCTCCTTCTGCTTCTTTTCTCGCGTCGTGCGAGGCGTGTTGCGGTCGCTGCTGCCGTCACCTCACGGGACTCGACGCGGTCGTATTCCATCTGGGCAAGCTCGGCCTCGCGCATCTGCTCGGGTGCGGCGTCACGCGCGACGCTCTTGGTGCGGCTGAGGTTTGCGTGGCATATCGCCGCCGCCAACGCGTCTGCCGCGTGATCAGGGTGCGGGTCATGGTCAAGAGCAAGCACATGACGCACCATATAGATTACCTGGTACTTGTCTGCGCCGCCCGTGCCAACCACAGCCTGCTTGATCTGCATGGGCGTGTACTCGCCCACCTCAAGACCTGCCCGTGCGCACGCCACGATGGCAACGCCACGAGCTTGGGCCGTGGCAATGGCCGAGCGAACGTTCTCACCGAAGAAGATCTTCTCGATGGCGAGGTGCGTGGGACGATAGGCCTCGATAACGCGAGCAACCTCGTCATAGATGGTTCCCAGGCGCTGGTCTATGGGCTCAGAGGAGCGTGTGGTGACGCAGCCATATGCCCGAGCGCGACATACCGAGCCGCGCGTCTCTATGACGCCCCAGCCCGTATGCGCAAGACCTGGGTCTATGCCAAGAATGATCACATACCCTCCCACTACAACAGCGAACGTTCGTTCTATGCTATCACGTTGGAGAGAGGATGTCACGAAAAAGCAAGACGAGTTTGCCGGCACTCCCGTCAGTTCTCAGAGAACGGATCCGGCCACTCGCCGCCTCCACCCAAGGCAAGGTCACGCAACAGCTCGAGCGCCTCCATGAACTCGCCTCTATGCGCCGCAGCCTCCTCGGGCGTGGCGAGACGAAGTCTCTCGGCCATCTTGGGCTGATGGGCATCGGAGCACAGGAAGGACTCGAAGGTCCGTTGGATGGTCTCCGGAAGCTCGCCTCTCGCATGGTCCCTCCAGGCAAAGCACAGAGGCATGCGACTGTCACGCAAGGTTCGCGTAGTCATCATCAAGCATGGAGGAAACGCGATGCGATGTGCCTCGCGCTCGCGCAGCGCGCCGAGCACCTCCTCAACAAGCCGCTCATCGCCAGCCGCCTCAATCACCTCGCTGAGGCTCTGCTCTCCCTCGACGTGCGCCGCCAAGACGGAATCCATACGCTCGAGCAACTGCTCGCAACCCCAAGAGGGAATGTCAATTCCCACGTCAGGAACGTCACTTGGTCCAATCTCAAGCGCCGGAAGCACAGCAGAGATGGTGTTGCGCAGCCGAGCTACGTCGAGCACGTCGATGCGATACACGTCCCCAAGCGGAGCCAGGCGACCAGCGTTCACCTGTCCCGCTCGTGCCTCGAGCGCCAAGCCCGTCTTGTCGTCGCAGGCAAGGGGAAGCGCGCCGGTCTCGCGAGCAAGGGCCGCCAGCTGCACCTGCGCCATATCATGCGCAAGCGCCAGGTCGTGCTCGGGAAGGTCTGGAAGGGGGCGCAGGTCGAGCCGCAACGTCCGGGCGAGACGAGCACTGTCCGCCACGCGCGCGGACCCATCGGGGGCGCACAGGAGCGCATGGACATGTGTCGGCCCCAAGGCGTCGGTAGCCAAGACCGACAGGAGCATCGAGGCGAGCGAGCCGTCAAGCGCAAACGCCACATCGGAGAGGCCGAGCTTCTGCACGTGATCCCGGATGCCCAGAACCAACGCCTGCCACAGGCCGTAGCGCTCGTCATAGACCTCTTCTTGCATCTCGGCGCCTGCCTCAAGCACCGTCTCGGCACCGACGTCTGCCACAAGCAGGTCTTCCTCATATGACGGTGAGGCCGCGGCGAGCCTTCCGTCGGGAGCCAGAACAAAGCTTCCCCCGCTGAAGACCTGCGTTCCGTACCCTCCGAGAGATCCCACGCCCACAAGCCATGAGCCAGTCTCGCGCGCATCCTGCACGTAGCGGTTCTCGCCAAGAGCCGCGCCAAGCGCCGAGGACATGTCATCGATGGCATAGCTGTAGCTCGCTACGTACAGGATCACGTCTACGTGTTCCTCGGCATCATTCCAGCGGTCAAGATCCTCATACGAGAGCGCGAGGCCCACGGACGTGCCGGCGACCTCAAAGCGGACGAGCTCTTCAGACAACGAGGGAGCAGACGCAGAAAACGACTGCCGCTGCCTACCCATGAGCGAGGAAAACCTGAGCGGATGGGCCATGCCCCCGTGCAGATGCATGACCTCGATCTCAGCGGCCTCCCCCATGGGGATGACCACCGGCACCAGGCAATCGCACGCGACGCGCTTTGCCAGATCGGTCAGGACCTGCACGAGATCGAACAAGAACGCGTCCTGCGAGCTGTAATCAACTGGGATAGGCCCAGTGAGCGTGCACATGCCAAACGTAAGCAGGTCGACCCCGCGCTCCCGTGCAACGACGCTGATGTCAGCCATGCGTTGCGCGGTGTGCGCGAGGTCGCCCGCCTTGGTGTCAATCTGTGATACTGCGATACGCACCTAGAGGCCTAGATCTCGGCCTTCCAGAGGCCGTGCAGGTTGCAGTACTCGTAAACGGTGACGTTCTCGGCGCCGTCGCACGCAAACTCGGCCACGGGAGCCTCGCCCGGATGCAGCTTCTTGATCTCGATGCGGTCATCGGTCGCCAGAGCGACGAACTGGATGTAGTGGGCGTCCAGCATCGGGTGATCGACCTCGCCGACCTTGGCGATGATCTTGCCGCCCTCGCGGGTGACGAACGGCACGTGCTTCTCGGTGGCGGCGTCGGTGGAGCCGGCAACGAGCTCGACGCAGGGCTCACCACAGCACACCGGGGTGCAGGGTCCCTCGATAACCTTCACGAACAGGTTGGCGCACTTCGTGCACTTGTAGAACTTGACCTCAGCCATTGATGGCTCCTCTCCTGGAATGCCTATCGGTACTCTCCATGGTAGCAGACCACGGAGGCTCTACACGAACTGGATGTGGCCCTCCTCGCCCACCAAATCGCGAACTTCGGCAGCAAGCACCATGTTGTGTCCGTCGACACGCGTGGGCAGCTCCATGCGCATGGTCTCACCATTCGCGTTGGACACCATCAGCTCCACATGGTCGAGTCCCACGTAGCGCTTGAGGATGGAGTTCAGCTGCTCCATGCGGTCATATGACAGCATGCGTGGGGTCATGAACACCTCCATGACCCGCGGCTTGTTGGTCTTCTCGTTAAGCTCCATCGGCACCACCGACGTGCAGATGAGCTGGTTGCCGCGGTCACCGCGCTCGAGCTTGCCCACCACGTGCACGAAGATGTCGCCCGACGACTCACCCGTCTCGGGATCCACCTCACCCGAGAGTGCCGCCGCGCACTCCTTGTACGTCTTGGGGAAGATGACGAGCGAGATCTCGCCCTCCATGTCCTCGAGCGTCACGACGGCCATGGAGTCACCGTTCTTGGTGGTCTTCTTGGACACAGCGGTGACCATGCCCGCAAGGCGAATGGGCCTGTCTTCGGGCACCTTGTAGCGCGTGATCATGGTTCCTGTCGCGGGATTCATGACCTCGTCGGATTCCTCTATCTGCGCGATCGTGTAGTCGCGCTCCTTGGAGAGTGCGTACTCGTACGGACGCAGCGGGTGGTCTGAGACGTAGATGCCCAGCACCTCATGCTCTTGGGAGAGCTTCATGGAACGGTCCCACTCCACTCCATCTGGCTCGGGGATGTCGTCTTCAAATCCCGAGCCCTCGATGTCGGCAAACATGTCAAAGAGCGAGAACTGTCCCGCCGCGCGGTCCTTCTGCCGCTTGGCATAGGTGTCGATGATGTTCTCGGGATTGCCCTTGTCCACGAACGACAGCAGCTGGCGCCGCGGGTAGCCCGTAGCGTCAAACGCGCCGCTCTTGATGAGTGCCTCAACCACACGGCGGTTTGCCGAGTTGGTGTCAACGCGCTCGACAAAGTCGTGCAGGTTCTTGAACGGTCCGCCCTTCGCGCGCTCAGCCATGATGGCCTCGCCCACGCCCTCGCCCACGCCGCGGATGCCGGCAAAGCCAAAGCGGATGCCTTCTGCCGTTGCCGTGAAGTCCTTACCGGACTCGTTGATGTCGGGCGGCAG
>OMWB01000009.1 GCA_900314645.1 uncultured Actinomycetes bacterium
AACGACGTCGCCGAGAAGGTCAAGGGCCTCGACCCCGAGACCACGCTCGTGATCGTCGTCTCCAAGACCTTCACCACGCTCGAGACCATCACCAACGCCAAGATGGCCCGTTGGTGGCTCCTCGACGCGCTGCGCAAGGCCGGCGCCATCGACGACTCCGCCGAGAAGGAAGCTGAGGCCATCGCCAAGCACTTCGTGGCCGTCTCCACCAACCTCAAGCTCGTCGCCGACTTCGGCATCGATCCCGAGAACGCCTTCGGCTTCTGGAGCTGGGTTGGCGGCCGTTACTCCGTCGATTCCGCCGTGGGCCTGGCCCTCATCCTCGCCTTTGGCAAGGACGTCTTCCAGGACTTCCTCAAGGGCTTCTATGATCTCGACCGCACCTTCGAGACCGCGCCGCTCGAGGAGAACGTCGTCGCGCTGATGGGCCTCATCAACGTGTGGTACGTCAACTTCTTCAAGGCCGAGAGCCACGCCGTGCTGCCGTACGTCCAGTACCTGCACCGATTCCCCGCTTACCTGCAGCAGCTGACCATGGAGTCCAACGGCAAGCAGGTTCGTTGGGACGGCAGCCCCGTTACCACCGAGACTGGCGAGATCTTCTGGGGCGAGGCCGGCACCAACGGCCAGCATGCCTTCTACCAGCTGATTCACCAGGGCACCCGCATGATTCCGGCCGACTTCATCGCCTTCGTCAACAGCGCCAACCCCATCCAGTGCGACGGCCAGGACGTGCACGAGCTCTTCCTGGGCAACTTCCTCGCCCAGACCAAGGCTCTGGCCTTTGGCAAGACCGCTGACGAGGTGCGCGCCGAGGGCACGCCCGAAGAGATCGTTCCCGCTCGCGTCTTCTTCGGCAACCGCCCGACCACCAGCATCTTCGGCCAGCAGCTGACCCCGCACGCGCTGGGCGAGCTCATCGCTCTGTACGAGCACATCACCTTCGTCGAGGGCACGGTCTGGGGTCTTGACTCCTATGACCAGTGGGGCGTCGAGCTGGGCAAGCAGCTTGCCAAGCAGATCACCCCGGCCTTCCATGACGACGAGGCCCTGGCCAAGCAGGACGCCAGCACCCAGGCGCTCATCGAGTACTACCGCGCCAACCGCAAGTAGTAGCTAGGCACATCGACTCGGACGGCCCCACGCTTCGGCGCGGGGCCGTTTTTTGACGTGCGTATCGAGAACCGGAAGGTCTGATTGTAGTTGTGCGGCTACGCATAGCTCAGCAGTGTGTCGAGAAACTCCTCGAAGTTCTGTGCGGCTGCCACTTGTGTCATATGACGCGGGTCAAAGAGTGCCTCGGTCACGAAGTCAAAGATCTGCCGAAACACGGGCTTGTCCTCTGGGTGGATGGCCAGCATGAAGACCAGATGCACGTTGGTGCCTGCCCAGTCAAGTCCGTCGGGATGAACAGAGACGGCGATGGCGGTGCGTAGGGCGTTCATGTCAAGCGGGTGCGGAAGGGCAACGTCAAGGTAGGCGCTTGAGCTGATGGTCTCGCGCTCGCGTAGACGTTCCTTGTAGTCATCCCGCGCATAGCCGCCAGCGATGAGCGCATCGCCCATCACCTCGATAGCGTCCTCCCTGCCGCTGAATCGCTCCCCGCAGAAGAAGAGCTCGCGCGAAAACAGCCGTCGCAGTCGACGTTCCATCTTCTGCCTGCGCTTTTCCGAACGAACCATCTCGAGATGGGCACGAAGTGTTGCCAAGTCGCGCTCGCCCAGAAACGGCGAGATCTCCACCACGGGGTAGGGAGGAGTCACGGCAAGGGGCATCGACGTGATGAGAAGGTCTGGCCGGAAATCCTCAGGTAAGCGGCCCACGCTGTCTACTACGCCATCGATGACCAACAGTTCCTCAAATGACCGCAGAATCCGCCATGCAAGCGAGATGCCGCTTGCGTTATAGCTTGGGCTCATCAGCACGCAGCGTACTTTTGACCGCTCAACGTTCTGCTCCTCGATGAGGCAGCCAATATGCAGAGCGATGTAGGCAATCTCGTCATCGGGAAGGACGATGCCCGTCATGCGACGCAGCTCCTGCGCTATGAATACGGCGATGTCATAGACAAAGGGATAGTCGTTGCGGATGGAGGTGGTCTGCGGGTTGCGGAGCGCGATGTCGTGACTCATTCTCTGGATCATGTTCTTGAGGTGCAGGCCAAACCGGATGAGGAATGCCTCTCCCTCAAGCTTGACACCGTATTCGTCATACACGCGGCTTACCGTTTGCCTGACGAGACCAAGCGTCTCGTCACCTACAAATTCTGCTGTGTCGGAATGTTTGGTTTCGAGTCGTGTTGATACGATGACGCCAAAGGACGCGCGATCTGCTTCAGAGACTGTAGTTGCATAGCGGCGCTCCATGGTGTCGCATATGTCCCTGACGAGGTTTGCGACATCGGGTTCTAGGCTAAGGCATGATTGCTCGGCATCTTTCGGAGTGCCGAAGCCATTGAGATTACGCTCTAGCACGATGGCGACGTGTAGCATCAGGTTGGCGAGCGCGTAGTCGTTCAGGAAGAGTTGGTGGCGCTCGAGAGCCTGCGAGATGTCCTCACGCATGCCCTGCATGTCAAGATCGGGAAAATAGCCGCGCACTACATCCACTTGGGAAAAGAAACCCTTGGTCTCGTCAAAGATAAGGCTCGATACCATACGCTTCTCGTTGGCCTCTCCGCCGACTACCTGCAATAAGCCACCGCGCGAATGTACCTCAAGGCCATATTCGGCCATGTCGAGTTTGACACGGGCGAGGTCCTTGGTCAGCGTAACGGAGCTTACGCATAGTTCATCAGCGAGGTCTTCAAGGCTCACGTGACGGTGTCCCATCAGTAGCGCGCGCAAGATGGCAGAGCGTCGCTCTTCAGAGCTCTGGGGTACGGGGTTAGCGCCTGCAGGATCGATTTCGGCCAATAGGGCGCGATTGCCCAGTGCGAAACCCTTTCTACTTGACTGCACGATGCCGGGCCATCGGTCGTTGAGTTTGGAGACGTCAGACTTGACGGTACGTACAGAGCAGCCAAGCTCGGCCGCGAGGGCAGACGACGTGGTCCAACCCTCTCTTGTGGCGAGATGTCGTAAGAGGCGGCGATCTCTGTCCATGGTCTCTTCTCGTACATCGACGTTACAAAGCACTGCTATCAAGGTACCACCCAGACGCCCTGCGAGCTCTGTCGACCGTTGCACCGTAACGGTGCAACGGTCGGACTGGAAGGTGCAAAGGCAGCGGCGTAGTGTGTATATCAGCAAAGTGCACGTACGATGCGAGGGGGGCTTGGTGAGCGAGCAACTGCTTCAGCAGGTGATGGACATCATCGCCCATGCCGGCGAAGGAAAGAGCCTGGCAATGGAGGCACTTGTGAGCTGCCGCGCAGGCAACTATGCAGAGGCCGACTGTATGCTCGCCAGGAGCTCTGAGGTCATTGCGGGGGCACACGAGGTGCATCGGCAGATTCTGGCCCAAAGTGCCACTGATGCCGAGATGCCCGTTTCTTTCCTGCTGGTGCATGCGGCAGATTATATGACAGCCGCAGGTACCTGCCGTGACCTTGCTGAGGAGATGGTCTGCATGTACAAGGAGATGCGCCATGTATAGCATCGCACTGATATGCGAGGTTGGGGCAAGCACGGGCATGGTGGTGCGACGTATGGTTGCTGCCGCGCGTGAGGTGGGCATAGATGCCGAGATTAAGGCCTACCCGTTCTCGCAGATTGAGCTCGTGCTTGAGGCGTACGACTATGTGCTGCTCGGTCCCCAGATGCGCTTCAGGCTCAAGCAGGTGCGAGACGAGCATCCCGAATGCGCTGCTCGAGTTGATGTGGTTGCACCTATGGACTTCGCCACGATGAATGGTGAGAAGATCCTTAAACAGGCAATCGCAGCCATTGACGCACTTGGTGTCTGACTGCTGTTTTGTCTTTGTGTTGTCAAAGGGACACGGGAACGTATCCAAGAAAGGAAAGGGAAGAACATGGACAAATTCATGAAAGGGCTTGAGGAGAAGCTGCTCCCCATCGCCGACAGAATCGGAAGGATCTCCTTCCTGACCGCTCTGGGAGCCACCTTCCAGATTCTGCTGCCGGTCATCATGATTGGCTCGTTTGCGTGTCTTGGCGCGTTCATGCCCGTTGACGGCTGGCAAGCGTTCATTGCAGGCAATGGGCTCAACATGGCGTTTATGACCACGCAGTCGCTCACGCTGTCGATCATCGGTCTCTATATCGCCTTCGTGCTGCCGTATCAGTATGCGCAACGCCTCGGAATGAAGCCCCTCGGCCCGGCCATTACGGCCTTCATGAGCTTCCTGCTCATCACTCCCACCGAGCTCTATACCAACATTCCCGAGCAGTGGTTGGGCTACGCTGGCATGTTCACCGTGCTCATCGTCTCGTGGCTCAACGTCAAGCTGTGCCAGGTCTGCGAGGACAGGGGTATCTACGTTCACATGCCCGAGTCGGTGCCGCCTATGGTTGAGGAATCGTTCAAGACGCTCGTGCCCGGCATCATTTCGGCCGTGGTTTCCATTGCTATCCAGACGTTCATGGCTGGCACCGCTTTTGGCTGCGTGCATCAGGTTATCTACTCGCTCGTGCAGACGCCTCTCCAGAACGTGGGCCTCAGCTATCCCGGCTACCTGCTCATCCAGATCCTGTCGACGCTCTTCATGTTCTGCGGTATCCACGGCAACACCATCTTCGGCACCATCAGCCCGCTGACACTCGCCGCCTCTGCAGAGAACCTTGAGGCCTTCCAGGCCGGCTTGCCTCTGCCGCACATCATTATCGACTCGTTCTCTGTCATGTGCCAACCCGGCGGCATCGGCGGTACGCTCGGTCTCGCGTTCCTGTGTGCCTTCGTCGCCAAGAGCCAGCAGCTCCGCACACTCGGCCGCATCGCTGCAGTGCCTTCCATCTTTGGCATCAACGAGCCGCTGCTCTTCGGTATCCCCATCATTCTCGATCCGCTGCTGTTCATCCCCTACGTGCTCAACCCCATCGTCTGCACCACGCTCTCGTATTTGGTCTACGCCACGGGCCTCGTCCCGCGCCTGACGGGCACGGTGGTCAACTGGGCTATGCCTCAGGTGCTGTCTGGCTTCCTTGCCCAGGGCTGGCAGTCGGCGCTGTGGCAGGTCGTCCTCATCGCAATCACCACGGCCATCTGGTTCCCGTTCTTCAAGATCGTCGACGGCCGTCTGTCTGCGGCCGAGGCCGAAGAAGCGTAGATAGCGGCCGATGTGGGCTGACCTTGTAGGTCGGCCCACATCGCGCTGCGCGCAGCCCACGCGAAGCCACACATCAATACGCCCACAGAGAGGAACAACCATGACAGAGCTTGCCTACCCGCACCTGTTCAGCCCCATCAAGCTGGGAAACGTCATGGTGCAGAACCGCATCGTGGCCAACCCCATGAGCGACACCTTCGAGGATAAGTCGCTCGGCGGACCTGGCATCGTCATCTGTGGACACGCCATCGTCGAAGAGGGCCGGTCGTCCTTCATGAGTGGCGATGAGCCGTATGCCTTCTCAAAGTACCAGGTTGAGCACACGCGCCATCGCGCGCTTAAGGCGCGTCGTACTGGTGCGAAAGCATCCATCGAGCTGCATCACTCTGGCGTATGGGCGCGTGTGCGCGACCACGCGTGGGGCCCCAGCGGCTACGTGCGCGAGGACGGCACCGAGGTTGTCGAGATGACACCTGAGGACATGGAGCATGTGGCCAAATGCTGGGCGCAAGCAGCGGTTGACGCGCAGAACGCCGACTTCGACATGGTCTTCCTGCACTTTGGGCATGGGTGGCTGGCAACGGAGTTCCTCAGCCCTCGGTACAACCACCGAATGGATGAGTACGGCGGGTCCCTCGAGAACCGCATGCGCTTTCCGCTGCAGATTCTGCGTACCATCCGCGATGCCGTCGGGCCGTTCTTCCCTATGGAAATGCGCGTCTCAGCATATGAGTGGATGCCCGACAGCATGGCGTTCGAGGACGTGGTGGCCTTCTGCAGGGAGGCGCAGCGCTACGTGACGTCAATCCAGGTCTCGAGTGGTCTTGACCTTGAGCACGAGGCTAATGTGCATATGGCTGCCTCGAACTTCGACCCGCATCTGGGTAACGCCGCGTGGTGCCGTGCCATCAAAGAGGCGGTGGACATCCCTGTGACGCTTGTCGGCTCAATTGAGTCGCCCGAGCAGGCCGAGGAACTCATCGCCAACGGCACGTGCGACATGGTCGCCATGGCTCGTGCGCTGACCGCTGACCCTCTGTGGCCCGCCAAGGCCCGCGAGGGCAGGGGAGAGGACATCCGTCCGTGCCTGCGATGCCTCAACTGCTATCACATCGCCACCAACCATTGGCATGTGGGCTGCTCGGTAAATCCACGCTACTGGAACGAGGAGTTCGTCCCTCGTGACGGAGAGATGGGTGTCGCTGAGATTGCCAAGCGTGTGGTGGTCGTAGGTGGCGGCCCTGCAGGTGCACGTGCTGCCCTGTACGCGAGAGAGCGCGGACATGATGTCATTTTGCTGGAGAAAGAGGAGAGGCTGGGAGGCCAACTGCGCTACATAGCCCAAGAGGCCCACAAGGAGGACGTCGCGCGGTATCTTGCGTGGCTGGAGCGTCAGGTTGAGAAGTCTGACGTGGACGTGCGGTTGAGCACCGAGGCGACACCCGAGCTTGTGCGCTCGCTCGAAGCCGATGCCGTGATCATCGCCGTTGGCGGCTCTGCGGTAATGCCTCCCATTCCAGGGCGCAATGAGGCGCAGGTCATCGGCTTTCATGAGGCCATCGAGCACGCGGAGGAGCTGGGCGAGCGGGTGGTCGTCATCGGCGGCGGTACCATTGGTGCTGAGATTGCCCTTGAGGAGGCCGAGCTGGTTGGCCGTGAGGTCACCCTTGTGGAAGGCCTGGACAAGATTGCGCGTACTGGCAACATGCTCTATCGCATCGCGCTTCGCCAAATGTTCGAGAAGCACGAGGAGAACCTGCACGTGCATCTGAACACCAAGTGCCTCTCGCTCGAAGGCGGCATCGCGCGGCTGGAGACGCCGGAAGGTGAGCTTCTTGAGGTGCCGTTTGACACCGCGGTCATCGCTTGCGGCGTGCGGCCCAATTCGAGCTTGGCCGAAAGCCTCTTTGGTACCGCTCCACAGAGCTTCGTCATCGGTGATGCGAACAAGTGTCGCCAGATTATGGATGCGACCTACGACGCGTGGGCCGTGGCAACCAATCTGTAGGACGCGTATGCCATTGAGGGACCACCAAGGAGAGTCCTTGGTGGTCCCTCAATGCGTAGCCGCAGCGGAGCGCTTCGAGAAATTCCTCGAAGCGCTCCGCTGCGGCTACTTGCTCAATGTGAAGCGGGTGACAAACTACCGAACCACAAGGGTCGGACCCTTTGGTTCAATCAGCGGTCGAACCAACCGCACCACGGAATCGCACTACAAGGTCGGACCCTTTGGTTCGGTCGTCACGTTTAGCTAGCGATTCAGCCCCTTAAGCATCTTTACCAGCGGACATGCGCCTGTAGACGTAGCATGATTACAGAAAGAGTCCCATATATCGATGAAGCGATTGAACGAATCAACCTCGCAGCGAAAGGAGCAGGTATGGAAACTAGGCCGTACGTCTCGTGGGAGCTGATGAACGACTTCCTGACCGATGCCTTTGTTGGATACGGTGTCCCGCGCGACGATGCGGCGATTTGCGCCGACGTGCTGCTGGAGTCTGACCGCCGTGGCATCGAGAGCCACGGCTGCAACCGATTCAAGCCCATCTACATCGACCGCATCATCAACGGCACGCTCCTTCCAGAGACCAATCTGGAGATCGTCAAGGAGACGCCCACGACCATCGTGGCCGACGCGCACGACGGTATGGGCATGGTCGCCGCATATCGCGTGATGGAGCGCCTTATCGAGAAAGCGCGCACCTACGGCATGGCAGGCGGTGCCATCCGCAACTCGACCCACTACGGCATCGCTGGCTATTGGGCGACCATGGCCAGCAAGCAGGGCATGCTTGGCCTGACGGGTACCAACGCGCGGCCTTCCATCGCGCCGACCTTCGGTGTGGAGAACATGCTCGGCACCAACCCGCTGACCTTTGCGTTCCCCACCGACGAGGACTTCCCGTTCTGCATCGACTGCGCTACGTCCATCGTGCAGCGCGGCAAGATCGAGTACGACGCACGCGAGGGTATCGACGTGCCAGCTGGCATGGTCGTCGCGCGTGACGGCAGCACGCCGACCAACGCCGCGGCCATCCTGCAGATGCTGGTCGACGGCACCGCGGCGCTGGCGCCTCTGGGTGGTGGCCCCGGCGACGAGATGTGCGGCTATAAGGGCTACGGCTACGCGACGGTGGTTGAGATTCTCTCCGCGGCGCTTGCGGGTGGGCAGTTCATGAAGGCGCTCAACGGTCGTGATGCGGACGGCAACCCCGAGATGTTCCACCTCGGCCACTTCTTCTTTGTGGTTGACCCCGAGGCCTTCTGCGGACGCGAGACGTTTGAGCACATCGCTGGCGACATCTGCCGTGCGTTGCGCGCCTCGGCCAAGGCGCCTGGCTATGACCGCATCTACACGGCCGGCGAGAAGGAATGGCTGGTCTGGCAGGAGCGCAAGGACAAGGGCGTCCCCGTCGGCGAGGCCGTTCAGGCCGAGATTCTGGCTGTTCGCGACAGCCTTGGCCTGCCGTACGTCTTCCCGTTCGAGGCATAGCTGACACCGCGGACAAAAGGTGCTACCCCCTTTGTCCGCGAGGCGTAGCGTAGACAAAACGTGAACTTCCTGCACCGCAGGGGTCCTACCCTTGTGGTGCAGTGCCATGTGGTGCAGCACATTGTGGTAAACTACCTCTTCGAGCACGTTGGGTGGGTGCGGGCGACGTCACACCTCGAACCTGGTCAGGGTCGGGAGACAGCAGCCATAAGGGGTCCCTGGCGGGCGCCCGTATCCACCGAGCGTGCTCTATCCATGTCGAGACTCGGAGTCCCCATGTCTTTCTTCAACTTCATCGCTGACCTGCTCCGTGACCCGCGTGGCTTCATCGCCAGCGCCATTGCCATGGGCCCGCTTGCGGCCTACGGCTTTGTCTTTGCGGTCATCTTCATCGAGACGGGCGTGGTGTTCTTCCCGTTCCTGCCGGGTGACTCGCTGCTCTTTGCCTCGGGTTTCTTTGCCAACGGAGGCGGCTTCAACATCGCCATCCTGCTGCCCGTGGTGTGGGTTGCCGCCATCGCCGGTGACCAGTGCAACTTCATGATCGGCCACTTCTTTGGCCAGAAGATCATCGCGTCTGGCAAGGTCAAGGCCATGACCCCGGAGCGCATCAAGAAGTCCGAGGAGTTCCTGGAGAAGTGGGGCAAGCTCGCCATCTTCCTGGGCCGTTTCTTCCCGTTCATCCGCACGTTCGTGCCGTTCCTGGCGGGCATGGGCGGCATGCACTGGCGCGACTTCGTGGTGTTCAACGTGATCGGTGGCCTGACGTGGTCAACGCTCTTTGTGCTGCTCGGCTATTTCTTCGGAGGCATTCCGTTTGTCCAGAAGCACTTCGAGCTGCTCATCATCGGCATCATCGCGGTTTCGATGATTCCGACGGTGTTTGGCCTGATTCGTAGCCGGCTTAAGAAGTAAGCACGCCACATGACGCAAGACTTGAGCATGGGAGACTTCAGGCTCGGTAAACCAGCCCTTGTTTGTCGCTGGCGTCTCGCTAGCCGCAAACTGCCCATGGAGAGCCGCCATATGCGTGCGCTGGCAGGTCGAATCGTCAACGGCAAGCGCATTGACCAGGCCTTGGTCATCTGGGCGCGCCAGCATATAGAGTCGACGCTTTACTCAGGCGCCGTTGCCTATCCCGACGGCGTCCTCATGCTCATCATCGACACCGACGGCCAGGCGGCAATGACCGTGGGCCCCTTCGAGCCTCTGCGTGAGACGAGCCTCCTGCGCCTTGCGGAGCGCTCGCAGCTGGCGCACAAAGAAGCCGAGGTAACTGGCGTAGCCCCCGAGACCATGTGGGTCGTGCGCGGGGACACGCTCGTGTGGGATGACGAGCCCACCACGGTGACGTCGGGCTCGGCCTCGCTCATCGAGGGGCTGGCGCGCACCCTGGGGCTGACGGTTCGGCGCGAGGCCAACCTCTGCGACGCCATCCTCGGCGGCGTGCACGACTTTGACGAGGCATTTCTTGTCTCTGACGAGTATGGCGTTGTGCCCGCAAAAGACTACAGCGGTGCGATGGCGCAGCGCTTTGCCGGGGGATACGAGCGCCTGCTTTCCAAGGTGCTCTAGCGCTATGAGGCCGCTGCGAACGCAGCTGGCCGCGTGGCATCCAGCCGCGCTACGCAAATGTCACCGTGCACATGAATTTGCCGCATTTATTCGCCGATAAGTGCCTACTAGCGCGCCGTGATTATCTATGATAGATGCGTGGCGTGCTGGCTATCCAGTGCGTCGGGGCGGACTGGAGAGGGACCGCCCCATTGCGGGTAACCGCGTAAGCAGGGGAAAGTTCCGGGCCTGGGGGTCCGGTCGGTTTTCGAGAAGGAGAGGATATGGCTCGTAAGTTCAAGTCCATGGACGGTAACAACGCTGCGGCGTACGTGTCGTATGCGTTTACTGAGGTGGCGGGCATTTACCCGATCACCCCGTCCAGCCCCATGGCCGACTATGTCGACCAGTGGGCAGCTGCTGGCCAGAAGAACATCTTCGGCACCACCGTCAAGGTTGTCGAGATGGAGTCCGAGGCAGGCGCCGCCGGTGCCGTCCACGGTTCTCTTGGCACGGGCGCTCTGACCACGACGTACACCGCGTCGCAGGGCCTGCTGCTCATGATTCCCAACATGTACAAGATCGCGGGCGAGGGCCTGCCGTCGGTGTTCCATGTCTCCGCCCGTACCGTGGCGAGCCATGCCCTGAACATCTTCGGTGACCACTCCGACGTCATGGCTTGCCGCCAGACCGGCTTCGCCATGCTCGCCGAGGGCAGCGTCCAGGAGGTCATGGACCTTTCTGCCGTCGCTCACCTCTCCGCCATCAAGGGCGGCGTGCCGTTCATCAACTTCTTTGACGGCTTCCGCACCTCCCACGAGATTCAGAAGGTCGCCGTGTGGGATTACGCCGACCTCGCTGAGCTCTGCGACATGGACGCCGTCCAGGCGTTCCGTGATCACGCCCTGAACCCCGAGCATCCGCATGCTCGCGGCTCTCACGAGAACGGCGACATCTTCTTCCAGCACCGCGAGGCATGCAACTCCGCGTACAACGCGCTTCCCGCCGTTGTCGAGGATTACATGAACAAGGTCAACGAGAAGCTCGGCACCAACTATCACCTGTTCGACTACTACGGCGATCCCGACGCCAAGCGCATCGTGGTCTGCATGGGCTCCTTCTGCGACGTCCTCGAGGAGGTCGTTGACTACCTGAACGCCCATGGCGACAAGGTCGGCCTGGTCAAGGTCCGTCTGTATCGTCCGTGGTCCATCGAGCACTTCATCGCCGCCCTGCCCAAGCAGGTCGAGAGCATCGCCGTGCTCGACCGCACCAAGGAGCCCGGCTCCATTGGTGAGCCCCTCTACCAGGACGTCGTTACCGCCCTTTACGAGGCCGGCATCACCGGCGTCAAGGTCATCGGCGGCCGTTACGGCCTCGGCTCCAAGGACACGCCTCCCGCGAGCGCCTTTGCCGTTTACGACGAGCTCAAGAAGGCCAACCCCAAGCGCGAGTTCACCATCGGCATCGTCGACGACGTCACCAACCTCTCCCTCGAGGAGATGGAGGACGCCCCCAACACCGCAGACCCCTCCACCATCGAGTGCAAGTTCTGGGGCATCGGCGGCGACGGCACCGTTGGCGCCAACAAGAACTCCATCAAGATCATCGGCGACCACACCGACAAGTACATCCAGGCCTACTTCCAGTACGACTCCAAGAAGACCGGCGGCGTCACCGTCAGCCACCTGCGCTTTGGCGACACCCCGATCCGCTCGCCGTACTATGTCACCAAGGCCGACTTCGTCGCTTGCCACAACCCCAGCTACATCGTCAAGGGCTTCAAGATGGTCCGCGACGTCAAGCCTGGCGGCAGCTTCCTGATCAACTGCCAGTGGACGCCTGAGGAGCTCGAGCATCACCTCAACGCCGCTGCTAAGCGCTACATCGCCGAGAACAACATCCACGTCTACCTGATCAACGCCATCGACCTGGCCATCAAGGTTGGCATGGGCAAGCGCACCAACACCATCCTCCAGTCCGCGTTCTTCGCGCTGGCCAAGGTGCTCCCCGCTGAGGAGGCCATCCAGTACATGAAGGATGCCGCTGAGCATTCGTACGCCAAGAAGGGTCAGGCCATCGTCGAGGCTAACTGGAAGGCCATCGACGCCGGCGCCACCGCCTTCACCGAGATCGAGATTCCGGAGTCCTGGAAGACCGCTACCGACGAGCCGAGCGTCCTCACCATCGAGGGCAAGGAGGCCATCGTCAAGCAGGTCAAGGAGCTCCTGCACCCGATCGACATGATGGACGGCGACAGCCTGCCCGTCTCCGCGTTCAAGGACATCGCCGACGGCCAGTTCGAGCTGGGCGCTTCCGCTTACGAGAAGCGCGGCGTTGCCGCCTTCGTCCCGCGCTGGGATGAGTCCAAGTGCATCCAGTGCAACAACTGCGCCAACGTCTGCCCGCACGCTGCCATCCGTCCGTTCGCTCTGGACGAGGCCGAGGCCGCAGCTGCTCCCGAGGTCATGAAGACGCTCGACCTCACGCCCGCCAAGAAGTTCCCCGGCATGAAGTTCACCCTCGCCATCTCCCCGCTCGACTGCATGGGCTGCGGCGTGTGCGTGGGCGTGTGCCCGAAGGACGCCCTCTCGATGGTCGGCCAGGAGGAGGAGCTTGCTCAGCAGGCCGCCTTCGACTACGCCGTTGCCAACGTCACCGAGAAGGAAGGCGTCGTTGCCAACAACCTCAAGGGCATCCAGTTCAAGAAGCCGCTGCTTGAGTTCTCCGGGCGCTGGCTGCGCCGAGACCGCATATGCTCGCCTCGTGACCCAGGTCGCCGGCGACCGTATGTTCATCTCCAACGCTACCGGCTGCTCCTCCATTTGGGGCAACCCGGCTGCTACCAGCCCCTACACCACCAACGCTGAGGGCCATGGTCCCGCGTGGAACAACTCCCTCTTCGAGGACAACGCCGAGCACGGCCTGGGCATGGCTCTTGGTTACAAGGCCGTCCAGGGCAAGGTCGTCGAGCAGGTCAAGGCTTGGGCTGCTACCGACGAGGCCAAGGCTGCTGCCGAGGCTTGGATCGCTTCCCTGAAGGATCCCGTGGAGTCCAGGAAGACCGCTGACGCCCTGATCGCGCTGCTCGAGGCCGACGGCTCCGACGCCGCGAAGGCCATCCTCGCCGACAAGGCCTACATGGCCAAGAAGTCCTTCTGGATCTTCGGCGGCGACGGTTGGGCGTATGACATCGGCTTCGGCGGCCTGGACCACGTCCTCGCTTCCGGCCAGGATGTCAACGTCTTCGTCTTCGACACCGAGGTTTACTCCAACACCGGTGGCCAGGCTTCCAAGGCTTCCAACATCGGCCAGGTCGCTCAGTTCGCGGCTGCTGGCAAGGAGGTCAAGAAGAAGTCCCTTGCCGAGATCGCTATGAGCTACGGCTACGTGTACGTCGCTCAGGTCGCCATGGGCGCCAACCCCGCTCAGACGCTGAAGGCCATCCAGGAGGCCGAGGCTTACGATGGTCCGTCGATCATCATCGGCTACAGCCCCTGCGAGATGCACTCCATCAAGGGCGGCATGACCCACTGCCAGGACGAGATGAAGAAGGCTGTCGAGTGCGGTTACTGGAACCTCTTCACCTTCAACCCGGCTGCCCCGCAGGGCAAGAAGTTCACGCTGACCTCCAAGGCCCCCGCTGGTGGCTATCAGGAGTTCCTGCTGAACGAGGCTCGCTACAACCGTCTGACCCGCGAGTTCCCCGAGCGCGCTACCGAGCTCTTCGCGCGCAACGAGGAAGCGGCTATGGCTCGCTTCGAGCACCTCACCAAGCTGAAGGACCTCTACGCTGAGGTGTAACAGCTGACGCGCAGCTCTAACGGCTGAGAGGCGGCCCCGTGCTTCGGCGCGGGGCCGCTTTTTTGGTGCGGTGGGGGCGGGGCGGGCGTGAGGTGCACGCAGTTCGCGACGGTAAGCAGCTACAAACGGGCCTGTTAACGTCGCCTTTTGCGTGCACGGCCGACACCGCACGCACTTCTCGCCGCTAAGAGCGCCAAACGGGCCCGTTAGCGTCGCGATTTGCGTGCAACCGCACTTCGCGACGGTAACGAGCGAAAACGAGCCCGTTAACGTCGCCTTTTGCGTGCACGCCATCCAGTGCCCGCACTTCTCGACGCTAACGGTGCCAAAAAGCCTCGTTAACGTCGCCTTTTGCGTGCAACCGCACTTCGCGACGGTAACGAGCGAAAACGATCGCGTTAACGTCGCAATCTGCGGGCACTGCCCAGCGGCGGACTCCGGTGCACGCACTTCTCGCCGCTAAGAGCGCCAAACGCGCCCGTTAACGTCGACTTTTGCGTGCATCGTCCGAGCGCCAGACTCCAGCGCCCCCAAAAGCTCGCCGCCGCACCCTCAGATACGGGACCATCTACCTGCGGATTGGTCACATTGTCAATAACTCTGCAGCTCTTTGCCTGTATTCCGCCAGCTACCTGCAAGGCGAATTGAGATTCTCCGCCCCTCGCCACCTCTCCGGCTCAACAATCAAAAGGGGAGGTGCCGCACATGAGTAGGACCCGTACCAGCGCAAAGCTGGAGCAACTCATCGAAGAGGCAGAAAAGGATAACCGCTGCATCGTCGGCGCTACGCCACAAGATGCAGCGCGCCTGCGTCGCGCAGTCTCCGCTGGCAAGCTCATCTCGCCCTTCCCGCGCCTTTACGTCAAGGAGTCGAGCTGGACCAACCTCAATCTCCGCGAACGAAGCCTATATATATGTAAGGGACTGCAACGCCTGCACCCCAACTGGGTATTCGCGGGACTGTCCGCGGCGCTCGTCCACGGCCTTCCCGTCACGTACTCCATGCTCACGCCAGTATGCGTGGCCACTTCCTACAAGGCGCACGAGAGAAACCAAAAGGGCATCATTCGCATTACCGTCGAGAAGGACGAGCCCACCACCGTGAACGGCCTGAAGGTGACCTCCCTTGAGCGGACGGTCTTCGACTGCCTACGCATCCTAGACTTTCCGCACGGCCTGGCCGTCGCAGACTCTGCGCTGCGCAAGGCCGGCAAGACGCGCGATTGGCTTGTCACCCAGATGGAGGGGATGCCGCGGAACTGCAAGGGATACAGTCATGCGCTGGCCACGGCGTTGTGGGCAGACCCGCGCGCAGAGAGCGGGGGGAGAGTCCATTGCGCGAGGTCGCATGCTGCTGTTGGGCTATGAGTTGCCAGACCTGCAGGTCGCGGTGCCGAACAAGATCGAAGGCGGCTTCTATTACGGAGACTTTGGCTGGAAGAGGCCGAACGGGCTGTTGCTTGGCGAGCTTGACGGGCGTGACAAGTACACGGACCCCGAGATGACGGATGGGAAGAGCGCGGCAGAAGTGATAGCCGACGAGCGGTTGCGCGAATCGCGCGTGAGTGCTGCGCAGGCGACGGTCATGCGGTTCTCGTTCAAAGACATGATGCTCGATGATCAGTTCAGGCGGATTCTCGATACGCATGGCGTTCCGCGTGCATCACGCGAGTACTACCGCGATGGGGGAGCGCGCTTTGCTCCGACATTGGCTGGGACGGCAATTTAGTGCCAAGAGAGGCCGGATTCGGGCCGAAGTACGCAGTTTGCAACGCTTTTGTTGCGCTTCTGGCTCAAAAACGCCTCAAATTGCAGGCGCGGATGCCCAGAAAGGCGGGCTGCCCGCAGAAAACGACGTTAGCGAAGCGCCTTGAGCGTGTTATCGGCACAATCTGCGGTCATACGCAGCTCGCGATGATAAGCCGACAAAACGCAGGTTAACCTCGCAATCTGTGCTCACGAAAGCACCCAACCGAAAGACGAGGTTTCTTCATATATGGAGATTTAGTGGAGCGAAAACCGTTCACCCTATTACCATATATCACGACCCAATTCGAGGTGGCCAAACCATACACGATTTGACTTTGGTTAAAGCTCCTAAGGCATCCGCAAAACACACTGGCAAACACCAGCACTGAGCGATACCACCCTCACATCTCACATAACAATTAAAGAATTGATGCACAGAACAGCCGTATTGACACACAAATACGCAGGTAAACAGCGTTGCGCTTTTGTGCTGACCTGAAACCATACTTAACCTTGCAAACTTGGGTCACGTATCGGCATACAACAGCCGAGGTAAGGAGGTAAGTGGGCTGACGTGCTCTTTTATCAGATCAGAAGATCTGCGTAAGAGAGCATGTTGACAAAGTCAAGAGATAGCTCATAGGGCCTATCACCTCGGCAAAGTCGTAGCCAAGCTGACAAAAAAGTTGCAGAAGTTATTCCGTAAAACAAAGCCAAAACGAGGAGACGGAAAGGACGAGAAGTGGGTGGATTCAAATGAGGTTGAGTACGAGAAGGCAATGCTCGCAAGAGCTCGAACAGGGAGTGGAGATGAAAAGTAGCCAACGCAATCGAAGAATGCTGACTGGTGCAGCAGCGGCGCTGATAGCAGCGCTTTTGGCGTTTGCCCCCGTGCCGGCATACGCCGAGATTGACAGCGTATCAGGCATGGATCACTGGTATCTCACCAGCGAGGCACAGGATCCGTCAGCCGATGACGAGAGCATCGACGTGCTCGCCGTCACCGGCGCAGAGGGCGATCGCGTTTGGGTTGACGTCACCAAGAACGGTGATACCATCGCCAAGCGCTTGATGTATCAGCTCAAGGATGCTGAGGTTGACGCAAACGGGCTGTTCGTGGGTGTCATGAGCCTGGACATCCAAAGCTTTGCCCCCGAAGATGTGTACACAATCAGCGTCTACAAAGACCGCAACGCCGATGCCGCCGTCTACACCGGCACCGTGAAGCCGGTGGTTGCCGTGTTTGACAACAACGGCGCCACCGAGAAGGTTGTCATCGCGCTGCGCACCTTGGCCGATGACGAGAATCGCGAGTTCACCATCCCCGAGCTCCTCGAGTACAAGGGCGAGACCTACGAGTACGACGGTGAGGATGCGGGCGTCCACCAGTACAAGGTGAAGGGCAGCGCTCTCCCCGATTCCATCGAGGGCAAGGTTTCCTTCTACGAGCTGGGTGGTAGCACCACCCCGCTCAAGGTGAACACCTTCACCATCACCAAGGAAGAGGGCTCCAAGCTGGTCCCCGTTGACAACATCATCGAGGCTAACGGCAAGTATTACCGTACCCTGCAGCTGACGGGCGACGTCACGGCCAAGTACCCCGGCGTCACCGAGTTCAGCGTTATGTGCGTCGAGCTCTCCAACACTTGGGGCGACAACAACAAGCCGTTCGTCGCAAGCTTCCGCTATGTGGATGCCGACAACTACGACGCGTCTGATCCTTCGGCAGCCTCCAACCTCAAGGATGCCGACTCCGCCCTGGCGCAGCTCATCGACAAGCTGATCGTCACCAAGGACTACTCCTACGCTCCGCCTTCGTACATCTATATTAAGAACGGCGACGTCGTGGAGTACTGGGCTCTCGTGACCGACGGCGATCAGCCCGCCTCCCTCGACGAGAACAACGCCATCGTCCTTTCGCCCACGGTTGATTCCACCGACCAGAGCATCGACATCGCCTATCGCAAGATGGACGAGACCTTCGACGCGGTGTGGACCGTGACGTGCGTTGACGCCACCAAGGGCGCCAACGAGCCTGGCCGCATCATCGACCGCCAGGTCTTCACCGTCCCGCAGGGCGAGTCCAAGACCTACACGGTTGAGGAGAAGAACGGCCTCATTCCCGTCCCCGGCACCGAGGATTCTTACACCTACACCTATGACGTCAAGAACCTCATTGCAAACACCACCATTTACTATGGCGTCAAGGGCGAGGACCCCGTTGACAACTACGACGTGACCGTCAGGTATGTCAACATCGCCAACAACGAGACGCTGCGCTCGGACACCTACACCATCACGCCTGACTACGTGATGAACCGCACCTACCTGACCATCGCTCTCGATGACTCGTTCGTGCAGGGTGGCAACAACTACGTGCGTCTGAGCGGCCAGGCTTCCTCCATCGACCACAACTACTACAACTACGACGTGGTCAACGGCAGCAAGCAGAAGGTCTACACCATCTGGTTCCGTGACGTGAACGATGACCTGCATGACAACACCACGGTGACCATCTACACCACCGTGTACGACGAGGTCTTTGTTGACCGTGGCGTGACTAGCACCACCGTCACCACCACTGAGGGCACCACCACCGCAGCCGCTGGCGCAGCCGCAGCTGGTGCAGCAGCCGCAGGCGCAGAAGGCGCAGCAGCGGCAGCAGCAACTCCGGGTGAAGCAACCCTCAACGCCGAGGGCGGCCTCAACGCCATCACCACCGAGGGTGGCGAGTCCACGCTCGTCCGTGACGACGGCACCGGCGTCACCACCGAGCGAATCGAGGACGAGAACACCCCGTTGGCTGGTCCGGATAACGGCGAGAACGGCACCGCTGCTACTGGCGCGTCTGCCATCTCCAGCAACGTGATGACCATCGCCCAGGTGGCGGCAGTCGTCCTGGCGATGCTCGGCGCTCTGCTTGCGTACTTCCTGCTGAGGAAGCGTGACAAAGATGAGCAATAGCACGAAGAAGGTAAGTTCCCACGTGAAAAATGGGGGAGATGAAATGAGTAGAGTAACGTTCAGCACAGCCCAAAAACGGGCTGCCAGAGAGGCATTCAATAAGTTCTTGAGTGTCCTTCTGGTTGTGGCGATGGTCCTACAGACCTCGCCGCTGGCTTACGCGAACGCGGGCGAGAACGCTACTACCACCGACGCGGTGGTGGAGACGGTGACGCCTGACGATCCCGTAGAGCCCGAAGTAACACCCACCGAGGAGCCTGCAGCTCCCGCGGATCCCGCTCCGGTTGACCCTGAGCCCGAGCCCGTGGAGGTTGTCGAGCCCGACGAGCCCTCCGAGCCCGTGACGCCCGAGGAGCCGGCAGCAACGGTCGAGGACGAGCCCACCGATGTGACTCCCGTCGCGGATCCGGTTGTTCCTGAGAACACCGACACGACTGAGACCACCGAGACTACCGAGCCCACCGAGACCACCGAGCCCACCACGACCGCGACGCCCGATGAGCAGGAGAAGGCAACTCTCTCCGTGTACGTTGAGAACGCCACCCTCACCATCAACGGCCAGAAGCTGACCGCCGCTGGTACCGTCGAGGTGCCTGCTGGTAAGGACATCACCTTCACTGTGACGGCCGCTAAGGGCTATGAGCTCAAGAGCGACTCCATCAAGCTGACGGTTGACGGCTCTGAGAGCGAGCTGGGCGCAAGCGGCAGCTATACGCTCTCTGCCAGCCAGGTCAAGACCGGCACTGGCATCAGCGTGGTTGCCTCCAAGCTCAACACCAAGACCGAGTATAAGTACGAGGACAAGTACGTCAGCGTGGTGGCCACGCTTGACAAGGGTTCCGCCATTCCTGATGACGCGACCCTGAGCGTCACCCCCATCACCGCCGACAGCGTCGAGTACAACTACGACGCCTACATGAACGCCCTGAACAACACCGTTGAGGGCGAGAAGTACGACGACCAGAACACCCTTCTGTACGACGTCGCCTTCCTGTGGGTTGATCCTGAGACCGGCAAGACCGTTGAGCTGCAGCCTGAAGAGGGCGCCGTGACGGTCAGGTTTGCCTTCAAGCAGCAGCAGCTGAGCGAGGACATCGCCGCTGGCTCTGCCGCCAACGTTGAGGTCAACCACCTCCCCCTGGTTGACTCCGCAAAGGCCGACACCACCGCTGAGTCCACCAACATCGCCGCTACCGACGTTGTTGTCGAGCCCATGGACACCGCTGTCAAGGGTACGGACAGCGTTGAGGTGCGCACTGACAGCTTCAGCGTCTTTGCCTTCAGCTACACCGTTGATTTTGCTTATGACGGCTACACCTACAGCATGGCTGGCGAGGACGAGATTCTGCTGAGTGCCCTGCTTGCCAAGCTCGGCATCGACGTGAACGTTGCCGACGTTGCTAGCGTGACGTTCTCCAACGCCGAGCTCATCTCTGTTGAGCAGGTTGAGGGCGACTGGAAGCTGACCAGCCTCAAGTCCTTTGACAGCAACGAGACCCTGACGGTTGAACTGCTGAACGGCGACAAGTACATCATCACTGTGACCGACCCCGTCGCCCCTGGCGTAACGGATCTGGCTCCGTATATCACGAGCTGGGCATGGTCCTACCATCAGCCGGACGAGACGACCTGGCATCCCCTTCCGGATGGCATGAACATCCAGAACGGCTGGTATGTGATGGCAACCGCCACCTACAGCATTCCTGAAGGCGTGGTCACGCCCACAAACCGTATGGTTCAGTACCAGAGTCCTGCTGGCTATACGATTCCTGAAGAAGTCAATGCCATTCTGCGTGACGAGGACAACAATAGGATCGGCGTTATGCACGTCGATACAAACGGCCTCGTAACCCTCGTCTTTGATGAAGAGTTCGCGACAGGCGACTCCATTGAGGGCAACTTTAACTATTGGGGTGTTATCGACGTCCAGACCGAAGAGAGCCCGTATCCCCTTGACTTCGGTGGGGAAGGCAACATCATCTACATCATCGTCCCCCATGGCGATCCGGAAGACATCAATATCGCGAAGACCAATAGCGGATTGACGCTTGGTAACGACGGAAACTATCACACTACGTACACAGTCGAAGTGAGTACTTCCGTAGGCACCAGCCTTGACGACGACACTATTACCGTTGAGGATGTGGTTACGAGGTCGAATACGACCAACTATCCGTATTCGTTCACACGTCCTACTGTCGTGAAGGTTGCCGCTGACGGCACCACCGTGACTCCGGTTTCCAGTTCAAGCTATACCTATACTCCAGACGGCGACAGCTGGACGATTTCTGGCCTACCTAAGCTTGCGGCTAATGAAAAGTATAGGATTACCTACGACGCCACCATTACTGATGATCTCCATCTGGATACCGGCGTCTCCCAAACGATAACGAACAACGTTAAGGCTACGAGTGACCAGCTGCAGGCAACTGGAAGCAACAAGCTTACTATTTCGCGTGAGATCACTAAGTCTGCTTCAAGTCCTGACGCAAACAATACCGTCACCTGGACCGTTACCATCAACCCCAATAGGCAGAACATCGAGAACTGCACGTTCACTGACATAATGGATGGCCTATATCTGGTCAGTGACGTGACCATCAAGACTGAGCTGTCTGGCTACGATGCCCGTACCATCAAGCTTGCGGACCTGCAAGCGGAGCAAGACACCCTTAATGTTCAGCACTTTGAATACACGTTCAAGAGGGGCACAAAACCGAACTGGCCGATTTCCTCAACGACCGGTCTAGATCCTCTTACCCATCAGTTCACCATTACGTATAAGACCCGTGGTATAGGCACGAACACCGCAGGCTATAGTGTCGGTGACTTTACGTACACCATCACAAAGGGTGCCGGCGTCGTCGGCCAAGGAACGACCGTTAAGTCAGCGGCTTATACGCCAGTTGTTGAACCTGAGCTAAGTCGACTGAAGTATAGTTGGAGACCCTACTCCTTCAAGTTCGTCAAGCAGATGACGGCCAATCCCACGACGCCGTATCTCATCACGGACTCCTTGGAATCAGTTACTGTAAAAGATAGCGATGGCACCGTACTCATTCAGAGTGCCCCACAGTACACCTATTTGGGCTACTATGGTCCCCATGGGCAGGATGATCCTTTGCGTGAGTACACTCCTAAGTATTACCTGAATGATAACTTCGTCATCATTACAGATGAGGGTTATTATCGCTACAACTCGAGCGTGGAAGGTAGCCATGTAAACTTCAGCCCGAGTGGTCTTAGTGGTACATGGACCCCCAGCTCTGATATGACTATCGATGTTGTCGGTTTCGATCTCAACGGTGTTGAAACAACGGATCCTACGACAAAGATCAAATCGTGGCAGATTCAGATTACCCCGCATAAGGACATGAACGTCCTGAGATGCACCACGATGAACGGAAACAGTGGTAAGGTTTACAATTCTTACATCGACTATGCGGGATACGAGCAGTATGTTTACGAGCTAAACGCTGCCGCGAAGAACATTCTTCATTCTGGAGAAGGAAGCAGTTCTACTTCGACTGTTACCTCAGAATACAGCGCTAACTACAAGACCAGAAAGTACGGCACCTATAGGGAAAGCGTATCCAACGGACATACGTACAAGTACATTGACTATGTCATCACGATCAACAGAGAGCAGGTCATGACTGATGACTGGTCATACCTGCTAGATCAGCGTAGTTCTGAACAATCGGGTAGCCTGGGAACTCTGGTAACCACTAGTACTTCGAAGTACAAGCCGGCAGTAAAGCTGTCAACTACGAATGGTACTGGTGGAAGCTTAAAGGCCATCGATGGTTACTGGAACTATACGTACGATGATGCAGCGGGAACCATTCGCTTTGGCGTGCACAACATGCAGCAGCTGTATAACGTCGCTGCAAATAATGCATATCCATATGTGAGATTCTCCTACACCATCAGGATTGACAACGATCCCTTCTGGACTGAGAGCTCTGCAAACAACCAGAAGATATACAACAATGTCGCAGGCGTTGAGGGTTACGCAGACCTTACTGCTTCTAGGTCAGTAAAAGTTAACCAGGAAACTGATGCGCTGGACAAGACTGGCCATCAGGAATATGACGAGTACGGCAATCCTGATCCGTATGTTTACTACGACGTATATGTCAACAAGGATGGATTGGATCTTGATCCTGAAAAGGACACGATCGTTCTGACCGACACGATTGATAACGATGACATCATCTTCAAGGATGACCTGCTTAGGGTGTATCTCTATGACGATAGCCAGCCAGACAAGAAGGGCGACCCGGCTTCAGGTTGGTCATATACCTTCGATCCCGATACCAACACGCTGACACTTACTCTTAATGATGCCCAGGCATATGTCGTTACGTATGCGTATGACATCTCGTCGTTGGTCGCGCAGCTGGGCCTTGGCGCGAGCTTTAGCGTCACCAATTCTGCCGCGCTCAATGGTACGTATACCAAGGTGATTGGAAAGACTTGGCAGCTTGCTGGCGCCGGTGGATGGGCTATTCACCGCGACATCAACCTCTATAAGGTTGATAAGGACAACTTCAACGTCAAGATTGATGGTGCAACCTTCAAGCTTGAGAAGTATGCCAATGGTGCCTGGACTCAGGTTGGCGAGACGTATACGACAAACAGCGAGGGCATGTACGTCTTCGATATCGACACCGCTGGTCTTGACATCCACACGCTGTATCGTCTTACAGAGCTAACCACGAAGGATGGTTACTACATCGTCACCGCTAATGGAAACCCGTTCACGCATGACTTCATCATTAAGGACAGGAATGAAGCTGATGACGCGGCGTTGGCGGCTACCGTCCTCCCGAGCGACTACTCGACTGCGGGTTGCATCCTGTTTAGCTACGGCGGCGGAAACATCTACTTCGAGAACGAGAAGATCGAAGAGATTGATATTCCTGTTCAGAAGAACTGGAACGACGAGAACAACAAGTACGGGACGCGTCCTGGCCAGATTGTAGTGGAGCTGCAATATAAGCTTAAGACCAGCAGTACCTGGAAGTCGTTCAATCCGGCAAAGAAGCTGACGCTCAACGCTGGCAACAACTGGAAGGGTACGTTTACAAATCTGCCCAAGAACGATAAGAACCGCGTGGACTATCAATACCGTATCAAGGAGATCTCTAAGCCGGCAGGGTATGCTAGCGTCACATATGGCGGCAGTATTACCAGTGGACTTACCGTTATCAACAAGCTGTTTACGCCAATTAAGGCTGAGATTCCCGTCAAGAAGACGTTGAATGGTCGTCCGTGGGCAACCAACGACTCCTTCACCTTCACACTGACTGCTGTTGACGGTGCGCCGATGCCTGACGATGCCTCCGGCAATACGGTGACCATCACCAAGAACACTAGTAACTACACGGGCTACTTCGGCGAGATTTCCTTTGGTAAGGCTGGTACGTACAAGTACACGATTACCGAGCAGCATGCTGGCCAGACCATCAAGGGCGTCAAGTACGACTCTGCCCCTAAGAACGTAACCATTACGGTTGTTGAGGATTCTGAGACCGGCGCGCTGAAGATTGGCTCCATTACGCCGATTGCTGACCTGACGTTCGTCAACACCTATAGCGCCACTGGCACCGCCAAGATTGAGGCCATCAAGGAGGTCACCGGTGCTGCATGGCCCGCGAATGCCAAGGCGATCTTTGAGGTGACGGCCGCGGCTAACACCCCGATGCCCGCCAACACTCGCGTGGAGCTCACCGCCGCGGGTACTGCCGACTTTGGCAACATCACCTATAGTCTTGCTGACGCTGGCAAGACCTATATCTACACCATCACCGAGACCCCGTCCGGGTTCGGTCAGGGCTGGACTGGCAGCGGCACGATTACCGCAACGGTCACGGTTGGCACTGACAAGGGCGATGGAACGCTGAACGACAGCGTGGTTACCTACAACCCTGCTAACAAGACGATTGTCAATAAGTACACAGCTGCCGGTAAGGGCGAGATCCTGGTCAAGAAGAACCTGGCCGGCCGTACGTGGAACAACGACGACGAGTTCACCTTCACGCTGGCCGCCAAGAGCAGTGGCGCCCCGATGCCTGCGACTACTTCTATCACCATTAAGAGCACCGACACCGACTACACCAAGTCCTTCGGTGAGATTGAGTTCACGGCCGCTGGAGAGTACAAGTACACCGTGACCGAGACCCAGGGCACCGCGGGCGGCGTCACCTACGACACCACCGCGCATGAGGTGACCATCAAGGTCAAGGACAACGGCCAGGGCCAGCACGTTGGCGACGGCACCCCGCTCGTCCAGACTGTTGAGATTAAGAACACCTACAAGCCGGCTCCTGCTACGGGCGAGGTTAAGGTTCAGAAGACGCTTGAAGGCCGCGATTGGAAGACGAACGACAGCTTCAAGTTCACCATCACGCCCTCGACTTCCAACCCCGACGCCGCGGCTGTTCCCGCCAAGACCGAGGTGACCATCACCAAGGATACGCCTGCCTACACCGACACCTTTGGCAGCATCACCTTCACCAAGGCTGGAACCTATGAGTACACGGTGACTGAGGAGCACGCTGGCGAGACCCTCAATGGCATCACTTACGACAGTGCACCTAAGACCGTGACCATCGTGGTTGTTGACAACAACCATGGCCAGCTCGTTGCGAATGAGGGCGACACCCTTACCAAGACTGCCGCTTTCACCAACACCTACAAGACCGGCGGCACCGGCGAGATCAAGGTCCAGAAGACCCTGGTCGGCCGCGCTTGGACCACCGATGACTCGTTTGAGTTCACGCTGGCTCCGGTTGGCAACGCCCCGATGCCCAAGACCAGGGTGCTCACCATCACCAGCGCTGATGAGCAGACTGGCTACACCAAGTCCTTCGGCGACATTAAGTTTGAGGCTGCGGGTACCTATAAGTACACCGTGACCGAGACGCATCACGGCGAGCGCATTGACGGCGTCGCCTATGAACCTGAGGTTAAGACCGTGACCATCACGGTCGTGGACGACGGCAACGGCGGCCTTATCGCCGCAGAGGGCAGCGCCCTTGTCCAGACCGCAGCGTTCACCAACACCTATACCGTCGACAAGGCCAACGGTGAGATTAAGGTTCAGAAGATCCTTGCGGGTCGTGAGTGGACCGACGACGACTACTTCGAGTTCAAGCTCAGCGCTGCCGCCGACACGCCGATGCCCGGTACGACCTCCATCACCATCAAGAAGGCTGACGGTGACCAGACCAAGTCCTTCGGTAACATTGAGTTCACCAAGGCCGGTACCTACACCTACACGGTGAAGGAGACTAAGGGCACCATCGGCGGCGTCACGTACGATGAGACCGAGCACATCGTAACCATCGTTGTCGTGGACAACGGCAAGGGTAAGCTCGTTGCCGCCGAGGGCAGTAACCTCATCCAGACCGAGAAGGTCACGAACACCTATGGCTCTACCGGCACGGGTGAGATTAAGGTTCAGAAGACGCTCAAGGGCCGCGAGTGGACCAACGACGACGAGTTCACCTTCACGCTGGCTACCACCAACGGCGCCCCGATGCCTGCTGACACCTCCATCACCATCAGGAAGGGCGACACCGACTACACCAAGTCCTTCGGCACCATCACCTTCACGGCTGCTGGCGAGTACAAGTACACCGTGACCGAGACCGATTCCCATGCGGGCGGCATCACCTATGACACCACCGTTCACGAGGTGACCATCAAGGTCAAGGACGACGGTCAGGGTCATTTCGTGGGCGACGGCACCCCACTCGTCCAGACCGTTAAGATCGAGAACACCTATAAAGCGAACGGCAAGGGCACAATTGAGGTCGTGAAGAACTTCACCGGCCGCGAGTGGACCAACGACGACGAGTTCGAGTTCACGCTGACCGCGAAGACCAACGGCGCCCCGATGCCCACCAAGGACACCACGGTGACCATCACCAAGGCCGACGCTACCGAGTACAAGAAGGCCTTCGGAGAGATCGCCTACGGCCTTGCGGACGCTGGCAAGACCTACGAGTACACCATCACCGAGACCCACAAGAGCGAGACTATCGACGGCATCACCTACGATCGCAGCGACCGTATCGCTACTGTCACGGTGACTGACAACTTCGATGGCACTCTGAAGGTCGAGACGACGTATGGCGAGGGTGGCAACACCTTCAACAACACCTATGCTGCTTCCGGCGAAGGCGAGATCTCTGTCCACAAGCTGCTGAACGGCCGCGACTGGACGAACGACGACGAGTTCACCTTCACCATCAGTGGTGCTAACGACGCTCCGATGCCCGCGACGAAGTCCATCACCATCACGAAGAGGGATACGGACCAGACTAAGTCCTTCGGTAAGATCACCTTTACCAAGGCCGACACCTACACCTACACCATTACCGAGGAGCACGCTGGCGAAACCATCAATGGTGTTAAGTACGACCCGAATACCCATACGGTAATCATCAAGGCTGTCGACGACGGTAAGGGCCACATCGTCGCCGCCCAGGACAGCAAGCTCATCCAGACCACGGTTGCTACCAACACTTACGACGCAAGTGGTAACGGCACAATCGAGGTCAAGAAGAACTTCACCGGCCGCGAGTGGACCAACGACGACGTCTTCGAGTTCACGCTGACCGCGAAGACCAACGGCGCCCCGATGCCCACCAAGGACACCACGGTGACCATCACCAAGGCCGACGCAGAGGCTGGCTACACCAAGGCCTTCGGCGAGATCGCCTACGGCCGACCTACGAGTACACCATCACTGAGACCCACTATGGTGAGACGCTTAACGGCATCACTTACGACAGCTCTACGCGTTCCGCTTTCGCGAAGATTGCCGATGATGGTCATGGTGGCCTTGTGGTCACCGTCACCTACGGCGAAGGTGGCAACATCTTCAACAACACCTACGACGCGAACGGCACGGGCAAGATCGAGGTCGTGAAGAACTTCACCGGCCGCGAGTGGACCAACGACGACGAGTTCGAGTTCACGCTGACCGCGAAGACCAACGGCGCCCCGATGCCCAAGAGCGACACCACGGTGACCATCACCAAGGCCGACGAGGCCACCAACTACACCAAGGCCTTCGGAGAGATCGCCTACGGCCTCGCGGACGCTGGCAAGACCTACGAGTACACCATCACCGAGACCCACAAGGGCGAGACCATCAACGGCATCACCTACGAGAGCAACGACTACGTCGCTACTGTCAAGGTTTCCGACAACGGTGATGGCACCCTGAAGGTCGAGACGACGTACGAGCAGGGCAACATCTTCACCAACACGTACGGCTCCAAGGGCGAGGGCGAGATTCTGGTCCAGAAGGTCCTTCAGAACCGTGAGTGGACGGACGAGGACTCGTTCCAGTTCAGGATTTCTGCTGCTGCCGGCACTCCGCTTCCTGGCGCCAAGTCCATCACCATCACCAAGGCTGATGCAGCATCCAACTACACCAAGTCCTTCGGTAAGATCACCTTCACTGAGGCTGGCACCTACACCTACACCATTACCGAGGTGCATGCTGGCGAAACCATCAATGGTGTTCACTACGATGAGAACACCCATACGGTGACAATCAAGGCAGTCGACGACGGCACTGGTAACATCATTGCCGCCCCGGACAGCAGCCTCATCCAGACTACGAAGGTAACCAATACTTACGACGCGAAGGGCACTGGCACAATCGAGGTCAAGAAGAACTTCACCGGCCGCGAGTGGACCAACGACGACGTCTTCGAGTTCACGCTGACCGCGAAGACCGACGGCGCCCCGATGCCCACCAAGGACACCACGGTGACCATCACCAAGGCCGACGCAGAGGCTGGCTACACCAAGGCCTTCGGCGAGATCGCCTACGGCCACAGGGGCAAGACCTACGAGTACACCATCACCGAGACCAAGGGCAACGCGGGCGGCGTCACCTACGACAGCACTACTCGCTCTGCCATCGTGAAGATTGCCGACAAGGGTAACGGCGAGCTGGATGTTCAGGTTACCTACGGTACGGGTGAGAACGTATTCAACAACACCTATGATGCCAAGGGTGAGGCGAACCTGTTCGCCACCAAGACCCTGAACATCATTGGTGAGACCGACAAGAAGCTCGAGGCTGGCGACTTCAGCTTCAAGCTCGAAGAGGTCGAAGGCCTCCACCTGCCCGACGCTGGCGTCACCCGTTCCAACGACGCTGACGGTAAGGTTGCCTTCCCGGCCATCGAGTACAAGCTTGAGGAGCTCGACTGGAACGCCGACAAGACCGCACGCGTGGCCACCGACTTCCACTACACCATCAAGGAGATCGTCCCGGCTGATGCTGTGAACGAGGCTGGCGAGAAGTACTCCGAGGCAGCAGACAAGACTGGCGTCTTCATGCTGGACGACGTGTACTACTCCGAGCAGAAGCAGGATCTGACCATCACCGTGTCTGACAACGGCGACGGCACCCTGGGCATCAAGTACAACGGCAAGGACACCTTCGAGGGCTTCGACTTCACGAACGAGTACTTCGAGGCTACGGCTCACGTCGAGTTCGACAAGCTCTACTACGGCGAGGGCGGAGTGTTCACCTTCCGTATGACCCCGGCCAAGGCTGATGGCACTCCCGCTGAGGGCACGAGCCTTGCCGACATGGAAGCCACCAAGCTGGTCTACAGCGACCTGCAGCACCTGCAGTGGAAAGAGACCATCCCGTCTGGCGTCCAGACGCCCGTCAGCAGCCGCAACGTCACGTTCGAGAAGGTCGGTACGTACTACTACCTGATCAGCGAGGTTACTAGCAACGACGCCATCGATTACGACGAAGCCACCCTGCTCGCCACCATCGTGGTTGACAAGGATGCCAAGGCTACGGTGAGCTACAAGCTCAGCGAGTACGCTGGTGCGCCGTTCGAGGACATCGACGACTCTGACGCCGTGTTCTACAACAACGGTCTGGTCACCATGGGCTTCCGCTCCGCGGCCATGCGCCACACCAACAACAGCGAGAAGCTCGCGACCTTCCAGCCCGAGATCCGCAAGGTCCTCGAGAACGGTACGCTCCAGAAGGATGAGTTCAGCTTCTCCATCTACGCTGGCGACACCGCTACCGGCACGCCGCTCGAGACCGTGACCAATGACGAGAACGGCCTGGTCCGCTTCAGCGTCATCAGGTACGACCTGCCCAAGAGCGACAACGACGAGAACATCTACACCCAGACCTACACCTACACCATCGTTGAGAACGCTGGCGCCGACGACACGATCATCTATAGCCAGGAGCAGATCAAGCTTACGGTGAAGGTTGCCGAGAGCACCGAGAACAACGATCTGGTTGCCACGGGCGTCTACACGCAGGGTGGCCAGGAGGTTACGGTCCCGACCATTACTAACCACTACAAGTACATCAGGATTCACGCTACCAAGTACAGCCGTGAGGACCTTGAGAACGGCATCAAGACGCCGCTCGTGGGCGCTCACTACGGCCTGTGGATGGTCAACCCTGACGGCGACGACGTGTACCTGGGCAACCAGACCTCTGACGAGGGCGGCAACCTGTACTACGACATCCCGACGGTTGAGGGCAACGTGTACTACTTCAAGGAGGAGTACGAGCCGCCCAAGGGCCACCTGGTTGACCCGTATCCCACCGATTACTTCACCCTGGTGATTGGTGACGGCGAGTTCAGCCTCAAGTACTTCGCAAGCTACGAAGAGGCTATTGGTTACACCACGAGCGATATCAACGGCTAGCAGAAAGCAAGAAAGGAGAACGAAGATGCAGAAGTTCAGACACATGCGCTTAGCAGCTGCGCTTGTTGCGATGATCGCTATTGTTGTTGCGCTGCTGGCCCCTGGTGCGGCTCTGGCCGACGAGAACACCGTAACTCTTGAATACGAGCCCACCGAGAACCCCGTGGCTGACAACGTGACCCGTCTTGAGGTCAACAAGCTGCGCGCCGACACGCACGACTACGTCGAGGGCGCCCACATGGTCATCTATCCCGAGGGCGATCCCAACAACATCGTGGCGGAGTGGGTTACCGCAACCTCTATGTACGAGCTCGCTCGCGTGCTGGACATCAACACTCCGTATGTCCTGCATGAGGTCTCGGCTCCCGAGGGCTACGGCCTGGCGGAAGACGTCGTCTTCGAGCTGTACTCTGAGAACTTCAACACCACCGGTAGGATCCTCTCTGGTGACGCCAACGGTAACGCCGAGTTCGAGATCATCTCTGGCTCCGGCCCCGAGCAGGCATTCGTCATCAACATGTATGACCCGATCAAGCCGCGTGAGGAAGAGCGTGAGATCCACAAGCAGCGCGAGGTCGAGCGCCCCAGGCAGGAGACCCTGCCCAAGACTGGCGATCTCTTCAACCAGCCGCTGTTCTACGGCCTGTTGGCTGCTGGTGTGGCTGCGGTAGGCTACGGCATCTACATGCGTCGTAAGGCACAGTAGACCTAGCTAGCCACAAGGCGACAAAGGCGCCCCTCGGACATCGTCCGGGGGGCGCCCCTTTTGTATAAGAAGACGAACAACGAGAGTTGTGAAGGCTTTATGGAGAAACGACAGGCAGTCCCAGAAGGAGGGCGTGAAAGCCGCCTGATGCGTGCCGCTATATAGCTGATTTGTGCTTTCGATAGAGAAAGCTGTCATGCAGTTACACAGAAATGCTGTGCATTGATAACTCGTTCATTAAGGAATTGATGTTTCGATTCTATGCACTTACAGCAAAATGCAAAGGTCAATAGCGTTGCGCTTTTGCGCTTTTCACTTCGTATATTTACCTCATAAAACGGCTAACAGAACCGCCAAGCTGCGGTCAGACGAGAAGCAACACGAAGGAGGTGCACGGATGGCAGAGAACGCGCCCGCGACTTACGAGGTGCTGGACGAGAGCCTGCTTGAGCAGGAGCTGAAGCGCGTTAAGCACCGGAGCCGTTGGTTCTCGGTTTTGCGATCCACCATCTTCAGTCTCATCGTGGTGGCGGCCGTCGCAGTCATCCTGGCCATGCTGGTGCTGCCGGTCCTCCAGATCACCGGCACGTCCATGACAGAGACCCTCAACGACGGCGACATCGTCGTGTCCCTGCGTGGCTCCGGCTACAAGCAGGGTGACGTCATCGCCTTCTACTACAACAACAACATCCTCATCAAGCGCGTCATCGCGCGCACCGGCCAGTGGGTGAACATCGACGAGGACGGCACGGTCTACGTGGACAACGTCAAGCTCGACGAGCCCTACATTACAGAGAAGGCCCTGGGCGACTGCGACATCACCCTCCCGTACCAGGTGCCCGACGGCCGAATCTTCGTGATGGGCGACCATCGCAGCACTAGCCTCGACTCCCGCTCGACTGCCCTCGGCTGCATCAGCGAGGACATGGTGGTCGGAAAGCTCCTGTTCAGAGTGTGGCCCCTACCCGACTTCGGGGTCATCAAATAGTGGCTCTAAACGGCAACGTTTGGAATAGCAAGGAATTGTCAGCAAACAAGGTACGTACTCACAAGAAGCAAGCACCACAAGAGAGGAAATGAGATGAAGCACCTGAAGCACATTTTGGCCGCAGCACTGACCATGCTGGTCGCGCTTGCGGTTGCCGTTCCGGCTTTCGCAGCTACGGCGCACAGCATCACCGTGGAGAACACGAACGACAGCATCAGCATCAATGGCCACACCTACAGTGCGTACAAGCTCTTTGACTCGACGCATCAGGGTACTGCCTACTCTTACACCATGAGCACCTCCAACCAGTTCTATAGCGCTGACCTGATTGCAGAGCAGGCTCCTGCTGAGGGTTCCCTCCCTGCGCTGCTGAAGCAGTACTTTGACTTTGCCGCTGTGCCTGGCGATGCTACGAAGATCAACGTTGCTCCCAAGGACGGCTTTGACGCTCGCGCCTTCGCCGACGCCATCCAGCCGTTTCTTGCAGATATGAGCGCCAGCGCCACGAGCCCCGAAGCTGAAAACGAGCAGGCAGTCATCACGCTCCCCGATGACGATGCTGGCCAGGGATACTACATTGTGACTGGCGATGCGGTGCCTACCGATCCCAACAGCCAAGAGACTGTTGTCTCCGCCGTGATCCTCACCAACGAGGACCCCGCCCAGACCGTCAAGCCCAAGGCTGGCATCCCGACTCTTGACAAAAAGGTTACCGGGGTTACCGAGGATACCGCTGTGGTCGAAGGTGCCGTGCTTGATGACAATGGACAGGCTGCCGTTGCCAAGGTCGGCTCCACCGTGTCCTACGAGATTGACTCCATCGTTCCCGACCTGACGGGCTACACCACGTACACCTTCAAGCTCAGCGACACGATTAGCGCTGGCCTCAGCTACGTCAAGGACAGCTTTGAGCTCAAGATTGGCGACAACACCGTTGATATCGACCCTGTCTTCGCAGACGGCGACAAGAGCTTCACGCTCACCATCGACTACGGCATCCTGAAGGAGAGCGCCACGGGCGCAGCGATCACCTTGACCTACGACGCTACGGTCAACTCCGAAGCGCTGACTTATGACTACGAGAAGAACACTGCGAAGCTCGAGTACTCCAGCAATCCTTACAGCAGCGAAACGAATGAAACTCCCGTTAAGACGACCTACATCCTCGACATCAACATCGACGTGCTGAAGGTCAACAACAGCCAGGAGAATCTCGACGGCGCTGAGTTCAAGCTCTATCGTGAGGTCACGACCGGTGAGGGCGATGAGGCTCAGACTACCAAGGAGTTCTACAAGTGGGCCGACAACAAGGTGACTTGGGTCGCGGAGGAAGAAGCTGAGGTCTTCGTGACCGATACCAATGGTAACCTCACGCAGAAGGTGAGCGGCCTTGACCAGGGCACCTACTTCCTGCTCGAGACCAAGGCCCCGACCGGCTATAACCTGCTCGTTGCGCCTGTTGCGGTGAATATCGTTGCGACTGAGGCCGCGGACGGCAACAGTGTTACCTACACGGCAAAGTTTGACGACGCGGACGCAATCGTGACCAATGGCACGGTTGACCTTACTACGGCACAGCAGGACTCGGCGAAGCAGCCTGTTGCTACCGGCACCATCGTGAACCACACCGGCACTGAGCTTCCCTCCACCGGTGGCATCGGTACCACGATCTTCTACGTGGTCGGCGGCGCAATGGTCATCACCGCAGCCGTGCTGCTCATCACCAAGCGTCGTATGTCCAAGCTCGACAAGTAGAAGCTAGCCGAACTGGCAAGGCGTTAGCACTTCGCACTACCGTGCCCGGGGCGGGCAGTCCCGCCCCGGGCATCTTCTAAAACTGCAGGCTGATGAGAGCGTACGAGCGCTGCCATGAGCTTACAGAGCCCATTGAGAAGCAGGCGGGGGAACCATGGAAAGGATTAAGGTCAGGTTCAGTGTGCTGACCATGGCGTTTGCCGTGATGGTGGCGCTCGGCCTGTTTTGTGTGGCGGTAGCCCGAGCTGACGAGGACTATGTGTTCACGCTGACGGTGAACCCGGCCGATGGGGTGTCCAGTGCCGTTTCGGCTGATCTGGACCAGGCCGAGGTCACGCTGGACGTGTACAAGCTCGCCGATGCGATCTATGAGGCGGACGAGGGCGGTTCTGGCTATGACACCTACCGCTACGAGAATTGGGCAGAGGGCTTTGACACTATTGCGACGCACTTCGCGGCCGTCTCCCAGAACCGTGAGAGCATGGCGGAGGACTGGCAGGGGCTCTACGCCGAGACCGTACAGGCAGTGATCGAGAGCAGCATGGAGCCCTATACGAGCGGGCCGTTTGGCGAGCTCACCCTCTATGACAAGGGCCTCTATCTGGTGATGGCCCACGGTTACGTTCCCGCCGACGGAGCCCCGTATGACGCCCAGAAGGGCTTTGCGGGCGTGGCGTACGGCGACTACCTGTGCTTCCTCTTCCCACCCACCATGGTCGCCGCTCCCACCAAGTGGGCTGACGCCGAGGGCAGCATGTCTGGCGTCATCTATACCGACTGGGATTACGGCGAGTGGCACGACGATGCGGCGATCTACCTCAAGTCTTCCTATGAGCCGCTCTATGGCAGCCTGCGCATCGACAAGGCCGTTGAGGGCTATAGCGGCGAAGAGACCACGTTTGTGTACCGCATTGCCGACGTTGAGACCGACGGCAAGATATACGAGAACTTCGCGGCCATTACGGTCAACGGCGATGGCGCGGGCTCTACCGTAGTGACGCACATCCCCGCGGGCCTTGAGGTGCAGGTGACTGAGGAGTACACCGGCGGCCGCTACCAGCTTGCGAGTGAGAACAGCCAGAAGGCAACCATCGTCTCTGACGTAGCGGTAAACCGCAGCGAGGATGACGAGGTAACCATGGCGTCCGTGGCGTTCACCAACGAGCCCAACGGCAACCACCCCGGTGGTGGCCATGGCATCGAGAACCACTACAGCTTCACGCCCGATGGCACAGGCATTGGCGTGGGTGGAGACTTTGGCAGCCCCACGCCCTCGCCCGAGAAGCCCTTCCGGGGCGACAACGTCACACCGCAGGAATAGGGAAGGTGCGGCATGAGAAAGAGTAGCGTTTACGCGGCCGCCCTTGGCGTTGCGACGGCCCTTGGCGTGGTGGCGGCCCTGCTGCTGTGCATGGCCACAGTAAGGCCTACACCCGCATGGGCGTACTTCACAGACTCGCACGAGACCGAGGGCGGTATTCGCATTGCTGTGAAGCCCACCTCTGACATCGAGGAAGAGTTCGACGGCAACGTGAAGCACGTGTACATCCGCAACATGTCCGAGGACGTGCCCCTCTGGGTGCGTGCCCGTGCGTACGTGGCAAACGGGCAGCTGAGCTATATCGGCAACGATCCCGACGCTGGCGGCAGCTGGTTTGATGGTGGCGATGGCTGGTGGTACTGGGGCCAGGCCCTTATGCCAGGCGAGCACTCAGAGGAGCTGCGCGTCGAGATGGCCCTAAAGCTCAGCGAAAGCACCACCATCAACTACCCGGATGGCACGAGCGAGACTTTTGTGGTGACGGACCACACCGACGAGAACACCAACGTCGTGGTGGTGTATGAGGCCGTGCCCGTCCAAGGCGACAACCCGCAGGACGCCGACTGGCGTCTGGCTTCGTAGGAAAGGGGAGTGAAGAGCATGAAGAAACTGCTTAGCACGCCCCTAGCCATCGCGGTCTTGCTGGTGCTGGCCGTGGGCCTCATTGGCTATGGTGGCATCAACGCGGTGGCCGCGGCCCCGCGCATCCAGTCCAACCTCTTTGGTGCCGAGGTCGAGCTCACCGACATCAGTACCTCGCTGGTAGAGACCAACGCGGGTCACGAGAAGAAGACGGTTGCCTCCGCCGACGTCACCGAGCCGCTGCTTGAGGGGCTCGTGCCCGAGGGCGAGGTCTTCCAGGCGGGCGCTACGTACGCCGAGGAGTTGGCGGTTGCCAACGACGGCGACATTCCGCAGTACGTGCGCGTGACGGTCTTCCGCTATTGGACCGACGACAACGGCAAAGACGTCAGCCTTGACCCAGGCCTGATTGACATCGCGTGGAACGAGGGACCTTGGGTGATCGACACGGCAGCCTCTACGGACGAGCGCGTGGTGCTCTACTACCAGAGCATCCTTGCCCCCGGTGACACGAGCGAGGCGCTGACGAAGAGCGTCACCATTAGCCCGAACGTGCTGGCCGCGATGACCGAGGGCGAGTACCGCTACGATGGCGTGACGTTCCACGTGAAGGCGCGCGTCGACGCCGTGCAGGATCACAACGGCACCCAGGCCATGACTGGCGCCTGGGGCAGGACCATCTAGGGGAGGCAGTGCGATGAAGCGAGTATTGAGCGCGATCCTCTCCGTGGTCTTGGCCATCGCCGTGCTCCCCACGACGGCCATGGCAGAGAGCCTGACGGGCAAAAGCGCCTGGCAGGTGACCTATACCGGCGATGGACGGCTGGTTGATAACTACGACGCGGGCACCTACTTTGACGACGTGCGGAGCCTGCAGCCGGGCGACGACATCACCTTTACCGTCGCCATCAAGCAGGACAACGCGACCTCTGCCGACTGGTACCTCTCAAACGACGTGGTGAAGAGCCTCGAGGAAGGCGCTGCCCAGAACTCTGCCTACGGCTACGAGCTGACGTACACCAACCCGTCTGGCGCGACGCAGACTATCTTCAAGAGCGAGCGCGTGGGCGGCGACAACACCGGAGGCCTGACGGAGGCTACCGCCGCGCTTGAGGACTACCTTGCGTTGGGCACGCTTTCTCAGGGCCAGTCCGGCAGCGTGAGCGTCAAGGTGACGCTCGACGGCGAGACCGAGGGCAACGACTACTTCAACACGCTGGCGCGCCTCGTACTGAAGTTTGCGGTTGAGCCGCAGCAGACGGGCGAGACTAAGAACCGCACCATCGTGCAGACCGGCGACGAGAGCAGGCTATTCCCCTTCTATGTGGCCATGACCGTCTCGGGCTTGGCGCTTGCGGGCCTGGCGGCATACGGCGTCATTGAGCGCCGCAAGGAGAAGGAGGCCCAGCGATGAGGGCTCTGAAGCGGGCACTTCTCTCGTTTGTCATAGCGGTGCTGGCCGTGCTGGTTTTGACTGCACCGGCCTTTGCCGACAACTACACCTACACGGTGCGCATCTTCCCGGGCAACAACGGCTCCTTGACGGGTGCGTCTGAAGACGGCGTCTTGGTGCTGGGGCCGTACGAGTACGGCGAGCTGGTAAGGCTTCCTGGCACGGATGTGGTCAGCGTCAGCGACGGCAAGTATTACGCCCGTGGTTACCGCGAGAGCGGCCAGGATGCCCTTGCGTCGACAAGCTTCAACATCACCGAGGATCGCGACTACGTGGTTGCCTACGGCGTGCGTGGCAACATGGTGACGGCCCGCATCAACTTTGTTGAGTACGGCACGGGCAACCCGCTGACGGCCGACAACGGCCAGACCTACATGGAGTTTGAGGGCAAGCCGGGCGACACGTTCATGGTGCCCTATGAGTACGTGAGCGGCTACCGTCCGCGCTACCTGAACGTTACTGGCACCCTGCAAGAATCTGGTAACGAGTGGACGCTTGAGTACATCCCCTTGGCTGAGGGCGAGACCATCGTAACTACGGTCACGACGCCGGCGGCGCCTGCCGCGACGGGCACGACTGAGGGTGGCACTGAGGTCATTGGGGGCACGACGGGTACCGAGGGCACCACTGCCACTCCGGAGGCACCCGCTACCGAAGAGATCCTCAACGTCGACACCCCGTTGGCCGGCCCTGATGGCACGGGCAACAACGGCGGCTCTAAGCCTAACGGAGGCGGCGGCACGAGTATTGGTGGCAACCCCACGCCGCTTACTAACCTCCTTGCATCTACGGCTGGCAAGATTGTGCTCTTCCTGCTGGTGCTGCTCCTGTGCCTGCTGACATTCTTGTTGCTCCGTCGGCGCAAGGACGAAGAGGAGTAAAGGCAACCTATGAAGACGCTTACTGATGACGCGCTCCTTCACTCTGCCATTGCGCCCGCGGTGAGGCGCGCCGAGCGTGCCGGCATGTGCCTGGTTCCCGCGACGCGCTCTGAACGCACGAACTATGCCCGTGAGGCAAAGTACGGCATGCTGACGTCTCCCATGAAGCAGATGTATGCTCGCACAAGCTATTGGGAGACGTTGGAGCCGAAGGAGCGGGCGATGCACTGCATGCGCTCGCTGCAGAAGCTGCACCCCACGTGGGTCTTTGCGGGGCCTTCGGCGGCCTTGGTGTACGGGCTTGAGGTCCCTGATGCAGATGTGTGGCCGCTGCGCGTGGCAATCCTGCGTGGCGAGAACGCGTACTCGTCTCGCGAGATGATCCGCATGACCGTTGACGACAACACCGCGGTGCTTGTGGACAGGCTCCGTGTCACCTCGCTCGAGCGCACGGTATTCGACTGCCTGCGCGAGATGAGCTTTGCCGACGGCCTGGCAGTTGCCGATTCCGCGCTCGCTCTGGGTCAAATCACCAAGGAAGAGCTCATCTACCGTATTGACGGCTTCCGCAAAACCAGCAGGGGCGGACGCCATGCCATGGAGACGCTGCGGTATGCGGACGCGCATGCCCAGGGTGCCGTGGAGTCTTTTGCGCGGGCCGCTGTCATCGAGCTGGGGTTTGTTGAGCCCTTTACGCACGTTGACATACCGTGCGCAGACGGCAGCACCGTGCAGGGAGCTCTTGGTTGGCGAAACGCCGACGGATCGATGGTCTTGGTGTCGCCTGACGAGAGCCTTGATTCGGGCTCTTGGACACGCGAGGACGTTGCCTCGGGGGCCGGCTCGCCCGCCATCCGTCTGGGCCGGTTCTCGCCTGCGTGCCTGGAAGACCGCGAGGCATTCGCAAACATGCTTGACGACCTTGGTGTGACCCGTCTTCCGGGCGGGCCGACGGTTGGCAAGGAAAAGGTCTACACGCCTGCAGTGCTGCAGGTGGAGGAGTCTGCAAGCTGATATCCAAACGGGGGTGTGTCCAAAAGGGGCTACCCCTTTTGGACGCGGGAAGAGGTAGCTATGCAAAAGAGACTGCTTTCAGTGATCCTGTCGATGAGCCTCGTGTTGAGCGAGGTACCAACAGCGGCACTTGCCGAGGCGATTGACGATACGTCGGCCGAGGAAGTGCCGCAGCTTGTTGTTGAGGATAACGAGCTGACGACTGACGAGACCCCCGAGGATGTCGTTGGGTCCGAGGTGACACCCGAGGTGACGCCCGAGGAGGTGCTGCCGGAGGAGCCGCCTGCGGAAGAGCTGACGGAAGAGCTTCCTGCAGAGGAGCTCCCCGCGGAAGAGCCACAGGAGGAGCCCGAGGCGGTTGTCGAGGAGACCGCCGAGGAGGCCACCGAGGAGGCTGTCGAGGAGACCGCCGAGCCCGCCGCACCCGAGACCGAAGCGGTGGAAGAGCCTGCTGCTCCCGAGGCTCCGGCCGAGGCCGAGGAGCTCGAGCTCACCGCGCAGGCAACCCTGCCCAAGATGAACGCCGCCATCACCGAGGCCAACGCCCTCGCCATCCTGAAGGCCTATGATTCCGACGGTGACACCATGGTCACGTTCACCAAGAACGCCGGCTCGGCCAAGATTTCGCAGTGGCTCCAGGGCATGCAGAGCAACGCCGAGGCGCTCGACATGGTGGTTCACGAGGAGTGCCACGCATACTCGTCTGGGCGGCCCTCTGGCTACAACGAGGAAGCCATCTACACGGGTAACGGCAACTACATCACGGTGAACATGCAGGCGTCTGTCACCATCTTCCCCTCGTCTGAGATGGCGGCCAAGATTCCCGAAAGCCTGAGGACCTTCCGCTACAAGACGTACGTCTCCTCGTCGTCCACTACCTCGTCCAACTACAACGGCCCTTACGGCCTGCTCAACGAGCTCAACGCCTATAGCTGGGGCCTGAACAACCAGCTGAAGCTGTTTGGCTACTACCGCGACTACCGCTCTGACACCGAGCCGGTGGACGTGTTTGGTCAATTCCTGACCTGCTGCATCAACGACAAGAACGCCTACGCGGAGTTCCGCTATTGGACGCTCCGCTACCTCTCGTACGCCAAAACCAACCATCCCGAGGTGTACCAGCACTTCCTGAATGACCAGGACTTCCTTGATGCGTACACCGTGACGCAGCGCCGCTTTGAGGCCCTCATTTCGCAGATTGACGACCGCGTGAGCGACATCACCGCGTGGGGCAAGGAACGCGGCTACACCGTGTGGGTGGAAAACGGCATGCTGTGGCAGAAGAAGGGAAACTCGTCGCGCGGCGTGGGCGAGCGCGACGATGCCTACAAGCTCCTCATGGCCGAGATCGCCAAGTCGGAGTACCAGGAGATTGACCAGGCCATCCAGTCTCGGGCGCACGTTTTCCTGATGAGCAAGGCCAAGGTATCGTCCGTGGCGTCGCAGCCGTACACGGGCAAGGCGTACAAGCCCAAGCCCACGGTGACGTACGAGGGCAAGACGCTGAAGAACGGCACCGACTACACGCTTTCGTACAAGAACAACGTCAACGCGGGTACGGCCACCATCACCATTACGGGTCTGGGGACCTATGTAGGCACCAAGAAGGTGACCTTCAAGATCACGCCCATTGCGCTGACGGGCGGCAAGGTTGGCTCGATTAGCAACCAGAAGTACACGGGTCAGGCTAGGAAGCCGTCGCCCAAGGTGACGCTGAACGGCAAGACGCTGACGGCGGGCACGGACTACAAGCTGACGTACAAGAAGAACACGCTGCCTGGCACCGCGACGGCCATCGTGACGGGTACCGGCAACTACACGGGCACCCTTAAGAGGAGCTTCAAGATCGTAGCGATGGCGGGCACGTGGAAGAAGTCCGGTGGTCGCTGGTGGTACCAGTGGAAGGACGGCAAGTACCCCGCCAACGTCTGGCTCATGATTGGTGGGAAGTATTACCGCTTCGACGGGTCTGGCTGGATGCTGACCGGTTGGCAGAAGGTGTCGAATAAGTGGTACTACCTTGGCTCCGATGGCGCGATGCGGACGGGCTGGCTGAACCAGGGCGGCGCGCGGTACTGGTTGAAGTCGACCGGCGCGATGGCGACGGGCTGGCAGACGATCTCTGGCAAGACGTACTACTTCGAGAGCTCTGGTGCGATGGCCAAGAGCAAGTGGGTGGGCAACTACTACCTGCAGGCCGACGGCACGATGGCCGTGAACAAGTGGATCGGCAGGTACCACGTGGACGCCAACGGCAAGTGGGATAAGACGCGGTAACGAGGGTTTGACGCGTTTCCGATGTACGCAGAAGGCGACGTTAACGAGCTGAAGCAGGCTCGTTAACGTCGCCTTCTGCGTATGCGCGTGCTGGTGCCCGCACTTCGCGACGCTAAGAGCGCCAAACGAGCCCCCTAACGTCGCGTTTTGCGTATACGTGTTGCGGTGCCCGCACTTCTCGACGTTAGCGAGCCGAAAACGCCCCGTTAACGTCGCCTTTTGCGTATGCCCGCACTTCCCGACGCTAAGCGCCCCGCTACGCCCCGTTAACGTCGTTTTCTGCGTGCACGCCCCATCGCCCGCCACCCCCACGTGCGCTCCATATTGTCTAGTCTACTGTCTTGACAGTAAACTAGACAATATGCCATACTCTCCTCGATCCACCGAGAGAGGGGAGCAGCTATGACCTACGCCGAGCTTTCCGCAGAGATCGCGCGTCTTAAGGCAGAGAAGGACGCCGTCATTCTCGCTCACTACTACGTTCCCGCCGAGACCCAGGCGCTCGCTGACTACGTCGGCGATTCCTTCTACCTCGCGCGTCTCGCCCGTTCGCTTGACTGCAAAACCATCGTGCTCTGCGGCGTCTCCTTCATGGCCGAAAGCGCCAAGATGCTCAACCCAGAGCGCACCGTGCTCCTGCCCGATGTCACGGCTGACTGCCCCATGGCTCACATGGTGCGTAAGGCGGACGTTGACGCCGTTCGCGCGCAGTACGATGACCTCGCGGTGGTGTGCTACATCAACTCCACGGCTGAAATAAAGACCTGGTCAGACGTGTGCGTCACCTCCGCTAACGCCGTCAAGGTGGTCCGTGCGCTTCCGCAGAAGAACATCCTCTTCATCCCGGACATGCACCTCGGCCACTACGTAAGCCTGCAGGTGCCCGAGAAGAACTTCATCCTCAACCGCGGCTACTGCCCCATCCACCACCGCATGATCGCCGCCGAGGTCGAGGCGCTCGAGATGGAGCATCCTGACGCCGTGGTGCTCGCCCACCCAGAGTGCACGCAGGAGCTCCTGCAGGAGGCGGACTTCATCGGCTCCACCAAGCAGATGATCGACTACACCGCCACAAGCGACGCGCGCGAGTTCATCGTGTGCACGGTGGTGGGCGTCCAGCGCGAGATGGAGCTGGCCACGCAGGGCACCGGTAAGCGTTTCTACTTCCCAGCCACCACGCCCATCTGCGTCAACATGGCAAAGGTCACGCCCGAGAAGGTGCTCGCGTGCCTTAGCGACAACACGGGGGAGGTCCCCATGCCCAACAACGTCCAGGCCGCCACGACCCCGCTTGAGCGCATGCTCGAGCTCGCCGCACGATGAGCGCCGTAAAGCTGGGCGCCGGTGCGCCCGAGCCGCTGGTTGACCTCGTTGGTTGCGAGGAAGTCTATCGCGACGTGCTCATCGTGGGCTGCGGCGTCGCGGGACTGTATGCGGCGCTCAACCTGCCCGCGCATCTCTCGGTGGAGCTCATCTGCAAGGAGGACGTGGCAAGCTGCGACAGCATGCTCGCGCAGGGCGGCATCTGCGTGCAGCGCGACGACGATGACTACCAGCCCTGGTTTGACGACACCCTGCGTGCCGGCCACTTTGAGAATCGCGTGGAGAGCGTGGACATCATGATCCGCGAGAGCCGCGCCCTCATCAACGACCTGCTGGCTCTCGGCGTGGAGTTTGACCGCACCGTCGATGGCTCGCTGGACTACACGCGCGAAGGCGCGCACTCTCGTCCGCGCATCCTGCACAAGGCGGACCTCACTGGCGCAGAGATCACCACCAAGCTTCTGGCTGCCGTCCGCCAGCGCCCCAACGTGAGCATCACCGAGTACGTCACCATGCGTGACCTGCTCGTATCTGACGACGGCCAATGCGTGGGCGTGCTGGCGGTTGACGGTGCCGGCGAGGCGGTCCTCATCCACGCGCATGACGTCATCCTGGCAACCGGCGGCGTGGGCGGCCTGTATCCGCGCTCCACCAACTTCCGTAGCCTTACGGGCGACGGCTGCCGCATCTGCGAGCGCGCGGGCGTCCGCCTGCAGGACATGGACTACGTGCAGATCCACCCCACGAGCCTGTACACGCCCGAAGCTGGCCGCGCATTCCTCATCTCTGAGAGCTGCCGTGGCGAGGGCGCCATCCTGCTGAACGCGGCGGGCGAGCGCTTCTGCGACGAGCTGCAGCCGCGCGACGTGGTAAGCCAGGCCATCTGGCACCAGATGGAGCTGGACGGCATGCCGTACGTGCGGCTTTCGTTCGTGAACGTCCCGCGCGAGGTCATCCTGGGGCACTTCTCCAACATCTATCGCCACTGCCTCGAGGTGGGCTTTGACATCACGCGCGAGCCCATCCCCGTGGTCCCGGCACAGCACTATCTCATGGGCGGCGTCTGGACCGACCGCGACGGCCGCACTACCATGGAGCATCTCTATGCGGCTGGCGAAACCAGCTGCAACGGCGTTCACGGCCGCAACCGACTGGCGTCAAACTCCCTGCTCGAGAGCATGGTGTTTGCACGCCGCGCCGCCAAGGCTATCGAACAGCACGACCAGGACGAGCGCGAAGGCCGTCTTGTGTGCGAGAGGAGCATCGCATGAATCCCATCACGCTGAAGCTGCAGGCAGAGCCGCTGGTGCGCATGGCCCTGCAGGAGGACATCACCAGCGAGGACGTCTCCACGGCATCGGTCATGCCTGGGCCTGCGCGCGGAGAGGTACACCTCATCGCCAAGCAAGACGGCGTCATCTGCGGGCTGGACGTGTTCGCGCTTGCGTTCACGCTGCTTGACCCCACGGCGGAAGTTGCCTTCACGGTTGCCGAAGGAGACGAAGTAACCGCAGGTCAGGAGCTTGCCGTGGTCACGGCAGACGTGGCGGCCCTGCTCTCGGGCGAGCGTGTGGCCCTCAACTATCTGCAGCGCATGAGCGGTATCGCAACCTACACGCGCCGTATGGCGGCGCTCTTTGCGGGCACGCATACGCAGCTGGTGGACACTCGCAAGACCACGCCCAACATGCGCGTCTTTGAGAAGGAGGCCGTGCGCGTGGGCGGAGCGGGCAACCACCGCTACAACCTGTCCGACGGCGTGCTCCTGAAGGACAACCACATCGACGCCGCTGGCGGCGTTGCCCAGGCCATCGCGGCAGCCCGCGCCCACGCGCCGTTCGTGCGCAAGATCGAGGTTGAGGTAGAGACGCTCGACATGGTGCGCGAGGCCGTCGAAGCGGGCGCCGACATCATCATGCTCGACAACATGGACGTCGCCACCATGCGCGAGGCCATCGCGCTCATTGACGGCAGGGCAGAGGTGGAGGTCTCGGGCAACGTCACGGCCGAGAACGCCGCGCGCTTGGTAGACTTGGGCGTAGACTATGTCTCGTCGGGCGCGCTCACGCACTCCGCGCCCATACTTGACCTGTCCCTCAAGCACCTGCGAGTTATTGGGTAGGAAGGCGCACGCATGAATGGGGAGATGCGCAGGGCGCGGCTGGTTGACCTGCTTGATGAGGCGAGCAAGCCTGTCCCGGGCACCGATCTTGCCCAAGCCTGCGGGGTCAGCCGCCAGGTGGTGGTGACCGACATCGCGCTTCTGCGGCGCGAGGGCGTGGACATCGTCTCCACCAACCGCGGCTACGTGCTACGTCACGAGACGGTGCGTCCGCGGCGACTCTTCAAGGTGCGCCACACCGACGAGCAGATTCCCGAAGAGCTCAATGCTATCGTTGACCTGGGCGGCATTGTCGAGGACGTCATCGTCAACCATCGTACGTACGGGCGCCTCTCTGCGCGGCTCGACATTGCGAGCAGGCGAGACGTGCGTCGGTATCTGGAGGAGCTTGCGGCCAGCAATTCCGCCCCGCTCATGAACGTGACGTCGGGCTACCACTTCCACCACGTCAGCGCCGACAGCGAGGACATCCTCGACGAGGTGGCGCTTGAGCTGGGATCGCTCGGCTTTCTGGTTGACCGCATGCCCTACGAGGAAGACCTCGCCTAACCGCCACAAGGTCCGACCCTTTGGTGCGGTGGGCGCTTCGTACCTAGCCGCACGTCGGTTTCTGGCCCATAATGGAAGGGCTCATTGACACACGGCAAAGGGAGCATCGTGAGCGACAAGACCCCTCGCTTCTATCTGGCCCTCGCGGCTGGCAAGCTCGCTGCCACCGCACTGACGGCTCTGGGCCGCAATGGCGGGCAGATTCCCGGCAAGATTGCCGAGACCATAGACCCTGACTTCCTCGCGCACATTGACAAGCCCGAGCGCGTGGTGTTTGTCACGGGAACCAACGGCAAGACCACCACGTCCAACCTGTTGGACGACCTGCTGCAAGACAACGGCTTTGAGCCGGTCACCAACCGCGCGGGCGGAAACGTGGCCAATGGCATCGAGAGCTCGCTCATCAAGAACGCACGCTTCTCCGGTGCGCAGCGCAAGGCCTTCGCCTGCATGGAGCTCGACGAGCTGTCGAGCCGTCTGGTGCTGCCGCATGTGACGCCGGACATCTTGCTGGTCTGCAACCTGTACCGCGACTCATTCATGCGCAACGCCAACCCCGACTACATCTTCGACGTGATCTCGCGCAACGTCTCGCCCGAGACGGAGCTCATCCTCAACGCCGACGACCTCATCAGCTGCCGCCTTGCGCCGCAGGCAACCAAGCGCACGTACTTCTCGATTGGCCAGCTGCCAGGCGACACCAACAAACCGCAGGGTATCGTATGTGACCTGACGGCATGCCCGCAGTGTGGCGCGGCGCTTGAGTATGACTACTGCCACCTGCGCCATCTGGGCAAGGCTCGTTGCACGCGCTGCGGGTTCACCAACCCCGAGCCTGACTTCGAGGTCACCCGCGTTGACCGCAGCACCAACACCTTCACGGTGCGCGAGAACCGCGAGCCCGGCGCTCCCGAGTACGACTACCGCATCGGCACGTACTCCATCACCAACCTGTACAACCTGCTTGCGGCCGTGGTCACGGCGCGCAGGTTGGGCGTGCTCCCCGCTGACATCGCCAAGTCGCTGGACGGTGGCGTGAACGTCACCGCGCTGCGCTACAGCGCTGAGGAGGCCGCGGGCGTGCGCCTGGTCAACGTGGCCGCCAAGGGCGAGAACAGCACGGCTACCTCAACGGCCGTGGACACCATCTGCCTCGAGCCCGGCCCCAAGGCCGTGGTCTTCATCATGTCCGACGCCTATTTGGCAGGCAGCCCCTATTCCTCCGAGTACACGGGCTGGTACTACCAGACAGACTTTGAGGGATTGAATAACCCGCAGGTCAAGCAGGTCGTGGTGGTGGGCGCGCGCGGTGAGGACCTCATGCTGCGCCTGAGGCTGGCGGGCATCGACCCGCGCCGCGTGTCGCTGGTGCCCGACGCAGAGACCGCGGCCGCAACCCTCAAGCTGGGCGGTATCGACGGCGTGTTCATCGCCTACGATATCTTCAACGGTGACCAAGCCACGCGCTGCCGCGACGCAGTGCGCGCACGCCTGGAGTCGGACGAGCCGCGCGAGGCCATGCCGGAGATGGCGTACGAGCCGGTTGCGCCCGCAGGCGTGGCCACCGACGTGCCGGCAGACCAAGGCGCAGGCGCCGTCATCGAGGTGCTCTACCCCGAGTTTGGCAACCAGGCCGGCGACAACGGCAACGCGCTCTACCTGCGGAGCTGCCTCCCCGGCGCCACCTTCGTGGAGACGTCCTTTGGTGACGAGCCCGCGTTTGTGTCACGCCACGTCGATGCCGTGATCATGGGCGGCATGACCGAGGCGCACCAGGTGCTTGCCGCGCGTGCGTTGCATCCTTACGGCCGACGTCTGGCGGAGCTTGCCGACGAGGGCGTCACCATGCTCTTCACCCACAGCGCCGCGGAGCTTCTGGGACAGACGTTTGGCATCCCCGGTGGCCAGCGCGCCGAGGGCCTCGGCGTCCTGGGCATGACCACACGGCAGGACATGCCCAAGCGCTACCTGTGCTCGTTCGTGGGCGCGTTTGACCCGGCCGACGGCACCGACCCGATGACCATCCTGGGCTTCAAGATCCAGTTCACGCAGATGCGCGGCAACAACGCCACCCGTCCGTTCGTCAAGGTCGATCGTGGCTGGGGCCTTGCGGAGAACAGCACCTTGGAAGGCTTGAGGCGCGGCGGCCTCATCGCCACGTGGGTGCTTGGGCCCATCCTGCCCAGCAATCCCGCCTTTGCGAAGTGGTTCTGCGAGCGCATCACAGGCACGCCCGTCACCCTTGCGTTTGCGGCGGACGCGCAGCTTGCCTACGACGTGCGCCATGCCGAGCTCACCAAGCCGCTTCCCAAGGGCAAGGTCATCAATCCGTAAGAGCCCTGACCGCATATCCGCAGCCAGAGGGTTAGAATGAGTCTGTCTCACCCTCACCAGAGCATTTGAGAGCGCACCGACCTGTGAATCCCGCCATCGTCATACCCTCGTACTGGGCACGAGATGACCTCCCCACCGACATCGGTGAGCTGGGCACCTATGACCATGTGACGCCAGTGGATAAGCCCCTGCCAGAGCTTGAGATGTGCCTCGCGTCTCTGGACAAGGTGCGTGGCGTGCTCAGGACCATCGTGCTTCTGGTTGCGCCGCCTGACTGCGAGGCCTCTGCGCGTGCTCGCGTGGAGGGCATCTGCCGCATGCATCCGGGCCTCAACCCCATGATCGTGGGGCAGGAAGAGGCACGCCTGGTGCGGCGCGTCATCAACAGCGTGGCACCCAGCCTCTCGGCTGAGCTCGTGTCGCTGCGCGGATATGGCGCCATCCGCAACATGGGCCTCGTGGTGGCGGCAATTCTTGGCCACGACGTGGTGGTCTTTCTGGATGATGACGAGATTGCCCTCGACCCTGACTACCTGTTCGACGCCGTGTACGGCCTGGGCAAGAAGAACCGCCAGGGCGTCACCATCCAGGCAAAGACCGGCTATTACCTCGACCGAGAGGACTCGCCCTACATCAACATGGCCAAGGTGCCCTGGTGCGACCGCCGCTGGTCTATCGGCAACGAGTTCAACGAGCTGATGGAGCGCATGCTCACCAGCACGCGCATCACGCGAGCCAACACGCTGTGCGGTGGCTGCTTTGCCGTGACGGCCCAGGCCTTTACGCGCGTGCCGTTTGACTCGACCATCACGCGCGGTGAGGACCTCGACTACCTCTTCAACCTGCGCATGCATGGCATTGACGTCTGGTTTGACAACCAGTGGCACGTGAAGTACCTCCCGCCCGCAATCCCCAGCTACGCCTCGCGGTTCTTGCAAGACGTGTATCGCTGGACATACGAGCGCAAGAAGCTTGAGGCATGCAACCAGACTATCGGCCTGCGCCGCGTGACGCCTGACGCCCTGCAGCCCTATCCCGGACCATGGATCTCTCCTCAGGTAGACCGTCGCATAATCAGCACGGCCATCCGCCGCGCCATCGTGGGGCCCGAGCGCCTTCAGTACCTCAAGATTCTTGTGAGCGGCATCGGACAGGCGCGTTCGTGGGCAAACGGCATGGCAAACCGGTACCTGTCGCTCCTCACCTACTGGCCGCGCATCATGGAAAGCCTCTGGGACAACCGCTTGCTGGCACGCCGACTCATCAAGATGGGCACGGCGCGGCTGGCATGGCGTCGCGTCACCGTGGAGGAGACGCGATGAAGCGCTGGTTTGAGGAGAGCCTCGGCCCCATTCTCTACATCGGGCTTGGCGTAGTCGCCATTGTGCTGATTGCGGTGCTGACCTGGGGTATCGGCGCGCGCAACCTGATGGCGGCCATGGTGTCGGGCGGCGGCCTTGCCGTGGTCATCGTCATTGGCGGCAGTCTGCTTCTGGTTCCGGACAACATGCGCTACCAGGAGACGGAGCGTATGCTGCGCCTCGCCTCCGTCACGCTTGTGCACATGCGCGTCGGCCTTGATCCCGTAAGCTGCCGTGCGGTCTGTCAGCTGCTGCTGCCCGAGACCCAAGCCGCGGCCATCGCCATGACCGACACGGAGCGCACCCTTGCCTATGTTGGCGAGAAGGTCTCGCTCTACGGAACTGGCACCCTCAACAGCGCCCCGACGCGTGAGGTGCTCGAGAGCAAGCGCATCCAGACCTTCTCTGGCCTCGACAAGCTGGAGTGGGTCGAGGTGCGCGACATTGACCAAGACAGCGAAGAAAGCCGGCGCGTGCAGGCGTATCCCGCAGCCATCTTTGTTCCCTTGGTGGTGCTCGACAACGCGGTGGGCGTTCTGAAGCTGTACTACCAGCGCGGTGCCGAGGTTGACCGCACGCAGATGGCCATCGCCCGTGGCTTGGCCGACCTGCTTTCCACGCAGCTCACCGTTGCTGAGCTCGACCGGCAGGCAGAGCTCACGGCGCGTGCGGAAATCAAGGCGCTTCAGGCGCAGATCAACCCGCACTTCCTGTTCAACACGCTCAACACCATCGCGTCCTTCACACGGACGGACCCCACAAAGGCGCGCGACCTGCTGCGCGAGTTCTCCGTGTTTTATCGCAGCACGCTGGAGAACTCACAGACGCTCGTTCCGCTTTCCGCCGAGATCGAGCAGACGGAGCGTTATCTGCATATCGAGAAGGCGCGCTTTGGGGAAGACCGCATTATCGAGAGCGTGCGCATAGAGGATGGCTGCGGCGACGTCATGGTGCCTGGATTCATCGTGCAGCCCATCGTGGAGAATGCGGTGCGCCACGCCATGAATGAGGATGACGCGCTGCACATTGACATCCAGGTTGCAACCGATGGCAATGATGTGCTGGTAGCGGTGGCAGATGACGGCTTGGGAATGGACGAGGAAGTAGCCGCCCGCCTGTTTGAGGGGTCGTCGCAGGAGTCGTCAAGAAGCGGTAAGGGCACGGGCATCGCCTTGCGCAACGTGGCCGACCGCATCGAGCTCTACTACGGAAAGGGCTCGGGCGTCGAGGTCATCTCCCGTCCTGGCGAGGGAACCTGCGTCACGTTGCGGTTGGTGAACGTCGCGCCTGAGGAAGACGTTTTTGAACAGTAGGGTTTGGCGTACGAACGGTTTCCAAGTGCCTGTGGCGCGCCTGCAAAACGCCGAGCGACAACCCATCCCAGCTCAGAGGGTTTATATGGGCGTCAAAAACCACTAGTGCATAAGTCTAAAACAAGCGCTATCATTGCTAACGTTGCATACTGCCCGTCCGCGTTTTTGCGGCGCGTAAAGAAACGAGAACAGACACATGCTGCATGCCCTGATTGTTGATGATGAGGCTCCTGCCCGCTCCGAACTTCGCTTCCTCCTTGAAGAGACCGGACGCGTCGAATCCATCGAAGAAGTCGCAAGTGCCCGTGATGCGGTACAGCATCTGGTGCATATCAAGGAGCACGACGACGAGCGCTGCGATGTGCTGTTTCTTGACATCTCCATGCCCAAGACGTCGGGCATGCAACTCGCTGAGGCGCTGCACAAGCTGAAGAACCCGCCGGCGGTGGTCTTCGTCACGGCATACAGCGAGTACGCGCTTGAGGCCTTTGAGGTCGACGCAGTTGACTATCTCATGAAGCCGGTCGAGACTGACCGCCTTGCTCGCGCGCTTGACAAGGTCGAGGCGCGCGTCAAGCCCACGACGACCAGCCACTCGTCGGTGGAGCGCATCCCCGTGGAGAAGGGTGGCCGCAAGGTGCTCGTCCCGGTGGACCAGATTCGCTACATCGAGGCCAAGGACGACTACTCCTGCATCTACACGGATGTCGACCGCTACCTCTCCACCATCTCGCTGGCCAAGCTCGAGCAGAAGCTCTCGCAGCACGGCTTCTTCCGCGTGCACCGTGGCTATATCGTCAACCTTGAGCATGTTGAGGACGTCGAGGTCATCTCCAGCGGCATTCTGCAGCTTGGCCTGAAGGGCATCGCCGATAAGAAGATCCCGGTCTCGCGTCGTCGCGTGGTGTCGCTGAAGCGAGCGCTTGGGCTCTAACGCATGCGCTTTGACATCGTTTCTGATACGCACGGCTATCTGATGCCCGAGCTGCTCGAAGAGCTGAAGGGCGCAGACTACATCGTGCATGCCGGCGACATGTGCTCAGAGAGTGACCTGCGCCGTTTGGAGCGCATTGCGCCCGTCCAGATGTGCCTGGGCAACAACGACTGGAGCTATGAGTACGGCGGTACCGTCAAGCGCATGACGCGGTTTTATGCTGACCGCCTTCGCTGGGAGATTTGCCACTACCGCGAGCGCCTTGACCTCGAGACCTGCGAGATAGCTATCTGCGGACACACGCATCGCCCCTTTGTTGAGCGCGACAAGCGCACAAACACGCTGGTGATGAACCCGGGGAGCCCTACTTTTCCGCGCGGAGGAAGCGGCCCCACCATGGGGCGCATCATCACCTACAAGGGCACGGTGCTCAGCGCGGGAATCATCAAGCTGAAGGCCAAGGACTAATACGGTGCGCCAAGGGGCGGCAGACGCTTGAGCCGCGCCCACATGACCTGCTTTTGGTGTGCGTCGCTGAGGGCTGCGGCAAAACCGCCCAGATTCATGACGCGCATGCCCAGCACGCGGCTCACTTTTCCAGGCGTAAGCAATGCCTCATCAAAGTCTGAGAGCTGGGAAAGCTGCTCGGCATAGGCCTCTCGCACGGACTGCGCGGCAGCCTCGTCGCAAGCAACGAGGGTCGCTGGGTCAAGCGCCGCGATGGCCTCGCGGAACAGCTCTGAGCCGATGGGGAAGCCGTCACGCGTCACGGAGAGCAGGGCGCACCAATCCTCCGGTGCATACCCAAGCGCAGAGAGCGCCGCACGGAGGGCCTTGCCGTCGGCCCCTGAGAGCGGACGAGCGCCAGCCTGCTCGTCTTCGCTGAGCTCGCCCTTGACGAAGAGCACTGACGAGAACGCGTTTCCGGCAGTGATGACGCCGCGCTCCGCCAGGGAACCCAGCTCTTCCTGGGCCTTGCTCACATAGAGCTCTCGACGCACGGACCGCCCGGCTTCCATGGCAACCTCCAAAGCAACTCTCGGGTTTTCAATTCTACCGTTGCATTGCCATGCAAGTGGGTATAACTCATCTATCGACATATACCGCGGGTGATGTCCGCAAATGGAAGGAGTGCCCCATGGCTGAGGCAATTACCACTGCAACGTTTGATTCCATCGTGGCCGAGTCCGACAAGCCCGTCCTCGTTGACTTCTGGGCTTCTTGGTGCGGCCCCTGCCGCGCGCTCGGCCCCATCGTCGAGCAGGTCGGCGAGGAGATGGCTGACCGTCTGGCCGTCTACAAGTGCGACGTTGACGCCGAGGGCGACCTCGCCCAGCGCTTCCGCATCATGTCCATCCCCACGCTCATCCTCTTCAAGGGTGGCGAGGCCGTGCACACCATGGTGGGCAGCATGCCGAAGGCTGACCTGGTTGCCGAGCTCGAAGCTAATCTGTAAGGGCTGCGGTCGCACATAGTTAGCGATTCATCACATTTGTTGGCGTGTCTGTACGTTATGCTATAGCCACGTCTCGGGCGGGTGCTTTGGGCGCCCGCCCGCTTGTTTTTAAGGATAGGTTTGCGTGATCGTAGAGTCTCTCAAGTCGCTGTGGCAGCTGTTGCGGAGCAACCTTCGCGTTGTGGTGGTAGGCTCTGCGCTTTTGGCCATCCTCGCGGTGGTCATGGACGTCAAGGGCGACGACCTGCATCAGATTGACTCAGCAGCGTACGTGTTCTTTGTGCTGCATCTGCGCCGCCCGTGGCTCACGCCCATCATGGAGGGGTTCTCTAACCTGGCCTCACCTGTGGTGCTCGCGGGCATGCTGCTGGTTGTGGAGGCATTCGCGCCAGGACGCAGGCCTGGCGTCTGCGCGGCCATCAACCTGGTGCTTGCGGTGGGCATCGACCTCGTGCTGAAAGAGATTGTCCAGCGGCAGCGTCCTGACGAGAGCATCCGTCTGGTCTCTGAGGTTGGCTACAGCTTCCCCTCGGGCCATTCCATGGTTTCGATGGCGTTCTACGGACTGCTTCTGTGGATGGTGTGGCAGTACGAGCAAGACCGCGTGGTGAAGTGGGTCTGCGTCACGGGGTTTGCCATCCTCATCCTCTTTGTTGGCATCAGCCGCATCTATCTGGGCGTGCACTATGCGTCCGACGTCATTGCGGGCTTTGCCGTCTCGGCCATCTGGCTCGCGGTGTATACCAAGGTCGCCGTGCCCATCCTGCTCGGTGAAGACGGAGAGCAACCAGAACTTATGCTGTGACGTCAGAGTGCAGCCGCAATAGGCTGCACGTTAAGTGCGGTTCATTTGCAACATACGTACCTTACTCTGCTACCATGGATATGTTGCGCTGCAGGCGCAGGAAGGATGATGGCATGAGAAGGACCCCAAAATCGCTTTCGGTGCGAATGTGCAGCTAGAGCTTGCCCGCTAGCCCTAGCCATCTTCTCGCCCGTCAGAACGGAGTCCCACAATGCCCATTAACATCGCCGACGGCCTGCCCGCTAAGCAGATTCTGCATGAGGAGCGCATCTTCGCGCTGGAAGAGGAAGTCGCCACTCACCAGCACATTCGCCCGCTGCACATCATCATCCTCAACCTCATGCCCACCAAGATCGAGACCGAGACGCAGATCCTGCGCCTCATCTCAAAGTCGCCGCTGCAGGTGAACTGCGACTTCATGCGCGTCTCTTCGCACGAGTCAAAGAACACCACGACTGACCACCTGGTCAAGTTTTACGAAACCTTTGATGCCTACCGCGACAAGAACTATGACGGCCTGATCATCACGGGCGCGCCGGTGGAGCATCTGCCGTTTGACTCCGTGGATTATTGGGACGAGCTGTGCGAGATCATGGACTGGGCGCGTGAGCATGTGTTTAGCACCATGTTCCTGTGCTGGGGCGCGCTTGCGGGCCTGTACCACTATTACGGCATCCCCAAGAAGCAGCTGCCCAGCAAGATCTTTGGCGTGTTCCCGCAGCGTCTGTGCGATGAGTACAGCTTCCTCACCAATGGCTTTGACGAGGTCCACAATATGCCGCACAGCCGCCATGCGGCCATCGACGCGGCGGCGCTTGCCGAGCATCCTGAGCTCCAGACGCTTTCCGAGGGCTTCCAGACGGGCCCGGCGCTCATCGCCACGCGCGACTTCCACGAGATTTATGTCACGGGCCACTTTGAGTATGGCCGCGACACGCTGGCCGCCGAGTACTGGCGCGACTTCCACAAGGGCCTGCCCATCCGCCTGCCCGAGAACTACTTCCCTGACGATGACCCCGAGCGTCAGCCCATCTTCACGTGGCGCAGCCATGCTAACCTGCTGTACCGCAACTGGCTGAACTGGGTCTATCAGATGACGCCGTACGAGTTTTGGCGCATCCCCGAGGTGGTCGCCGAGATGCACGAGCAGGTCATCGACAAGTTCTAGGCATGCGAGGGTGTCTGCACAACGTGCGGAAAGATTCAGCTTTCAGCTAATGAAACGAACGACAAGCTGCACGAACATCATTCTGACAACGTTTCGGGATGGTGCGTGTGGACTGGCAGTTTCTGACACAAGCAAGTACGGTTGACGACGCGTTGGCGTGCGTCAAAGTGGACGGGCGCTCGCTTAAGGCGTGGCTCAACGATGCGCTGACGGCGCGTGGGGTTGACCGAAGCGCCGTCATCAGAAAGTCGCGCCTCAACCAGACCTTTGCGTACCAGATCTTCGCCGGTGCCCGCCGCCCGTCGCGCGACAAGCTCATCCAGCTGGCCTTTGGGATGGGGTTCGGCGCTGAGGAGACAAGCGAGCTGCTGGAGCGAGGCGGCATGAGTGCCCTGAGGTGCGCCTGCCAACGCGACGTGGTGATTGCCTTCTGTCTCGAGCGGGGCCTCGATGTGGACACCTGCGACGACATGCTGTGGGACCATCACGAGCAGACGCTGCTGCAAGCCGACGCGTAGACTCCCGTCGCTGGTGGGACATGGGTTCCGAACTCTTATCCCATTGCCGCGTCCATCAATTGTTTCGTACTCTGTTCCAAGTTGGGTACTTTCCGCGCCTCAAGGTTCACGAGGACCGTGTGAAGGCGCATAATCACATCTCGTGTCCGTACCACTACGAGGAAAGGGACGCCCGTGATCGTTCCCGATATGCTGCGTCTGAATGCGGCTAAGTACCCTGATGAAATCGCCCTCATCGAGATCAATCCCGCCATGCCGGAGGACCGCCACATCACGTGGCGTGAGTATGATCTGGTCGAGACCACTGATGACGAGCCCTACCGTCGCGAGATTACGTGGTCGGTCTTCGATGAGAAGGCCAATCGCCTGGCCAACCTGCTCATCTCCCGTGGCGTCGGCAAGGGCGACAAGGTAGCCATCCTGCTGTACAACTGCATCGAGTGGCTGCCCATCTACTTCGGCATCCTCAAGACGGGTGCCGTGGCTGTGCCCCTCAACTTCCGCTACGCTTCGGACGAGATTCTCTACTGCATCGAGAAGTCCGACTCTGACGTCGTGCTCTTTGGCCCCGAGTTCATCGGCCGTATGGAGTCCATCGTTCACAAGCTTCAGAAAGGCCGCCTGCTCTTCTATGTCGGCGACGACTGCCCGACCTGGGCCGAAAGCTTCCGCGAGCTTGAGGCGCTGAGCTCCAGCCGCGACCCGCAGATTGCGCTGTACGAGATCGACGATGCCGCCATCTACTTCAGCAGTGGCACCACGGGCTTCCCCAAGGCCATTCTGCACAACCACGAGAGCCTGACGCAGGCGGCGGAGATGGAGGCCGTTCACCACTCCATCACGCACGACGACTGCTTCCTGTGCATCCCGCCGCTCTACCACACTGGCGCCAAGTTCCACTGGATGGGCTGCCTGACCTGCGGCGCTCGTGCGGTGCTGCTGCGTGGCGTGAGCCCGCAGTACATCTTTGAGACGGTCAGCCGTGAGCACTGCACGCTCGTGTGGCTGCTTGTGCCGTGGGTACAGGACATCCTCACGGCCATCGAGCAGGGCACGCTCAAGCTCGAGGACTACGAGCTCGACCAGTGGCGCCTCATGCACGTCGGTGCCCAGCCCGTGCCCAAGAGCCTCATCAAGCGTTGGAAGCAGGTCTTCCCCAACCACGACTACGACACCAACTACGGCCTGTCCGAGAGCACCGGCCCTGGCTGCGTGCACCTGGGCGTCGAGAACATCGAGAAGGTCGGTGCCATTGGCATTCCCGGCTACCGCTGGCGCGCCAAGATCGTGGGCGAGGACGGCCATCGTGTGGAGAAGGGCCAGGTTGGCGAGCTCTGCGTCAAGGGCCCTGGCCTCATGACCTGCTACTACAACGATCCCGAGGCCACGCAGGAGACCCTCATCAATGGCTGGCTGCACACCGGCGACATGGCTCGCGAGGACGAGGACGGCTTCATCTGGCTGGTCGACCGCAAGAAGGACGTCATCATCACCGGTGGCGAGAACCTCTATCCCGTGCAGATCGAGGACTTCATGAGTGCCTGCCCGCTCATCCAGGACGTGGCCGTCATCGGTCTGCCTGACCCGCGTCTGGGCGAGATCGCTGCCGCCATCGTGCAGCTGAAGCCGGGCGTCGAGGCTACCGAGGACGACATCAACCAGTTCTGCATGGACCTGCCGCGCTACAAGCGTCCGCGTAAGATCATCTTTGCTGACGTCCCGCGCAACGCCACCGGAAAGATCGAGAAGCCGCGCCTGCGCCAGATGTACGGTGCCGAGAACCTCGTCGACCAGGAGAACCAGGGCTAAGCGAGCTTCAGGAACCGTGGCTGTACGTGCAAAGCGCCAATAGCGAGAGACCGTACGTGAAAAGCGCCATTTCGAGCGAGTTTTTGCTTCGAAATGGCGCTTTCTACGTACGGTCTCGTCTAAACGGCACCCGGTACGTACAGTCGCTAGAAAGCAGCCGCTTTTGTCATAAGAGCTAGGGTCGTATGCGCCTCGTTCTAATGCAACTTTACTGGCGTTAGAACGCAAATGGGCTCGCTAACGCAACTTTATAGCTCTAAAGTTGCGTTAGCGGGCCCTTAATCCAGCAAACAACGCGTAGGTTGCGTTACGCGCGCCCGGTCAGCTCCTGATAGAGTGCCGCGTCAGTGGCGTTCATGTAGGGGTTGGTCCAGAAGATGTTGCCCAGGTTGAGCGTGACGACGCCTAGAAGGAGCCAGCCGAGGAACGACAGGTCCATCACAAAGGCCTGCCAACGGTTGCCGCGCATCAGGGTCTCAGACTCGGCGAGCACCTCCATGGGGGAGAGCTCCGGGCGATCCTTGACGAGGTAGGGCACCAGACGGTAGGAATACGCCTTCATGACACCGGGGATGATGAGCAAAAGCGTCCACAGAAGGATGAAGACATCCCTGATCAGCATGGTGACGAGCACGCGGCCATAGTCCTGGAAGCCCTCGAACATGGTGTTGAACTGCGTCGTGGGGTCATTGGCGTTCTTCTCGAAGAAGCGACGTCCGCCGACCTCGATGGGGTTGGCAAGGAGCGCGTGCACGATGCTGCCCACAATTCCCACAGTAAAGATGACGCCGAGTACTACGGCAGCGAGGAACGCTGCCTGCTCCGGGGACACGCCTGCCCCTTCAACCGTCACCTCTGACGTCGTGCTCTGGACACGGTTGCTCGCTGCGCTTGCCGTTCCGCCTGCGAAGATGGCCATGACGAACGAAACAGCGACGCTCTGCCAGTAGTTTGCCCTGAAAGCCTGCTTACCGCGACTCTTCAATTCTGCGATGGACCACATGGTTCCTCCTATCCTTTGGCCGCATGTGTTGCGGTCGGTTAGTGTATGCCTTACAGCCACCTATTAGTACCCCGTCCACGAACTTTCATCCCAAAAAAACGAAAACTTGTGTAAAGAAGCTAGAAACCAAGCATGCAGTACGTGCACGTGCATCAATCGTGCTTCTTACGTCTCGTAACACGCCTTTTTCTTAGTGCATCTATACTGGTTCCTGCTTCGACTCAAGGAGAGGACATCTATGAGCAAACAGCTGCTATCCGGCAACGAGGCCATCGCGCAGGGGGCGTGGGAGGCCGGCGTTGCTGTGGGCGTTGCCTACCCTGGCACGCCGTCAACCGAGACGCTGGAGAACTTCGTCAAGAAGCCGGACGTCTATGCGGAATGGGCTCCCAACGAGAAGGTCGCGCTTGAGGTAGGCCTCGGTGCCGCCATGGGTGGCGTCCGTAGCCTCGTCACCATGAAGCACGTGGGTGTCAACGTGGCCGCTGACCCGTTCATGAGCGCCGCGAACACGGGCGTCAACGCGGGTCTGGTGCTGCTCGCCGCAGACGATCCGTCCTGCTACAGCTCGCAGAACGAGCAGGACAGCCGCCACTATGCCGCCTTTGGTCGTATCCCGTGCCTCGACCCGGCCGACAGCCAGGAGGCCTACGAGATGGCCCAGCAGGCCTTCGACATCTCCGAGCAGTTCGACACCGTGGTCATGCTGCACGAGACCATGCGCATCGCCCACACCAAGACGCTGGTCAACGTGGTGGGCACTCGCACCGCTCTGGAGCCGCGCGCCTACGAGAGCCGTCCCGAGAAGTTCGTCATGCTGCCGGCAAACGCGGTGCGCCGCACGCTCGTCTGCAACGACCGCGAGGACGAGCTGGTTGCGTGGGCCGAGGAGACGCCGCTCAACCGCGTCGAGATGCGCGACACCAAGGTGGGCGTCATCTGCGCTGGCGCGCTGTACGTGCATGTGCGCGAGGCGCTGCCCGAGGCCTCCGTGCTCAAGCTGGGCGTCACCTGGCCGCTTCCGCCGGCAAAGATCGCCGCGTTTGCCGCGCTGGTGGACAAGCTCTATGTGGTCGAGGAGGCCAACCCGTACCTTGAGATGCGCGTCCGCGCCATGGGCATTGAGGTGGCCACGCCGCCCGCTGGCCGTCTGCCGCGCTCTGGCGAGATCACGCCTGCGCACATCCGCGCCGCCTTTGGCGTTGCTGAGCCTGCGCATATCGCCGCAGCTCAGGGCCTGCCGCCGCGTCCGCCTGCGTTCTGCGCCGGCTGCCCGCACCGCTTGGTGTACGTGGAGCTCAAGCGCATCAAGGCCATCGTCACTGGCGACATCGGCTGCTACACGCTGGGTGCCGTGGCACCGTTCCGCTCGGTTGACTCCGTCATCGACATGGGCGCGTCGCTTTCCATGGCGCACGGTATGGAGCTTGCCGGCGCCGCCGAGCGCACCGGTCGCCCGGTGGTGGGCGTCATCGGCGACTCCACGTTTGCGCACTCCGGCATCACGAGCCTGTTGGGCACCGTGTACAACGGTGGCAAGGGCACGCTCTGCATCCTTGACAACCGCACCACGGCCATGACCGGCACGCAGGGCAACCCCGTGAACGGCGTGACCCTGACCGAGCAGGCCGCGCGCGTCAACCCGCTTGATGTTCCCGCAGGTAAGCAGCTTGACCTGGTCAAGCTCTGCGAGGCCATCGGCGTGGACGAGGTTGAGGTTGTGGACGCCCAGGACATGCTGGCCATTCGCGCCGCGCTGAAGGCCGCCACCAGCCACACCGATAAGCTCTCGGTCATCATCTTCAAGGCTCCGTGCCGCCTGATCGACCGCTCGCGTAAGCCTATGCCCACCATCACGGACTGCCGCCGCTGCGGACGCTGCATCCAGATTGGCTGCCCGGCCCTCGGCCGCGACGAGACCGGCCACGCCGTCATCGATCCCAACCAGTGCATCGGCTGCGGCCAGTGCGCACAGGCATGCCCCTTCGGCTGCATCTCTAAGGAGGCCTAACATGCCGCACGACACCTCAACCAACTATGGCGTCGCCGAGGGCGGCGCTCGCGTCACGCTTGACGGCACCAAGACCATCCTTCTGGTGGGCGTGGGCGGCCAGGGAACCATCCTCGCTGGCCAGCTGCTGGCTATGGTTGCCGCTGATGCGGGCCTGGACGTGAAGGTCTCTGAGATTCACGGCATGAGCCAGCGTGGCGGCTCGGTCTCTACCATCGTCCGCGTGGGCGAGAAGGTGGACTCCATGATCTGCGACCCGGGCTGCGCCGATATCGTGGTGGCCTTTGAGTCCATCGAAGCGCTGCGCGCGCAGCAGTTTGTGCGCGAAGGCGGCGCGCTGTTTGTCAACGACGAGCAGATCGTTCCCGTGCCGGTGAACATTGGTATCGCCACGATGCCCGAGGGCGTCGACGCCAAGCTTGAGGCCATCGGTGCACGCATGATTGATGCTGGCGGCATCGCGCGCGAGGTGGGAAGCCCGCGCTCGGCTAACGTGGTGCTGGTGGGCGCCCTTTCGACGGCTCTGCCCTTCGCCGTGGAGGAGTGGCAGGACGCCATCAGGCGTCGCGTGCCGCCCAAGACCGTCGAGGCCAACCTCGAGGCCTTTGCCCGCGGCCGCGAAGCCGCTGGCGCCTAAATCCGAACAAATGGGACAGGGCACCGTAGTCCGGTTTTCCGTACTATGGTGCCTGTCCCATATGTATGGGTGCGGGAGGGAGACGGCGTGGCGGAAGAGCGGCTGACAGATGAGCTTCTTGAGCAGCTCCTCGCGAGCGCGTCGCCCGACGCGTACCTCGCGCATACTGAGCTGCCCGACCGTTCCCTCGCAGACTACCTGCATCAGCTCCTCAAGGAGAAGCGCCTCAAGCGCTCCGACGTCTTTCGCGATGCGGGCATCAACAATACCTTTGGTTATCAGGCCTTTTCTGGTGAGCGCAACCTTGGCCGCGACAACGCCATCATGATGGCGTTTGGGCTGCACTGCACGCTTCAGGAGACGCAGCGCCTGCTGCGCCTGGCCGGCGCGTCGGAGCTGTGGCCTAAGGTGCCTCGCGACGCCATCATCATCTTCTGCCTCGAGCACGGCATGACGCGCGTGCAATGCGACGACGAGCTCTACCGTCTGGGCGAGCCCACACTGCTTTCGGCGGAGGACTAGCCTTGGACGAATCGCAGCTTATCAAGGCTCTCGACCGCGACGACTCCTATCGCACCATACGGGTGCTAGGTGACGGGCCATCTGGCCGCACGGAGCTGGTGCGCGGACTCAAAGCGGAGCTGCTCGTGCGCAAGCGCATCCCTAAGGAGCTTGCCAACGAGCGCTCGTGGATGACGATTCGTACCATGAGCCATCCCTTGCTGCCGCAGGTTCGCGACCTGTATTGGCTGCCCGACGAGCTCGTTGTCATCCTGACCTACATTGACGGCATCACGCTGGGGGAGATGGTCCGCAGTACGGGACCTCTGTCTGTGTCGGAGGCCATCAATTACCTTGATGACCTGTGCGTTGGCGTTGGCGCGCTCCATGCCCGCGGGATCGTCCATCGTGACCTGTCTCCGAACAACGTGGTGGTGTCGGGTGGGTCTGCGCGGATCATAGACCTGGGCAACGCCCGCATCTATGTCGAGGGAGCACGGCATGATACGACGCGGCTGGGAACGTGGGGTTATGCGGCTCCGGAACAGTTCGGATTTGCCCAGACCGACGCGCGCTCGGACGTTTTTGGCCTGGGGAGCCTTTTGGGATTTCTGCTGACGGGTGTCAACCCAGGTGACGAGGCGTTCGAGAAGGCACTGGCCGACGAGGCCCGAGTGCCGTTCGTACTGCGGTTGGTTGTGGAGCGCGCTCGGGCCTTTGAGCCAAGCGCGCGGTATCAGACTGCGGCGGACTTCATGACTGCCGTTCGGGCTGCCGTTCCGGAATACACCACGATACGACCCATTCCGCTGGACGAGATGCGAGCAGCGCCTTCGGTGCCGGCTGGAAAGTCAGCAGACACGACGTCTCGCAAGACAGTGATACCAATCGAATCGACGTGGTCGCTCCCCGACTCATCTGCCCGCGAGAGGACGGAGAGTGCTCCACGTGAGAGGACAGAGAGCGCTCCTCGGGCGGGACACCGCATACCTTGGAGAGATGCGGGTCTGACTCGACAGCTTGCGATTATCGCCAACTGGATGTTCTTCCTCTTCTGGGCTGCTTGCTTTCTGGTTATAGGGCTCGATCCAAACGCGAAAGAGGGGGAGTGGACTCCCCTAACCTACCTGTTTATCGGTGTGGTCGAGGCGCCCATCTGTGCCATGATTGGCTATGAGATTCATCAGGCGTTGCTCCATCGCGGGAGGTATGACATCGGTAAGGGCCGTATCTTTGTCCTGCTGAAGAGGATGGTGCTTCTCTTGGCCTTGGCGTTCGCTGCGCTGTTCATCTGCTATCTCGTTGGCTATGTGCTCAATTACGTAGGTATATCCAACTTGCCTGGACGGGGTATTTAGCTACCAGCTGAGGACAACGCCAAAACCCGTGCCTATCATCTCGACTTGTCTATAGGGCTAAGGAGATGAGGTTCAGTGATGGGAAAAGTAGTTGGAGGATGCCTGAAGGTTATAGGCGGAGTCGTGGTTTTGCTCTTCGTGGTAGTGCTTGCGTTTAGTTGCGTGGGCAGAAAAGGCGGGAGCACGAGCGTTTCAAGCGAGCCCGAAACAACGCAAGAGCAGCAGGCAGAGCCGGAAGTGGACGATAAGGCCGAAGCTGAGGCCGAGCAAGAGGCAGAGCCTGAGCCAGAAGCTGAACCAGAGCCGACCCCTGAGGCAGAGTCCAGTGCCGTCGACGAAACCTCAATTCGCCCTGAATTCAAAGAGGCCATGGACAGCTATGAGGCGTTCTTTGACGAGTACGTCGAGGTCATGAAGGCGTATCAGGAAGAGCCCACCAACACCGAGCTGATGATGCGCATGTCCGACCTGATGGCTCAGGAAGCCGACATGCTCGCGAAGTTTGACGCATGGGAAAGCGACGAATCCATGTCGACGGCAGAGACCGCATATTATCTGGAGGTCCACTCCCGCATCTACGCCAAGCTGGCGGAAGTGATGTAGCGGAGAAAACGCGTTCGCGAAACGGCGCAAACTGCGGGTGCCCGCACTTCTCGACGCTAAGAGCCCAAAACGAGCTCCTTAACGTCGCGAACTGCGGGCGCCCGCACTTCTCGACGCTAAGAACCCGAAACGGGCTCCTTAACGGCGCAAACTGCGGGCACCTTTCCCAAAAAGGCTCATTTACCTGCGAAAAGCAACCATCGGGCGCTTTTCGGTTGCCTCAAAAAGCAGCCGCAAGTTGGTAGATTGCCACCCGCATAGGGCACAAACTTGGTATCGTCAGTAACGGACGAAACCAAGGAGCGGACATGAGCTTTCGCGATAACCTTCAGCACCTGCGCGCGACGCGCAACATGACCCAGGAGCAGCTTGCCATGCTGGTTGGCGTGAGCCGCCAGTCGGTGACCAAGTGGGAGGCCGAGCGCGCTTACCCCGAGATGGACAAGCTCCTCAAGCTCTGCCAGATCTTTGACTGCACGCTGGACGAGCTCGTTCAGGGAGACCTGACGGCCCGAGCGCCGGAGCCCGATCTTGCCGTGCCTGCGGCGGCGCTTGCCGAGGACGTGGTGGGCTATGACGAGCATCACCGTGACTACGCGCGACGCATGGCGTTGGGCGTCGGTCTGTGCATCATGGGCCCTGCCTGCGCAGCGACACTCGACGGCTGGATGGGGGATGGCCCGACGGCGCTTGCGTTCTTCGGATTCATTGGCCTTGGCCTGCTGTTCATCCTTCCCGCCGCGATGGAGCACTCGGCGTTCACCAAGGCGCACCCGTATGTGGCCAATTTCTACACCGACGACCAGCGCATGGCCGAGCGGGGTGCCAAAGGACGTCGTATTGCCGCTGGCATCTGCATAGTCTTCTTTGGTCTTGCCATCGAGGCCTTTGCTGATCGGCATGGCGATCTGCCGATCGCCAATGGGCTCTTCCTGCTGTGCGTTGCGGCGGGCGTCTCGCTCATTGTGTACGCGAGCATCCTGCAGAACCGCATGGATATCGAGGACTACAATATCTCGGCGCTTGAGGATCTCTCGGAAGAGGAGATTGCGGGCATCGTGGGCGAGGACCGTGCGCCGGCGGTGCTCGAGAAGGTGCGTCGCAGCAAGCGCAAGGGAGCCGTGTGCGGCATCATCATGCTGGTAGCGACTGCGATCGCCTTGCCGCTTATGTTCTGGGCCACGTGGTATGGTGACCCGTTCTGGATCAGCTACTTCTGGCTGCCATGGCTGGTGGGCGGCCTGCTCTGCGGCGCCGCCTGCATCGCGATTGACATGCGCGCCTAACGCACCCATACGAAGGGACAGGCACCGTAGTTCGGAAACTCGAACTACGGTGCCTGTCCCCTTTGTATGGGTTACTCGGCATCAACGAGCTTGACGCCGAGAAGGCTCACCAGGTCAACTGCCTGGTCCAGGCCGATCTTGGCGCCGCTGAGCTCGGCAAAGGTGTTGCTCACACGAATGCCTGCGAGCTCGCTCCCCGAGAGGTCGACGCCGCGCAGGCGTGTGCCAAAGAACTCGGCACGAATCAGGTTGCACCCCTCGACCTGCAGCTTCTTGAGCTTCAGTTGCGCGAGCGTGGCCTCGTGCATGTCGCAGCGCGTGAACGTCACCTGCTCGAGCTTGGACTCGGCAAGGTTGGCGTAGGCGAGGTTGCAGTCGCGCAGCGTCACGCGCGTGAGGATGGATTGGTGCAGGTCAACGCCCATGGCGCGACACCCCAGCAACCGGGAGCCTCGCACAAACGCCTGCGGCAGCCGGGCGTTGGACAGGTCGCATTCCACGAGGTCGCACCGCTCGAAGGAGATGCGCTGCGCGCGGATGTCAGCAAAGAGGCACCCCTCAAAGCGGCAGTCCTCAAACTCGATGCGACCAAGCTCTTGGCCAACGAGGTCCTCCACCTCAAAGGTCTGGCCGCGAACGGTGCCGTCGTCGCTTGCGGCTATGGCGTCGAGCAGGCTGCTCATGCGTCACCAAGGACGCGGTGCTCAAAGCGGCCGTTCTCGTAAATACCGTAGCTGTGCGTGCCGTCCTTGGGGATGCCCACGCTGCCAGGGTTGAACAGCCAGATGCCGTCGGGGCCCTCTTGGTTGACCTTGACGTGGGTGTGGCCGTAGACAAAGGCGCTTCCCGCAGCGAGCTTGGGCAGGTTGTCGACGCTGCCGTGCAGGCCTGGGCCATAAACGTGCCCGTGGCTCAGGAAGATGGTCTTGTTAGCGTCAGGGTCATACAGGGTGTTGCTCGTCGCCATGCAGGCAAAGTCCAGGACCATCTGGTCGACCTCGGCCTCGCAGTTGCCGCGCACCGCGATGACCTGCGGCGCAATGGCGTTGAGCAGCTCGATGACCCGCTTGGGGGCGTAGTCGGCGGGGAGGTCGTTGCGGGGACCGTGGTAGAGCAGGTCGCCCAGCAGCACCACGCGGTCGGGCTTCTCGGCGCGCACGGCCTCCATCAGCAGGTCGCACCAGCGTGCGGCTCCGTGAATGTCGGATGCGATGAGCAGTTTCATGGCAAAACCTGCCTTTCTAGACACTAGCGGGGCTCTGGCTACTTTTGAAAACACCCAGTTGAGGGGTCTTGGTGCAAAGCTGCAGGATTCCATGCTCAAGAGCCGTCAATTGGGTGTTTCGAAAAGTAGAAACTACGCCTCAGGCTCGAACTGAGCCACGGCCTCCTCAAAAATCTCGCCGTCAGTGCGGCTCGGAACGAAGAAGTCGCCCTCGTGCTGGCGCGTCTCGTCGCCCTTGGCCAAAAGACAGACCAAGGCCTTCCTTCCGCAGGTAAACGCATGCTTCACGGAGTACGCGATGGCCTCCTCGCGGTCAAGGATGACCTCGTAGTGCGCACCTTCCGGGGTGTTTGCGGCCATCTCGGCGCAGATGTCGGCAACGGTCTCGTGCGCTGGGTCTTCCTCGGTATAGATGAGCAGGTCAGACCACTTGGCGGCCTCCTGCGGAAGCTCGAAGCGGCGCTCAAGCGCCTTGTCGCCGGGGCAGCCAAACACGGCGATGATCTCGTAGCCGGGGAACTCCTCCTTCATGGAAGAGAAGAACCGCTGGTAGGAGAGCTTGTTGTGTGCGTAGTCCACGATGGCCGTCACGTTGCCGCCGCGCGTGGGGATGACCTCCATGCGGCCGGGGACGCGGGTGTGCGCGATGCCCGCCGCCACCTGCTCGGGCCCCACGCCCAGCACCTCACATACGCTGATGGCGCAAAGTGCGTTCTCCACGTTGAAGAGGCCCGGGAAGGGGATGGTCACCTCGGTCTCCCAGCTCGGCGTATGTGCCGTGAAGGTGACCAGCCCGTCGTGCGGCGTGATGTCGGTTGCCCAGACGTCAACGCCGTCGGCCGGGCCACGGTCGGAGAACACCAAGAGACGCTCGCAGACCTGCGCTGCGGCCAGCACCTCACCCAGACGGTCGGTGCCCTTGTTGACCACGGCGACGCGGGCCTGCGAGAAGATCTTGAGCTTGCTCTGGAAGTAGTCCTCGAAGTCAGGGTGCTCGATGGGCGAGATGTGGTCGCGTCCCAGGTTGAGGAAGCAGGCCACGTCAAGCTCCAGGCCCAACGTACGGTCGTACTTCAGCCCGTGGCTCGAGACCTCCATGACAAGGCGGGGCAGGCCGGCCTCCTTGGTATTAGCAATGTGTCGCCACAGGTCGGGCGCCTCGGGCGTGGTGTTGACGCTCTCAAAGCTCTCGATGCCGTCATACATGTCGATGGAGCCCATGATGCCCGTGCCGGAGCCGGTCACGCCGTTGTCAAGGATGGCGCGCAGCATGTAGGCGGTGGTGGACTTGCCCTTGGTGCCGGTGAGGCCGATGACGTCGAGGTCGCGGTCGGGGTGGCCCCACGCAACGGGGGAGACGACGCCCATGGTGCGGCGCACGTCATTCACCACGAGGGCGGGAACGCCCGGCACGGCTGCGGCAAGCTTCTCAGCAAGCGACTCGTCACAGAGGTAGCCGACGGAGCCCTTCTCAAGCGCAGCGAGCAGGTACTGCTCCTTGAACGCCTTGCCCTTGCAGATGAACAGGTGTCCCGCGCGGGAGAAGCGCGAGTCGCAGTCGGTACCGCAGACGGGGGCGTCCGTCTCGTCGGTCAGGCTGCGCGTGGTGACAAGGAGCCCCTCCTGCTCAAGGAGGTTGGCAAGCGAGGAAAGTGTGACGGCCATGGCATCCCCAAAGAAAAGCGCCCCTTGCGGGGCGCGGCCAAAACGGTTGGTGGGCGATGACGGATTTGAACCGCCGACCTTGTGCTTGTAAGGCACCTGCGCTAGCCACTGCGCCAATCGCCCTTGCAATGTGAAAGTGTATCACAGCTCACCGACACAGTTTACAATGGGTCGGATACATCTACCGGAGGAGAACAAATGTCAGAACTTGTTCGTTCGTTTGGGCGCACCGCAAGCGAGATGCGGCCGGTCAAGCTGACACGTGCCGTCATGAAGAACGCCACCGGCTCGTGCCTGGCGGAGTTTGGCGACACGCGCGTGCTGTGCACGGCCACCATCGAGGAGGGCGTGCCGCAGTGGCGCAAGGGCCAGCGTGCCGGTTGGGTGACGGCCGAGTACGCTATGCTGCCTGCGTCCACGGGACGCCGCACGCCGCGCGAGCAGAAGGGCCGCAAGGGTCGTTCGATGGAGATTGAGCGCCTTATCGGCCGCAGCCTGCGCACGGTGGTTGACCTGCATAAACTTGGTGAGGTTACCGTGACGTGCGACTGCGACGTCATCCAGGCGGACGGCGGGACGCGCACGGCCAGCGTCACCGGCGCCTGGGTTGCGCTGCACGACGCCCTCAGTGCGTGGGTCTCGGCGGGCAAGCTCAAGAAGCTGCCCTTGACGGGGCAGGTCGCGGCCATCTCCATGGGCATGGTGGACGGGCAGCTGCTGCTTGACCTCGACTATCCAGAGGACAGCCACGCGCAGGTGGACATGAACCTGGTGGGTACGGGGGACGGCCGCATCGTGGAGGTGCAGGGCACGGGAGAGAAGGTTGCCTTCGACCGCGCCCAGATGGATGCGCTGCTCGACCTCGGGCAGGCGGGCATCGAGCAGCTGGTTGCGCTACAGCGCGAGGTTACGGGCTACGAGGGATAAGGTAAGTGACAGATGGCTGGGCATTTGTCATGTAATGAGGAGAGGGAAGCATGATTGACATTGCGACGCTGGACCCCGAGTCGACCATCGTGGTTGCTACGGGCAATGCGCACAAGCTGACGGAGATCGAGGCCATTCTGGGAGAGTCGCCCGCGCTGGAGGACGTGCGCTTCGTAGCCTTGGGCGAGCTGGGAGACTTCGAAGACCCCGTGGAGGACGGCGCCGACTTCTACGAGAACGCCGTCATCAAGGCGCGTGCCGCGCTGGACGAGACGGGCCTTCTGATGTCGGTCGCGGATGACTCGGGCCTGTGCGTTGACGCGCTGGGCGGCGCCCCGGGCATCATGAGCGCCCGGAGCACGGTAACGATGACGCCAACAACGACAAGATGCTCGTAGAGATGGCCGATGTTCCCGAGGGCGAGCGCACGGCGCGCTTCCACTCCACGGTCGTCCTGGTCACGCGCGACGAGGATGGCGAGGAGATCATCCGCGGCGACGGCGACGTGGAGGGCACGATTGCCTATGACCGCAAGGGCACCAATGGTTTTGGCTACGACCCGCTGTTCAAGATTACCGAGCTGGGCGGCCGCCGCATGGCAGAGCTCGACCCCGAGGAGAAGAACGCGATTAGCCATCGCTTCCACGCGCTGCAGGACCTCTCGGCAAAGCTGCTCTAACCTTAGCGCGGTGGGACAAAAGGGATACTCCCCTTTGTCCCACTCCGGAATATGGGACGCAAGGGAGTATCCCCTTTGTCCCACCTATACCTGCAGTACCGTCGCCTCGTGCGGGTAGTGGTTCAGGATCTCGTGCCCGTCTTCGGTGACGAGGCAGAGGTCCTCGATACGCACGCCGATGTCGCCCTCAAGATAGATGCCTGGCTCGATGGAGAAGACCTGACCGGGGCGGACGGGCTCGTGGTGGCTGCCTGAAACGTCGCCCGGCTCGTGCACCTGCATGCCGATCTGGTGACCCAGACGGTGCGTGAAGTAGGGGCCATAACCAGCGTCGGTAATAATCCCGCGCGCCGTGTCGTCAATCTCGGCAAACTCGACACCTGGCGCCACGATGGCGGCCGCCGCCTCGTTGGCGCGGCGCACCGTCTCGTACACCTCAAGCTGGTGCTCCGTGGGCGTGGCGGTGAAGAACGTGCGCGTCATGTCCGAGCAGTACCCCTCCCACAGGCACCCCACGTCAAAGAGCACCGTCTGCCCAGGCACGAAGGCCGTGTCGTCGGGCTCGTGGTGCGGGTCTGCGGCGTTGGCGCCGAAGCTCACGATGGGGTCAAACGAGTAGCCCTCAGAGCCCAGGCCGCGGTAGCAGCCCAAAAGCCCCTCGGCAATGGTCCGCTCGGTCACGCCCTCGCGCACCTGCGCCGCAAGCCACCCCATCGCCTCGTCGTTCAGCTGGCTCGCCTTGCGCATCAGCTCCCGCTCCTCGGCGTCCTTTGCCGAGCGCGCGGCGTCCACTGCCGTGGAGGCGAGCTCAAAGCCACGCGCGGCACCCAGCTGCATGAGGGGAAGCAGCCAGCGGGCTGGCAGGTCCTTGTCAACGCCGAGCGCCTCGCTACCACAGCAGACGTCAGCCACCAAGGGCAGCGGGTCGTCCGTGTCGGTAAAGGTGATCAGGCGGTCAGCGAAGCCCGTGGCATCAGGAAAGAGCTTGTTGCAGAAGAGCGTGGTGCCCTGCTGCGACAGGTGCAGCGCAAAGAAGCGCTCGTGCGGGAAGGTGTAGTAGCCAGTAAGGTATTTGATGGAGGTTGGGTCGCAGATAAGCGCCTGCGAGAGGCCCAAATCCTCAAGATTGTCCAAAACGCGGCGAATGCGTTGTACGTTCATGTCTGCCTTTCGTGAAGTCAAAAAACCTAAGGTAAAATAATATGCTCACCACAATGCTGCCGCGCGAGGCTGCGCGGCGTACCGGAGGATTAGATGGATACCGAGATTCCGTCCGTCAATAGGGTAGACGATATTCGCGATGAGCTGTCCGCACTGAAGGGCCAGCGCATAAAAGTTCGTGCAAATATGGGTCGTTCGCGCATCGTTGAGCGGTCCGGCACGCTGGTGGGCGCCCATCCCTCGCTGTTTGTGGTCGAGGTCGAGGAGCGTCGTGGACGTCGTGCGCGCCAGTCCTATCAGTATGTTGACGTGCTGACCAACACGGTCGAGCTGTACGACATCAACACGGGCGAGCGCATCCTTGACTTCACGCCCGAAGAGCCCCTGCAGTAGGCGGGAGGCTGACATGGCTGGCACCATCTCTCTGGCTGCCCACGCCAAGGTAAATCTGCATCTTGGAATCTACGAAGGCAGAGACGAGCGCGGCTACCACCGTGCCGACTCTGTCATGATTGCGCTCGAGCTACACGACGAGGTGACGGTCTCTCCAGCCGACCAGATCGAGGTAGTTGTCCTTCCCGAGCTTGACGTCCCAGGCGAGCGTACGCTGGCGGCGCGCATCGCGCATGCGCTTGCCGACGAGTTCGGCGTCGCTGACGGGGCGCGGATCCGCCTGGTGCGCAACATCCCAGACAAGAGCGGCCTGGGGAGCGCCTCTACAGACGCGGCAACCATCCTGCGCGCCTTGTGCGCGCTGTGGGGCATTGACGAGAGCGACGAGCGCGTTCGCACCATCGCACGGAGCGCTGGCGCCGACGTTGCCTTCTTCCTGAACCCGGTTCCGTCATGGCTTGATGGCGTGGGCGACAACCTTAGGCAGACGTACCCGCCGCTGGTCGGCGTGCCGGTGGTGCTTGCTCGGCCCACAGGTGGCGTATCGACGCCCGCGGCCTACGCGGAATTTGACCGCAATCCGGTGCCTCCCGTGCCCATTGACGCCATGGCGGCCGCTCTTGAGGCCTCTGACGTGCGGATGGTTGCCGACGCGCTGTTCAACAACCTTGCGCCCGCTGCCTGTGCGATCGAGGCCGAGGAGCAGGTGGTGGTCGACACGTTGCGCGCGTGCGAAGGCGTGCTTGCCGCGCAGGTCACGGGTTCTGGCAGCTGCGTGTTTGGTATCTGCGAGAGCGACGAGGCCGCCGAGGCCGCGGCAGCCGAAGCCGCCGCCCACGGCTGGTGGTCTTGCGCCACCCGCACTGCCTAAGCTGCTGCGGGAAGCTCGGCGTCGAGCTCGCTGGATCGCGCCTGCTCGTCGGCCTGCTCCTCCTGCGGAGGATCGTCGGGCGGCAGAAGGAATCCCGCACTGCATGAAGCACAGCCTTTGAGCAGGCCGAACGCAAGTGACGCCGCAATCAGGAGTGCCACGGCAAGCATGCGCAGAAGCTTGAGGATGCGCCGCCAGCGGTTGGACTCGGCGTCGTCCTCCTCGGTCTCCTCAGGCTCGACATCGTCCACATAGGGGTTGTAGATCTGCACGATGGGCGTGGGCTCTGGCAGGGTGATCAGCTCGGTACGCGGCGGCTCGCTCAGTACTGCCGTAAGCGAAGTGGCCAGCACGGCAGCCGCAGCTACCTTGCCTGCCGTCTTCGCCGCATGCTCTGCGGCGGCAAACGGGCCAGAGGCGGCCTTCGCCTCAGCATCGACATCCTCGACGGCGCCGACCGAGGCGTTTGTGGCCTCAACGGCCTCTTCAGCTGCTGGTCTCAGTTCCTCATCCATGGCTCCTCCTACGCCTTCTCATACGCAGGCTTGCCGGACATGCGGTACTGTTGATTCACGCATGCTAGGGAAAGGATACCCATGTATCGCTTCTTCGGATGGCAACAGGCCAAGGTTCTTGACAAAGATGGCTTCACTCCATGTGACACGTACGACCAACTCAGCCAGCTGTGGTGCGCCGAGACGTGTGCCCCGCGCATGCGTGAGCGTTGGAGCGAGGAGAATCGGACGCTCGGCCAATGCTCCATTACGGCGTTTCTTGTGCAGGACCTCTTTGGCGGCAAGGTGTACGGTGTTCCGCTGGGAGACGGCAACTACCACTGCTTCAATGTGGTTGATGGTTGCACCTTCGATTTGACGAGCGAGCAGTTTGGCAATCAGAAGTTGGACTACGAGCATGTTACCGAGCAGTCTCGAGAGGTACATTTTGCTAAGGTTGAGAAGCATCTGCGCTATAAGATGCTTCGTGAGCGATTGATGGAGCTACGGGAAAACCTGTCGAAAGCGGAATAGCCGCTCCCACCACGCCTTCATTCTGCGAACGGCAACACCTTTTTAACCACAAGATATTGGGTCTTGAAACCGCACAACACGCAAGGTATTGTATTTCGTGCTCAAACGCCCAAACACGAGACTCCCGTTGTGCCAAGGAGGGCCCATGTCTCCTATCTACTACCCCACGTCCATCGTTAAGCGAGACGGCTCGCTTACCAGCTTTGACCAGTCAAAAATCACGGCCGCCATCGAGAAGGCCGGTGCCGCCACGGGCGAGTTTGGTCCCGATGAGGCCATCATCCTCTCTGGTCAGGTCTGCAAGGTCATCGCCCACCGCTTCCAGGGTGCGGCGCCCACGGTAGAAGAGATCCAGGACATCGTCGAGCAGACCCTCATCACCAACAATCACTTCGAGACGGCGCGCGCCTACATCGTCTATCGCGAGAAGCGCAGCCAGACCCGTCGCGACCGCGAGACCTACATTGACGTGACCGGCTCGGTCAACGAGTACCTGAGCCGTGCGGACTGGCGCGTCAACGCTAATGCCAACCAGGGCTACAGCCTGGGTGGCCTCATTCTCAACGTGTCCGGCAAGGTCATCGCCAACTATTGGCTGAGCCACGTGTACCCGCCTGCAGTGGGCGAGGCCCATCGCAACGGCTCGTTCCACATCCACGACCTGGACATGCTTTCGGGCTACTGCGCTGGCTGGAGCCTGCGCACGCTCCTCAACGAGGGCTTCAACGGCGTGGCGAACAAGGTTGAGTCCGCGCCTCCCACGCACCTTTCGGCCGCCATGGGCCAGATGGTCAACTTCTTGGGCACGCTGCAGAACGAGTGGGCCGGCGCGCAGGCGTTCAGCTCCACCGACACCTACCTCGCACCGTTCGTGCGCGTTGACCACCTGACGTATGAGCAGGTAAAGCAGGAGATGCAGGGCTTTGTCTACAACATGAACGTCCCCAGCCGCTGGGGCACGCAGACGCCCTTCTCCAACCTCACCTTCGACTGGACCTGCCCTGAGGACATCCGCAGGCAGGTGCCGCTGGTGGGCGGCAAGCCGGTCGACTTCACCTACGGTGACCTGCAAGAAGAGATGGACATGATCAACCGCGCGTTCATCGAGGTCATGACCGAGGGCGACGCGCGCGGCCGCGTCTTCACCTTCCCCATCCCCACCTACAACATCACCAAGGACTTCCCGTGGGACAGCCCCAACGCGGACCTGATGTTTGAGATGACGGCCAAGTACGGCCTGCCGTACTTCCAGAACTTTGTGAACTCTGACCTCGAGCCGCACATGGTGCGCAGCATGTGCTGCCGCCTGCAGCTTGACCTGCGTGAGCTGCTGAAGCGCGGCAACGGCCTGTTTGGCTCGGCCGAGCAGACTGGCTCTATCGGCGTGGTGACCATGAACATGGCGCGCCTGGGCTTCAAGCACCAGGGCGACGAGGAGGCCCTGCTCGAGGAGCTCGACTACCTGCTGGTCTTGGCCAAGACGTCGCTCGAGCTGAAGCGCAAGGAGATCCAGCGCCTCATCGACGCCGGCCTCTTCCCGTACACCAAGCGCTATCTGGGAACGCTGCGCAACCACTTCTCCACCATCGGCGTCAACGGCATGAACGAGATGATCCGCAACTTCAGCCACGACGCGTACGACATCACCGGCCCCGAGGGACGCGCGATGGCCATTCGCATCCTTGACCACGTGCGCGACAAGATGGTGGAGTTCCAGGAGGAGACCGGCCACATGTACAACCTGGAGGCCACGCCGGCCGAGGGCACCACATACCGCTTTGCGCGCGAGGACCGCAAGCGCTACGTGGGCATTATCCAGGCGGGTACCGCGGCCGAGCCGTACTACACCAACAGCTCGCAGCTGCCGGTTGGCTACACGTCCGACCCGTTCCAGGCCCTGGCCGAGCAGGAGGAGCTGCAGAAGAAGTACACCGGCGGCACCGTGCTGCACCTGTACATGGGCGAGCGCGTCTCGTCTTCCGAGGCGTGCAAGCAGCTGGTCAAGCGCTCGCTCGAGAACTACCGCCTGCCGTACATCACGGTGACGCCTACGTTCTCCATCTGCCCCAAGCACGGCTACATCGCTGGTGAGCACGCATACTGCCCCATCTGCGACGAAGAGCTGGCCCTGGCCAAGCGCAAGCGCCTCGGCCTGTAATGTGGGACGCAGGGGATACTCCCTTTTGTCCCATTTCTGGGACAAAAGGGAGTATCCCCTGCGTCCCACCAGCAATTTGGTGCAATAGACAGTAATTGGTACTAGACACAAGATATGGTATGTGGTTAAGATAGCAAGCACAACATATCGATAACGAGCTTTGATCGGAGCATAACATGGTCAACAAGAGCGAACTCAACAGCACGGGCGTCGTGATTGACGGCGTCGAGCTCACCAACGAGGAGCGCCAGCCGTGCGAGGTCTGGACCCGCGTTATGGGTTACTACCGTCCCGTGTCGTTCTACAACACCGGCAAGAAGGGCGAGTACCACGAGCGCGTGGAGTTCGTCGAGCCGGGCACCTGCTGCCTGAACTAACCAGACAGCGCGCGTCATGACTTCGCTGACGCCGGGCGTCGGCTGCCAAGAGGGCGGCCGGCGCCCGCTGCTCATAGGGGGCATCCAACCCTTCTCAACGGTTGACTGGCCGGGCAAGCTCGCCTGCGTGGCGTTCTTGGCGGGCTGCCCCTGGCGTTGCCCGTACTGCCAAAACGCCGCGCTGCAGACGCGCGAAGCGGCAACCGCCACCGACGCCGACCTCTTCCGGCTGCTTGGAGCGCGCCGCGGCCTACTTGACGGCGTGGTCTTCTCGGGAGGAGAGCCGCTTGCGCAGGCCGCCGTGCTCGACTCCATGCGCGAGGCCAAGGAGATGGGCTTTGAGGTTGGCCTCCATACCTGCGGCGCATTCCCCGAGCGCCTGCTTGAGGCCTTGCCATATCTGGATTGGGTGGGCCTCGACGTGAAGGCGCCGTGGGACGCGTATGACCGCGTGACGCGAGGCCACGCGTCCGGCAAGGCGGCGCTCGCGTGCCTCACGGCCATCCTGGACGCGGGCGTTGCCATGGAGGCCCGGACCACGTGGCATCCCGCGCTGCTCTCAGGGGAGGACATCCGCACGATCGGTCATGACCTTGCGGCCCGTGGCGTGACCAACTGGGCCGTGCAGGCGTATCGCCACATCGGCACGACGGGCGAGCTTCCTGACGAGACGGTCTACCCCTCCGATGTTCCCGAGGAACTCCCAGGCCTTTTCGAACACTACGAATTCCGCCGCGCGTAGCAACGCCTTAAGGGTGTTAGCCTGCGAAGACGTCACCCGACGTGTCACGCCTGCGCACGTACTCGCGCATCGTGGGCATGAGAAAGTCAACCACACCCATCTTGATCTCTCTGACAACACCGTGCGCTATCAGGCGCTTCTTGATGTTGGCGCCGTTGGTCATCCCAATGCCCATGCGGTGCGCCACGTCGCTCGTGCTGCTGGGACCGTCATCCACCGCCATGGCCTGCACGTATTGAAGCTCGCGCTGTGAGAGCTCCTGCAGCGTGGGCTCGAGAACAGCCCGCTCGAGCTCGCGCGCCGAGCGAACGGCCGCACGCTCGGCGTCCTCAACGGTGACCACGTCGCGTCCGCGCGAGTACCGCCACAAGAAGAAGCCCACAAGCTGGATGGCAAAGGCAAACCCGCGCGTGGCTTTTGCAGCGATTGCGAGGGCCTCATCGTCGATGCTCTTGCCCTTGGAGGCGAGGGTGTCGATGAGCGCTTCCTCAACCTCTAGCTGATCAATTGCTAGAAGCGGACGTTGGAAAGCACGACGTACGAACGATACGTTCTTGTCGAGCAGCAGTGACATCACCTGGCCTGGAAGACCTGCCATCAAGAGCGCCACATCGCGCCCCTCAGAGACAAAGCTCTGATAGGTATCGATGTAATCAATGAGCTCCTTGCAGTTGGGATCGACCTCATCAACGGTGACAAGAAGGCCAACGCCTTGCGCGTTAAGCTCCGTGACGATGTTTCTCACGTCAAGCCACCAGGGCACTTCTTCGCGTTGCTTCTCTCTGGTGAGTGCCACGGGGCCAAGTTGAACCGACGTAATGGTTGACTCGCCTTTTGATTTGAGCAGATGCGAGGCGTTGGCGTGCGCGAGTTGTCGAATCTTGTCAAGCATCCCATCCTTGGCGGAGACGCTTACGCTGATCCACCCCTGCTCAGAGGCGTAGCGTGCGATGGCTCGCAGCAGCACCGTCTTGCCAGAGCCGCGCGGGCCAATGAAGATGGTGCAGCGGTTGGGGTCACCCACCTGGTTTGCGAGGCCCTCAAGCACGTCGTCAATCAGCTCGCCGCGTCCGGCGAGCGCATAGGGCATGCTGCCAAAGGCGGGTGTGAAGGGGTTTGAGATGCGGCGTGGGAGCTCTTCCATGATGGCCTCCTATTCGTTCACATCACTTTACCAATATTCATAGAGATTCACAAGCATTCACCGCACCTCACAACCACCTTTGGGAAATGCGATAGCTGCCCTCGCAAACATGACAGTACAATGGGCACTGTTGACCACCCGCTGTCGAGTGACGAGAGGTTCCGCCGTGGAAGACGAGCAGCTTAAGGAAAGCCTGAAGGTGGCTTCTGCGGAAGCCCACGAGTATCTGGTGGCAAATGCGGAGGATGGCGTCGCGACAGCGCTTGAGCACCTGCCGGCCGAAGTAGGGACAGCGCACCCAAACCACGGCGCCGCCGCAAGGACATGCGTCATCTGCGGAGAGGAAACAAGCCGAACACACGCCAAGCGAACGGCAGACGGCAGTCTCGTCTGCAAGGAGTGCCGCGAAAAGCTCAGCGACATCATCACGTCCGAAGCGCTCGCCCACATGAATGACGCGCAGGTCAGACAGCATGCGGCAAATGTTGACAGGCTGCGAAACCTCTACGCGACGGAGTTCACGGCAACAGGGGTGTTCTGTTCGGGGAAGAAGCTCGACCACCCCACGCTCGAAGTCGACGAGACGCACGGATGGTGGGCCCTCCCAGACAGCAAGAATCCAATCGTCTTCTCGCTTGAGTCAATCGTTGACTATGAGATGGTCATCAAGTCGTCTCGCTACTTTGGCGAGCTCGAATCCGCCATCACCATCAACAACCTGGTAGACACGTTGAGAGGCATCCTACGTCGCGTCCTGGTCTTCTTCAGGAGCAGGCGCTATGCGGTGCCGCATGAAGACTTGCCGGCCATCCCAGAAGGCGAAGAACCATCCGAAATGAAGGTGGTGCTCACGCTGGACGGTGATCCTTCTGGTCTTGCTGAGGTGCCCATCAACGTGTGCGGCTCAAAGGCAACGGCTCCCAGCAACGTTGCGGGCGCCTACGAATGCGCACATCAGATCATCGAGTACCTCAAAGGCAGGAGAGACAAGGCTCTGAAGGGCTATGTCCCGTCGGGCATTGAGGACGCCGCGGATGACCCAGCGTGGCTGCGTGAGGCCATCGAGCAATCTGGTGCGAGTGCGGATGACAAGGAGTATCTGCGCTACTACATCACGCGGCTCTCTGTGGACTTTCCCATGGCGCCGCCCGCGACCTCCTTTGCGGAAAAGCTCACCTCCATCAAGGCCATCTTGGCGTGGGTTGCGAACAACCTCTGCAAGGGCCATGCCGTACCAAAGCTCGAGACGCAGCAGACGATGGGACCCGATGCGTTTGCGGGAGCGTTTGCCCGTTACGCGCCCGGGGTGCGGTTCAGCGACATCGTGTACCTGCACGACACCACGAACATGCTGTCGGGGAAGGGAGGCTTCCTCATCGGCGTCGACTCCTTCGCGGTGGATGGTGCGCAATCTGGGCAGACGGAGGGGCAATCGGTCATGCCAGTGCGCTACGACGACCTCCTGTGCGTGCTAAGGGGCGGGAGAAAGCGCCTCGTCCTCGTCTATCGTGATGGCCGAACGGTGACGCTTGCCCTCGACGGCTACGCACATTACCTCTTTGCGGCAATCAACTGCATCCTGTATATGCGTGCCAGCTAGGCATAGCAGGCCAGCTGATTACGCGCCGCCGGGGTAAACGCGATAGCTGACGGTCACCGTGACGTCGCGATCGGGCATCTCAAACTGAAACTCCGTGCCCATCCCGTTGCTTGGCCTGAGCCTAATGCCATCGACCTTGAGGATGAGCTCGGCATCGGCCATCCCTGCTGTCGTGATGGTCACAAGCTCGCCCGCGCGCGCGGAGGTGGGGCAGCTGCTGACGAGTCGGTCATCTGATGCCTCGAGCGCGATGTGGTACACGCCGTCCTCGACGGAGGAGCTGCCGGCTATCTGCTCGTCTTGCAGCTGGCGCACAAGCGCCCACAGCCCATCGTCATTGGCGACGGGATAATTCTTGCCATCCCAATACAGATTGTGGACGCCCTCAAAGTTGAAGGCGGCCCTCGTCCCGTCCTGCAGCGTAAAGATGACGTGGTGATAGCTGTCGGTCACGCTCATGGCGCGTCCGCTCTCGGGGACGACCATGCCCTGTACCAGCTCGTAGATTGCCTTGATGGTGTCAGGGTCAGTCACCGTGACGTCGGGGAGGGTGCCGCTCTGGTCATAGAGCACGTTGCACGACGTGGGAATTCTGCCCTCCTGCATGTCGGACCGAAGTTGGGCGACTTCGTCGGTGTCGACAAACCAGATCAGAGGCGTTCCCTCAACGATGGTCACCGGCCCCTCGTCAGATCCCTTGCTGCCAGCCGGAGCGGGCTCGACTCCCGTCGCCTCCTCTGCCGGCTTTGCGCATCCGAGGCACAAGACGAGCACCGAGGCGAACAGGGCCACAGCAACACGTGACAGGGTGTGCAGACACTTCATAAGGAGCCTCCTTACACGGCAACTCTCTAAAACACATGCTATGCGCAGCTACTCATTCATACGAGTGAACCAACAAGAATGTCGGCAACAGGCACTACCTCTGTTACCTATTGCCGACGCTCAGGCCTCCGCGCTCCTCACAACCTCTCCATACAATTACAATGTACGCGGCCTTATGGTCACGTACCTACTCCCTCGTGTACAGGAAAAGGCTTATGAAAATCGTCCTAGAGCACATCAGCAAGCGTTACCCCAACCGCGACAAGAAGGTGGGCGGCCTCGTCACCGCAGTAGAGGACTTCCACCTCACCATCCCCGACGGAAAGCTCATCGCATTGCTTGGGCCTTCTGGCTGCGGCAAGTCCACCACCCTCAACATGATCTGCGGCCTCGAGGAGCCCACCGAGGGCAAGATCTGGTTTGGCGACACCGACGTCACCAACCTCTCGCCCGAGGTCCGCGGCGTCGGCATGGTGTTCCAGAGCTACGCGCTGTATCCGCACCTCACGGCGCTGCAGAACATCATGTTCCCGCTCGAGAACCTCAAGGGCGCGGATAAGCTGTCCAAGGAGGAGATGGTCAGGCGCGCCAAAGAGGCTGCAGAGCTCGTGCAGATCAGCGAGTATCTTGAGCGCCGTCCCTCTCAGATGTCGGGTGGCCAGCAGCAGCGCGTGGCCATCGCCCGCGCGCTCGTCAAGATGCCCAAGGTGCTACTCCTCGACGAGCCGCTTTCCAACCTGGACGCGCGCCTGCGCCTCTCCACGCGCGAGGAGATTCGCCGCATTCAGCGCGAGACCGGCATCACCACGGTCTTCGTGACGCACGACCAGGAAGAGGCCATGTCCATCTCCGACGAGATCGTGGTCATGAACAGGGCCGTCATCAGCCAGGTCGGCAAGCCGCAGCACGTCTACGACGAGCCCGAGAACCTCTTCGTCTCCAAGTTCCTCGGCACCCCGCCCATCAACGTCTTCGAGGGCTACGTGAAGAACGAGAAGCTCTTCATCGGCACCCAGGAAGTGCTGGATGTTCACGGCGCCCCCGATGGCGAGGTTTGGGCCGGCGTGCGTCCCGAGGGCTTCATCCCGGCGGATGATGGCCCGCTGACGTGCCACCTGGTTGCCGTCGAGCGCATGGGCCGTGACACGAGCGTGGTGGCCACGCACGATGCCTATGACGGCGTGCAGATGCGCGCCATCGTGAGCTCGGACGCCCGCATCGATGTCGCGAGCGACATTGTCCGCTTCCGCATCCGTCCCGAGAAGTGCCGTCTCTTTGACCGTGAGACCGAGCAGCGCATCCACTTCTTTGGCGAGACCATGGAAGAGCCTGCCGACGTCATGGCCCGCGAGGCGCGCGCCGCCGCAGGCGCCAGGCCCGCGGCCGCCGAGAGCGAGGCAACCGCATGAATACAAGAAGCATGAAGGGCTGGCTCTACCTCATTCCCGCCCTGGTGTTTCTGGGCGTGTTTGTGGTGTACCCGCTCTTTGACGTTGTCGTGTACTCCTTCGAGGAAGGCTACAACTCCGCGTCGCAGACCTTCTTCGGCACCGGAACGTACAACTTCAGCTACGTACTGCGTGACACCTACTTCATCCAGGCGCTGAAGAACACCTTCATCCTGGTCATCATCACGGTGCCGCTCTCCACGGGCATCGCGCTGCTCATCAGCGTGGGCCTCAGCTCCATCAAGAAGCTGCAGGAGCTCTACCAGACCATCTTCTTCCTGCCGTACGTGACCAACACGCTGGCCGTGGGCCTCGTCTTCATGATCTTGTTCCAGAAGACGCCCTACACCGACGGCTTCGTCAACCAGATCATCCATTTCTTTGGCGGCAGCTCGGTTGACTTCATCGACGGTCCGTACTGGGCAAAGATGACCGTCATGTGCATCTACACCGTGTGGGTGGTCATGCCGTTCAAGGTGCTCATCCTCACCAGTGCGCTGGCGAGCGTCAACCCCGACTACTACAAGGCCGCCAAGGTGGATGGCACCAGCAGCTGGCGCATCTTCTACAAGATCACGCTGCCCATGATCTCCCCGATGATCTTCTACCTGATCATCACGGGCTTCATCGGCGCCTTCAAGGCCTATGGCGACGTGGTGGCTATCTTTGGTACCAACCTCAATGCCGCTGGCATGAACACCATCGTGGGCTATGTCTACGACATGCTCTACGGTGATGGCGGCGGATATCCGTCGTATGCGTCGGCCGCGGCACTGATCCTCTTTGCCATCGTGCTGACCATCACCTGCATCAACCTGCTGATTCAGAGAAGGAGCGTGCAGACCTCATGAGCAACATGACCCAAGAACAGGAACACCGCGCCTTCGTGCGTGGCCAGAGGATTCGCACGGCCGTCATTTATACCCTGCTGACGCTGTGGGCGTTCATTGTGCTCTTCCCGTTCTACTGGATGGTGCTGACCTCCATCAAGAGCTACAGCGCCTACAACGCAGAGTACGTCCCGCAGCTCTACACCCTCGCGCCGACCATGCAGAACTACGTGGACGCCTTCACGGCTGTCCCGCTCGCGCGCTACTTCATGAACACCGTCATCTTCACGAGCGTCACCACGGCGCTGATGCTGGTGGTCATCGTGCTGGCGGCCTTCGCGTTCTCGCGCCTCGACTTCGCCGGCAGGGGACTGCTCTTCACGGCGTTCCTCTCGCTGATGATGATCCCCAACGAGCTCGTCATCATCACCAACTTCGTCACCATCACCAACTGGGGCCTGCGCAACACCTTTACCGGCCTCATCCTGCCGTCGGTGACGTCGGTTTTCTACATCTACCTCCTCAAGGAGAACTTCGACCAGATTCCTGACGACCTGTACAAGGCCGCCAAGGTCGATGGCTGCAGCGACTTCAAGTACCTCACCAACGTGATGATTCCCATCTGCCGTCCCACCATCGTCACTGTGGTGCTGCTGAAGGTCATCGAGTGCTGGAACAGCTACGTGTGGCCGCGCCTCATCACCGACAACCAGCTGTACTTCCTGGTCTCCAACGGCATTCAGGAGATTCGCGAGAACGGCTTTGGCCGCGAGAACGTGCCGGCCATGATGGCGGCGGTCGTGGTCATCTCGGTGCCGCTGATCGTGATGTTCCTCATCTTCCGCAAGAAGATCATGGAGGGCGTGTCCAGGGGAGGTACGAAGGGCTAATGAACAGGAAATCGCATTTCTGGACAAAGGGGACGGACCCCTTCGTCCGACTCGCCCTGACGTTGGTCATCGCCGCCATGACCTGTACCGCGCTGCTGACCGGCTGCCATGGCTCGCAGGGCCTGCCTGCGTTTGAGGTGCCCGAGCAGTGGGACAGCTCCAAGGAGTACGAGATCACGTTCTGGGCCAAGAACGACACCAACAAGACCCAGACCAAGATCTACGAGCAGGCCATCGCCGACTTCGAGGCACTGTATCCCAACGTGCACGTCAACATGCGCCTCTACACCGACTACGGCAAGATCTACAACGACGTCATCACCAACATCGCCACCAACACCACGCCCAACGTGTGCATCACCTACCCTGACCACATCGCCACCTACATGACGGGATCCAATGTGGTGGTGCCGCTGGACGGGCTGTTTGCCGACGCAAAGTATGGCCTTGGCGGCTCTGAGCTGGCCTTTGATGGCCCGACCGAGGCAGAGATCGTGCCGCAGTTCCTGTCCGAGTGCGTGCTGGGCGATGCTCACTACGCCATCCCCTACATGCGCTCGACTGAGATCTGCTATGTCAACAAGACCTATGTCGAGGCCTTGGGCTTCACGCTGCCCGACGTGCTGACGTGGGACTTTGTCTGGGAGGTCGCTGAGGCGGCAACTGCGAAGAACGCGGATGGCACGTATGCCGTCAACGGTCAGCAGGTCATGATTCCCTTCATCGACAAGTCTACCGACAACATGATGATTCAGATGCTCAAGCAGCGCGGCGCTGGCTATTCCACCGATGACGGCGAGATCCAGATCTTCAACGACGACACGAAGGACATCCTCTACACGGTTGCCGATCACGCCGCGACAGGTGCCTTCTCCACGTTCAAGATCTCGGGCTATCCGGCCAACTTCCTGAATGCGGGCCAGTGCATCTTCGCCATCGACTCGTCCGCTGGTGCCACGTGGATGGGCTCCGAGGCGCCGCTGGTGGACATCAGCCCGGACAAGCTTGTCCAGTTCGAGACCGCCGTCCGCATGGTGCCGCAGTATGACCCCGAGCATCCGCAGATGATCAGCCAAGGTCCGTCCATCTGCGTCTTCAACAAGGCTGACTCGCAAGAGGTGCTGGCCTCCTGGCTGTTCGCGCAGTACCTGCTTACCAACGACGTGCAGATCGCCTATGCGCAGACCGAGGGCTACGCGCCGGTCACGACCAAGGCCCAGCAGTCTGATGAGTATCAGGACTACCTGTCGCGTGCCGGCGAGGACAACGACGCGCACTACCCGGTGAAGATCGAGGCCACGCAGGTTCTGATGAACAACGCTGAGAACACCTTCGTCACCCCGGTGTTCAACGGTTCCACGTCGCTGCGCGATGCTTCCGGCCAGCTGATTGAGAACGTGGCCAAGTCCGTGAGGCGCAAGGAAACCATCAACGATGCGTACCTTGAGAACCTCTTCAATGACGTGCTTGCGCTGTATCACCTCGACCAGCTCGGTGGCGGTGTCGGCGGGGGCGACAAGGACGCCCTTGGCCCGCTGCCGACGGCCTCTAAGGCGCTCATCGGTGTGCTGGGCGTTGCCTGGGTGGGCATCATTGCCGTTGCCGTGTCCGACGAACTGAAGAAGCGCCAGAGCTGACAAACCTCTGTCCCACACACAGCAAGCTGCGGGGCGTTCCCTTTTCCGAACACAATCGTGTAACGAAAAGGGTGCGCCCCGCAGCCTGTGTCGGCCTTGTGCTGTTCTATAATGAGTGCCGCGTTGCCCAATTACCTACGATCATGGGAGAGAGTCAACATGGCAAAGCAGTTGAACAGAAAGAACGCGTTGTTTGCAATGTTCACGTTCGTGCTCGCGCTGGTGCTCGCCGCTTGCGGCGGCAACGCTGCGAGTGGCGGTGGCTCGGGTTCGGGCGGCGCCGCCGACACCGAGAAGGGCGAGGGTGTCATGACCTTTGCCGAGTTCTCCGCCGCTAAGGTCGACGACCCGGTCGTCATCGAGGCCTACGTGCAGGGCAAGCAGTCTTGGTGGGAGAACCAGGCCACCATCTACGCCCAGGACGCCGACGGTGCTTACTTCATCTACAACGCCCAGTGCTCCGAAGAGGACTACGCCAAGCTGGTTGACGGCCAGAAGATCAAGGTGACGGGCTACAAGGCCGAGTGGTCTGGCGAGATCGAGATCGCCGAGGGCACCATCGAGTTCGAGGACGGCAACTACATCGCCCCCGCCACCGACGTGACCGCCCTTCTGGGCACTGACGAGCTCATCGCCCACCAGAACGAGAAGGTCTCCTTCGCGGGCATGACCGTCGAGCCCTCCACCGATCCCGACGGCAAGGAAGTCGCCTTCCTGTACAACTGGGACGGCTCCGGCTCTGACGGTGACGACCTCTACTTCAACGTCTCTGACGGCAAGGCTACGTACTCCTTCACCGTCGAGTCTTACCTGACCGGCGCTGGCACCGACGTGTACGAGGCCGTTAAGGGCCTGAACGTTGGCGACACCGTCGACATGGAGGGCTTCCTGTACTGGTATGAGGGTGCCAACCCCCACATCACCAGCGTCACTGTGAAGTAACTCACGTCTCATAGCGCATAAAGGGAGGGCGAGCCGCGACGACCGCCCTCCCTTTCTTTATCAAGATTTGGCGCTGCGCGTACCATATGCGCAGGGCGTACATATCAAAATGCAAGGTAGCACCGTAACGCGATTTGTTTGTAGTAGAGTTGTTTGTAATATATAGATACGACTCGTTAATTGAACAATACGAAACAAGTGACATGAAGTTAGCCACATAGAACACGCTGATTGTTAGAATACTTTTGGCCAGTAGCATTACACAGAGACAGATTGACTTCGAGGCGTGATGAATAGGCAGCAGAGCAAGAACGAGCTGGACTCTCGCGTACGACAATCGGAGCGTCGCCATATGTGTTTGGTGGCGTCCGACAGGCCTGAGGGAAAGCGGTTTGCCCGCGCCGTTGAAGTGGGAAAACTCATCCAACCCATGCCCCGCCTGTTTGTTCGTCCAGAGTACTGGGAGATTCTCGATCCAGTGGAGCGCACCTTGCACTGCATGCGGTCCCTGCAGGTCTTACATCCGGCATGGGCGTACGTCGGCCCATCGGCGGCTTTGGTCTATGGCCTCGAAATACCCGAGGACGAATCGTATCTGTGGCCCATCCGCATTTCAGCACGATGGGGTTCGCGTGGACGCAGTACGCCGCAGGTGCTGCGGCAGGTGGTCGAGGGGGACGACGTGGTGGTGGTCGATCGCCTGCGCGTCACCTCCATCGAGCGCACGACCTTTGACTGCATGCGTGAGATGTCGTTTGCCGACGGTCTGGCAATCATGGATTCTGCGCTGGCCGCGAGTGGTCTGACGTGCAAGCAGATGATTGCGCGCATGAATGAGTTCAGGCGGACGAGCCGCGGTGGCCGCCACGCCATGGAGACGGCGGCCTACGGCGACGGGGCCGCGCTGGGGCGTGACGAGTCGTACCTGCGCGCCGCGCTCATCGAAGCGGGCTTTGAGGTGCCGGAGCTGCATGTGGACACCATGTCACGTGGTGGTGCGCGCATACGCGGCACCTTTGGCTGGGAGCTGGAGAATGGCTCGTGGATCGTGGGCCAGCTTGCCGGCCCACGCTATGCCGGCGCGACGGTAGGAGGTGACGCCAGCGTGAGGATGTTCAGCATTCCTCGGACGATGTCGCATGATCCCGAGGGCTTCGTGGCCTTGCTCGAGAAGGCGGGCGTTCCTCATGCTGCCGAACCGCCGCAGGTGGGCATCGCAAAGCCCTTCAAGCCCGTGCTCAAGGACTCCGAAGACGACGAAGCCTAAGCTCGGTATGTCTAGGGGGCTACACCCTAGACGCACTGGCTACTAGTTGTGCTTGCGCTCTACGCGCTGACGAAGCTGGCCACAGGCGGCATCGATGTCAGCGCCGCGCGAGACGCGCACCGTGGCCTCCACACCAACCTGCCCAAGCCGACGCACAAACTCGCCCGCACGCGCCTCGCTCGAGGGCTGGAACTTGGAGCCCGGCACGTTGTTGAGTTGGATGATGTTCACGTGGGCAAGCGTGCCACGACAGAAGTCCACCAGCGACGCCAGCTCCTCGTCGGTGTCGTTGATGCCGCGGATGAGCGCGTACTCGTACGTGGGGCGCCGACCCGTCAGGTCAACGTAGGTGCCCATGGCCTCGTACAGGTTGAGCAGCGACCACCGCTTGACGCCCGGCATGAGCAGGTTGCGCGTGCGCTGGACGGCAGAGTGCAGCGAGACGGCGAGCGTGAACTGCTCGGGTTCGCGGGCAAAGCGCAGGATCTGTGGAATGACGCCGCAGGTAGAGACCGTAAGGTGGCGCGCGCCGATGCCTAGGCCGTCAGGGGAGTTGAAGCGCCTCAGTGCGGCCACGGTGGCGTCGTAGTTGGCAAACGGCTCGCCCTGGCCCATGAGCACCACAGAGGTCACGCGGGTACCAAAGTCATCGCGCACGTGCATGACCTGGCCATAGATCTCGCTGGCGGTAAGGGAGCGCGTGAGGCCTGCGGCGCCCGTCGCGCAGAAGGCGCAACCCATGGCGCAGCCCGCCTGCGTGGATGCACACACGGCCAGACGCTGGCCGGTGGGCATGCCGACGCACTCAACGGAAGCGCCGTCGGCAAGGCGCAGCAGGTATTTGCGGCTGCCGTCTTCGCTGATCTGCTTGGCAAGCTGCTCCATGCCGCCGAGCGTGAAGCGCTCGGCAAGCGCGGCGCGCAGCGCCTTGGGCAGATTGCTCATCTCGTCAAACGAGGTGGCGCCCTTCTCCCACAGCCATTCCTCAACCTGCTTGGCCCTGAACTTGGGCTGTCCCAACTCTTCGAGCGCGGCAAGAAGCTCGGCGTGCGAGATATCGTGAAGGTCCTGCATGAGTGTTCCTTGTTCCCTGTTTGACGGGCGTGTGTGCCCCGTCGTTCAGTATCGGTTGGGTGGTATCCTAAACAGGTTGAGTCTAGCGTACGCGGCGCGTGGGGCGCCGCGAAAAAAGGAGTCACGCGATGGATAAGACCGACGTTACACAATGCAAGGTGGCCGTGCTTGCCGGCGGATGGTCGGACGAGCGCGAGATTAGCATGGATTCTGGACGTGCGTGCGCAAAGGCACTGGGCGAGGCAGGTTTTGAGGAAGTCGAGCTGCTTGACGTGGCTGCCGACGACTTCCTGCAGCGTCTGACGAGCGGCGGCTTTGACGTTGCCTTTGTTGCCATGCATGGCCGTTACGGCGAGGATGGCTGCGTGCAGGGCCTGCTCGAGGTGCTGCACATGCCCTATACCTTCTCGGGCGTGCTGACCTCCGCCGTCGCCACCGAGAAGGACTACGCCAAGAGCCAGTTCAGGTCTGCGGGCATCCCTACGGCCAAGGGCACTAAGCTGCCGGCGGGCCATGTGCCCGACGAGGCCGAGGCCAACAACCTGGTGGACCGTCTGGGCCTGCCTCTGTTTGTCAAGCCTGCAGCCAACGGCTCGAGCTACGGCATCACCATGGTGCACAAGGCGTCCGAGCTTGCGGAGGCCGTGCGCCTTGCGGGTCAGGGTGGCCAGCGCGTCATCGTGGAGGCCTGCATCAAGGGCACCGAGATCACCGTGCCGGTCATTGGCAACGACGACCCGATGGCTCTTCCCGTCGTCGAGGTGGTTGCTGGCGCCGACGCCGAGTTCTATGACCTGAAGGTGAAGTACGAGCCGTCCGAGCTGCACCACGTGATGCCCGCACGCCTCGACCCCGAGGTGTACGAGCGTGCGCAGCGGCTGGCCGTGCTTGCCCACAAGACGCTGGGCTGCCGCGGGGCCTCGCGCTCTGACTTCATCGTCACGGCCGATGGCACTCCGGTCATCCTCGAGATCAATACCATCCCCGGCATGACCGAGACGAGCCTGCTTCCTGACAGCGCGCGCCATGCGGGCATCGAGTTCCCCGAGCTCTGCCGCCGCTTTGTGGAGTGGGCACTGGAGTAGAAACCGCACCTGCCGATCTGGGGTGGGACACGGGTTTGGAACCCGTGTCCCACCTTTCCTGTCTTCATTTGTTCCCGGAACGGATCGTTATGCCTAGTTATCCCATCACGCTTGAGAGCATCCTGATGCCGGGCACGCCAGAGTCGGTGCGTGCTGGTTACGCCTCGCTGGCGGCGCGTGCAGAGCACGAGGACTTTGGCCTCTTGGAAGAGGACATCGTGATCTTGGACACCGAGACCACGGGCCTCTCGTTCAAGAACTGCGAGCTCATCCAGATTGCGGCGGCACGTATCAGCGGCCGCGAGGTGGTCGAGCGCTACGAGACCTTCGTGCATCCCGGACGGCCCATCCCGGCCGAGATCACGCGTCTCACAGGCATCAAGGACCTTGACGTGATCAATGCCCCCTCGCCGCGCGAAGCTGTGGCGGGTCTGGCGGACTTCGTGGGCGGTATGCCCGTGCTCGCGCATAACGCGTCCTTTGACCGCACGTTTATCGAGGCGGTGCCTGGTGGCTACGAGGTCACCGACACGTGGATTGACACCCTGGCGCTCAGCCGCATCGCGCTGCCGCGTCTGACGACGCACCGTCTGGCCGATATGGCGCAGGCATTTGGCGTGGCGCCCGTGACGCACAACGCCGGCGACGACGTCGATGCCCTTATCGGCATGTGGCGCGTCATCCTGTGTGCCCTGGCTGACCTGCCGCGTGGCCTCCTTGGGCACCTGGCAGGCATGCAGCCCGACGTCGAGTGGTCGTACCGTCCCGTTCTCGCGCATCTTGCGGCCGAGCAAGGCGGCGAGCCCTTCTCGCTCAAGGCGGTGCGCAAGGCGCTGGTGGGGGAGAGCCCCTTCCGTCCGCGCGAGGACGCCGCAGAGCTGCAAGGCGCGCTCGTTGCTCCTGACCAGGCAACCATTGACGCCGCTTTTGCTCCGGGCGGAACGGTCGCGCGCATGTACAACGCTTACGAGGGTCGTCCTGAGCAGCGGCTCATGGCGCGTGAGGTGGCCGAGGCGCTGGGGACGTCAACCCATCGTGCCATCGAGGCTGGGACGGGCGTGGGCAAGTCGGTGGCGTACCTGCTCCCCGAGGTGCTCTTCGCGCAGGCCAATAATGTCACGGTGGGCGTGGCAACCAAGACCAACGCGCTTACCGACCAGCTCGTCACGCACGAGCTGCCGGCGCTCTCGCGTGCGTTGCCCGGTGGGCTGACCTTCTCAAGCCTGAAGGGCTACGACCACTATCCCTGCCTGCGCCGCCTGGAGCGCTCCGCGGTGAACGAGCTGCCGCTCTCGCTCGCCGAGGAAGACGGTCGCTCTGATGCGGCCATCGCGCAGGACATGCTGACGGCCATCGCGGTCACCTACTCGTTTGCCTGCCAATCAGTTGAGGGCGATCTCGACGCACTTGGCATTCGTTGGAGGTCGGTGCCGCGGCCCATGCTGACTACCACCTCGTCGGAATGCCTGCGCAACCGCTGCCCGTTCTTCCCCAACGAGTGCATGCTCCATGGCGCGCGTCGTCGTGCGGCGGCAGCCGACGTGGTGGTGACCAACCACTCGCTGCTGCTGCGAAACGTCGCGGCTGAGGGCAAGATTCTTCCGTCCATCCGTCACTGGGTGGTGGACGAGGCCCATGCGTTTGAGGCCGAGGCGCGCCACCAGTGGGCGGTTGAGGTGTCAGGTATCGAAGCACGGCAAGGTTTTGAGGTGCTGGGTGGCACGCGCTCTGGCGCGCTGCACACCGTGATGGTGCAGTCGGCGCGTCTGGAGGGTGCGACCTTGGTGCAGCGCCTGCTGACCAAGTGCGCTGCGGCGGCTGCCCGCGCACAGGTCTCTACCGGGGATTTGTTTGCCACGCTGCACGACCTTGGCCGCGTCGCTGGGCCTTCTGGCGGCTACGACGCCCAGACCATGTGGATTGACGCGGAGGTGCGCGACACGCCCGAGTGGGCTGCGCTCACCGAGGCCGCCCATGCGGCGGTGGAGCGTCTTGACGAGCTCGCCAAGGACGTCAAGGAGACGGCCGAGGCGTTGTCTGAGGCGGGGGCGCCACAGCTGGGAGCCGATGTGCTGGAGGCGGGACGGTTTGCGGCCGAGCTGCGCGATGGCATCCAGCTGATCGCGGCAGGCGAGGACGAGACCTACGTCTACAGCGCACAGCTCTCGCGTCGCAAGCGTGACATCGGAAGCGAGAAGCTTCTTGCCGAGAAGGTCGACATCGGCGCTGACCTGGGGCGCATTTGGCTGCCCGAGATGAAGAGCGTCATCTTCTCGTCAGCGACGATTGCCGTGGGCGAGAGCTTCGAGCACTTTGACCATGCGGTTGGCCTTGACCAGCTGCCTCCCGAGAAGCATCGTGCGCTGCGCCTGGACTCGAGCTTTGACTTCGATGGCCACATGGGCGTGGTGGTATGTCGCGACCTCCCCCAGCCAAATGATCCTCGCTACCTCGCTGCCCTTGAGGACTTGCTCTTTGACGTGCACGTGGCGATGGGCGGCTCGGTGTTGACGCTGTTCACCAACCGACGCGAGATGGAGCGCGTGTACGATGGGCTGCGGCCGAGGCTGGCCGCGGCAGGGCTCGACGTGGCCTGCCAGGAGCGCGGGAGCTCGCCCCGTCGCCTGCATCAGCGCTTCCTCGAGGAGCAGAACCTGTCGCTGCTCGCGCTCAAGAGCTTCTGGGAGGGCTTTGACGCGGCTGGCGACACGCTGCGCTGCGTGGTGATTCCCAAGCTGCCGTTTGCGAGCCCGCGCGACCCCTTGGTGCGCGAGCGTGAGCTGCGCGAAGACCGTTCGTGGTGGCGCCATTCGCTGCCCGAGGCGGTGATCAGCGTCAAGCAGGCGGCCGGGCGCCTCATCCGAACCTCGACGGACGCGGGCGTGCTCGTGCTGGCAGATTCTCGCCTGGTCAGCAAGCGCTACGGACGGCAGTTCGTGGGCTCGTTGCCGTCAAAGAGCGTGGCTACACTTGAGGCGGCAAACGTGCGCCGATACATCGAGATGTGGCGCTCGTCGCGCGGGGTGTAACGTCTGCCGCGCAGGGATGAACGCTGCCCAATAGATGCTTTTCTCTGTCTTGCATAAGAGGTACGATTAAGCGCGTCCGTCGATTCCGCGCAGTGCGCGTGACACGATCACAGGAGGAACCATGGCAGAAAAAGCTGTAAAGAACGTTGCTCTCGTCGGCCAATCGGGCGTGGGCAAGACCATGCTGGCCGAGGCCATGCTGCACCTGACGGGCAAGACGACCCGTCTGGGCGGCCACGCTGGCACCAAGCCCACGCTGGACTACGACGCTCAGGAAGGCGCTCGCGGATTCTCCATCTCGACGACGCTTGCCCCCATCAACTGGCAGGACGTTCGCATCAACGTGCTCGACGCCCCCTGCTACCCCGACTTCGTGGGTGATGCCTACACCGCTATGAGCGCTGTCGAGACCGCACTCTTCGTGGTCGACGCCGCTGACGGCCCGCAGACCACCACCACCCGCCTGTGGTTTGCCGCTGAGGATCTCTCACTCGCTCGCGCGGTTTTCATCAACCGCTTTGACCGCCCCGAGACCGACTTCGACAGCTGCATGAGCGCCCTTCAGGATCGCTTTGGCAACCGTCTGGGTGCCGTGACCCTGCCCATGGGCACCGGCGACGACTTCCGCGGCGTCATCGACGTCGTGCACATGAAGGCCCGTCATCTCGAGGGCACCAAGGTCGTCGAGGAAGAGGTTCCGGCCGAGTATGTTGACGCCGCTCAGGACGCACACGACACTCTCGTTGACCTCGTTGCTGAGGCTGACGACGAGATCATGATGAAGTACCTCGAGGGCGAAGAGATCACCCTTGAGGAGCTTGAGGGCCTGCTTGGCACCGCCATCAAGGAGCGCGTCTTCGTGCCGGTCTTCTCTGGCGCCAGCGTCAAGGAGGAGGGCATCATCTCGCTGCTCAACGCTATCGTTGCCTGGTTCCCGACGATGGCCGACTTTGGCCGCATCCCTCTGATCAACGGCGAGCAGCTTGACATCTCCCCGGACGACGACCGTCCCGTGGCTTTCGTGTTCAAGAGCCTGAACGACCCGCAGAACGGCAAGCTGTCGTTCCTCAAGGTGCTGTCTGGCACCGTCACCCCGGGCCTCGAGCTGATCAACGCCCGCACCCGCAAGAGCGAGCGTCTGGGCCACCTCTACACCATGACCGGCCGCGACACCTCTGAGGTCAAGTCCGTGGCTGCTGGCGACATCTGCGTCGTTCCCAAGCTCGACGCCCTTACCGGCGACACCCTGTCCGTCACGGGCAAGGTTGAGGCTGCGGCCTTCCGCTTCCCCAACTCGCTGTATCGCATTGCCATCGAGCCCGACGCGCGTGGCACCGAGGGCAAGGTGTACGACTTCCTGCAGAAGTCCGCTGACGCCGACCCGACCCTCAAGGTCGAGCGCGACGAGGAGACCGCGCAGACCGTGGTTTCCGCCATCGGCGAGGCTCAGGTGTCCGTCCTGCTTGAGCGCCTTGAGGAGCGTGCGAAGGTTTCCGCGCACACCGTCAAGCTGCGCATTCCGTACCGCGAGACCATCCGTCGCGTTGCTTCTGGCCATGGCCGTCACAAGAAGCAGACCGGTGGTTCCGGCCAGTTCGCCGATTGCCGTCTGCGCATCGAGCCGAACCCCGACGGTGGCTATGAGTTCATGGACGAGGTCGTCGGCGGCGCCATTCCGCGTGGCTTCATCCCCGCTATCGACAAGGGCGTTCAGGAGACCATGAAGGGCGGCGTGCTTGCCGGTTACCCGATGATTGATGTCAAGTGCGCGGTCTTCGACGGCCAGTTCCACCCGGTTGACTCCAACGAAATGGCCTTCAAGACGGCTGCTCGCCTGGGCTTCCAGGACGCCGTCGCACAGGCCGAGCCCGTTCTGCTCGAGCCGATGGCTCACCTGAAGATCACCGTGCCCGAGAGCTACGCTGGCTCCGTCATGGGTGACATCTCCGCAAGCCGCGGCCGCGTTGAGGGCATGAACGCCGCTTCCGCCGGTGAGACCACCGTTGAGGCCACCGTGCCGTACGCCGAGGTCACCGACTACGCTACCCGCCTGCGCTCCCTCACCCGTGGCACCGGCGAGTTCGAGCTCGAGATCAACGGCTACGAGCAGGTTCCGCATGACATCCAGCAGAAGCTGGCCGCTGAGTATCAGGAGAAGCGCGCTTCCGGCGAGAAGTAAGCTGTCCTAGGCCTCCGCATCCCGCACCAACAAGCCCGCCCCGAGCCAAATGGCACGGGGCGGGCTTTTCGTGTGTTCGAATTCGGTGACATTTGGCGTGATGGCGGGGTGTGGTGGCAAAAAACGCGAGCTTCTGCAAGAGCATCAATAATGCAAATAGAGTGACAAGTCATCTACCTGCGCTTTTGCGGTAGGGCAACTCGCGACTTTCCCTTTTGTAAGCTCAGGTGGCAACGTCGATGAGGCGGCTGCCTTCCGACGCTTTTGGTCAGTAACAAAACCGCAGGTCAGAGCATTGTGCTTATATTTGCAATAATGATGCTCTTGCAGAAGCTCGCATTTTTTGCCACTAGATCGCTCTGATAGGACAAATGTTATAGAAACCGAACACACGTTATAGGCTCGGAACTCGCGTGAAGGAGAGGAGCCTCTCACGAAGGGCCGCGTGGCGCCTTCGGAACGCTAGGTCGGTGTTGCGGATACGTTTGCCGAGCGCGCGAGCGACCAGACGAGCGACTTTCGTCAGTTCCTCGGTGTCCTTGACCTGCTCGTTGGTCACCGTAATGCATTGAATGCTTGCTGCGGCATATACGACACGCTTCTTAGAGTCTTTTGCGATGCGGTCGCTGCCCGTATGCTCTTCGTCACTGTCGTATTCCAGCATGATTTTGCCGTCTCTCCAATAAAGATCGCCAAAGATGGTTCTGCTGCCCACAAACGCGCGCGACTGAGTTGTCTCGTCAGGTCGGGCATTGAGCTCGGGAAGAGGCAGGCCAAAGCCTCCAAGGCGGAAGGGAAGGCAAAGGAGCAGCGTAAGACAGGATTCCATAGGTGATGCAGATGAGTCGGCAACCCAGCGCAAAGCCTGTTTGGCCCGCCGGGAGCCCGGAGCCCCAGGGCACCCGTCAAGGAAGGCGGTGAGCTTCTCGACAGAGGTCTGGGGCACGCAGTCAGAAACGAAGCCTCTTTCATCGTTGGTGTCAATCGCGTATGTGCCGCAGAGCGCCATGGCAAACAGGGCAAGTTCCGGAATCTCCAGCTCGCGTGCCATGAGCAAGTAAGTAAACTCGACGCTACAGGATCGCGTCCCATCTTTCTCAAGGTCATAGGCCCCGTCGGGTACGCCCCAGCGCCAAACAGCAAGCTCGAAGAGCTCCTCGTGATTCACGAGGAGATACTCTGGTAGCTCAACGGCCGCAGCAGCGTTTCTCTTGTCGAGAGGGGCCTTGAGGTCGAGAGCCTTATCAATGGCACGATTCTTTGCCTCAAGCAGATTCTTGCCTACCACAAATCGCAAGAGCGCCTCCCCTCCATGACGAGTTTGGGATTCACCATGATATGCGCAGCATTCCTCTTTTGCCACGAGAAGATGCAAAGTGCCAGCTTGCTGCCAGCTTTGAGCGTTGCTGATAGACGGAAAAAGCGGGCGCCTGTCCTATGGCAGGCGCCCGCTTGGCAAATCTGAGCTCGATGGCTATCCCTCTGAGGTCTCTGTACCCTCCCCGTCGGTGGTGTACTCGGTGACGTCTTCGACGTTCTCCTCCGGGGGATCGGGCGTATAGGAAGGCCCGGGCCCGTTGGACACGGTGAGCGAGACCGTGCTGCCCAAGCGTGCCTCACCGCTCTCGGCCTGGCTGATGACGATGCCGCTCTCGTAGTCGGTGCTCTCCACGTGCGTGACGCTGACCGCGAAGCCGTAGTCCTCAAGCAAGCTTCGGGCGGCGTCCTCGGTGTAACCCTCGACCCACGGAATCTCGGCGGTCTTGGGACCCGTGCTCACGGTAATGGTGACGGAGCTGCCCTTGTCGGCCATGCCCGTGGTCGACTGACGTGACACGTAGCCCTCTTCGTACTCATCGCTGCTGTCGTACTCGACATCCACGCTGAATCCGGCCTCAGTGAGTGTGCTCTCGGCGGTGTAGTAGTCAAGGCCGACCACGGTAGGCACCTGAACGCTCTCGATACCCTTTGACAGCTGGTAGGTGACCACGTCGCCTTCCTTCGCCGTGGAGTTGGCGGTCGGAGACTGCTTGACGACATGGTTGACCTCAACCTCGTTGTCGTAGACCGATTCCCCAGCCTTGCCCACGAGGTTGTATTCCTCCAGCTTGGCCTCGGCCTCATCAGGGGTCATGCCGCGCAGGTCGGGCACCGTGGTGCTCTTGGCGGGCTCGGGGCCCTTCGACACCCAGATGTTGATCTGCGTGCCACGCGCCATCTGTCGTTGCGGATCGGGGTCTTGATCCATAACCTTGCCCCGCTCCACGGTGGTGGAGTACTCCTCGCGTACGTTGCCACGCTCGAAGAAGTCGGTCTCGTCGATGGCGAGCAGCGCCTCCTCCTGCGTGTAGTTCAGCAGGTTGGGGACGGCGCGCGTGGCATTGCCAGCGGCATACATCTGCATAGCGGCGTAAGCAACGGCACCCAGCGCAATCAGGGCGACTAGCACGCCAAAGATGGTCTTTCGGCGACGGCTGCGCTCCTTGCGGCGCGCCTCCATCTGCGCATGCTCGGTGGCGGTAAGTGGGCGAGAGCCGCCGTTCGTGGTGTCCACGCGGCTCACGGCGGGCAGGGTGCCCGTGGCGGTGCGGGTGTCGACGACGGGGGCGACCTGCGTGGCGGTGAGGTTGAGGCCGGCGGTCGCGGCGTTGACCTCGCGGATGCGTCCGGCGAGGTAGTCGCGGAGCACGCGCCCCAGCTCGTCCGCGGTCTGGAAGCGGTCGGCAGGGTTCTTCTGCATGCACTTGAGGATGATGCCCTCAAGCGACGGGTCGACGGCCGGGTTGATCTGGCTGGGCGGCAGCGGCTGCTCGTTAACCTGCTTCAGGGCAACCGAGATGGCGTCGTCGCCGTCGAAGGGCACGCGGCCGGTAGAGGCCTCGTACATGACGATGCCCAGGCTGTAGATGTCGGTGGTGGGACCGAGGTCCTTGCCCTGCGTCTGCTCAGGGGAGACGTAGTGCGCTGTGCCCAGCACCGAGTTATCGGTGGTGATGTGGCTGTTCTTGGCGCGCGCGATGCCGAAGTCCATCACCTTGATGTTGCCGTCCTGCTGAACCATGATGTTCTGCGGCTTGATGTCACGGTGAATGATGTCGTGCTTGTGCGCGATGGACAGTGCCTGCGCGATCTGCGAGCCAATCTGGGCAACCTTCTGCGGGTCGAGGGCCCCATGACGGCGGATGCCGCTCTTGAGGTCGATGCCGCGCAGGTACTCCATGACGATGTAATAGGTGTCGCCGTCCTTGCCCCAGTCGTACACCGAGACGATGTACGGGCTTTGCAAGGCCGCGGCCGCCTGAGCCTCCTGCTTGAAGCGGGCGGCAAAGGACTCGTCAGCAGCATACTGCGGAAGCATGGTCTTGATGGCTACCGTGCGGCCGAGGACCTCGTCCACGCCGCGGTAAACGGTCGCCATGCCTCCCGTGCCGATCTTGTCTTGGACTGTGTAGCGTCCCCCTAATACCCTGCCTGCCATCTCTAGCGCTCCCTCATCCTGAACGCGGTTAATGCAAGAAAAGCCGAACCAAACAACTCAAACGAGCTTCCCCGTTGGTTCGGGTGGTGTCGTAGTCGATGATTCATCACTCCACCCCCGACTGCACGTTGATGCACGTGGCCAGGACCTCGCCGGCGAGGTACGCGGCGATGCCGCTGACGTCCTCGTCGCCGCCCTCCACATAGACCGAGATGGCCAAGGTGGGCTGGTCGTACGGTGCAAATCCGATAAAGGCGGAGTTTGCATAGGCGGCGCCGGTCTCTGCGGTGCCGGTCTTGCCCGAGACGCTGACGCCGGAGATGCGCGCGCCGACGCCGGTTCCGCTCTCAACCACGTCGTACATCGCGCCCTTCATGAGGTCGGCGGTGGACGCGGTGATGGGCTGGCCGAGGCTGCGCGTGCGAGCGGACGACACGGTCGCTCCCTCGGGCGAGAGGACACGGTCCACCACGTACGGGTTCATGGCGATGCCGCCGTTGGCGACAGCCGCCGCAACCACGGCATTCTGCATGACGGTGGTCTGCGGGCCGGCGGGAGAGACATGCTCGCCCACGGGCTGGCCGCAGGCCGCCCACGCGGTTTCCCACGTGCTCATTTCCTCAGGATCGGGCATGAGCGACGTCTCGCAGTAGAAGTCCTGGCCCATGGGCATGCCGTAGCCAAAGGCGCGTGCGTAGCTCACCAGCGCAGATGCGCCAAGGTCCATGCCGACCTGCGCATACACGGTGTTTGCCGAGTACATGAGCGCCTCGCGCAGTGTCAGCGACTCCCACTCGTCATCGTGGATGTTGGTCACCTGCGAGTCGTCAACCGGAAGGCTCGCGGGCGCCGAATACGTGGAGTCCAGCGTGGCCACACCGCTGTCAAGTGCGGCGGCCAAGGTGATGGTCTTGAAGGTGGATCCTGGCGGGTACAGGGCCTGCGTGGCGCGGTTGAGCAGCTCGCCACCGCCGCCTTCGCCGTCCATGTACTCACCGATGTTGTCGTACTGGAAGGTGGGGGCGGATGCCTCGGCAAGGACCGCGCCCGTGGTGGGGTTAAGTACCACGATGGCGCCACGGTAGCCCTCGAGCGCCGCCTCAGCCGCGCGCTGCATCTTGGAGTTGATAGTGAGCACCACGGTGGAGCCCGGCGTGTCGATGCCTGCCAGCGAGTACAGCGCGTTGGTCCAGTTTGAGTAGTCGGCATGGCCAGTGAGCACGTCATTCATGGCAGACTCGACGCCCGACGCGCCGTACTGCATGGATACGTACCCTACGAGGTTGGTGGCGACGCTGCCCTGCGGATAGCTGCGCACGTAGCTGCCGTCGCCCTCTTCGGAGAGGATGGACTCTGCCAAGGTCACGCCGTCAGAGGTGATGATCGAGCCACGCTGCACGTGCGAGCTGCGGATGAGCGTGTGGTTGTTGATGGGCAGGTTGCGGTAGTAATCAGCCTGCACCACCTGAATGAGCGTCAGGTTGGCGATGAGCGCGGCAAAGATCACCGTAAAGGTGGTGATGAGCCTCGTCAGGCGGTTGCCGAGGGCAACGCGGCCCAGCACGCCGGACTCGGGTGTGTCCATGCCGAACGACGCCCGTGCGTGAGCACCGTGCACCACTGCGCGCACACGGCCGGTCAACCCGGCGGCTACCACGTTTTGCGAGGGAGTCATCTCGATCTGCGTCTCGCGACCGGTGGCCTCGTCACCCGCACGCAGCAGCAGGCCCACAATGATGAAGCTGGCCAGAAGGGAGCTTCCGCCCTGGCTCATGAAGGGCAGCGTCACGCCCGTCAGGGGCAGGAACTTGGTGACGCCTCCCACGATGATGATTGCCTGTACCGTGATGGCGGCAGTCAGACCGACAGCAGCAAAGGCCGAGGAGTCAGACTTCGCGCGCGCCGCGGTTGCCAGGCCGCGCACGGCAAAGAGCATGAAGAGGATGAGCACTGCAGAGCCGCCCAGAAGGCCCATCTCCTCGCCAATGGCGCTGAAGATGAAGTCGGACTCAACGATGGGAATGAGGCGAGGCAGGCCCTTGCCGATGCCCGTGCCCACGAGGTTGCCGTCGGCCAGCGAATACAGAGACTGGACGATCTGCAGACCTGATCCCGAGGGGTCCTCGAACGGGTCGAGCCAGATCTGGATGCGCACCTGCACGTGGTAGAACAGCAGGTAGCAGACATAACCACCCAAAAGCAGCAGGGCAAACGATATAAGGACATAGCTCACGCGCCCCGTGACCACGTAGAGTATGATCACAAAGAACGTGAAGAACAGAAGGGCCGAGCCAAGGTCGCGTTCGAAGATGACGACGAGCAGCGAGAGGCCCCACATGACGAACACGGGAACGAGCATGCGCGGCTGCGGGATGGAAAACGGCCCCAGGCGGATGGCAGAGGCGGAGAGCATCTCGCGGTTCTCCGCGAGGTAGAAGGCCAGGAAGAGGACGATGAGGACCTTGGCGATCTCGCCCGGCTGGAACGAGAACGGCCCGATGGAGAGCCACAGCTTGGAGCCGCCAAGTTCGACGCCGAAGAGCATCGGCAGGAGCAGCAGCACCACGCCGGCGATGCCGATGGTGTACTTGTAGTCGGCAAGGTCATCGATGCTCGGCACGACGACGAGCGTCGCCACCATGGCTACAACCGATACGAACAGCCACAAGATCTGACCGCCTGCCAACGAAGGGGCGAGGCGCGCGACAAACGAGATGCCAATGCCCGAGAGCACGAAGGTGATGGGCAATATGGCCGGGTCAGCGCCTGGCGCAAGGTGCCTGATGGCGAGGTGCGCCACGGCAAAGGCCGCAAAGAGGCCCAGCGGCACGCTCAAGGACGAGAACGAGAGCTCGACCTGCATGTTCATGAGGTACATGGCATACAGGAGCGTCACGGGCAGCGCGCCCAGCATGAGAAGCAGCAGCTCGGTGTTGCGGCGGGTGTTCGCGTGGAAGACTTCCATTAGCCACGCACCCCCTTCACATGTCCGCCGGCCTTGGAGATGTCGGCGGGGTTCGACTCGGCCTGAGCGGAGGTCTCGGCCGTCTCGTCGTGGGTGACCTTCGATGCCTCGGCACCGTCGGTGGCCTTCTCGGCCGCCTCGGCAGCCGCGGTCTTGTCGGCGTCAATCTGGTCGCGATAGCTCTCGACGGTTGCGGCGGCCTCCGCCTCAGAGGAGACCACCACGCCTTCCTCGAGGCTCTTGGCGACGGTCTCGGGCAGGTCGGTGAGCTGGACGGAGGTGGTCTCCACCAGGCTGTACAGCGGGTGCCCAAAGACATCGGCATGGATGCCCTGGTAGATGCCCACGGTGGTTCCGTTGACACCCACAAACCAAGAGTGGCGCACAAACAGGGCAGCCAAGGTCATCAGGATCGCGAGCGCCACCAGCGTGACCAGCGTGCCAGCAAAGAATGCCCGGCGGCTGCTCTGGTGGTGTTGCTCGACCGAGCCGTCATCTAGGATGTCGATCACGATGACGGTGATGTTGTCGTGGCCGCCTTCGGTGAGGGCGGCGCTCACGAGGTTGTTTGCGGCGGCCTGCGGCGTTGCCGACGAAACGGCAACGGCCTCGATCTCGGAGTCCTCGACCATAGAAGAGAGGCCGTCAGAGCACATGATGATGCGGTCGCCGATGGAGACGCCGATGGTGAAATGGTCGGCATACATGTCGGGGTCTGAGCCCAGGGCGCGCGTGATGACCGAACGTGACGGATGCACGCGTGCCTCGTCTGCCGTGATCTCGCCAGCCTCGACGAGCTCCTCAACGTAGGAGTGGTCGTGTGTGAGGCGCACCAGCGTGCCAGAGTGCAGCAGGTAGATGCGCGAGTCGCCCACGTGGGCTATGGCCATGCGGTCGTCCTCGATGAGGGCGCAGGTGGCCGTGCAGCCCATGCCTTGCTTGCCGTCGCCGTTGAGGGCGCCGTTGATGATGGCGACATTGGCCGCCTCGACGGCTGCGCCAAGCAGGATGTCGTCGGCGTGCTGTGGCGCGTTGTCCGCGATGGTGTTGACCGCGATGGAGCTGGCGACCTCGCCGGCTGCGTGGCCGCCCATGCCGTCGCAGACGGCAAAGACCGGCGCGCGGACGAGGTAGGAGTCCTCGTTATGCTCGCGCACGAGGCCGACGTCGGTGCGTGCGCCCCAAGCCATGCGGGCCGTCGAGCCGGTGTCGGTGTAGGAGTCCTCGCGAGCCTCGACAGACAGCGTGTCATGACCGGGGCTCATGATGGGCTCCGGTGCGGGCGCCTGATCGTCAGACATCCCAAGCCTCTGTCGTAGCTGGTCAAGCATGGTGTGCCTTATCGCCGGGTGGCGCGCATGATGGTGTCGCCCACCTGGACATCGTCGCCGTCGCGCAGGGTGACGGGCTGGGCGATGGGGTGGCCGTTGACCAGCGTGCCGTTGGTCGAGCCAAGGTCCTCGAGCACGAGTGCGGGGCCTTGCAGGGTGAAGCGTGCGTGCGTGGCCGAGACGTAGGGCTCATCGATGACGATGTCTGATGAGGGCGAGCGTCCAACCACCACGGGGCCAAGGATGTCCACGTGCAAGCCGCGGATGCCTTTGGCGCCCTTCTCGATGTCCACCGACCAAATGGCGGCGTCACGACGCTGCCCGCGCACGAGTCCGATGCCGGTGCGCATGGTCGAGTAGAGGAACACATAGAGAATGACGACAAGCAGGATGCGTCCTGCGAACAGCACGAGGTCTATCATTAGCCCTCCTTGAACTCCAGGTTCATGAGGCCGACGGTGATGAGGTCGCCATCGTGAAGCTGGCACTTGGTGATCTCGACGTCGTTCACCAAGGTGCCGTTGGTGGAGCCTTGGTCTTGTATGAACCACGCCTCGCCATCGTAGGTCAACAGGGCGTGACGGCGCGACACGTTGGGGTCACGCAGGATGATGGCGCCGGTCAGACGCTCGCGGCCAATGGGCGTTGCGGGTGCCGTGCCAATGTAGGTACGGCCTGTCTGACGGTCTACCAGCACGCAGGTGACGGGATAGTCTTCATCATCAATGACGAGGTCAGTTGGTGCGTCCACGGGGTCCACGCGACGCTGCGTGACGGGGACGTCAACCACCTCGGGCGCCGAGTCGATCTTTGGCACGGAGAGCTGTGACGCGCGCACGTTCTCGTCAAAGAAGTCCACCGGCATGATGTCGAGGCCCATGGACGCTGAGTCGTCGAGGGGCTCGGCGGACACATCGGGCACGTCAAACACCGTCGGGATCGGCTCCCTGGCGGGCATGACGGCAGGCTCCGCAAGCGGGTCGGGGATGGATGCGAGCGAGGGCACGACCTCCGCGATGGAGCCGGACGCCCCAAGGGCGTCAGGTACGGGGGCCACAGCTGCCACGGGTGCGACCTCGGGGATGATGGGCACCAGCTGGTCGTCGAGCTGCTGGGGCTCCTTGGCTGCCGGGCGTGCGGTGCGAATGGGGCGCCTGGTGGGCTTGCGCGTACGGGCGGCCCTGCGGTCAGCCGCGGCTCCGCCAACGGCGGACGCGCCGGAAAGGAACGCGGCCTCCTCAGCACGCAGGCGCTCGAGGGTCGCGGCATCCACGTTCTCTGCGAAGACGGCAAACTTGCCACTGCGCAGCTTGGGGTCAACGAGGAAGCGCGCCAGCGGCTCCCCCACAAACACATAGTTCTTGGCCCGAGCCTGCGCCTTTACGAGCCCGACGACCTCCTGCGTGATGCGCGGGTACAGCGGGCGCATGGCAACGTCGTCGGTGCCAGAGACCAGCACGGTGTAGAGCGCCGGCGCGGTGTCGACGCCGTCAATCACGAAAGTCTCGGCCTCCATCTGCTTGGCGGCCTGGCGCGCAAGACGCTTAAAGGAGAACGGGGCGGTGTAGCCTTGGGGAGCTGAGCCAAAGGCCTCGCTCACGCGGTTCTCAAAGTTCCTGATCAAATTCATAGTCGTCATCCTCCAAGTCCTGAAGCGGTGGTCCGCTGAGGACAGTTGCGATGCTGACAAGCACACATAAGACTACCGCAATGCCGGTGGTCTCCCAGCTGGGGGCTAGCCATATGCCGCCATTTTCCACTCGGACTGCCAGAAGCTGAGAAGTTATGAGCAGCAGGGCACAGGCAATCTGGCCCGTTACGGCAAAGCCGGCGGTGGGGCGAATGCGCGTTAGACCGGCACCTGTTGCCGCTGCGATTGCGCAGCCCGCGAAGCCAATCCACGTGGCGGGGCGCAGGGCAAGCTCGGGTAGTTGCGACACGATTTCTGCCGCATCGAACCCCGAGTGGATGCAGAGGAGAAACATCGTACCCATCAGCCACCCGGCCGCGCCGGCTGCCAAGGCTTGGAGCGGTGACAAGAAGGCGGCCGCCCAGTTTGCCCCCGCGATGGGGCTGCCCAAGCAACAGGGCAGCGTGACCGTGGGCGTGCTGTGGTTATCTGCGGTGCCAAGGAAGGCCCACCAGCTAATGAGCACGATGCCCAAGACGAGGGGAAGCAGTATTGCCGCCGCTCCGCTCGTGGTGGTGAGCAGTGCCAGGAGGGCCGCGATGATGGCCAGGGCGGAGCCCAAAGGTGGCCAGACGGCCGACACGCCCGCAAAGATCCCCGCGGCAATCCATGCCGTGGAGTCAGACACAAAGAGGAACCGCAGGCTGAGGAGCCCAGCAAAACCCGAGGTGAGGGCTGCCGTCACGCGGGTAATGAACGGCGGCACCCACGGATAGCGGAAGTAGATGGGCAGGCCGTCGCCCTCCCAGGCGTCCTCGTCCTCTTGGCGCTGGCCCGTCTGAGAGAGCAGGTGGCGAATGGACTCGGCGCCAACGGAGATGTCACCCAGCGTAAATGTGAGCTCGTTGGCAAACTCGCTCACGGAGGGAGTGCGCGCAGAGGCGAGCGGCGCGAGGGCGCCCAACAGGGCCTGCTCGCTGATGCCCTCGGCGTCGGGGACGGTTTTGGTGAGCTTGGTGCGCGGGCCGTGCTCGATGAGCTTGAGCGACTGCTCGGCCGTGGCAGCCGCAAACGGGTTTGACCCCGTGAGGGCTTGCCAGACCACGACGCCCAACGAGAACACGTCAGAGCGCTCGTCCACCATCTGGCCCTTGATCTGCTCGGGGGACATATAGCCTACGGTGCCTCCGCGCGCATCGCCAAAGCCGGTGGCAGAGGCCAGCGTGGCCATGCCAAAGTCGCAGATCTTCACGTTGCCCGAGTGGTCGATGATGATGTTGGACGGCTTGATGTCTAGGTGGAGCACGCCGTTTTCATGGGCAAACGCGAGCGCGTCGGCAACGCAGCTCACCACGTAGGCGCACTCGTCGCCGTTGAGCGTGCCGCCCTCAACGCGAGCGAGCAGCTCGGTGAGGTTGAGGCCGTCGACGTACTCCATGACAAGGTATGCCCAGTTGGCATCCGACTCAAAGTCGTAGACCGTGACGATGTTGGGATGGGCGAGCAGGCTTGCCGTACGGGCCTCGGTGAGAGCCTCCGCAACGGTAGAGGCGGCGCCGGCTCCCTCGGCCATGGGCACGAGCGGCATCCGCTTGATGGCCACGCGACGCTGCAGACGCGTGTCCCAGCACGTCAGCACGGTGCCGAAGCCGCCGGTGCTGTTTGCGCCCATGAGACGGTAGCGCCCGAGCACAAGCTCAGGTTTGCTCAAAAGAACGCTCTCGTCCAGAGTGCGCGACGTTGTGGGGTTAGCGTCCAGCACGGCCTCCCCTTGTGTGTTTGATCTACGTTTCGACTGCCGTGTGTCGTAGGTTATAGGTTACCGTTTTGCGTTGGTTTTGCCAAATTGAGGCGGGTGCCGCGCCACGATTTGGCGAGAAAAAGTTGGAATTCTCGCTTGCAAGGTTATGGGAGCTAGTAGTAATATATCTATCTGCGCGCGGGCGTGGCGGAATTGGCAGACGCGTACGGTTCAGGTCCGTATGGGGGCAACCCCGTGAAGGTTCAAGTCCTTTCGCCCGCACCACTGATTCTTCGAGGCCCTTCGGGGCCTTTTTTCATGCCGCGACTCCTGCCGCGGTTTGCGGATTGTTCAACAACCCGCGGATGCTCCCAGCTTTTGCTGGGCGTCTCTAGCCGATGCATGCTGCTGCCTAATGCTCCTTCTCGATACCATATAAGAATGGTGAAGGCTGCCACGCCATGACGACGTGGGGAAGGGGAGAAACATGAAGCTATCGGAAGACTTTCTTTGGGGCGGCGCAACCGCAGACTTCCAGTGCGAGGGTGGCTACGACGAGGGTGGTCGCGGACTCTCCACGCACGACTTCGAGACCGACGGCAACCAGGAGAACCCGCGCGTGATTACGTGGAAGCTCCCTGACGGGACCACCGGTGGCTCTCGCAGCAGCTTCTTCTTCTACGAGGACCTGCCTGACGGCGCGGTACCCACGCTCCTGGACGACCGCTACTATCCCAGCCACAAGGGCATCGACCACTACCATCACTGGCGCGAGGACCTCGAGCTGCTCGCCGGCACGGGCATGAACGTGTACCGCTTCTCCATCTCATGGAGCCGCATCTTCCCGACGGGCATGGAGGAAGAGCCCAACGAGGCCGGCCTCGCCTTCTACGAGGGCATCATCGATTTCTGCCTCGAGCTGGGGATGGAGCCGCTTGTCACCATCCATCACGATAACGTGCCCTACGCGTTGGCCGAGAAGTACGACGGCTGGTCGAGCCGCGAGACCATCGAATGCTACGTGCGCTACTGCAAGGCACTTTTCGAGCGCTTTGGCACCAAGGTGAAGTACTGGCTCACGTTCAACGAGATCAACGCCGTGCGCGGCTATGCGGCGTGCGGCACGCACAAGGCAGACAACAACACGCACTACAACGCTGTGCACAACATGTTCCTGGCTAGCGCCCGCGCAGTGAAGATGGGCCACGAGATGATGCCGGGCTCGATGTTTGGAACGATGTACGCCTCCAGTGCGTTCTATCCCGCCACCTGCAAGCCCGAGGACGTCTTTGCCCACATGCAGAAGCGTCGTCGCACCTATTACTACATCGACACCATGGCGCGCGGGCACTACCCGGCCTACGCGCAGGACATCTGGGACCGCAAGGGCATCACCATCGACTGGCAACCGGGCGACGAGGAGACGCTGGCGGCCGGCGCACTCGACTATGTCACCTTCAGCTACTACCGCTCCAACACCATCGCGGCCGACTCTCCGCGCGCCGACGAGGTCATGGGTGGCGAGGGCAACCCGTACCTCAAGAACTCCGACTGGGGCTGGCCGGTTGATCCTCTGGGCCTGCGCTACGTGCTCAACGAGTTCTATGACCGCTACGAGAAGCCGCTGTTCATCGTCGAGAACGGCATGGGCGCCATCGACAAGGCTGACGAGAACGGCTACGTCGAGGACGACTATCGCATCGATTACCTGCGCGATCACCTCAAGGCCATGATGGAGGCAATCCTGGTGGACCACGTGGACTGCCTCGGCTACACCATGTGGGCGCCCATCGACCTAGTCAGCCTCTCCACGGGCGAGATGGCCAAGCGCTACGGCTTCGTCTATGTGGACATGGACGACAAGGGCAACGGCACCTGCCGCCGCACCAAGAAGAAGAGCTACGACTGGATGAAGGACGTCATCGCCAGCCAAGGCGCGAGCCTCTGGGAGTAGCTGAGACTTGCGAGGGCCGAGATCCTCTGATGAAGAGTGCCCCGCGGGAAGCTGCATTCCCGCGGGGCACTTTCGCTTGATGTGTTCCGCCTCGTGCTAGTTGTTGTCGTTGTCGAAGTCCGACCAACCGCTCTCGTCGTCGCCGAAGAGGTCCCAGTCGTCCTCGGACTTCTCATGGTTCTTGTAGATTGCGCGCGTACGACGCTCAAGAATGAACGAGATGATCAGGAAGAGCACGATGCCGCCTACCACCAAGGTGATGACGCCCTGACGTGAGCCAAACAGCCAGCTGAAGAACCCTCCGATTGCACCCATGTGACGCCTCCCTGCGAAAATAGCGCTTTTCTCGCGCACAAGTATATACTTGATAGGCTTTAGTTCCGACCGTACTTGTCCAAGGAGATACATATGCTGGACATCAAGTTTGTCCGAGAGAATCCCGATGCCGTTGACGCCGCGTGCGCGTCTCGTCAGAACGCCCACTGGGACCGTGAGCGCTTCTTCGAGCTGGATGCCGAGCGTCGCCAGCTGATTGTTGAAGTTGAGGGCCTGCAGGCCGAGCGCAATGCCGTGTCCAAGCAGATTGGCCAGCTCATGCGCGAGGGCAAGCGCGATGAGGCCGAGGCGGCCAAGGCGCAGGTTGCGGCAAACAAGAACCGCATCGCCGAGCTTGACGAAAAGCGCGGACAGGTTGAGCAGGCCCTGTTTGACCTGGTTGCGTCCATCCCCAACATTCCCGACGAGACCGTGCCGTATGGCAAGGATGACTCCGACAACCCCGAGGCTCGTCGCTGGGGCACCCCGCGCGAGTTTGACTTCGAGCCCAAGGCGCACTGGGACCTTGGTCCCGAGCTGGGCATGATCGACTTTGATCGTGGCGTGAAGATTGCCGGTAGCCGCTTCTACGTGCTCGGCGGCATGGGCGCCCGCATGGAGCGCGCGCTCATCAACTTCATGATCGACATGCACACCAAGATCGGCTTCAAGGAGTGGTGGCCGCCCGTCATCACCAATGCCGCCACGCTCTTTGGTACGGGCCAGCTGCCCAAGTTCGAAGAGGACCTGTACCACGTCAACCCTGACCTGTACCTGATCCCCACGGCAGAGGTCATGCTCACCAACCTGCATCGCGACGAGGTGCTCGATGGTGACAAGCTGCCCCTGTGGTACTGCGCCTTCACCCCGTGCTTCCGCGAGGAGGCGGGCAGCGCCGGCCGCGACACCCGCGGCATCATTCGCGTGCACGAGTTTGACAAGGTCGAGATGGTCAAGTTCGCCAAGCCTGAGGACTCGATGAACCAGCTCGAGAGCATGACCAACGAGGCCGAGGCCGTGCTGCAGGCGCTTGGCCTGCCGTATCGTGTGGTCACGCTGTGCACGGGCGACATCGGCTTCAGCGCGCGCAAGACGTACGACGTTGAGGTCTGGCTCCCCAGCTACAACAACTACAAGGAGATCTCTAGCTGCTCCAACTGCTGGGACTTCCAGGCACGTCGCGCCAACATCAAGTATCGCGACCCGTCCGAGTTCAAGGGCACGCGTCTGGTGCACACGCTGAATGGCTCTGGCCTGGCAGTGGGCCGCACCATGGCGGCCGTTATGGAGAACTACCAGAATGCTGACGGCACCATCACCGTGCCGGAGGCGCTGGTGCCGTACATGGGCGGCGTCGAGGTCATCCGTCCTGAGGACTAACGTTGTGCGAGTCTGGGCCCTTTCCCGAGGGCCCAGATTTTTGTGCAAAGAGAGAACATTTGTTTGCTATCTTGTGCTAAATTGGAACGGAACAAAACAAATGTTCTAGGAGGTGGCCATGAAGCAGAATGTGTCTTGGAATGTATTGCTGCGGCAAGATGTCGAAGGAGAGCTGCGCATAGTGGTGGCGTGCGAGGCGCAGGACGGCACTGTGTTGGTTGAGGAGCGTACGGACGGAGAGCTCACGCTTTTGACGTATGGGACGCTTACATGCGTACGAAGTGTTGCCGTTGCGAGCGAGGCAGTGGAGGGTCTTGTCTGGGCGCTTGGCCCTGGTGAGGGAAGCCCCCTCGAGGCGCTCGGTGCATTCTTTGCGGGTGATGATCGCTTTCTTTCAGATCTGCAGGATGTGCTGGACGCCGGTGGTGTGCCGTATACCTATACGGTTACCTGCGGAAACGATCACGCCCTTAGGCGCTACGCAGAGTAGGGCTCTTTGTGAGGGCGGTTCATCATTTCTTCAAAGTCGCTTGACTTGTTCGGCGAGATGACTATTCTATTACTGCACATGCGGCGTTACCTCAGCTGGATAGAGGGTCTGACTACGAATCAGAACGTCGGGGGTTCGAATCCCTCACGCCGCACCACTTGCAATCCGAGCGCCCCAGCAATGGGGCGTTTTTCATTTGCGCGGATGGTGCAGGGGATTCGAACCCGAAAGCTTTGGCGCCCAGTGGGCGCCAAAGAACCCGAGCGTCCTCGCGAGGGTTGCACTATGGTGGCATGCGCCGGGCGGAGCGCCGGGACGGCGCGAAGCCGAGGAGCGTCGCCGCAGGCGACGCGGCGAATCCCTCACGCCGCACCACTTGCAATCCGAGCGCCCCAGCAATGGGGCGTTTTTTTGTCTCACGATTTGCGAATGCTGACCTGAGCGGGCTCCCCTGCGTCAACATTCGCAGCCAGACTCTTGTGTATAGGCACTGTGGAGTGGCGACGGGAACGCTATGGCGTTTCGTACCACTTTCGCTGACGTGTCTGGAACGCTATTCCGTTTCGTACCGTGTAGCGGGACTTCCCGAGAACGCTATTGCGTTTCGTACCACGTAATCTGGCCCGTCTGGAACGCTATTCCGTTTCGTACCGCTATTCCAGCACCTAGAGGGCGGTACCAAACCAAATTGCGTTCCAGCCAGGCCCCGCCGGGCGGTACCAAACCGAATAGCGTTCCAGCCAGGCCCCGCCGGGCGGTACCAAACCGAATAGCGTTCCAGCCAGGCCCCGCCGGGTGGCACCAAACCAAATAAGGTTCCAGCGCGCCCCGGTTCGAATCCTCCGCGACGGCCACGCACAAAAAAGCGCCCCATTGCTGGGGCGCCATCACATTCTGGCGGAGAGCTGGGGATTCGCCGCGTTGCCTGCGACAACGCTCGACGGCCTCCGCGCCTGGTGGCGCTCCGGCCCGGGTCGTGCCACCATAGCGTAACCCTCGCGAGGGCGCTCGGGTTCTTTGGCGCCCACCGGGCGCCAAAGCTCGCGGGTTCGAATCCCCTGCGACGGCCACGCACAAAAAAGCGCCCCATTGCTGGGGCGCCATCACATTCTGGCGGAGAGCTGGGGATTCGAACCCCAGATAGGATTGAGTCCTATACTCGCTTAGCAGGCGAGCACCTTCGGCCTCTCGGTCAGCTCTCCGTAGGTGAGATGAAATGATACCGCAGATTGGCGCGTAAGCGTCGGACAATTTCAAACAAGCACGCCATCTGCCACAACTATGTCTTGTTCGTGAGCAGAAAGCAGATTCCACGAGAAGCGGTCGACCAATTCGTCGGCCCGCAAAGCCTCTCCGGCCTCCGCCATGCCCACCGAAGAAGCAAGCGCTCCCAAGATCGCCTCGGGCCTTCCGAAACGCTCGCGCAGGGCGCCCATGTCGAGGTCGCGCTCGCGTTTGGAAAGTCGCCTGCCGTCCGGTGCAACAAGCAGCGGCACGTGCCCAAACGTCGGAGGCTCATATCCCAAGAGCCTCGAAAGCCACGTCTGGCGAGCTGCCGAACCCAGCAGGTCCCGCCCGCGCACCACCTGCGTTATGCCCATCTCCCCGTCATCAACCACCACGGCAAGCTGGTAGGCCACAATCCCGTCGCTGCGCTTCAGCAAGAAGTCGCCACACTCCTGTGCAAGCACCTCGCGTTGTGGGCCAAAAGCAAGGTCAGTGAACTCGATGGTCCCGGACGGGTCTTCTGCTGGAGGTACCATCAGGCGCGTCGCCGGGGGTCGCACCGCACTTCTCTGGGCCACCTGTTCCGGCGTGAGTCCTCGGCAGGTGCCCTGGTAGAGGTAGGTGCCGTCGGAAGCGTGCGGTGCCGTCGCGGCATGCAGCTCCGAGCGCGTGCAGAAGCAGGGATAGGTCAGCCCACGCTCCGCCAAAGAGTCGATGGCCGCGGCATACACCTCGCCGCGCTTGCTCTGGTAATAGGGCCCTTCGTCCCAGTCGAGTCCCAACCAGCGCAGGTCATCAAGCAAGAGGCTCGCATTCTGAGGGTTCTGCGCACGAACATCGAGGTCCTCAACGCGCATGACGAGCCGCCCGCCGGCAGATCGAACGGCAAGCCATGCCATGAGGCATGAGAACACGTTGCCGAGGTGCATGCGGCCAGAAGGCGTCGGCGCAAAGCGCCCCACGACGGGGCGGTTGCCCTGCGCGCCAGTTGTCTGTTGAGTGGTCTTGTCCATAGTCGCTATGGTAGCGCCAATCCAGTTACAGCGGCCGCCAGCCGAAGCGGATCAAGCGGCTTTCGTGTCCGATCCTGTGCATAGTGCGTCCAATCGGTCGAAACGGGGGCTGCTGTTGACCAGTTGAGCGCACCATGCGCAACCGTGCCGCGCTGCCGCGGTGCCGTATACTTATCTCCTATGACCTTGCGCGGGCAATTCGCAAGACCGGAGGCGCCATGGAATCGCTCTACAGGAAGTATCGTCCCCAGACGTTTGACGACGTTGTGGGCCAAAAGCACGTGGTGGCAACGCTGCGCCGTGCCGTGCTTGAGGGACGCACCAGCCATGCGTACCTGTTCTGCGGACCTCGCGGAACGGGCAAGACCACGATGGCTCGTCTGCTTGCAAAGGCGCTCCTCTGCGAGCAAGGAGCTGGACACCTTCCCGATGGCACCTGCGAAGACTGCCAGCTCATCGCCTCGGGCGAGCATCCTGACGTGTACGAGCTCGACGCCGCCTCCAACACCGGCGTGGACAACGTGCGCGAGGAGATCATCAATCGCGTGAGCTACGCGCCGGTTCGTGGCGACTACAAGATCTATATCATCGACGAGGTCCACATGCTGACCCCGGCGGCGTTCAACGCGCTGCTCAAGACGTTGGAAGAGCCGCCCGAGCACGTCGTCTTCGTGATGTGCACCACTGACCCGCAGAAGGTTCTCGAGACCATCCTTTCGCGCGTGCAGCGCTTCGACTTTCGCCCCATCAGCAACGACGAGCTGCTTGGACGCCTCATCTACGTCTGTGAGCGCGAGGGGTTCAGCTATGACCGTGAGGCGCTCGAGCTGGTGGTGCTCCACGCGCGCGGCGGCATGCGCGATGCCCTGTCTGACCTCGAGCGCCTTGCCACCTATACGGGAGGCTCCATCACCCTTGACGCGGCCCAGGACATGCTGGGCGAGGTACCGGCTTCCACGCTTTCTGAGGTCTCGCTGGCCTTGGCCTCCAGAGACGTCCCGCGGCTGTTTGCCGAGGTGGCGACCTTGACGGAGTCTGGCCGTGACCTGTTGCAGTTCACGCGCGAGCTGACGGCCCACCTGCGTGACGCCTACGTGGTGGCTGCGGTCGGGGAGCGTCCGGGCGTGGTGTCGGCACAGGGCGACGCGCTCGCGCGTCTTGGTGACGAGGCGCGCTCGTTTGGCTCGGTTGATCGCATTTCTCGCGCCATGGCGGTGCTGGGTGATGCGTCGAGCGAGATGCGCACCGCCCCCAACCAGCGGCTGGTTCTCGAGCTGGCCTTCACGCGCATCGCCCGTCCCGAGAGCGAGGTCACGCTCGATGCGCTCGCGGAGCGTGTGGCGGTGCTTGAGGCGCAGCTTGCCAAGCTCGCTGCGGGCGGTGTCGTTGCCACGGCTCCTGCGGCAGTGACGAATGTGGCACCGCGGCGCGAGGAGCCGCGGCGTCAGGCGATGCCTGCGCCCGAGGCGAAGCCCGCCGAGGAGACGAGACGCCAGCCCACGCCCGTGCCGCGCGAGGTGCCGCCGACCCAGGCAGCGCCGACACCTCGGCAGCAGGCGGTTGCACAGGGCCCGGCGCAGCGCATGCAATCCCAGCAGGCTCCGACGCCGACGCCCGCAGCGGCGCCGACGCGTCAGCCCATGCAAAGGCAACAGGCAGCCCCCGCACCTCAGCAGCCAGCGCCCCGCCAGGCGCCCGCAGCCGTAACCGACCCGGGTGACCTGCAGCGTCGTTGGCGGCAGGTGTGCGACGAGCTTCTGGCCAACATGCCTTCGCGTGGCTCGCTCCTCATGAACTCCTCCATCATGTCTGACGACGGGCAGACGCTACTGGTGACGCTTCCCAAGGGATCAACGTTTGCCGCCAAGATGCTCGACCGCACCGATGTGCGCGAGGCCATCGCTCCGGCGGTTAACCGTGCGTTTGGACGGCGCCACATCAACTACGTCGAGTCGAGCCTCAAGGGTGCTGACATCGCCCGAAATGAGAGGGCTGCGGCCGCAACGGCTGCCCCACAGTCTGTGCCCATGCCGCGAACTGCCCCTCAACCGGCCTCTCGCCCCGCGCCCCAGCCGGCGGCGATGCCGCAGCAAGCAGCGAGGCCCGTGGCGCAGCCCGCCGTTACTCAGCGACCGGTGACCGTGCCTGCTCAGGCTCCTCAGGTAAGCGAACCGCCAAAGCCTCGATATGCCGCGCCGTGGGACGAGCCGGTCTACGAGGAGGTCCCGTACAGCGAGGCCGACATGACTCCGTATGAGGAGGGCGAGTACTACGCGCCGTCCCCGCTTCCTGGCGAGCCCGCTCCGCAGTCGCGGCAGGTGGCAGCGCCGGTGCGGCAGCCAGCACCTGTGCAGCAGCCGCGCCCCGCGGCCGTAGTTCAGCCAGCGCCTGTGCAGCAGCCAGCGCCCCGGCCCCAGCCGCAGCCGCAGCCGGCGCCCCAGCCGAAAGCAGAACCACAGCCCGCACCGGTCTCCGAGCCGCAGCCTGAGCCGGCGCCACAGCCCGATACGCGTCCCAACGCTGGCCCCGACGCCACGGAATCGGCCAAAATCATGGCCATGCTCACCGACGTCTTTGGGCCAGGCGTGACCATGACCACGGTGAGCAACGCAACCGCAAGCAAGAACGACGAGGTAGAAGCCTAAGTCCAACCCTGGGCTGGGCGAAGCGAAGGAGTAACCCATGGCAATGAACATGCAGCAGATCATGCAGCAGGCCCGTAAGATGCAGGCCCAGCTCGCCGAGGCGCAAGAGCAGCTCAAGGATCTTGAGGTCAGCGCGTCCGCGGGTGGCGGCATGGTGAAGGTGACGGCCACCGGCGACGGCGTCATCACCAGCATCACCATTGATCCCGAGGCCCTTGACCCCGAGGACGTCGAGCTCATCCAGGACACCATCCTCGCCGCCGTCAACGAGGCCCTGAGCTCCGCCCAGGAGCTCTCCAGCCGTCAGCTCGGCGCCATCACGGGCGGCATGGGAATGCCGGGGATGTTCTAAGGATGGACGTGCTCAACGACGGTCGTGCCCTGCAGCGCCTGCTCGATGAGCTGGGACGTCTTCCAGGGATTGGTCCCAAGTCTGCCCAACGCATCGCGTACTACCTGCTCGAGGCTGACGCCGAGGAGGCGCGGCGGCTCTCAAACGCCATCATGGAGGTGAAGCAGCAGGTGCACTTCTGCCCCGTCTGCTTCAGCTATGCCACGAGGGACACCTGCGATGTCTGCGCCGACTCCACGCGTGACCGCTCCGAGGTCTGCGTGGTGTCCGAGCCCAGGGACGTGCAGGCAATCGAGCGCACGGGCATGTACCACGGCCTGTATCACGTGCTGGGTGGTGTCATCAGCCCCATGGACAAGATAGGTCCCGACCAGCTGCACGTTCGCGAGCTGCTGCAGCGCTTGGCATCCGGCGAGCTGCAGGAAGTCATCCTGGCCACCAATCCTGACGTTGAGGGCGAGACCACCGCGACCTACCTCGCGCGCACCATTCGTCCGCTCGGCGTGAAGGTCACCCGGCTTGCGAGCGGTCTGCCCGTGGGAGGCGACCTTGAGTACGCTGACGAGGTCACGCTCGGCCGTGCGATCGAGGCGCGCAGGGAGTTGTAGAGAGTCGTTCAAATTCTCAAAAGATTTTGCTAGACATCAGGCGCTACTTGTGTGTACAATAGCTTTCGCACGAACACGGGGTGTTAGCTCAGTTGGTTAGAGCGCCGGCCTGTCACGTCGGAGGTCGAGGGTTCAAGTCCCTTACATCCCGCCATTGCATTCTTCGGCCCCGCAAGGGGCCGTTTTCATATGCGGAGGTGCACCGGTGAGCCCCAAAGTGCCTATTGCGGTCTTTGATCTTGACGGAACGCTCGTCAACGGCCAGTCTGGCTCCCTCATCTCTCTCTACCTGCTGAAACATGGCGTTGTCGATGTCCCTCGCGCGGTGCGCCTCGCCTGGTGGGGTGCCCGCTACAAGCTGCATCTTCCCCAACGACAGGACGAGCCCCGCGAGGTTATCCTCTCTGCGCTCAATCGGTCGATGCCCAATGACATCCGTCAGCTCATGCGCGACTTTCACGACGAGGTCATCGTTCCGCGGTATCGTCCCGAGGCACTGCCTGAGATCTGGCAGCGCAAGCAGGAGGGCAACGTGACCCTGCTTGCCTCCGCAACGTTTCTGGAGGTAGCGGAGCGTGCCGCCGAGTATCTGGGCATGGATGGCTATGTGGCAACCGAGATGGAGCAGGACGAAACCGGCGCTTACACCGGCCTCGTGGAGGGAGAGGTCACCGAGGGCAAGGAGAAGCTCAATGCGGTGATCCGATGGGCAGACGAGCATATCGGCGCAGGTAATTGGTACATTTCGTACGCGTACGGCGACCACATCAGCGACGCTGCGCTGCTCGCCATTGCTCGATACCCCTACGCCGTCTGTCCGAGTTATTTAATGAAGTTGTCTGCAATTTCTCACAATTGGGCGATACTCAAATGGGGGACTAGCTCATAGCATCGAACTCTTGACGCCCTGAATTCGTCTCCTGCGCAATCGGCCTGGCGGAAGGGGACGCCATGGAGATCTCAAGAAAGACCGACTACGCAATTCGCATGCTCGCTGAGCTCGTCCGGAGTAACGACGCCGTTGTGTCTGTTCGTTACGCAGCCGAGAAGAACGACGTGCCGTATTCGTTCGCACGATCCATCCAGCACGATCTTGTGCAGGCGGGCATTGTGTCGAGCGTACGTGGCAGTCGTGGTGGTATGAGACTTGCAGTCAATCCACGTGAAACAACGCTGAGGAGCATTGTTGAGGCCATCCAAGGCCCCATCTGTGTCGCTGAGTGCGATACTGGTGGCCAAACGGATGGCGAATGCCCCTTCAAGCGGAACTGTGCGTTCAATACCGTGTGGTGTGAGGCGGAACGTCTGCTGAGAGATTACTTCGAAGCAGTGACCCTCTACCAGGTGGTCATTGAAGGCCGCTGCCCGATTCTGCGAGGCGGTCACAGCTTTGTGGCCCTTACGCCAGAAGAGCGTGCAGAGCTAGCCGAAGGGGCTCCAACAGAGGAGTAACACTCGGTGACGACGCAAGACAATAGCCAGAGGCCCCTCGTGACAGGGGAGGGTGACGCCCTGTCTGAACAGCTGGTGAGCTTCCGGCAGATGGTCTTGGAACGCGGTGCGGATCTGTATCGCGACTTACCTTGGAGACGCTCCCGAGATCCATACGAGGTGTGGATCTCGGAAGTCATGCTGCAGCAGACCCAGGTGAGCCGTGTCGATGGCCGCTGGCAGCGTTGGCTTAGTCGTTTTCCCAGCATAAGGGCCTTGGCGGACGCCGAGGCTGCCGAGGTGTTGGACGAGTGGCAGGGTCTTGGCTACAACCGTCGTGCCCTTTCCGTTTGGAACGCCGCACGGCAGATTGCCGAGGCCGGGGGCGCCATGCCCAGCGAAGTCAGCCAGCTGGTGGCGCTGCCCGGCATTGGGTCAGCTACCGCCGCGGGTATCCGCGCCTTTGCCTTCAATCTGCCTGGCGTATATCTAGAGACCAACGTGCGGACCGTCTTTCTGCACGAGTTGTTCCCCGAGGCCGAAGGCGTGCCGGACCGTGTGCTCGTGCCCTTGGTTGAGGCGTGCTGTCCGCCCAATGCCGACGACCCGCATGACGATCCGCGCACATGGTACTTTGCCCTGCTCGACTATGGCGCATGGCTAAAGCGCAGCGTTCCCAACCCGTCGCGACGCTCTGCGGGCCATGTGCGGCAATCTCGCTTTGAGGGATCGCACCGCCAGAAGCGCGCTATGGCGGTGCGCGTGCTCTTGGCGCGTGGGGCAGACGGCGTGACGACCGAGAGCCTCAGCAAAGAGCTGACAAAGCAGGAACAAATCGCTGGTAGAGACGCAATTTCCCCAGAAGATGCCCGCACGCTTCTGGATGAGCTGGCACGCGAGGGATTCTGTTCGGCAAACGGTGACGTTTGGTCAATCTAGTACACAGCGAACCAGAGTCAAGCTAAGATAGATGCGGGCTGGATTGGGGCCAGCCTGCGCCACACTGGCGCTTTCACTGAGGAGAGAGGAGTGCTCATGGCAGTAGACTTTGAGAGCTCGCAGACTAAGAAGAACCTCGAGGCGGCGTTCGCGGGCGAGTCCCAGGCCACCAACAAGTACGCGTACTTCTCCAGCAAGGCTAAGAAGGAAGGCTTCGTCCAGATTTCCCAGATCTTCGCGGAGACCTCTGGCAACGAGCGCGAGCATGCCAAGCTGTGGTTCAAGTATCTGCATGGTGGCGAGGTGCCCAGCACCCTGGACAACCTGAAGGCTGCCGCCGCTGGCGAGAACGACGAGTGGACCAGCATGTATCCTGAGTTCGCTAAGGTCGCTGACGAGGAGGGCTTCAAGGAGATCGCCGCTAAGTTCCGTCTGGTCGGCGCTATCGAGAAGGCCCACGAGGAGCGTTACCTGAAGCTCGTCGAGCGCGTTGAGAAGGGCGAGGTCTTTGAGCGCGAGGGCGTCAAGGTGTGGAAGTGCCTGAACTGCGGCCACCTGCACGTTGGCGAGAAGGCGCCGAAGGTATGCCCCGCCTGCAACCATCCGCAGAGCTACTTCGAGGAGCAGTCGGTCAACTACTAGGCCGATTCTGTGATGGGGTCGCCAGCCCCATCTTCTCACGGTTTGCGAGCATGCGCCCGTCCCAGCCAAGCTGGGGCGGGCGTTTTTTCCCTCCCGCGGGACACCCAGCCCGGAGGATTGTGTCCCACTAGGTGGGACACAAACCTCCGGGCTGGGTGTCCCGCGGGAGAGTTTGCCCAGTTGACGCGGCTAGGCGTTACGGTGGCACTGTCCCCTTTGTCCCACATCATGGGACAAAGGGGACAGTGAGGGGCCTGCCAATGTTTCGACCTTGGAAACGCTCAGACTGAATAGAAGCATTTTGGTAGGATTCCAAACCATGAAGAAGAAGCATGTATATAACCGGCTTATTTGCCTCGGGCTGTTCATGCCCTAGGGGCAGGATGGGAGAGACCTCTCGCCTGCCCCGCCTCCACCACGTCAAAAAACGGGCATTTCCGCGAGAGAGGAACCTATCATGTCGTTCGAGCTCGATCCCACCTTTGCTGCTGATACCGAGAAGCACTTCAACACCCTGCAGGTTCACGCTGGCTTGGCGCCGGATCCGGTCACCGGCTCCGCAGCACTTCCCATCTACGCGACGGCCGCGTGGCAGTTTGACGATGCCGAGGACGCTGCTGCCAAGTTCGCCCTGTCCCGTCCGGGCAACGTGTACAGCCGCCTGACCAACACCACCACCGACTCCATTGCCGCGCGCGTCGCCGCCATCGAGGGCGCCGCAGCCGCCGTTGCCGTTGCCTCGGGACACGCGGCGGAGATTCTCGCCTTCACCAACATCGCCAAGGCGGGGGACCACATCGTCGCCTCAGACTCCCTCTACGGCGGAACGTGGAACATCTTGCTCCACACGCTTGATGACCTGGGAATCAAGACCACCTTCGTGCGCAATAACGACATCGACGCCTTTGTGGCCGCCACGCAGGAGAACACCAAGTTCTGGTACGTGGAGACCATCGGAAACCCGCTGGTAGACGTGGCTGACGTGCCCGCGCTGGTGGACGCGGCCAAGTCTCTCAACATTCCGGTCATCGTCGACAACACGTTTGCCACGCCGTACCTGTACCGTCCGGCGGATGACGGCGCTGCCGTCATCATCGAGAGCCTGACCAAGTGGATCGGTGGCCACGGTGCGACCATCGGCGGCGCCATCGTCGACGCTGGCACCTTTGACTGGGCCGCCGTGCCGGGCAAGTTCCCCACGCTGACCGAGCCCGACGAGTCCTATCACGGTGCCGTGTGGACGCAGGCGGCGCCGGCGGCTCCCTTTGGCACGCGCGTGCTTGCCCAGCGCCTGCGCGACCTCGGCCCGACGCTTTCGCCGTATGCCGCTCAGCTCATCGGCCTGGGTATCGAGACGCTCAGCCTGCGCGTTCAGCGTCACAGCGACAATGCCCTTGCCGTGGCCAAGTTCCTGCAGAGCCACCCCAAGGTGTCGTGGGTGCGCTACTCCGGCCTTGAGGATGACCCGAGCCACGAGGTCGCGAGCCGCATCCTCAAGCACGGCTTTGGCGGCGTGGTGGTGTTTGGCACCAAGGCCGGACGTCAGGGCGGCCTTGAGGTCATCAACAACGTCAAGCTCCACACGCTGCTCGCCAACGTGGGCGACGCCAAGAGCCTCATCATCCATCCGGCGTCCACGACGCACAGCCAGCTGACGGCCGAGCAGCTCGAGGCGGCTCACCTCTCCGAGGACCTCATCCGCCTGTCGGTGGGCATCGAGGACGTGGACGACATCATTGCCGACCTCGATCAGGCTCTAGCCGCCATCTAGCGGAGTGACTCGGACGTAGCGGCCCTGCCGAGCCTTGGCGCCAGCAGGGTCGATACGTACTGTTTCTCGAAGTTGTGCCCCATTTAGCCCTAAGGCGCACGCGACGCCCGCTCCATGTTCATCTGGAGCGGGTGTTTTGTGTATCGTACAGGCGTGCCCACATCCACGACGAACTGGATAGGGGATGGGCGTGACTGACGAAGAGAAGTTGTTGCAGACGCTTGAAAAGCGCGGGTTTGTGCGAGGGGGCCTCTCGAAGTGGGGACAGCCTGTGTCACGGCCCGTAGCTGTGGGGCATGAGCCGCAGATTCTTAAAGAGGCGAGTGCGCTTCAGCGTCGGTTTGTGGCGTGCGCACACGGGACACCCTCGCCTGGTACCGACTTGTGCGCAAGTTGGGTCGAGCAGGCATTCTCTCGACTTGGCCTCGGCGTTGTGCTGGGAGATGCGAAATCCCTCTATGACGGGTATTGCCACTACGAGGACACGCGTGACCTGAAGGTGGGCATGATTATCGCCGTGCCGCAACACCCCTTTTCTGCGCAGGGGCTTATCCATGGACATGTCTGCCTCTATATTGGCAACGAAACCGTGATGGACGCTGTCGGCCAGGAGGTGCGGAGAACGCCGCTCGCTCTGTGGCTCAGCGCTTACGGTTTGATGGCACAGCCTCGCTGGGGGTGGCTCGGCAGTATGGGGCTCAGTAAAGAACGTGATATAAAGTCATGAACAGTCATGCCTGATTGACGTTTTTGTACCTGTTTATCTTGCATTTCTTGCAGATCAGTTTCCGCCTACCGCTGCCGCCACATTTTCATCCGCTGCGCAAAACAGCGTCAAGAAAAAGCAAAAAAAGCGTGGCTTTCAGATTGCCGAACAGTAGAATCTATTACGTTATGTAGAAGCCGTGTGCAAAATGCGCAGGAGTTTTGTGCAAGGTCATTCTGCTGGCAGGCAATGCACGTCGATTGTACGAAAAGGAGGTAGGTAGATGGTAGGTATCATCCTAGCCAGCCACGGTAAGTTCTCCGAGGGCATCAAGGAGTCGGGACAGATGATCTTCGGTCCCCAAGAGGACGTTGCAGCAATCGTCCTGACGCCAGAGATGGGTCCTGACGATTTCTATGCCAAGGTTAAGGCAGCCATCGACACGTTCAGCCAGAAGGAAGAGATCCTCTTCCTCGTGGACCTGTGGGGCGGCACCCCATTCAACCAGTGCAGCCGTCTGATTGAGGAGAACGGGACTGACGGTTGGGTTGCGGTCACAGGCCTGAACCTTCCGATGGTCATCGCTGCTTACGGTGAGCGTATGGGTTCGGACTCTGCAGCCGCTATCGCCAAGGCCATCTTCCCCGAGGCAGTGGCTGGCGTCCGCATCAAACCCGAGTCCCTGCAAGAAGGGCTGGGCGCGGCTAGCGCTCCGGCTGCCGCCCCTGCAGCTGCACCGGTCGGCGCTATCCCGCCGGGCACGGTTCTTGGCAATGGCAAGATCGATATCGCTTTTGCACGTATCGACACGCGCCTGCTGCACGGTCAGGTTGCGACTACCGTTACCAAGATGGTCAACCCCGACCGCATCATTGTGTGCTCCGATGCCGTTGCTCACGATGAGCTCCGCAAGTCCATGATCGAGCAGGCTGCTCCTCCGGGAGTCAAGGCTCACGTCGTGCCTATTTGGAAGATCATCGAGGTCTCGAAGGACCCGCGCTTTGGCGACACCAGGGCCATGCTTCTGTTCGAGACGCCTCAGGATCTGCTGCGCGCCCTCGAGGGCGGCGTAGAGATCAAGGAAGTCAACCTTGGCTCCATGGCTCACTCGCTGGGCAAGGTCGTCGTCACCAACGCCGTCGCTATGGATCAGGACGACGTCGAGACGCTCGAGAAGTGCGCCGCTATGGGCGTGAAGTTTGACGTCCGCAAGGTTCCTGCCGATTCACCCGAGCCGTTCGATGCCGTTATCGCTAAGGCGAAGGCCGAGCTCGCAGCTCAGAAGTAGAAGTAGAAGGAGGGAAGCATGAATCCCATTTCAGTTCTGTTGGTCATCCTCGTGGCCTTCTTTGCAGGCATGGAGGGCATTCTCGACGAGTTCCAGTTCCATCAGCCGCTGATCGCTTGTACGCTCATCGGCATCGTGACCGGGCATCCCACTGAGGGCATCATCCTCGGTGGCACCCTTCAGATGATGGCCCTTGGTTGGGCTAACATCGGTGCTGCGGTGGCTCCTGACGCGGCTCTCGCCTCCGTCGCCTCCGCCATCATCATGGTCAAGGGCCTCGGTGGCGCTGACACCACGACCGCTATCAACACCGCTATCGCGCTGGCCGTGCCCCTGTCCGTCGCCGGCCTGTTCCTCACCATGCTTTGCCGTACCATCGCCATCCCGATGGTCCACTTCATGGATGCCGCAGCCGAGAAGGCTGACTTCCGTGGCGTCGAGATCTGGCAGCTGCTTGCAATTGCCCTCCAGGGCGTCCGCATTGCCATCCCCGCTGCCATGCTGTGCATGATTCCGGCCGAGGCCGTTACCGCTATGCTCCAGGCCATGCCGGCTTGGCTGGCTGGCGGCATGGCCGTCGGCGGTGGCATGGTTGCTGCCGTTGGCTACGCAATGGTCATTAACATGATGGCGACCCCCGAGGTTTGGCCGTTCTTTGCTCTCGGCTTCGTCATCGCTTGCATCCCCAGCATTACCCTCATCGGCCTCGGTGTCATCGGTATTGCTCTCGCCCTCATCTACCTGGGCCTCAAGGACCTTGCTAAGCAGGGTGGCGGCGCTGGTGGCGGCTCGGGCGACCCGCTGGGCGACATCCTCAACGACTACTGATCCTCTAGAGCTCAAAGGAGTGTGATATAAATGGCAGAAGTCAAGCTTTCCGTTGCTGATCGTCGTTCAGTGTGGTGGCGCCATCAGTTCCTGCAGGGCTCTTGGAACTACGAGCGTATGCAGAACGGCGGCTGGTGCTACGCAATGATCCCGGCCATCAAGGCTCTGTACAAGGACAAGGAAGAGCAGGCTGCGGCTCTTAAGCGTCATCTCGAGTTCTACAACACCCAGCCCTACGTCTCCGCCCCCATCATCGGCGTTACCCTCGCTCTCGAGGAGGAGCGCGCCAACGGTGCCGCGGTCGAGGACCAGACCATCCAGGGCGTTAAGGTCGGTATGATGGGTCCGCTGGCTGGCGTCGGCGACCCCGTGTTCTGGTTTACCGTACGCCCGATTCTCGGTGCTCTCGGTGCTTCCATGGCCATGGGCGGCTCCATCGTCGGTCCGCTGCTGTTCTTCATCGCTTGGAACCTCATCCGTATGGCCTTCCTGTGGTACACGCAGGAGTTCGGCTACAAGGTGGGCACCACTATTGCTCAGGACCTCTCCGGTGGTCTGCTCGGCAAGGTTACCGAGGGTGCCTCCATCCTTGGTATGTTCATCATCGGTGCTCTGGTGCAACGCTGGGTGTCTATTTCCTTCACCCCCGTCGTTTCTAGGATCGAGCAGGCCGCTGGCGCCTATATTGACTGGGCCAACCTGCCTGCTGGTGCCGAGGGCATTAAGGAAGCACTGTCGCAGTACAACTCCATTGGCGCTACCGCCCTTGATCCCATCAAGGTCACCACGCTTCAGGACAACTTGAACGCGCTGATTCCGGGCTTGGCTGCCGTCCTGCTGACGCTGCTCTGCTGCAGGCTCCTCAAGAAGGGCGTTTCCCCGATCACCATCATCCTCGCGCTCTTTGCCGTGGGTATCGTCGGCCGCCTCATTGGCTTTATGTAAGATCTTCGGGCCGTGCGTTAGCGTAAATCGCTGACGCACGGTTCACTTTTTCGCGGCTGCTTGGTATGGTTGTGTTTTCGCATCCCGCCAGGCGGCCGCGAACATTGTCAAAGGTGCGTTCGTCAGGAGGACGCCGTGGCACAGTCTATGAACAACTCTGTTGACCTGACCGTCAAGGCGACCTCGTTTCATGGCATGGGTGTCTATGGACACATACTGGTGGGCAACAACGCCCTCGAGTTCTATAACGAGAAGAACCCCGAGGACTACATTCAGATCCCGTGGACCGAAGTGGACTCCATTGCAGCTGAGGTGCTTCCGGGGAAGATCATCCCTCGGTTTGCTGTCATTACCAAGCAGAGCGGCCACTTTGCCTTTTCAACCCGTGACAACAAGGCAACGTTGCGAGCTATCCAAAAGTACGTACCAGCCGAGCGCATGGTGCGTTCGGCGTCGTTCATCGACGTTATCAATTTGGGGGTCCGGCGTATATTCCGCACGTTGACGGGACGCCGTGACTAGTGAAGGTGTCTTCAACAAGTTGGAGAACGTGCCGAAGAGCTCATCCCCTTCGGCGCGTTTTTTGTTACGCCTATGTGGTGGTGCGCCGGCCCTTGGGCTTCTGGCGTGGGTTGCCATCTGCCTTGAACGCCGAGGGGCAGAGGTCGACCAGCGGGCAGCCGTCACACTTGGGGCGCTGCGCCGTGCAGGTGTCGCGCCCAAAGTGAATCCACTGCTCGTTGACGGGCCCCCACAGCTCCTGGGGTAGCAGCTCCAGAAGGTCCTTCTCGCAGGCCAGCGGCGTGGGCGCTTTGCTGAAGCCCATGCGGCATGAGATGCGGTACACATGCGTGTCAACTGCAATGCCCTCGACGATGCCAAATGCCTTGTTGAGCACGATGTTTGCCGTCTTGCGCCCTACGCCGGGCAGGCGCGTCAGCTCCTCCATGGTGTGCGGCACCTCGCCGCCAAACTCGGAGACGATCATCTGCGAGGCCTCGACACAGTGGACTGACTTGGTGCGCCAGAACCCAATGGAGCGGATGACTTCGGCAACCTCTGCAGGGTCAGCCTGCGCCATTGCCTCGGCGTCGGGCCAGCGCCGGAAGAGCTCGGGTGTCACCTTGTTCACTGCCGCATCGGTGGTCTGCGCCGAAAGCAGCACGCAGATAACCATCGTGAACGGTGTCGTAAAGTTAAGGGCGCTTTCGACGGAGGGATACAGCTCGCCCATGCGGCGGCACATCTCGATGGCGCGTTCGCGCTTGGCCTTCTTGGATTCTCGCGGCATATCCCCTCCCACCTGCGGTTAATTGACTTACCTTGTAGTATAGGTCACCGTGGCTCTCGTTCGGCCGTTTGCGGGTCACTTTGGGACGCTCAACCAAAACAGGCCCCCAGAGCACGGCAGAATTCACGTTTTGTCGGTTGCTGGGTACCCCTCGCGGATGCAAGGCGCTTTATCCATATGCATCTCCATACAATTGTGCATATCTGCAGAGGCGTGGCCCGCTTGGAAGGTGTGGGCTGCGCCATGAGGCTCAAATGATGGGAGAGACCATTATGGCAACTCGCGACAGCAACCTCTTCTTGACGAATGACGACCTGTTCATGATGGCCAAGGGAGTTTGGTACCGTAGCTACGAGAAGATGGGTGCCCACCCGGCAACTCGTGGCGCCAAGCGCGGCTATCACTTTGCTATCTGGGCGCCCAAGGCCAGGCGCGTCAACGTCATTGGCGATTTTAACGGCTGGGACCCTGAGGCCAACCCGCTCGTCTGCACCCAGACCGGTAGCGTCTGGGAAGGCTTCATCGAGGGCGTCGAGGAGGGACAGCTCTACAAGTACCTCATCGAGACTCCGCAGGGCGACCTGCTCTACAAGGCCGACCCGTACGGGTTCAGCTCCGAGCTCATCCCGGGCACCGCTTCCAAGACGGCCGACATCAGCGGCTACAAGTGGGGTGACGCCAAGTACATGAGCGAGCGCAAGAAGACGCCGCACATGAAGCGCCCGCTCAACATCTTCGAGGTGCATCTGGGCAGCTGGAAGCGCCACAACGACGGTCTTGCCGGCAACGGCGATCCTGAGTCCGAAGACCACGCCGGCTCCTACCTCACCTACGACGAGCTCTCCGTGGAACTGGTGGACTACGTCAAGAAGATGGGCTACAGCCACATCGAGCTTCTGCCCGTCATGGAGCACCCGTTTGACGGTAGCTGGGGCTATCAGCTGACTGGCTACTACGCGCCGACCTCCCGCTTTGGCACCCCCAAGCAGTTCAAGCACTTCGTCGACGCCTGCCACAAGGCCGGCATCGGCGTCATCCTCGACTGGGTGCCCGGCGGCTTCTGCGCCGACGCGCACGGTCTCGCCAACTTCGTCGGCGAGAAGCTCTACGAGAAGGAGATCCATCCCAACTGGGGCACCTACAAGTTTGACTTCACGCGTGGCCAGGTGCACACCTTCCTGATCTCCAACCTGCTGTACTGGGTTGACGAGTATCACGCAGACGGCGTCCGCGTGGACGGCGTCACCTCCATGCTCTATCTCAACTTTGGCATCGACGACCCGGGACAGAAGAAGTTCAACGACAAGGGCGGCGAGGAGGACTTCGTCTCCATCGAGTTCATCCGCGAGTGCAACCAGACCATCGGCAAGTACTATCCCGACGTCATGATGATCGCCGAGGAGTCCACCGCGTGGCCGCTCGTCACCCGTCCGCCCGAGGTTGGTGGCCTGGGCTTCAACTACAAGTGGGACATGGGCTGGATGAACGATACCCTGCACTACATGCAGGCAGACTTCCCGTTCCGTCCGGGCGCCCACAAGCTGCTGACGTTCTCCATCATGTACGCGTTCAACGAGAACTTCATCCTGCCGTTCAGCCACGACGAGGTCGTGCATGGCAAGTGCTCGCTGATCACCCGTCAGCCGGGTGACACCTGGCGTCAGTTCGCCGGTATGCGTGCGCTGGCGTTCTACCAGATGACGCATCCGGGCGGCAAGCTCAACTTCATGGGCAACGAGATTGCGCAGTTCATCGAGTGGCGCTACTACGAGGGCATCGAGTACTTCCTGGCCGAGGAGTTCGAGAATCACCGTCACCAGCAGGAGTTCATCGCGGCTCTGAACAAGTTCTACAACGAGCATCCCGCCATGTGGCAGAAGGCGTACGAGTCCGACGGCTTCGAGTGGATTGACGCCGACAACGCCGAGCAGTGCGTCATCAGCTACGTGCGTCACGGCGACAAGCCCGAGGACGACCTGGTGGTGCTGCTCAACTTCGAGGTAAACCCCTACGAGGAGTATCGTCTGGGCGTGCCCAAGCCTGGCTACTGGCAGGAGGTCTTCAACACCGACGCGCAGGAGTTTGGTGGCTCGGGCGTCGTGAACGGCAAGCACAAGTTCCGCAGCACGGCCAAGGGCTGGAACAACCAGGCTGACTCCATCGTGGTGCGCGTTCCGCCGCTGGGCGGCATGGTGCTGCGCTACGCCGGCCCGCTGCCCAAGCCGCGCACCAAGAAGGCCACGACAGCTAAGAAGGAGACGGCTGCCAAGAAGCCTGCCGCGAAGAAGGCCCCGGCCAAGAAGTAGCCTCATAACAAGCCGGCGGGAGGGCCCCGCCACCCATACAAGCGGGACAGGCACCGTAGTTCGGAAAACCGTACTACGGTGCCTGTCCCGCTTGTATGGGTGGCGGGGCCCTCCCGCCGGTGTCATCTAGCTGGCACTTTGTTACAACAAAGACACAATCACGAAGCCATCACAGGCAACTGGTAGACTTTTGCAGCTTACCGTGCAAAATCCCGGTATTCTAGGTCGCCCGTTCCCTACGGAGAGGTACAGATATGCAGCAGATTTTCAACGACAAAAAGGACTTCATCAAGCAGTACCGTGCTATGTGCCGTGCTCGTTATGGCAAGCACTACGAGGACTGCAAGGAGTACGAGCGCTACGCAGCGCTTGCGCAGCTCATTGCCACCAAGGCAAACGCTGTGAAGTCCGATGGCCGCATGAACAGCATCAAGAAGGAAGTGTACTACTTCTCTCTGGAGTTCCTGATTGGTCCGCTGCTCGACAACTACCTGCTTAACTTTGGCATTCGTGACATGGTTGAGGAGGCTTGTGACGAGCTGGGCACCCCGCTTGACAAGCTGATCGCCAAGGAGGTCGACCCCGGCCTCGGCAACGGTGGCCTCGGCCGTCTGGCCGCGTGCTTCCTTGACTCCATGGCGGCCGAGGGCATGGCTGGCTACGGCAACGGCATGCGTTACCGCTACGGCCTGTTCCGCCAGGAGATTGAGAATGGCCGTCAGGTCGAGAAGACCGACAACTGGCTGTCGAGGGGCTTCCCCTGGGAGACCCGCCGCGACGAGTCTGCCGTGGTCGTGCAGTTTGGTGGCCAGGTTGTGCGCCACGAGGACTTCTCGCACTTCTGGTTTACCCAAGAGGGTGGCCAGAAGGTGCGCGCCGTTCCGTATGACGTGCCTATCGTTGGTTACGGCGGAGAGACCGTCAACCACCTGCGCCTGTGGTCGGCCGAGCCCTATCGCGAGGACTTCGACCTCGATGCCTTCAACGAGGGCAACTACGCCAAGGCGTCCAAGTTCCGCACCGACGTCGAGGCCATCACCACCATTCTCTACCCGGCTGACGCGGGTGAGCACGGCCGCATCCTGCGCCTGAAGCAGGAGTACCTGTTTGTGTGCGCCGGCCTGCAGACCATCCTGCGCACCTTCGAGCGCCGTATGCGCAAGGATCCGACGCTCGGCTGGGAGGACCTGCCCAAGTACGTCGCCATCCAGACCAACGACACGCACCCCGCGCTCTGCGGCCCGGAGCTGATGCGCTTGCTCGTCGACGAGCGCCACGTCGACTTCGACCTCGCCTTCAAGATCGCGCGCGCGACCATCTCCTACACCAACCACACCATCCTGCCTGAGGCGCTGGAGAAGTGGCCCATCAACATGCTGCGCTCGCTCTGCCCGCGCACCTACATGTTCATCGACGAGATCGATCGCCGCTACCGCGAGAGCTTCCCGCACGACCGCGACAACTGGTACGACCTGCTGCAGGAGACGGCCATCCTGTGGGACGGCGAGGCTCGCATGGCCAACCTGTCCGTCATCTTCTCGCACTCGGTCAACGGCGTTTCCGCCCTCCACACCGAGATCATCAAGGACTCCACGCTGCACGCGTTCTACCAGCTTCGTCCTGACATGTTCAACAACAAGACCAACGGCGTGAGCCACCGCCGCTTCCTGGCCAACGCCAACCCGCCGTATGCCAAGCTCATCACCTCCGCCATCGGCGACAAGTGGCTGAAGGACGCCTTCGAGCTCGGTAAGCTCGAGGCCTACGAAGACGACCCCGCGTTCCTTGAGGAGTTTGGCAAGGCAAAGCGTTGGGACAAGCAGCGCCTGGCAGCCTTCATCAAGGAGACTTCTGGCGTCAGCCTCGACACCAACATGATCTTCGACGTGCAGGTCAAGCGCTTCCATGCCTACAAGCGCCAGCTGCTCAACTGCTTCAAGATCCTCGACCTGTATAACCGCATGCTGGCCGACCCCAACTTCAAGCCTGAGCCGACGGCCTTCATCATCTCTGGCAAGGCGGCGCAGAGCTACACCTTCGCCAAGGAAGTCATCCGCCTCATCAATGGCATGGCCGAGGTCATCAACAACGACGCCCGCGTGAACGAGTACCTCAAGATCGCGTTCATCCCCAACTTCGCGGTCTCCAACGCGCAGCTCATCTACTCTGCGGCAGACATCTCCGAGCAGATCAGCTGGGCTGGCTCCGAGGCTTCCGGCACCTCCAACATGAAGCTCATGATGAACGGCGCCATCACGCTGGGCACTGACGACGGCGCTAACGTCGAGATCCGTCAGCTCGTGGGCGACGACAACATCAAGATTTTTGGTCTTTCCCGCGAGGAGGTCGACGCCCTGCGCGCGGCCGGACAGTACTGGGCTTGGGACGTCTACAACGCCGACCGTGGCCGCCTCGGCCGCATCGTTGACATGCTCATCGATGGTTCGCTGGCACGCCAGTCTGGCAACTTCGAGAGCGTCCACGATGGCCTCATGCAGAGCAATGACCACGACCTCGTTCTGAAGGACTTCTACTCTTACGTGCAGGCGTGGGAAGAGCTCACCCACAGCTATGCCGCCGACCGTACGGCATGGAACCGCTCAGCGGTTCACAATACCGCTAAGTCGGGATATTTCTCTAGTGACCGAACCATTCGCGAATACGACGCAGATATTTGGCATAGTGGCGATAGTTCTGCAGCAAGGTAAGGTCCCTAGACGAAAGGGGTAGAGCTAATGGCAAAGAAGGAATGCGTTGCAATGCTTCTTGCCGGCGGACAGGGGTCTCGTCTTGGCGTTCTGACCAGTCAGGTCGCCAAGCCGGCGGTTTCGTTCGGAGGCAAGTACAGGATCATCGACTTCGTGCTGTCTAACTGCGCGAATTCGGGGATCAGCTCGGTGGGCGTGCTGACTCAGTATCGTCCCTACCTGCTTCATGAGTATCTGGGAACGGGCGAGGCCTGGAACCTGGATGAGCGCGGCGGCGGCGTTGCCATTCTGCCCCCGTATGCTACCCAGACCGGCGGCTCTTGGTATGCCGGCACGGCTGACGCCATCACCCAGAACCTCGGCTATCTCGAGATGCAGGATCCCGAGTACGTCCTGATCCTCTCCGGCGACCAGCTGTATCGCATGGACTATGAGGACATGCTCGCCACGCACAAGGCCAACAACGCCGACCTCACCGTCGCCGTTATGCCCGTGCCCTGGGAGGACGCCCCCCGCTTTGGCATCATGAACTGCCGCGAGGATGGCAGCATCGAGGAGTTCGAGGAGAAGCCGAAGGAGCCGAAGAGCAACCTGGCCTCCATGGGCATCTACATCTTCACCGCTGACGTCCTGTTCAAGGCTCTGCGTGAGGACGCTGAGAAGGAAGGCTCCTCTCACGACTTTGGTGGCGACATCATCCCGGGCCTGCTCGCCGAGGGCAAGCGTCTCTACACCTATCAGTTCAAGGCCTATTGGCGCGACGTCGGCACCGTTGCTTCCTTCCACGAGGCCAACATGGAGCTGCTGGGCTCCGATCCTGCGTTCGACCTGTATGCGCAGGACGCTCCCATCATGAGCAACTCCTCCACTCGTCCTCCCGCGTTCATCGGCCCCAAGGGCTCCGTTGACGACTCCCTCGTTGACAACGGCTGCACCATCCTTGGTCAGGTCGAGCACTCCGTCATCTCCGCTGACGTGTTCGTGGGCAAGAATGCCATCGTCAAGGACTCCATCCTGTTCCCCGGCGCTCGCGTCGAGGAGGGTGCCGTGGTCATCAACGCCATCATGGCCGAGCGCTCGGTCGTCGAGGCTGGTGCCACCTTTGGTGCCTCTGATAAGGATACCGTTACCCTCGGCGATGACGCCGTGGTTAAGAAGGGGGATGAATAACGATGCCCAAGGCCATCGGTCTTATTACCTGCAACTACACGACGGCATCTAAGGATGACGTCTTCCTGGGTCGCCCCGTTGCCTCCATGCCGTTCCTGGGCCGTTATCGCCTGGTCGACTTCCCGCTGTCCAACATGGTCAACGCGGGCATCCGCAACGTCGGCATGATCATGCCCAACAACTACCGTTCTCTGGTCGACCATGTCGGCTCGGGCAAGGACTGGAGCCTTGACCGCAAGAACGGCGGCCTGTTCATCATGCCCGGCACCGCGTTCGGCACCAGCCGCACCGGCGCCCGCTTCCTCATTCGTGACCTCGTTCAGAACAAGGAGTTCCTGAAGAAGAATCACGAGAAGTACGTTGTCCTGTCCACCGCCAACTTCGTCGCCAACGTTGACATCAAGGACCTCGTTGCCAAGCATGAGGCCTCTGGCGCCAACATCACCGTTCTTTGCAAGAAGGCCTCCTGCGACGGCAACATTGACGTCGTGACCTTCGAGGCCGAGGACGGCCGCGTCAAGAGCATGCGTCAGGGCGTCAAGTTTGGCGAGGAAGCCTTCCTTGACTACGCCGTCATCGAGCGCGAGCTGCTCCTCGACCTGCTCGAGGCCTTTGCCGCCGTTGACCACCTTGACCTCTTCGAGGCTCTGAACTCCGAGTATGGCCGCTTCCGCGTCATGATCGCCGAGTTCGACGGCTACATGAAGCCGATCTTCGACAAGGCCTCCTACTTCCAGGCCAACATCGACCTGCTCGACACCGATGTGCTCGACGAGCTGAGCCCCTCTGGCCGCCACATCCTGACCAGGGCCCATGACAACCCGCCCGCGAAGTACGAGCCGGGCGCGAAGGTCAGCAACGCTCTCGTCTCCGCTGGCGACCGCATCTTCGGCGCCGTCCAGAGCTCCGTCCTGGGCCGCAACGTCATCGTTGAGGCTGGCGCCTCCGTGCGTCACTCCGTGCTCATGCAGGGCGTTGTCGTTGAGGCTGGCGCTCAGATTGAGAACGCGATCATCGACAAGAACAACGTTGTTCCCGCTGGCACCGAGCTTCGCGGCACCGATGGCGACATTCTCTACCTGAAGAAGAACTAACCAAAGGACAAGGCGGATCACATCATGGCAGACAGGGTTAGAAGGAAGATCAGGGTCCTCTTCGCCGCGTCCGAGGCCGTGCCGTTCGTCAAGACCGGTGGCCTGGCCGACGTGGCCGGCTCCCTTCCGCGCGCACTCAAGCATGCCGGCGCCAAGGTCGCCGTCATCATGCCCAAGTACGGCAACATTCCTTGGGAGTATCAGGAGAAGATGGAGCACGTCTCCGACTTCTATGTCCCCCTGGCATGGCGCAACGTCTACTGCGGCATCGAGAAGCTGACCTTTAACGGTGTGGACTTCTACTTCGTTGACAACGAGGCCTACTTCAAGCGTGATGGCAGCATCTATGGCTACTTCGACGATGGCGAGCGCTACGCGTTCTTCAGCAAGGCCATCTGCGAGGCCATCAGCCGCGTGCCCGAGCTTGAATGCGACGTCGTGCACTGCAATGACTGGCAGACCGCACTGGTGCCCGTGTTCCTGCGCGAGTTCTATCGCGAGATTCCGGTGTGCCAGAACGTGCAGGTCATGTTCACCGTGCACAACGTGAAGTTCCAGGGTCAGTACTCTGACAAGGTGCTGTCCGACGTCCTCGGCCTCGAGAACATCCCGGCCGCCGTGGACCAGCTGTACTGCGACCGCGACTCCATCAACTACATGAAGGGCGCGCTCTGCTACTCCGACATCATCACCACAGTGAGCCCGACCTATGCGGGTGAGCTGCAGATGCCGTTCTTTGGTGAGGGCATGGACCCGATCTTCCGCCGTCGTTCTGACGCGCTGGTGGGCATCCTCAATGGCATCGACACCATTGACTGGAACCCCAAGACCGACAAGTTCATCGCCCACAACTACGACGTCAAGGATCTCTCGGGCAAGGCCGAGAACAAGCGCCTCCTGCAGGAGGAGTTCGGCCTGGCGCAGGATCCCGACCGTCCGCTCGTGGTTATGATCGGCCGCCTTACCAACCAGAAGGGCCTGGGTCTGGTTCGCTATGCCATGGGTCAGCTCATGGAGCGCGGCGTACAGGTTGCCATCTTGGGTACCGGCGACGCCGACCAGGAAGAGGCCTTCCGTTACTTCGACTCGGTCTACGGCGACAAGATGTGCGCACGCATCGCGTTCGACAACGCGCTGTCTCACCGCATGTACGCTGGCGGCGACCTGCTGCTTATGCCGTCCGAGTTCGAGCCGTGCGGCCTGTCCCAGATGATCGCCATGCGCTACGGCACGCTGCCCGTGGTGCGCGAGACTGGTGGCCTGAAGGACTCCGTTACCCCGTACAACCAGTACACGGGTGAGGGCACGGGCTTCAGCTTTGCCAACATGAACGCCGACGAGATGGCCCAGTGCCTGCTCAACGCGTGCGAGATCTTCTGGACCGACAAGGATGCTTGGACCCAGCTGCAGAAGCAGGCCATGAACGCAGACTTCTCTTGGAAGCGCGCTGCGAACGACTACCTGGACTGCTATCACAGGCTGCATCCGGAGATCATCCGCTACAACAAGCGTCGCGACTAGGGGTTGTGCCTGTCGCAAGGCTTGCTGATGAGCACAGAGGGGCCGTCCTTCGGGACGGCCCCTTTTTCGTGCGCCTCGCGAGACAAAGGGCCCGACCTTCTGGTCCCGTTTGGATCAACGAGGGCGGGGATGAACGGTTTCGGTGCCCGCCGTATGGTTACAACCCTGTATTGACCTCGCAGGGCGCCCCAGACTGCTATCATAGAAAGACCTGTAAGCAGAGAGGGCGTCTGCGAGTAGCGTGTTTCTTGCGGACAATAACCGAAACGAGGCAATGTGAGAGCTAAGCATGTGACTTCGTCCCTCGAGTACCGCGATCCGTTTGGTGCCGCACGCGTGGGCGTGACCGTCACTCTGCGGATTGACGTGTGGGACGAGCCTGAGGCAACCGCAAAGCTGCGCCTGTGGACTGATGAGAACGGCGAGGAGCTCATCGAGATGGAGAGCGCCCCGCTGGGTGACGCGATTCGTTTCTCGGCTTCCTTTACGCCTGAGATGGCGCAGATTGTTTGGTATAGCTTTGAGATTACGGCGGCAAACGGCGACGTGTGGCGCTATGGCGCCCACCCCGAGCGCTCTACGGGCGAGGGTGCCTTTGCGTATGGCGAGCCGCCGTCGTTCCAGATCACCTGCTACGAGCTCCAGCGCTCGGTGTTTCCCGACTGGTACAAGAACGGCATCGTCTACCAGATCTTCCCGGACCGCTTCGCCCGTGGCAAGGACTGGGAGGAGCGCGCCGCGGCAGCTCTGAAGCTGCATCCGAATGGCCCCAAGCGCAAGCTGGTTGACGACTGGTACAAGACCCCCAGCTACAAGAAGGCTGAGGACGGCAGCATCGCCGAGTGGGAGTTCTACGGCGGCACGCTTGAGGGCATTCGCGAGCATCTTGACTACCTGCAGGGCTTGGGCATCACGGTCCTCTATTTGAACCCCATCTTCGAGGCGCAGTCCAACCATCGCTACGACACCGGCAACTACATGCAGATTGATCCGATGCTGGGCGACGAGGAGAGCTTCACGCGTCTCTGCGAGGAAGCGCGCGACCGTGGCATCTCCATCATTCTTGATGGCGTGTTCAACCACACCGGCGCAGACTCGATGTATTTCAACCGCTTGGGCAACTATGACACCGTCGGCGCATACCAGAGCCCCGATTCGCCGTATCGCGACTGGTTCAAGCTCTGCGACGACGGCACCTACGAGTGCTGGTGGGGTGTCGACGCGCTTCCTGACCTGAATGAGGACAATCCCGACTACCGCAAGCTGATCTGCGGCGAGGATGGCGTGGTGCGCAAGTGGCTGCGCGCCGGCGCGCGTGGTTGGCGCCTGGATGTTGCCGATGAGCTGCCCGACGACTTCATTGCAGAGATCAAGGCCGCTGAGCTGGCCGAGAAGCCGCATGCGCTGCTCATCGGCGAGGTCTGGGAGGACGCCACCACTAAGGTCGCCTATGGCCAGCTGCGTAAGTACTTCCATGGCCACGAGCTGGACGGCGTCATGAACTACCCGCTCCGCCACGCCATTCTTGACTACCTCACTGACAAGATTACGGCCGAGGACCTTGCCAACGCCACCGAGCAGCTCTGCGAGAACTATCCCGGCGAGGCCTTCCGCTCTACGCTCAACCTGCTGGGTAGCCATGACCGCATCCGCCTGATGAACGTGCTGGGCAACTCTCCGCATCGCAGCACGTTGGGCGAGGAGCAGAAGGCCAGCTTTAGGCTGGATAAGGACCACCACAGCCTCGGTGTGAGCCGTCTGTGGGTCGCCGCCCTTATGCAGATGACGCTCCCCGGCGTTCCCTGCATCTACTACGGTGACGAAGCGGGCATGGAGGGTTACACCGACCCATACAACCGTGGGCCGTATCCGTGGGGCAAGGAAGACACCAACTGCACCACCATCTATCGCAACGCCATTGCCATCCGCAAGGCGCTGCCGGTCTTCACTACGGGCATCTTCCGTCCGTTTGCCCTGAACGATGATGTCTTTGGCTACTGGCGTCACGACGGCAAGAGCTACGCGTGCGTGCTCATCAACCGTAGCCTCTCCAACTCTCACACCGTGCGCGTTCCCATGCGTGACGAGGCCGTCTCGGACATCATCTCCGGCCGTCCCGTGAAGGTGGTGGAGGAGAACGGCGAGAAGAAGGCCGAGATCTTCATGTGGCCGCTCGGCACGTCGGTGCTGTACTTCCACAAGCAGGAGCGCCTGCAGGCTCCCATCGAGCGCGGCATGGGCGTGCTCGCCCATATCACGAGCGTGCCCAACGACGGCAAGCCAGGCGAGCTGTGCGATCCGTCAAAGCGCTTTGTCGACTGGCTGGCGGAGGCTGGCGTCAAGTATTGGCAGATCTTGCCGGTCAATCCCTGCGACCGGTGGGGTTCCCCGTATGCGGGCCTCTCCGCCTTCGCAGGCAACCCCATGCTTGTGGACTGGCCTAAGGACCGCGAGGGCTACCTCGAGAATCTCGCCAAGGAACCTGAGTACAAGACGTTCTGCGAGAAGCATGACGAGTGGCTGACGCCGTACGCCACGTTCCGCGCCATCAAGGACCTGCTGGGCGAGGATGCATGGCAGACTTGGCCCGAGCACTACTGGACGTTCAGCCCCAGTCTCGCGCGCGACAAGAAGCTCGCTGATGGCGTGGAGCGCAACAAGCGCATCCAGTATGCCTTCCAGGTTCAGTGGAACAGCCTGCGTGCCTATGCAAATCGCCGCGGCATCAAGATCATCGGCGACATGCCCATGTACGTGTCGAGCGACTCTGCCGACGTGTGGGCGCATCGTGACATCTTCGCGCTCGACAAGGATGGCGCCACCGTTTCGCAGGCCGGCGCTCCGCCTGATCCGCTGCGCCCCGAGGGCCAGCTGTGGGGCAACCCCACCTTCCGCTGGGATGTGCTCAAGGATCGTGGGTACGATTGGTGGATGGCCCGCTTTGAGCGCATGTTCGAGCTGTACGACTACGTGCGTCTCGACCATTTCCTGGGCTTCTCCTCGTACTACTCCATCCCGGAGGGCAAGACGGCGCTCGAGGGCTCTTGGCTCTTTGGACCGGGCGTCGACCTCTTCGAGGCCGCACATGAGCGCTTCGGCCAACTGCCTATCATTGCCGAGGACCTCGGTAGCGTCACGCCGGCCGTGCGTGCGCTGGTTGCCGCTACGGGCGCCCCGGGCATGAGCGTGGTCCAGTTTGTGGACGAGGACGTACGCAACGGCTTCCATCCCGCGCCTGGTGCCTGCGCCTTTACGGGCACCCACGACACGCAGACGGTGCTCGGTTGGGTGAAGAGTCACTTTGGCCTGCATGGGCATGACGCCACCTCGCTTGCCAAGCGACTGAACGACTTCGTGCTGGGCTGCGAGAGCGACCTTGCGGTGCTCCCGCTGCAGGACGTGCTGCTGCTGGGCGATGACGCGCGCATGAACGTGCCGGGCGTGCCCGACGGCAACTGGAGCTGGAAGGCAAAGAAGATTGACCTCGACGCCTCCGCCGAATATCTGGCCGAGCTCGTCAAGAAGAGCCACCGCGCATAACCACAGGATGCGAATGTTGACATAGGAGGCCCCCTTTGCGTCAACAACAGCAGCAAGGCAAAGCTGTTGTTGACGCAAAGGGGGCCTCCTATGTCAACATTCGCTTTCTCGGCAAAGGTGAATGAGCGCCTCTTATGAGGTTGCGCAAACGGGTATCATTGCAGGTAATGCACGACGAACGACCCCACCCGTGAGCTCTTTGCTCGCGGGTTTGCCTGCGTGGAGAGGAACTGCCCATGTTCATAGATCGCGTTTCGCGACAGATGCTGACGGCGCCCGAGCTTGAGGACGTCCTGCGAGACCTGCGCGCGGGCAAGGACGCCACGCTAGCGGTGGGACAGAGCGGAAGGCCGCTGGTGCTCGCGTCGCTCTGGGCAGATGATCCGCGGCCCTGCCTGCTCATTGTTCCAGGTGAGGAAGCGGCGGACCGTACCGCTCGCGCGCTGTCCGCATGGCTGGGCATGGATCACGTGGCTCGCTATCCCGAGCGTCGTGATTGGCCGTGGTCTGATAAGCCGGCGGACGATGCGGTGGTTGGCGCACGTTCGGCCGCCGTGGCGCGTCTTGCGGCAGGCGAGGCCTGCGTGGTGGTGGCGAGTGGGCGCTCGCTCTTGCGCCGCGTGCCTCCCGTTGGTTCGGGCTATTACGCTTCGTCGACGTTTGCCGTGGGTGACGAGATTGACTTTGAGGACGTGCCGCGCCTGCTGGTTGGCGTGGGCTATGCCGACGCCGGCGAGGTGGACGGGGCGGGAACCTTCCATGTGCACGGAGACACGGTCGACGTGTGGCCCGCGCAAGCAACCTCGCCCGTGCGTATCGAGTTCTTTGGTGACGAGGTCGACCGTGTGCGCCGCATGGTGCCCTCGACGGGGCAGACCATTGGCGAGCTCTCCGAGGTGACCGTGTCGCCGTGCCGAGAGCTGGCGCTTACCGACGAGACGATTGCCCACGCAAAGCGCGCGCTCTTCCGTGCCGCGCAGGACAGCACACAGGTGGCCGCTGACCTCGAGCTCATTGAGCAGCACGCCGCCGCGCCTGCGCTTGACCGCTACCTCGAGGAGCTGTACGGCTCAACCGCTTCGCCCATCGACCACATCTCCTCAGAGACGCTGGTGGTTCTGGCCGAGCCTCGTGCGCTGTTTGACGACTGCCAGCGTGCCTGGGATGACATCTCCGCGGCGGCTAACGCGGCCCGAATCAAGCCCGATGCGCTCTTCACCAATCCGCGCCAGATGGACTTTGGCAAGCAGCAGCGGCTCTCGTTTGCGTCGATGCTGCGTGCGGGTACGGCGGTCACGTCAGAGCTGGGCGTACGCCAGCCGGGTATTGCGGGCTCTGATTCCAAGCTCATTGGCCGTGTGCGCCAATTGGTGCGTGACCATTGCGTGGTGGTGTTTGCCGTACCCGACCGCGGTGCGCGCGAGTCGCTGAAGCTGCATTTCACCGACGAGGGAATCCCTCTGGTCGAGTCGCTTGGCGCCGCGCCGGAGAATCGCCAGCAGGACAAGGTGGAGCCACTGCGCCGCGGCATGGTGACCTTTACCGACCTGCCGGTGCCTGCGGGCATCGTAGTTCCGTCGGCGCGGCTTGCGGTGCTTTCGGTCTCTGACCTTACGGCGCGCATGGCCAAGAGCCGACGCGCAAGGCGTCGTGTTGACCCGACCACCGTCACATTCCCCTTCAAGCCCGGCGACTACGTGGTGCATGCCACGCACGGCATCGCGCTCTTCTCTGACATCGTGCGCCAGGAGGTGGGCGGCCGCGAGCGCGACTACTTCCTGCTGGAGTATGCGGGCGGCGACAAGCTCTTCGTCCCGCTGGAGCAGGTTGACCGCATCTCGCGCTATGTGGGTCCGGACGGTAGCAGCCCGCGACTCACGCGCCTGAACACGGCTGACTGGAGCCGTGCGACGGGCAAGGCGCGCAAGTCTGCCAAGAAGCTTGCGTTTGACCTGGTAGACCTCTATACCAGGCGCTCGTCGGTGCAGGGCTGGGCCTTCTCGCCCGACACGCCCGCGCAGGCCGACATGGAGGCAAGCTTCTCGTACGAGGTCACGCCCGATCAGAAGAACGCCATCGAGGACATCAAGGCTGACATGGAGACGCCCAAGCCCATGGACCGCCTGCTGTGCGGCGACGTGGGCTTCGGCAAGACTGAGGTTGCCCTGCGCGCGGCCTTCAAGTGCTGCCAAGACCTGAAGCAGGTGATGGTGCTGTGCCCCACCACCATCTTGGCCCAGCAGCACTTTGAGACGTTCTTTACCAGGTTTACCCCGTTTGACCTGCGCGTTGAGGTGCTCAGCCGCTTTGTGACGCCGGCACGGCAACGCAAGGCGCTGGCAGGGTTTGCCGACGGTTCGGTCAACGTGCTCATCGGCACGCACCGCCTGCTTTCGGCTGATGTCAACCCATACGACCTGGGCCTCGTCATCATCGACGAGGAGCAGCGATTTGGTGTCCAGCACAAGGAGCAACTGAAGAACATCCGCGAGCAGGTGGACGTGCTGACGCTCTCGGCCACGCCCATCCCCCGCACTATGCAGATGGCTATGAGTGGCGTGCGCGACATGAGCCTTATCATGACGCCACCCCCGGGACGCCTTCCGGTGAAGGTGACGGTGGGGGAGTACGACCCTGACCTGGTGAGTGCCGCCATCCGCGAGGAGCTGCACCGTGGCGGTCAGGTGTACTACGTCTCAAACCGCGTGACCACCATCGACGACGCGGTGGGGCGCGTGCTGGAGGCCGTGCCCGAGGCGCGCGTGCGCGTGGCCCATGGGCAGATGAGCGCGCGCGAGGTAGAGGACGTGATGGTGGAGTTCTCCGAGCACGAGTGCGATGTGCTGGTGGCCACCACCATCATCGAGAGCGGCATCGACAACCCGCGCACCAACACGCTCATCATCGAGGACTCTCAGCGACTGGGCTTGGCGCAGCTGTACCAGCTGAAGGGTCGCGTGGGGCGCGGGCGCGTGCAGGCGTACGCCTACTTCATGTTCCCGCCCGAGCTGCCGCTCACGCCTGAGGCCACCGACCGCCTGACGGCCATCAACGAGTACCAGGACCTGGGTAGCGGCATGAAGATCGCCATGCGCGACCTTGAGATTCGCGGCGCGGGCTCGCTGATGGGCGCCGAGCAGCACGGAAACCTCTCAAGCGTGGGCTTTGACCTGTTTACGCAGATGCTGGGGCAAGCCGTGTCCGAGGCGCGGGGCGAGACGTCCGACGTCGAGCCTGTAGAGGTGACGCTCAACCTGCCGGCCGACTTCTTCTTGGCGGACGAGTACCTGCCCGAGGTGGACAAACGCGTGCTGGCGTACCGGAAGCTGGCTGGCGCGGTTGACCTCGCCGAGATCGATGCGTTGCAGGAGGAGCTGGAGAACACGTGGGGAGCCCTGCCGCTGGCCGGCCGCAACCTGCTTGACCGCGCGCGCATCCGCATCCGCGCACAGCGTCTGGGCTGCACCTCCATCGCGCTGACCAGCGGGCGCATCGTGTACCAGGGCGTCGACGTGCCGCGCAGCCTTGCGGCCAAGTTCAAGCAGAAGCGCGCCATCGTCTATCCCAAGACGCACAAGCTGGCCTACCCCTTCTATACGGGGAAGGAAGAGCTGCTGCCTGCGGCCTTGGGCGTGCTGGAAGAGATTGGCGGCGACGACGAGGTAGACGAGTAGGCTCAGGCGTCTCGCGCGGGACAAGGGTTCCGAACCCATGTCCCACGGGGGCTACGCTTGGCGCCCGACCGTGCGGACAAGCTCGACAAGCTCCTCGTCAGGGGTGGTGACCAGGCCGACGCACGCTGCCAGACGCCGCGGAAGCCACATGCCGCCGTAGTAGGGGAGCTGCGCCACTACGCAGCCGTCTTGCTCACCGACGATCTCTAGACGGGGCCACTCAAAGAGGTCGAACGCCGTGCGGGCATGAATGGTGACCTCTGCCGTGCGCTCGGTGCGGGCGGCCGTTGGGGACGATTTGCCGTGCGCGGCAGCGACGGACGTGATGCGCACGTCGGACATGCGATCGATGCGGAAGGTGCGCAGGGCGCGGCGATCAAAGTCGTAGGCATCGAGATACCACAGCTCGTTTGCGCGCCGCACGGCCTGTGGGGCCACGTGACGTCTGCGCGGTTCGTCCTGACCGGTCGACTGATAGGAAAACGAGAGCGCGCTGCCCGCAGAGATAGACCGCGAGCACGCCTCGAGCGTCTCGTTTTGGTCAAGCGAGAGGGCCGTCTCCACGCGTGCCCGTAGCGCCTGCTCATCCAGCCCTGAGGAACCAAACGCCTCGAGCACATTGATGCGAAGCGGGTCATCCTCAGCGAAGCCCAGCTCGTCAAGGGCGGCAAGCAGCGCGCGTGTTTCTGCCTGCGTGAGACGCACCGGCCTTCCCGTAACACCCTGCGACCTGCTGAGGGTTACGCCGTCGCCTTCTGCAAGAGTGAGCGGCAGTTGGTAGCCCGTGTCGGTGCAGGCGGTGAGGATCAGGTTGATGAGGAGAGAGGCCCGCTCCTGCGGTATCCCGAGACGTGCCGCCACCGCTGCGGGCGTGAGGGTCGCGCCCTCGTCTTTGAGCGAGCCAACGAGGGCCATGAGCTCGCGAAGCTCGGCTACCCCGCCTTTTCGGCCACGACGCCCCTTGAGCGCGGGGCGCGCGGTCGCGCGGCTAACCTCGGGTTGGGGAACTGCCTTGGCTGCGGCCGCGACATCGAGCAGCTGCCGCCATTCCGTGACGAGCTCCTCTGGAAAGGTGGGGCGCATGCCTGCGGCAATGGCCCAGCGCGCTGCAGCCGTCACGTCGCTCACGGCGACCTCGTGCAGTCCGTCGTGGAGGCGGGAACGCCGGCTCAGGTCGGCAAGCATGTCTGCGTCCGTCGCGGACGTCGTCATGAGCTGCGCGGTGCAGGAAGTGGCGCCAATTTGGAACGGGAGCACCACGTAGTCATCGACGCAGAAGTCCTCGGGCATCTCGAAGCGCTTTGCGAGCTGCTTGACGCGCTCCACGCGGTCTGCGCGAAGCGTTCGCAGGTTGTTGGGGTCAAGCTCGCAGGCCAAAGTGGCCGTACGGTGCCACCGTGCGCTCTGTGCGCACACCCTTTGCGTCGACGTAGGTGAGCGCGGCCAGGCGGCTGTGCTCCACGCAGGAAAGAAGTGTCCGCAGTGTCTCGTTTGTCTGTCGCGTGGGGGAGAGCCTGGCCGCGGTCAGCGCGCCAAAGGCGTGGTCAACCTTCGCAAGGGCGAGGCGCAGCTCGTCATGCCACGCAAAGGAAGGGTCGCTCACCAGCTGCGTGCAGAGCACGTCCAGCATCAGGGCGTCGTCAGACGAGAGCGAGGAGCCGTCTGCAAACGAGGAGTCGTCTGCCTGCCAGAGCGCATCGCGAACGTCTTGGCCTACCTGGCGGATGACGAGGCCACACTCAACCAGCTTTTCGCGATCACGCGAGAACTTGCGACGGAACGAGTCGTCACTCAGGTCTGCGTAATGGGCGGCATGAACCTCTTGCGAGGAGATGGGAGACTCAGCATTGGAGAAGGCGATGGCCAGGGCGCAAAGGCGTCGGGCCTGCTCGTCGTCACTGGTGAGCGACACGAAGCGCTCCTCGTCGGTCATGGGTCTCCTTTCAATGGGTGCCCTACCATTGTAGCGAACAATAGTTTGCCCGGCCCTGACACCCGCACGCCGCCAAAACCCATCTCGCGGACAAAGGGGGCCACCACCTAAGGACGCGCGTTGAGGACATGCGCAAAGACCGAGGTGCTTTGTTACGTCGGCGGGTGGTATACGCATATGCAGTGCAATTAGACGTATACTTTAACGACTAATGGCTCAAGGAGCTCATCTCAGAGCGAAGGATGAAAAGCATGGCCACTACGCGCGACTATATCGATTACCTGAACGACCAGGTGGACATCGCCCCAACCAACAGCCAGGAAGAGCTGCAGGCTGCCCAGCTGATCCAGCAGCTTATGGACCAGCATGGGGTGGAGACAAAGCTGCAGGAGTTTGAGGCACCGACGGCGGGCAACCTGCCATATCGCGTGCTCATGATTCTCCTGTTTGTGGGCATCGTGCTCTCCGGCTTCTACGGCACGCCGATTGCGGCCGCAGGTGTGGTGATCGTCTTTCTATGCGGGGTGCTCTTCCTGCTGAAGCAGACAGGCCACGGCTTCCTGTCCGGCTTTGGACGTGCCCGCAGCCAGAACGTGGTGGGTGTCCATCGCGCTGAGGGTCCGCTGGTGGTCAAGGGCAACCGCCCCATCGTCATCGTCGCGCACTATGACACGCCGCGCGAGAGCCTGCTGTACAAGCCGTCCGTCGCGCGCTTCCAGCCGCTGCTGCTGACCATCGCGCCCATCTGCGTGGGCGTTGCGTGCGTCCTGGGCATCTTCCAGCTGTTCAGCTTCGTGCCTGAGGTGGCGCGCCGCGTGCTGTGGGTCTTGGGCCTCATTGCCTCGCTGCCGCTGGTCTTCCTCGGCGTTGATGCCGTCTACCAGCGCTTTGCGCCGTATACCGAGGGCGCCAACGACAACAAGGCAGCCGTCGCCGCCATGCTGGGCGTGCTTGATAAGGTGCGTCCGGCCCATGATGCCGCTACGGGCTATGCCCATGCCGTGGTCGAGAACCACGTTGCCAGGCAGGAGAACGAGGCTGAAGGGTCTGCTGACGAGTTTGATGACGCTGACCTTGACGAGCCGGTCGATTACGCGGGATTTGAGGAGCTGGACGAGCCGGTCGATTACGCTGGATTTGAGGAGCTGGACGAGCCCGACGGGTTCGAAGGCTATGAAGAGCCCGCCGACGATCTTGAGCTCGACGAGGTCTACGAGGACGAGTACGACGAGGAGCCCGAGCCGGAGCTTGACGAGCCGTACGAGGATCGTGCTCCTGTGGCAGTCGAGGCGCCCGTAGACGAGGACATCGACAAGCCAGAGGATACCTTCGCGGGCTTCGAGGTCGTGCCTGACGTTGAGCCTGAGCCTGCAGTTGACGGCTCCTTTGTCCCCTCGTTTGCCCAGATGCGCGACGTCGCAGAGCCCGAGGCTGAGGTTGAGCCGGAGCCCGAGCCCGAGGAGGAGCCGGAGCCCAGTATCAAGCCGCACATCGTGACCGAGCGTTACGAAGAGGTTGTGGGCGTCCGCCACGGCAAGGACGTCATCATGTCGCTCAACATGCTCCCGCAGGCATGTGAGGTTGAGTACATCGAGCCCAAGCTGCTGAGCCGCGACGCCCGTCCGCAGGACGAGCTTGATCGCCGCGGCTTTGGGGTGATTTCCGGCTCTGATGTGGACGAGTGGGAGAGCGAGCAGCCCGAGCGTCGTTCCCGCCGCAAGCGCGAGAAGGGCGGCACGTCGTTCTTTGGCAAGATCGGGAGCTTCTTTGCCGGCCTGCGTGACCAGTTCTTTGGCAGTGACGTCGCCAAGGACGAGGTCTACGACGCCCTCTATGACACCGACTTTGATGCTGACTATTCTGATGAGGCCGAAGAGGCATTCTTGGATGATCTTGAGGAGCGCGGCATCGACGAGGCCTCGGTTGACGCGGATCCCCAGATTGCTGCCGAGCTCGAGTCTGAGATTGTTGCCGAGTCCGAGGCCGAGGTTGCTGCAGAGGCCGAGGTCGCCGCGGAGCCTGAGGCTGCGACTGAGCCCGAGGTTGCGGCTGAGCCCGAGGTTGCGGCTGAGCCCGAGGTTGCGGCTGAGCCTGAGGCTGCGGCTGAGCCCGAGGAAACGGGATATGACTACGCCGAGGGTGAGTTTGACGACTCTGCGACGTACGTCGACGAGTTTGACGCCTACGAAGACGAGGTAGACGTTGCCGATGACGAGTTTGACGCCTACGAAGACGAGGTAGACGTTGCCGATGACGAGTTTGACGAGGGCCCGGTTGCGCCTGAGTCCGATACGGCATTCGACTACGTTCCTGAGGCCGTGCCCGCGGAGCGCGTCGAGGAGCAGCCTGAGCAGTCGGATGATGCTTGGAATGAGACCGTAGAGCCAGAGGCCGAGAGCTCGTGGCTTGATGAAGAGGAAGCTGCAATCTTCGACTTTGCGGCTGACGAGATTCTTGATGCCGAGTTTGAGGTCATCGAGGACGATGAGCCTTCGTTTGAAGCTGCGTTTGAGCCGATGGAGGAGTGGGAGTCTGAGCAGGCGTCCGAGCCTGTGGCTGAGGTGACTCCCGAGCCAGAGCCTGAGCTTGAGTACGGCATCGCTACCGAGGCTTCATATGAGCCTGAGCTTGAGGCTGAGTACGCCGAAGATGCGTTTGTAGCGCCCGAGCCGATGACTCCGTGGGAGCCCGCGGACGAAGAAGAGCCGACGACGTTCCACTACGATCCGGTCTTTGCGCCAGAACTTGCATACGAGCCCGAGCCTCTTGACGAGCTCGAGGACGATTCGTTCGATGCGGGTTCGACCGCCTCGTTCCAGCGAATTGTCATCCCCGAGCCGGAGCCTGAGGTCGAATTCGAGCCGATTGCCGAGCCTGAGCCCGAGCCAGTTGCTTACGTCGAGCCTGAGCCTGAGCCGATTGCCAATGTCGAGCCCGAGCCAGTTGTCGAGCCCGAGCCCGAGCCTGAGCCTGAGCCGATTGCGTATGTCGAGCCTGAGCCGGTTGCCTACGTCGAGCCCGAGCCAGTTGTCGAGGTCGAACCGGAAGTGGTCGTGTATGTCGAGCCCGAGCCGGTCGTTGAGGCTGAGCCTGAGCCGGTTGCCTACGTCGAGCCTGAGCCGGTTGCCTACGTCGAGCCTGAGCCGGTTGCCTACGTCGAGCCTGAGCCGGTTGCCTACGTCGAGCCCGAGCCGGTCGTTGAGGTTGAGCCCGAGCCTGAGCCGGTTGCCTACGTCGAGCCTGAGCCGGTTGCCTACGTCGAACCTGAGCCGGTCGTTGAGGTTGAGCCCGAGCCTGAGCCGGTTGCCTACGTCGAGCCCGAGCCGGTCGTTGAGCCCGAGCCCGAGCCTGTGGCCTACGTCGAGCCCGAGCCGGTCGTCGAACCCGAGCCCGAGCCGGTTGTCATGCCTGAGCCGGAGCCCGTCGTTGAAGAGCCCATCGACTTCGAGCCCGATTATGACGACACCGCTTCTACCGAGCCCATCGCAGCCTGGAAGCTCCGTATTCCGACGATCGAGCAAGACGAGTTCGATGCCCCAGCTCCCGTCGTTACTGACATCTCTGGCTTGGTGCCTGGTATCGCGTTCGAGGACGAGTACCTGCCCACCGACGAGGAGATTGACCTTATGGATGGGTCGGGCCTTACCGAGCTGGTCGATGACGGCTTTGTGTCGGATACCCCGCAGCCCATCGAGCCCGCGCCCAAGGCCGAGGGGATCGATGACCCCAATTGGGGCAAGAGTGAGTTCCAGCCTCAGAGGCGCAATGTTGCCCGTCGTGCATCGCTCTTCGACCTGCCCGACCCCTCCTTGGCGGAGTCCGATCCGTTTGTCAGCGGCACGGGCGGCGCACGTTCGACGTTTAGGCTGATTGATGACGAGGACCAGAACGGAAACGGCCGCTGGAAGGGTGGCGCAACGACCCGTGCCGGTCTGCGCGATGCCGACGATGACGTGTACGACGATGTCGAGAGCTTCGACGAGGTTGAAGACATCGACGTTCGCCCGCTCGACGAGGAAGAGCAGGAAGAGCTTCGCGACGCGATTCTGTCCATGCGCGACGACGAGCTCATTGCGCACGACGTCTGGTTTGTGGCGCTTGGAGCGTCCGAGCTTGATCACGCTGGCATGAAGTCGTTCCTGCGCGAGTACCGCTCTAAGATTCGTGGCGCGTTCCTCATCAACCTCGACTGCATTGGTGCGGGCGACCTCACGCTTCTGACGAGCGAGGGCCAGGTCAATGGCCGCAAGACGGACCGCAGGATCATGCGTCTGCTGAGCAACATTGCCGACGACCTGCATATTCCGGTACATCGCGCCTCCCATACATGGGAGGACACCGACGCGACGCCCGCCATGCGCAAGTCCGTCCGTGCCCTGACCATCATGGGTGTGGAAGAAGGAGTCGCCGCGCTGTCCCATACGTCCGATGACAGCCCTGACCTCGTCGATCCTGGCCAGGCAAGCTCCATCACGGCGCTTCTGACCGAGCTCATTCGTCGCGCATAGCTTCGTCTCCGGAGTTGCGAGAAGGGCGGCTGGCCGCAAGGGCGAGCCGCCCTTCTTCATGTCGCTAGCCCATGTGCTTCTGCGAATGGCGTTGCTTCCTTCTGTCTTGGATGCGCAGGGCGCCGCCAAGACCAAGCGCGAAGAGCGCGGCTGCGAAGACAGCCGCAGTGGGCAGGGCAACATCACCTGTCTTTGGCAGGCGCGACGTGCCCCCGTTCTTGGGTGTTGGAGTGGACGGGGGTGTTGAGGGCTTGCGCACCGTGACGGTCTGACCGCCGTCAGATATGTCCTCATGCGTCGCGACGAGGGTCTCGGTGTCTGCATTCATGAGCAGCTCAAACACCACGAGGTCGCATTCGCCAAGGTCAGAGGCATCAAAGGCAAACTCAAGCGAGGCCTCGCCTGACGATGCTTCGGGGACGAGCGGGGCGCTCGCTGCCACAGGCTTGCCCTCCGCATCGACGAGCAGCCCGGCATCGTTGCCGCGTTCGTCACGTAGATGAATGACGCCCGAGATGAGGTAGTTCGCTCCCGGTTCAAGGCCCTCATACCGGACCGTGTCAATAATGTGCTGGTCAGTGGCCGCATCAAGCGTCTTGGTGCCTTCTGGTGAGGTGGCGACCGTACCGATCTTCGGGATGCTGAGCGACTGGCTGTCTGACGAAAGGTCTTCGTGGGTGGCCACAAGCTTGTCATCGTGGTAGAGCTGCTCAAACACCGTGACCTCGGTGCCAAGGAGTTCGGCGGCATCGAAGGTGAAGGTCATGTCCACACTTCCACTAGAAGCGTCAGGCGTGAATGAGAGCTCGGCTTGGACGGGCTGGCCGTTTGCCTGCACTGCCTCGCCACTCGCGCGGTTGACCAAAGACCCCTTGAGCAGGTATTCGTTTCCAGGAACAAGGCCCTGGAAGGCCACGGTGTCCACGATGCTTGCGTCGCGCGATCCAAGCAGCAGATGGCTGCCATCAAGGGCGTTGGCTGCGGTTGTCTGGATGCCAGGGATGGTAACGGACTGGGGCTCGTCTTCAAGATCGGCGTGCACGGCAAGCTCGACCCCCTCATGCCAGAGCGACTCAAAGGCCACGACCGTGTGCCCCTGGCACAGCGAGCCGTCAAAGGTGAAGGTCACGGTCGCGGTGCCAGAAGATGCGTCGGGCACAAAGCTGCGCTGCGCGGTGACGGGGGTGCCGTCCGCACGCAGGACGGGCTCGCCCGTCTCCCTGTCCATCAGCGTGCCCATAAGCTGGTACGTCTTGCCGGGCGTCAACCCCTCATAGCTGACCGTGTCGACCAGCTCAACATGGTCTGCGCCAAGCACCTCGCTTGCACCTTCCGTGTCGGTCAGGGTGGTGGCAATGCGGGGCACGTTCACGCTTTGGTCGGTGTCAGCGATGTCGGCATGGGAGGCGAGCAGCTGCCCATCGAGCCACAGCTCCTCAAAGGCAACGACCGTCGTGCCTCGCCACAGGTCCGCATCGAGGGTGAAGCTGACGTCCACGCTGCCGCTCGAGGCCCTCGGCGTGAAGAGCGTGCTCGCCGCGGCTTCGTTTCCCGACGCGTCAGTCACGACTCCGCCGTCCGATCCATCCTCCGTCACATAGTGCAGTGTGCCGCGCAGCTCGTACTCGGTGCCATCCGTCGAGAGGTTGTTGAAGTAGACCGTGTCAGTGAGCTGCCACACGCTGCCGTCGTCTTGCGATGCAGTAGTGGCGAGGATCGTCTGCACCGTCGGTTGCGCATGGTCATCCACCGTGCCGCCGTCAATCTCCATGTAGTCGCGCGAGACGCGAATCTCAAAGCTGACCAGGTCATAGCCCTCGTTTGCCGCACAGCGAAGCTCGCTCACGCGGTAGGTGTCATAGGGAAGCGCCCCCAAGTTGTCGTCAGGCTCAACATACAGGTCAGTTCCGCCAGAGAACCAAATGCCCGCAGATGCGTCATAGGGGCTCTCGGTAGCGCTGGCAACCAGGGTCAGCGGTTCAGGCGTGTCTTCCGCGACCTCCGCGAGGGCTTCCTCGGACGTTGACTGCTCCGCCACCTCGTCAATCTCGGCCGCCTCGCCCTCGCTCAGGTCGGCCGGATCATCGCCAGTGCTGGTCTCCTCCGCTGTAAGGGCAGCTGTTTCCTCGTGGGCAGTCTCCTCCGCCACCTCGTCGGGGACCCCATCCTCGATAGCTTCGACAGCATCCGCGACGGTCTTCTCAACCAGGTCGGTAAGTGCCTCGCCCTCGAGTTCCTCGTCCTCCGCAGGGGTCTCTTCCAAAATGCCAGCCTCATCTGTCGCCTCAGCCTCAATCTCAACCTCGGCGTCAGAAGCGTCAAGCGACTGCGCATCGATTTGCGGCGCGTCTTCGGCCGCCACGCTGTCGTTCGCGTTGGTCAGGTGCGTGTGGGCGTTGAACGAGGCGCTCGTCGAGCACTGTCCGTTGTCATCGGTGACAATTACATGTCGTTCGCCCGTGGTGAGGGACTCGATGGCAAAGGGAATCCCCGCCATGCGGCGCATGCTTTGGCCATCCACCTTCACAAAGGCGAGGTCGCCACGTTTTACCTGGTCAGGTACGGAATCGTCAGCACCGGAGAGGTCTACTACAGCGCCATTCTCTCGAATCTGAAACGACATGCTCCATTCGTCGCGTCCGGTCAGCCGATATCCCTCGGGCGCCTCAATCTCGTAGGCAACATACGTGCCATAGGGCAACGCGTCAGAGGCGGTCTCGGCACAGCCATCAGCGCTGGTTGTGAGCGTGGTCACGACGGAACCGGGCTCATAGGTGGTCCCATCAACCACAACGGGCTGATCGCTGGTGAGCTCGATGGCCAGCATCGCGCCCTGCAACGTCGCCGCGCCTTGTGCAACGTGATCGAGGCGCTGCATATCCACCTTGCCCAGTCTCACGCCGCCGCGGACTACGTCATTGGGGACCAAGAACTGCGTGGATCCCGGCCGCTCTGACGAGCGCGTGGGACCGCTCACGATGCGCCTGACGGCTCGCGATCCCTGCTGCTCAACCACAAAGCAGCAGGACTGTCCTCCTGCAAGGTAACCCTCCGGTGCCGCGATCTCTTCGATGGTGTAGGTGCCCAGCGGAAGCACAATCGTCCCGTCTTCGTCACGGTATGGCTCGTCGCCCGCTACCAGGTGCTCGTCATCAAGTGTTGCCACGCCTTGCCCGTCCGTCTGGATTGTCCAGCTGCGTGTCGCTTCCCCTGAAGCGTTGCCCATGGTGTTTGCACAGCGCGAAACCAAGAACTGAGCGCCAGCAAGCGTGGCGTCACCCTGCGCCTGCGTCTCGTCGCCCGTCAGGATCATCTCTGCGTCGCCCTTGCGCAGCAACAGGCCCACGTCGACAAAGAGCGGGTTGTCTTGCGCCGTGCCGCCCGCAATCGCGGTTGTCTCAAGCGGAAGAACCTTAACCTCGTAGGTCTCCTCGTTCTTCTCAAAACCCTTTGGAGCCTTGGTCTCCTGCACGTAGTACGTGCCTTGACTCAAGGAAGCGGCGTCGGCAGCCCCGTCCTTGTCGGTAACCAGGGTGGTCACTGGGGTCGTGCACGCGGCGTCGGAGTAGAGCGTATACTCGGCGCCCGCGAGGCTATAGCATGCGTCGTTGTCAGAGATGGCCGGTAGGCTGGACACCTTCGTCAGCGAGACGCCACCCAGCTGTGGAACGCAGATGGCAAGCGGCTGGTACTCGCTGGAATTGGGGGAATATACGCGCGAGCAGCCGCGCTCCGGCCCTTGCGCTCCAGCCTCTACCCAGCTCTCCGCAGCCCCATACAGGGCCTTGACCTGGCTGGAGAACCACTCCGGCATGGCCTCGCCCGAGCCATAGGTGGTGAGGTACTGCTTGTCGTTGTGCATAATGGCCCATACGGCATAGCGCGCAGGCTCCCAACCGTATTGCACGTCGAAGCCACCGTCGCTGTGGTACAGCACATAGTCCAACATCAGCGGTCCAGAGGTCCATGACGAGACCACCGTGCCCCGAGGTGGCGGGGACACGCTGATGACGGTGCAGTAGGCTTCCTGGCCATCCAGCTGGTGGCGGTACTCCGTGCTCATCGTGATGGTCTTTGGATCGGTGCCACTTGCGGCGAGCGCGGCAGTGGGACTGCAGGCGGTCGGCGCGAGCGCCTGCACAAGGGCCAGCAGTAGTGCGGCTGCAAACGCCTGCAAGGCATGACGCATCATGTCCGCGCGGGCGTGGACAACGTGACTGGTGCGCGTCGCGAGCGAAAGGCTTGCACGGCCGGCATGTCCCGGGGCGCAGGGGCGTCCTCCACGTATGGGGTCACCTCCAAGCAGCACGGCGCGCGGCAACTCGTAGCGCGCGTCTCCGTTGCGGTTGGGTGATCGCCGTGGGCGTTGTCGTTTTGGGTTCAAGTCCATCTCTTGCCTCCTCTTTGTAGCGGTGCCTCAAAAGGGCGGGGAGGCAAGACCTTAGCGATGCGACCTCGCAGTAAGCTTGCACACACCTGCAGGTCAGTGGCACATTTCTGCACTTGCGTCAGATTTGGCGCAAGGCGTGCAGGTGAGCGAATTGGCGATGATTTAGGGAAGCGAGAGTGTCAAAAACATGAGAAGTCGGGCTGTGATAGAATCTCCATGCATGCGGGTGTCGCCAAGTGGTAAGGCCCCAGCTTCCCAAGCTGGTATCCGCGGGTTCGAATCCCGTCACCCGCTCCAGAACATCTCAGCGAGGCCCTGTGGGGCCTCGTTTTTTTCTTGCGCTGCCCAAAACGGCGGAGCCAACGCTTCTTACGAGCGCCATTTCAAAATTGATGTGCGGTCAATGGAGATGGACGTCGTCGGTAAACCAAAGGACTACGGATTGGTTTACTTGGGCATACTCTGCTGGCACATCAATGCATCCAGCGGTATATCCGCTGCATTTGAAAGGAACGCCATGGGACATATGACTTCAGAAGAATGCCGTCGAGCTATCGAGGGGCTTTCTGACCAGATCGGGCGCTACGCGGAGCTTATCGTGCGCAAGGGCGGCGCGATTCGTCCGGGGCAGGAGGTTGTGGTACAGGCCCCGGTCGAGCGGGCAGACTTTGCGCGTCTGGTGGTCGAGCGCGCCTACGCTGCTGGCGCTGGCCACGTGACGGTCATTTGGAGCGACGATGCCATCACGCGCATGGAGTACGAGAACGTGGAGCTGTCGTACTTCCAGCATACGCCAGATTGGAAGATTGCCCAGCTCAATGGCCTAGCTGAGGCTGGCGCTGCCTTTATCTACCTTGAGGGAAGCGACCCGTCGGCGCTGAAGGACATCGACCCTGCCAAGCCCGCGGCCGCTGCGCGTGCGCGCAACAGCGAGTGCCGCGTGTTTCGCGAGGGCATGGACTTTGGACGCAACGTGTGGACCATCGCCGGTGTTCCAGTAAAGGCGTGGGCTACCCAAGTCTTTGAGGGGGTGCCGGCCGACGAGGCGGTTTATCGCCTGTGGGTTGCCATTCTCGAGACGGCGCGCTCTGCGGGTGAGGATCCGCAGCAGGAATGGGAGACGCACAACGCGGCGTTCGAGAAGAACAAGCGCTTCCTGAACGACAACGCGTTTGACCACCTGCACTACCACTCAAAGAACGGCACCGACCTGACCATAGGCCTCAATCAGGGTCATATCTGGGAGGGTGGCGCCGCGCGTACCGTCGACGGAACGGTCTTCTTCCCCAACATCCCCACGGAAGAGGTGTTCACCACGCCCGACCGCATGCGCGTCGACGGCGTCGTGTACTCTGCGCTGCCGCTGGCGCATGCCGGCCAGGTGGTGCGCGACTTCTGGTTCCGCTTTGAGAACGGCGCCGTGGTTGACTACGGTGCGGCGCAGGGCAAGGAGGTGCTGCGCCAGATCCTTGAGACGGACGAGAACGCCGTTCGTCTGGGTGAGTGCGCGCTCATCTCCAAGAACACGCCTATTCGTGAGACGGGCATCCTCTTCTACGACACGCTGTATGACGAGAACGCAAGCTGCCACCTTGCGCTGGGCACCGGCTTCCCGGAGTGCCTGGACGGCGGCCTTGAGATGGACAAGGACCAGCTGATCGCCCACGGCGTGAACCAGAGCGCCACGCACGTTGACTTCATGATCGGCTCCGACGACCTCTGCGTAACTGGCGTGAAGGCAAACGGTGAAGAGGTCCCCGTCTTCCAGAACGGCCAGTGGGTTTGGGAGAACGAGTAAGCGAGTCTTAGCCGCATAGGCAAAAGAGGGACGCCCCCTTGGAACATGTGGTCCAAGGGGGCGTCCCTTTCTGCTCAAACGTTGCGCCGATGCGACTATGCGGCGTTGCCCAGCGCGGGAATCGGGGTCTCTTCAGTGGGGACCGCAGCGGACACGACCTCGGCGGGAACCTCGATGGCGCCGACCGTTCCATAGCCCGACACCTTCAGATCGAGGCCCATGGTCACGTCGAGGTTGGTCGCAAGGCTCGCATCAACCGGGACGGAAGCCGTAACGGGTGCCATGTAGACGGAGGTCAGGCGGCATGAATCGTCAAAGGTCAGGACAACGTTCGCGTCCTTGAGGATGTTGTTGACAAGCTCCTCACGGCTCGCGATGGCCTCTGCGGTGTCGTTCTCAGTTGCGAGTGCGGCGGCAACCCGCTTGGCAAGGGAGGCACCGTTAATGGTTACGGTGTAGGTGCCGTCGTTCTCTTCAAAGGCGGCTTCGATAAAGATGGACTCGTCAAGCACGCTGGCGGCATCTGCGATGTTTGCATTGATATCGGCGGCGTCCGACTCCGCGACATACCACTGGTCATTGGTAAGGCCGCTAAGGTCAAGGCCTAGTGCGCTCAGGTCAATGGGGATGCCCTTGTAGTATACGAGCCGCTTTCCGTCCTGCTCGACGGAGTACAGCTCCATGGAGGAGCCGCCGCTCTTTGCGGCAATGGTGCCATGGGCAGCACCGCCGTTAAGCTGCAGGTCAAGCGTAGTGTCCAACGAGAGCTGGAGGGCGCCGACGCCTGCGGTGAGCGTCATGTCGCCCGTCACGACGCTGTTGTCGTGATCAGTCTTCAGGTATGCAGCGTATACCTCCGAGGCGGTCTTTGGCTTGCTTGTGGCGGTGCCACAAGCGGCAAGGCTGCCGATGGCGATGAATGTCGCAACAAGTACAGCGATGATCTTGCGTGGGTCAATCTTGCGCATGATATGCATCCTCTCTCGCAGGGTGCGTGGATAGGTGCGCCAGGCACAGTGTGAGCGGCCTGGCGTCAGAGTGTGTATACCCACAGTGACATGGGGCTTTTCACTCTGTTGCATGGCCGCAAAAATGACTGAATGCAGCCGTGCCGATGTATTTGAACGCGGCGAAGAATCATTATGAGTGCGCGATACAAGCGCCCGCGTGCTAGAATGCATCTGTTGGGCCCTTAGCTCAGTTGGCAGAGCAGGGGACTTTTAATCCCAAGGTCGTGGGTTCGAACCCCACAGGGCCCACCACAATTGACGAAGAGGCCTCCCGTGACGGAGGCCTTTCTTGTTGATGCCCGGCGCGCGGGGTTCGAACCCGCGAGGGCGGGACATGCCTGCGGCATGTCCCGGGCGGAGCGCCGGAAGGCGCGGAGCCGTGGAGCGTCGCCGGAGGCGACGCGGCGAACCCCACAGGGCCCACCATAATTGAAAAGACCATTCCAGCATAAAATGAATACTCAGGTGAGTCCGAGCCAGGCGGCAACGCCTACCTTCGAGAAAGAGCGCCGATTGTGGAAACCCGCCACCGTGTTTGCCAGGACTGGAATACCGCTTGCATAACTCGTAGGACCGCCTTGCTCTCGCTAGGATGTGCCATGGCGTCCTCGGCGCTGCCGGGCTGCGCGCAGTCTCAGTCAGCCGACACTCCCGCATATGAGGCTGCAAACAATGAGCAGGTCGCTTCCGTTCGCGCGGCGTCGTATGACATTCAGATATCGCTCGATACCGACGGCAACCGCATGGAGCAGGTTGTCGAGATGAACATCAACAACGACGGCAGCAAGGACCTCGACGCACTCTACCTCAGGTACTATCCCTACGGATACGTTCCGTTTCTGATTTCAGAGTGGCCGGAGGGCAACGAGGGCAAGTCGGCAGCCATCACCTCAGTTACCCGCGACGGCACCGCGGATCAGCTGCCGTTCGCGTCTGACGCGGGTGACAACACGTTGGTGAAGGTGGACCTGTCGGATAGCCCCCTCAAGGTGGGCGAAAGCCTTATTCTGCAGGTGAACGCCTGGACAGACCTCCCCATTCTCAGAGGACGGTTCGGCACGTCCGTCTTTGATGAGGGCAAACTGTTCAGCTTGACGTTCTGCTTCCCGTACCTTGAGTACATGAAGAACGGCGAATGGTATCTCGATCCTGCGAGCTTTGAACTTGAGAACCGCAATCCCGAGCTTGCCGATTACCACGTAACGGTTGAGGCGCCCGACACGTTTACGGTTGTTGGCCCAGGAACCGTGCAGCAAGACGGGACGCTGACAACCATCGACGCCAAGGACCTCCGTAGCCTTGCCGTATTCGCGTCAGACTGCATGGGCGTGGACGCCTTTGAGGTCCAAGGAATCAGCATCAGTAACTGCTACTTGAACGTGGGAGACGTGGAGAACTATCGCATGCTCACGAGGCAGTATCTCACGGATGCGTTTGATAGCTTCATCGAGCTTGTCGGCCCATACCATCGCGACTGCTTCACGATGGTTGAGGGGTGCTCCAACATGGAGTTTTCCGGCGTTGCGATTATCAACGGCGACTTCTTCTACGACGGCGAGGTGGAAGGCTATCAGGACAGGTTTGCGCACCTTGTTCATGAAGTGGGCCATCAGTGGTTCTATGATGCCGTGGGCAATCACGAGTACCGCGAGGGCTGGATCGACGAAGGTTTCACCAGCTATCTGACGGATTCTGAGATCGCGTGCCGCGACAGCGAGTCACTGCGCATGGTGGGTGAGATCTATCCCGAAGGTAACGCGCTTGAGGCGAACATTGCCGAGCGTGAAATGGTGCGCATGGGTCTTGAAGGCGATCTTGTGGGGCTCGACCATTACTATCTCAACTCGCAGGAAGACAAGGAATCGATATCGACGGTCATGGGCATAGAGAGGGAGTTCATGTTCCCTGGTCAATTGCCTGACCACTTCTACTCGGCCTTGTTCTTGGCGCAATTGAAGGACGCTATGGGTGACGAGGAGTTTTACGCCTTCGTGAGGGACGTGTACGAGACCTATCTGCAGAAGATTGCCGACACCGAAGGTATCAAGCAGATTCTGCTCGAGCATGACGACAGCGATGAGGTCAAGGAGCTCGTGTCGTTCTACCTGCTGACGAGCTAGTGGCTTGCTTGGCGCCACGCTTTCAGGGGCTGTTGGCGATGACATAAGCGCTGACGCACGGCATAGGGGCTCGCGCTTGTGTGACTTGCATTACAACACGCCAAAAGTACGGGGATTCTGCCTTCGCAGATGTATCAAATGGGTCAGAATCAACTCTATATACCAGCTCAGGCAAACCGCACCCTCACCACAGCAGCGCCTCGCTCTTGAAGGCAGTTGTCCATGCGATCAATCGTCGGGCCACGGGCCCAGGCAAACCATAAAGGCATCCGCGCATGACGAGCATCGTCATCGTTGTCGCCATCGCCTTGCTCGTCCTGCTGCAGGGAGGTTACTTCAGCCTCGCCACCTGCGCGGTTGGCGTGGTGGTAGGCCTTGCTGCTGGGGTTTCCTCCCTTCGGAAAGGTCGCCGTAGCCAGCCGGTTTCGATTGTCCCGTTCCTGTGGCTGGGCCTTGTGGCGTCGTACCTTGCGAGTGCGCTTGCCCACAGAGCAACGCTTACCACGCTCGCCGAGACTGGCGCCTGGGCTGCAATGGCAGGCATGGCGTTTCTCGCGGCTGCCCAAGATGTCCAGCAGCGGGCCAAGACGCTCCGACTCATCGCGTGGTTTGGCGTGGTTACGTCCGTAGCGGGCGTGCTGGTCTGCGCTCGGCTGCTCCCGGTGTACGGCGGCATGGTGGAGGATCGTCTGCAGCTGACGTTCCAGTATGCGAATGCGGCGGCCATCTGGTACGGCGCGTGCCTCTTCCTCTGCCTGCTTTCGCCCGATGCGTGGCTGCGTGCCGTTGCCTGTCTGCCCGCGTTGGCGCTCTTGCTCACTCAGTCGGGCGGTGCGCTGCTCGTGTTCGTCATGGTCGCCATAGTTTTGGGTATTGGCTGGGCACGAGCGGGGGAATGGGGCACGCTGCTTCTGTCGCTCGCACATGGCGCCTTCGCGGCAGCGCTCTTTGCGCTGGCCCTCGTATTGGGAAAGGTCATGCAGCCCGCCACGGCATTGGTGCTCCTGCCTGCGGCGTTCGGATGCAGAGCCTTTCACGCTCATGAGCAGGACATTCAAAGCCGCCCTGACACGGCTCGCATTTGCCGGGTGCTTGTGGCTGCGCTCGTCATCTTTGTGCTGGTAGCCTGCGCGGTTCTTCACGACCGCGTGGGAGATGCCTTTGCCACGTTGGTAGAGCGCTTCTACCACATGCGCGACGGCGTTGCGCTTTGGCTGACGAGCCCTCTTCTGGGTATCGGGCCCAACTGTTGGCAATTCCGTTACCAAGACATTCAGTCGGCGCAGTACTACACCACCGTGGTGCACAGTTCGTACGTCCAAGCGCTGGTTGACGCCGGCCTGTTAGGACTGGGGTTGCTCGTGGCCGCCTGCGCGGCGGGCACTAAGGCGCTGGCCGCAGACCCTTCTGCGGACGAAGGCTGGGGACAGGCTGAACTCGTGGCTGTTGTGTTGGTACTCGGCCACTCTCTCATCGACTTTGACCTGCAGTTTGGATCAATCGCACTGCTCGTTGCCTTCTTGCTGTGTGGGCCCGCGGGGGAGAGATTCGCTGCGCAGAAGCCGGCGTGGCTCAATGGTCTTGCGAAGGGGTTTGCCGCGGGGCTCGCGTCGCTGCTTGTGTGTGTGCCCCTGTGCGTGGTCGGTTTCCTGTGCGATGCCTCATCGACGGCGCTTACCGCGGCAAACACCACCGGAGACCACGAGGCGTTCGAGCGCATGTACTTGGGCAGCACGTTGACGCAGGCTGATCCGGCCGCAACGAGTGAGTATCTTGCGGTCCTCTATGCAGAGGGACGCTATTCCGAAGTCGTGACCAAATATGCTCGATTGGCAACCCCATCTGACGGAGATGCCATTTATGACATCCTCTCAAACTATGCTTTGGGAGACTCGCTGACAGCAGGTGAGGTGTTGGTCCAAAAGATGGAACGGCAACCGTACAACCGGGAGTTCTTCCGGAGTGCCAGAACCATCATCGACACGTATGGGCTCAATTCGTCGCTCGTCGCGCGGTACAACGCCGCGGTCGATCGTGCAAACGCGCTGGCGCTCGAGGCCAGCAAGCTTCTGCCTGAGCAGGAGTACGTTGATGTGGCGATAGCTGCGGGTATGCCCGCGGAGGGAAAGGAGTAGGGCGTGAAGGGACTAAGGAAGATGCCGAAGTTCCTGGACCTCGGTCTCAAGGTCGTGCTCTCGGTCTCGATGGTGATGGGGTCCGTGCCCACCGCCGCGCTGGCCGAGGTGCTTGATGATGAGCCGCAGGTTGAGGAGGGCGTCGTCATCGAAGAGGGGCAGGTAGACGAAGGTGACCTTGCTCTGGTGAATGACGATGCAGCTGCGGAAGAGGCTGTGGTCGAGGAGGTGACGGCATACGAGGATGCAGAGCCAGCCAATGAAGCTGCGATGGCTGTCTCTAGCCAGAATGCACCAACAATCAACGATGAGCTTGTTGACAACGATGTCGAGCTTGTTGCACTTGGGAGTGGCGAGGTTGAGGCGGATGGGCAGACGAAGGGCGATCCCAACTCATCCAACAATGAAGGCGGCAGCAGCCTTGCGAATGGCAGGCTGGAGCTCTACGACTATGACTATCCACTCCAAGGGGGCCTCTTTTTCCTAAACGCATCCGTGTATGACGAGGCTGAGAATGAGCTCGCTTTGGGCGTAGACTATGTTTTCCAGTTTGCAAAGGAAGTGTTTGTCGAGTACGACGATGGAGATGGCGCATGGGAATACGTCCCCTATGAAACTGCGCCTTCTGAGCCCGGCACATACTATGTGAGGGCTATTGCCATCGGCGACACCTACAAAGACGCCACGGACTATCGTGCGTTTTGGCTCTATGACATAAACGATTTGACATATGGCAGACTTGAACTGAGCACCGATAAATACATCGCCTCGGATGATCCTGTCGTGTTGAATGCCACCGCTTACGATAGTGCTTCAAATGAGCTGACCGAAGGCGTTGACTTCTTCTTCAGGTACTACCGAATTGATACTGTTGAGTATGAGGACGATGAAGGAAACACGTCTATAGGTGACACGAATGTTGAGCTCGCTGGGGCGCCCTCTGCACCGGGCAACTACTACGCGCAAGCTGTTGCCATGGGTGACGTTTACACGGGCGCTACGGGATATGAGTTCTTCTCGATATACAGCGCGAAAGACTTGGCACTGGGATACCTCGAGCTTGACCGCTACGACTACTGTGCTTCGGGCAGCGCCATCACTTTGGAGGCGGCCGTCTATGACGCAGAGGACAACCTCCTTATAGAGGGCGATGACTACACCTTCAAGTTCTACTCTTATGAACACGTCGAGCTTGAGGGGGCTCCTTCTGAACCAGGCGAATACTTCGTGAGCGCTCAAGGGAAGGGCGCATATGAGGGAAACACGGAGGCTTCTTGGATTCTAGTCTATGGTCCAAATGACCTAAGGTATGGCCGGATTGATCTCCGCACGGACAATTATGATGTTACGGGAGAGCCAGTCGAACTAGATGCTACCGTGTACGATGCAGCGGGAAATCAGCTCATCGAGGGCGTTGATTACTACTACCAGTATTACCAGTTGGGCGAGATTGAGTGTGAGGAGGAAGGATACACTTGGACCGAGGAGGGTTGGATTGAGTTCGACGGAGTTCCTTCCGAGATCGGCAGCTATGCTGTGCGAGCCTTTGCGATGGGCGACTCATACGAGCAAGCCACCGGTCAAACCACTTTTGCCATAGTCGAACCTTTCAACGAGTACAGCCTGGCTAATGGACACATCGACATTAGCAAGAGTACATTTGAGCTTGGGCAGGCACTCGACTTTACGGTTACCATCAGCAACTGGGATTATGACGAGCTGACCCAAGGCGTTGACTATGAATTCAAGTATTACACCAACGAGGACGGTGAAGAGCTCAACGGCGAGCCCAATGAAGTTGGCGCATACTACGTAGTATATGAAGGCATTGAGCCATATACGGGCACCATTGGAACCAGATTCGTGCTCATCGAGCCGGTGACTCCCGTTGATATGGCTCTTGGCACGGTCGACGTCGAGATCGCTTCCGAGTCATATTGGATTGGCGTCTTTACAGCCTCAGAGAGCGGCTACTACTCGTTCTACTCCGAGGGTGACTACGACACCGATGGCTATCTCTACTACGACGCCAAACTATCGGATGAATTCACTTCTGATAGTTCCAGCGGAGATGGCAGCAACTTCCTGATGACGGCCCACCTCTACGCGGGGCAGACGGTATATGTGAAGGTGTGCAACTGCGAGTGGGGGCAGATTGCTTGTTCTGTCACGGCAGTGAAGGGCGCTGGCCTTTCGAGCACGTATCGCTCGTACACGCGTGATCGTTTTGCGCACGATGGCAGCCAGCATGCCCCCGAAGTGGTTTTCTTCGACTCAGATGATTACGTGCTTGTCGAAGGAACTGATTATCGCCTGAAGTGCTTCGTCAATGATAATGATGAGGTTTTGAGTGCGGCGCCGACCGAGCTCGGCTCTTACCGCGTCGTGTACGAAGGAGTCGGCCACTACTTGGGGACCGTTGAGGTTTGGTTCGAAATTGTCGATGGATCCGATCTCTCGAGCGCCAGTATTAGCCTAAACACCAGTCATCCCAAGCTGATTGATGGCTCCATCAATCTGGTGGCGACGGTTACCGACGTTGCGGGCAACGAGCTTGTCGAAGGTGTTCACTACGAGCTTTCTTACGAGGGTTACAACGACAACGACGACTTGGTGAGCGTGGAAGTTCCCACCACGTCCGGTGAATACTTCGTCAAGGCTACAGCTATCGAGGGCGGTGGGTATACCGGCGCCACAGGCGGTTGCTGGTTTACCGTGGTTGATCCCTATGACATTGGCGGAGACGATTACAGCTGCTACTTCAACGGCCCCAACAGCGTGCCTCTTGTCGATGGCGCTTTTGATCTATCTGACCTGACGCTTTACAACTCCGGCGAAGATATTTACCTGATTCAGGGCACCGATTTTCAAATCGCGGGATATATGGACGAGAACGGGGCGGCCTTTACGAATCCCCCGACCGAGTCAGGCTGGTACAGCGTCGTGGTCAAAGGCGCTGGTAGGTATTTCGGCGAGCGCACGTGTGGGTTCAGCCTCTATAACCCCAATGACATTGCTCAGGGAAGCTATGACTGCTACTTCCGCAACTCAAGCAACAAGCCTCTCGTGGACGGCACCTTTGATCTCTCTGACCTAGTCATTTACAACTATGACGAAGATATCTACCTGATTCTGGGCACCGATTATGAGATTGCGGGCTATCGGGACAACTATGGAACGGTTCTTACGAATCCTCCGACCGAGCCTGGTTGGTACAGCGTTGTGGTCAGGGGCATTAGTAGCTATTCCGGCGAGCGCACGTGTGGGTTCAGGCTTTACGACCCCTACGACCTGAGTGGAGCGAGCGTGTCGCTTGCTCTACGACGAGACCTCCGATCGGTGGGATGACTACTTCTTCTATGAGGGCTCGCCAGTTGAGCCAACGATTTCGGTGTATCTTGGGAACGGGGAGCTTGAGAGCTCAGCCTATACCGTGACGTATGAGGACAACGACCATGTTCACGAGGCGGGCGAGTATGCGACTGTAACGGTTACGGGCGTTGAACCTTACATGGGCAGTACCACTGCTCAATATAAGGTTGTCGACGCTCTGGACATCGAGCGTGTCGTCTATGGAGGCCATAGCCGTGTTGCGTGGGACGGCCAGCGAGACTACATTGATAGTTACTACACCCACATTGAGTATTTGGCTACGGGCCAGGCGATTAAGCCAACTGTGGAGATGACCTTCTACTACGACGGGCCCAACGCCTTCATCAGCTTCCAACCTGACGTTGACTACACCTGTTCGTACGAAGACGCAAGCGGCAATGTCATCGATGCTGCACGTGAAATCGGGACATACACACTCGTCATCTCCGGCGTGGAAGGCGGCAAGCTTACCGGCACGATGAGGGTTCCCTTCTCGCTGGTAGAGACAGTGAACTTGGATTACGGCTTTGACGCGAGTTTGAACTACAACGGGTCCTACAGCCAAGGCGGGCCTTACTATACCGGCTTCACCATCAATGACCTTGGCGCCACCATTTCCGATCTTGCCTGGAGCGTTTGGCGTAACGGCACTCAGCTGGTCGAGAACCTTGACTATGCTGTTGAGTACGTCGCGAATGCGGTTGGCGACATGGTCGATGTCATTTTCCGCGGCATTGGCAGCTACACGGGCACCGTACGTGCCGCGGTGTACTTTGATCAGACGGCGCAGGACTCGCTGAACAGCCGAACCATGGTGAGAAGCTCCATCTATGGTTTCGATTCGTACGCTCGGTATTCGGTCGTCTATGTTGATTCGACTGGTGCTATCGAGACTCCCCAAGTCTCTATCTCTGGGTTGATCCAGGGCATCGACTATGTGGTCGATGGTGTGTACGACCAGCAGGGTAATCTGATAACCATGGCAAGCGTTGGTGACGAGGTAACCGTGAAGGTGACGGGCATCGGCGCCTACGCCGATGCTACGCGCAGCTTTAACGCAACGGTGGTTGAGGGCACGGCTGCTCCTTCCATGACGAGCTACATGGTCTACCTGTTGCTGCAGAACGCATGGACAGCTACTGTCAACGGGTCGAACCAGTACTTCATGAAGCGCGGAGAGACGCCGACTGTCTACCTGCAGGTGTACGGAAAGAACCTTCTGCTCCAAGAGGGGCAGGGCTTCACCGTGACGACCGCGCTTTCTGATGACAACGACACGATGACCGTGACGGCAGTTGCTGACGACAGCGGTCTGGTGAGTGGTAGCGACACGCTGACCGTCAACCTGATGGATACGTTTAATTTCGGCGAAGTCTTTGCCCTGAGTCCCGCGCTCAGCTACGTGGGTGTTACCGGTCTTGATGATACGGTTAGCTATCGGGTTGGCTCGAGTAATGTGGCTACGCTGAACTACCGCGGGTATACATTCACACCGTCGCTCTCCTTCATGCGATTTGAGCCTGAATACACGGCTGCGCTCTATAGGAACGCGAGGTCCGCAGGCACCCCGGTTGACGCCATAACGGGCCCAGGCGACTACACGATGGTCATTACCGGTACGGGTGACTGGTCCGGCACGTTTGAGGTGCCCCTGCACGTGGTTGAGGCGATCGGTGAAGGTCTTGCCCTGTCGCGTTGCCGCATTAGCTTGGGCGATGCCCAGCTGGTCAATGGTAAGGCAGAGCCTTCCGTGACCGTCTCCTATGGCGATACCACCTTTACCAAGGATACGGACTACACCGTTGAGTACGGCAACAACACTACGGCTGGCGCGCATGCGTGGGTCAGGGTCACTGCTGTTGAGGGCGGTCGTCTGACCGGTTTGCGTTCGTTTGGGTTTACCGTTGCGGATAACGCAACAAGCAAGAACCTCTCGAGCGGCAGGTACAGCTTGTTGATTCAGGATCCGACTGCCTATCATGGCGCTTCGTACTACCCGGCGAACGGTCACACTATGCGTGCCCATGCCGTGGGAGACGAGCCGCGGGTTTTGGTTGTTGACGAGGCTACGAGCACCCCGCTTACTTCGAGCGATTATGACGTGACTTACGGCAACAACATGACGCCGGGTGGCCTTGCCTACGTCACGGTCACTGGCAAGGACAACTACACCGGTTCGAGAAGCGCCAACTACTATGTGTATGGTGCTGACGAGCGCCCGAGCATCGAAAACGCCGTGGTGACCGTTGAGGATCAGACCTTCACGGGCACCGAGCTCAACCCCGCAGTCACGGTCACGCTTGATGGCGCGACGCTGGTTGAGGGCACCGACTATACCGTCACCTATAGCAACGCCGTGCATGTGGGTACTGCTACGGTTACGGTTCTTGGTAGGGGCGGCTATAAGGGCGCTGCCTCGGGCACGTTCCAGATTGCGCCGTATCAGCTCACCGACGACGCCGTCTCTGGTGTCGAGGACAAGTCCTACGCGGGCGGCGCCGAGGTGACGCTGAACAATCTGACTGTGACCGCTCTGGGCAAGACGCTGGTTGCTGGCACGGATTACGAGGTTGCCTATCAGAACAACACGCAGGTGGGAGAGGCCACCGTCACCGTGACGGGCAAGGGCGACTACACTGGCACCGTCACCAAGACGTTCCAGATTCTCGGCAACTCGCTGAATGGCGCCACCATCAGCTCCATTGAGGACCAGACCTACACGGGCTCCGCTATCGAGCCTGCCATCACGGTCACGTTGGGCGACAAGACGCTCGCCGCGGGCACTGACTACACGGTGTCCTACGCGAACAACGTCAACGCGGGCACTGCAACGGTTACCGTTACGGGTGCTGGCGAGTACTTCGACTCTGCGCAGGCGACCTTCGTCATCGTTGGCAAGCTGGTCACGGTTACCGCAACGAGCTTTACCAAGACGTATGGCGACCCTGATCCAGAGTTCGGCGTATCGGTCGAGGGACTGCTTGCCGGGGATTCGATTGACTACGCCATCTCCCGCGAGCCTGGTGAGAACGCAGGCAAGTATGCCATCACGCCTGCTGGCGAAGAGGTTCAGGGCAACTACGTCGTTAGCTTCGTTGCCGGCGAGCTGACTATCGCCTCCAAGTATCTGAGTGGCACGATGGTTGGCGGAATCGACAACAAGACCTACACCGGCTCCGAAGTTACGCAGGACGGCTTGTTTGTGAAGGATGGCGACACCACTCTTGTGGCTGGTGTTGACTACACGGTTGCCTATGGCAGCAACATCAACGTGGGTACGGTATGGGTCACCGTCGTTGGCAAGGGCAACTACACCGGTACGACCAGCACGACGTTCCAGATTCTGCCCAAGCCTGTCGAGGGCCTTCAGATCGAGGGCGAGGCCAAGACCTATACCGGCAGCGCGCTGACGACCGATGTCACGGTGAAGGATGGCGAGACGACGCTGGTCGAGGGCACCGACTTCACGGTGGTTTCCGGTTCCTTCGCGAACAACGTTAACGCCGGCACGGGCACCTTCGTGATCAGCGGCATGGGCAACTACGGCGGACAGGCGACCGGCGCCTTCACCATCAACCCGAAGGCTGTCACCAATCTCACTGTCGAACCCATCGCGGACAAGAACTACACCGGGTCAGCCATCGAACCGATGCCTACAGTCAAGGACGGCGACGGGGTGCTTGTCAACGGCGAGGACTACACGCTCTCTTGGCAGAACAACACCAATGCGGGCACGGCGACGGTGACCATCACCGGTGCGGGCAACTATGGTGGAACGAAGGCCGTGACGTTCACTGTTAACCCGAAGACCATTTCTGGCGCAACGGTTGACTCCATCGCCGCGCAGACCTATACGGGCAGCGAGATTGAGCCTGAGCTGACGGTTAAGGATGGCGACACCACTCTCGTGGCTGGCACCGATTATGAGGTCGTATACGACAAGAACGTCAATGTGGGTACCGCATCTGTTGCCGTGAACGGCAAGGGCAACTACACAGGCTCGATTGACGGTGGCACATTCGAAATCACACCCAAGTCCATTGACGGCCTCCAGATCAGCGGTGACGCTACGACCTACACTGGCAGCGAGCTGACCACCACCGTCACGGTTAAGGACGGCGAGGCGACGCTGGTCGAGGGCACCGACTTCACGGTGGTTGCTGGTTCCTTCGCGAACAATGTCAACGCCGGCACGGGCACCTTCGTGATCAGCGGCATGGGCAACTACACCGGCCAAGCGGATGGCACCTTCACCATCGACCCGAAGACCGTCACGATCACCGTGAACGACGTGACCAAGATCTATCGCGCCGCTGACCCGACCTTCACGGCCACGGTTGACGGCCTGGTTGAGACTGGCACCGAGGAGATCATCAGCTACAAGCTTACCCGCGAGACGGGCTCTAACGTTGGCACCTACGCCATCGGGCCCAGCGAAGACACCGAGATGGTCCAGGGCAACTACAAGCTCACCTTCGTGCCCGGCACCCTGACCATCGCTCCGAGGTCCATCACCAAGGCGACCATCGCCTCCATCGCCAACAAGACCTACACCGGAAGCGCCATCAAGCCCGCGCTCACGGTCAAGGACGGCAGCAGGACGCTGAAGTCTGGCACCGACTACACCGTCACCTACAAGAACAACGTCAGCAAGGGCACGGCGACCGTCACCATCAAGGGCAAGGGGAACTACTCTGGCACCAAGAGCGTCACGTTCAAGATCGTCGCCGCGTCCGTCGCGAAGGCCACGGTCTCCAAGATCGCGAATCAGCGCTACGACGGCACCGCGAAGAAGCCGACTCCGACGGTGAAGGTGGGCGCCCGCACGCTCAAGCTCAACACGGACTACACGCTCGCGTACAAGAACAACACCAAGGCCGGCACCGCCACCGTGACCATCAAGGGCAAGGGCAACTACACGGGAACGAAGTCCGTCACGTTCAAGATCGTCGCGCAGAAGGGCACGTGGACCAAGGTCAGCGGCAAGTGGCGCTACGTCTGGTCCGACAAGAAGTACCCGAAGTCGGTCTTCCTCGACATCGACG